>DASVBY010000089.1:0-2381 GCA_036381895.1 Burkholderiales bacterium | reverse complement strand
TCGTCCCACAGGCGCGGGCGCTCGGATGCAGCCGCGATAGCCGCGGAAACCGCGGGGGCGAGCGCGTTCAGCAGGACCGCCCAGCAGGCGATCCAGGCGTACACGAGCCGCGAGCGGGAATGCGGGCGCATGCGGCCATGCTAGCAGCATCGGACTGCCCGCGACATGCGGTACCGCGCGTGCACGAGGGCATACTATGGCGGGAAGCCGCCAGGAGGCGTCAGGCCCCAGCCGTCGAGCGATGCAATCGCGTACAGAAGGGACAGCGGACCGCCGGCGCGCGCCCTGCGCGCCGATCGTGATTGCGCATCGCGGGGCGAGCGGCTACCTGCCCGAGCACACGCTCGCCGCGTACAGCGTGGCGATCCTCCAGGGGGCGGATTTCATCGAACCGGATCTGGTGATGACCCGGGACGGCCACCTGATCGCGCGGCACGACAACCGGCTCGACCTCACGACGGACGTCGCATCGCGCCCGGAGTACGCAGCCCGCCGCACTACCAAGACGGTGGACGGGATCGCCGTGACCGGCTGGTTCAGCGAGGACTTCACGCTCGCGGAGATCAAGCGGCTGCGTGCCGTCGAGCGCATACCCGCCGTGCGCGCGGCGAACGCCCGATTCGACCGGCAGTTCGAGGTGCCGACGCTCGCCGAGATCATCCGCCTGGTGCGCGCCCACGAGACCGCGCTCGGCCGCGCGATCGGCCTCTATGTCGAAACCAAGCACCCGACCTATTTCGAGCGCCTCGGCCTGCCGATGGAAGACGCCTTGCTCGGGATCCTGTGCGCGGGCGGTTACGAGGACAATCCCGGCGCCGTCTATATTCAGTCGTTCGAGACGGCCAACCTCAGGAAGCTGCGGCAGCGCACGCGCATCCCGCTGGTGCAGCTGCTCGAGCGCGACGGCCAGCCGTACGATGCCGCGGCGGCGGGCTCACGCCTCAGTTATTCCCGAATGGCGACCGCCGCCGGCCTGCGGGAGATCGCGACGTACGCCGATGCGGTCGGCCCGGAGAAGAGTCTCATCATTCCCCGCGCCGCGGACGGCACGCTCGCCCGCGCGAACGCCACCGACTTCGTCCGCAACGCCCACGCCTGCGGCCTCGCCGTGCACGCGTGGACCTTTCGCGCGGAGAACGTCTTCCTGCCCGCCGACTTCCGTGCCGGTGCGGAGCCGAATGCGCCCGGCGACGCCGAGGGCGAGATCGGCGTGTTCCTCGCCGCCGGCATCGACGGCTTTTTTACCGATCAGCCGGACGTCGGCGTGCGCGCACGCGACCGGTTCCAAAAGGAAGCCGCGCCGTGAGCGGCGCCCCGATCGAGAGGAGCGCGCGCGCGGTTTCCGTGTGGGGCTCCGCTCGTTGACCGCACCGCCGGCGCGGCGCGCTCAGCCGGCGCGCAGCAGATCTTCGATCGCGGCGCGTTCTTCGAGCAGCTCTTTGTGCGTGGCCTCGATGCGCGCGCGGCTGAACCCGCTGATCTCGAGCCCCTGCACGATCGCGTACGCGCCGTCCTTGCAGGTGACCGGATAGCCGAAGATCACGCCTTCCGGGATCCCGTAGCTGCCGTCCGAGGGAATGCCCATCGTGACCCAGTCGCCGCTCGGCGTCCCGAGGACCCAGTCGCGGATGTGCTCGATCGCGGCGTTCGCCGCCGACGCCGCCGACGACAGACCGCGCGCCTCGATGATCGCCGCGCCGCGCTTCTGCACGGTCGGAATGAACTCGTTCTCGATCCACGCCTGGTCGTTGATGAGCTTGGCCGCGTTCTGACCGTCGACTTCGGCGTTGTACACGTCCGGGTACTGCGTCGCCGAATGGTTCCCCCAGATCGTCATCTTCTTCACGCTCGTGACGGGCTTGCCGAGCTTCTGGGCGACCTGCGTGAGCGCGCGGTTGTGGTCGAGGCGCATCATCGCCGTGAAATTCTTCGGGTTCAGCCCGGGCGCGTTCTTCATCGCGATCAGCGCGTTGGTGTTCGCCGGGTTGCCGACGACCAGCACCTTCACGTCGCGGCTCGCCACCGCATCGAGCGCCTTGCCCTGCGGGCCGAAGATCTTGCCGTTCGCCTCGAGCAGGTCCTTGCGCTCCATGCCGGGTCCGCGCGGGCGCGCACCCACGAGGAGCGCCACGTCCGCGTCCTTGAACGCGACCATCGGCTCGGAGGTGGCGACCATGCCGTGGAGCAGCGGGAAGGCACAGTCGTCGAGCTCCATCATCACGCCCTTCAGCGCCTTCTGCGCCTTCTCGTCGGGAATCTCGAGCAGTTGCAGGATCACGGGCTGGTCCTTGCCCAGCATTTCGCCGCTCGCGATGCGAAACAGCAGGCTGTAGCCGATCTGACCGGCCGCGCCGGTCACGGCAACGCGCATGGGTTTCTTC
>DASVBY010000088.1:0-5257 GCA_036381895.1 Burkholderiales bacterium | reverse complement strand
GGCGAAGGTCATCGAGAACACCCAGCGCGACCTCAACATCGCGCTCATGAACGAGCTCGCGATCATCTTCAACCGGCTCGGCATCGACACGCTCGAAGTGCTCGAGGCCGCCGGCACCAAGTGGAACTTCCTGCCCTTCCGTCCCGGCCTCGTCGGCGGGCATTGCATCGGCGTCGATCCGTACTACCTGACGCACAAGGCCGAGATGATCGGCTACCACCCGCAGGTCATCCTCGCCGGCCGGCGCATCAACGACAACATGGGCAAGTACGTCGCCGAGCAGACCATCAAACAGATGATCCGCAACGGCAGCCAGATCAAGGGCGCGAAGGTGAACGTGCTCGGCATCACGTTCAAGGAAGACGTGCCGGACCTGCGCAACTCGCGCGTGATCGACGTGATCAGCGAGCTGCGCAGCTACGGCGTCGAGGTGTACGTGCACGACCCGGTCGCAAGCGGCGCCGACGCACGCGCCGAGTACGGCATCGACCTCCTCGCCTGGGACGAGCTGCCGGTCGCCGACGCCATCATCGCAGCCGTCGCCCACCGTGCGTTCCTTGCGCGCGATCCCCACGCCTACGTGCGCAAATTGATCCCCAACGGCTGCTTCGCCGACGTGAAGTCGCGCTTCGACGCGGCAAAGCTCCGCGCAGCGGGCGTCCAGGTGTGGCGGCTCTGACCTGCGCCGCCTCCCGGCGTTAGCGCTTGGAACATCTTCGGGCGCGAGCCTGAACGCGGATCGCGAGACCGAGGTCGCGCCCTAGCACGCGTCACCTTCCTACGCCGCGAGCCGCCCCTCCTCTAGCCGATCGAACAGGAACTCAGCGAACGGCATCGAGCAGGTGAAAGCGGGCGACACCGCGTTCAGCACGTGAAACGACGACCGATCGCCCTCGTAGCGGAAATCCATCTCGAGGCGGCGCTCGCGCGTGTTGACGAGCTGGGCGCGAATCCCGGGCTTACCCCAGCGCCACGCGCCGGCCGGCGGATTGCCCGTGAGCAGCGCATCGGCCTGTCGCACCATGTTGCCCTTGAAGTACTTCTGCAGCTCCGTCCATGCCAGGCGGCGGAAGCCGAGGTCGTTGCGCAGGAACATCGCGAGCTCGCGCCCGACGATCTCGCCGAACTCCGCGAGCCGGAAGTTCTTCCAGCCCGTGTAGTGCTCGCGCCAGAAGGCGGGCACCGCCGTCGGGCCGATCTTGATTCTGCCGTCGACCGTGACGGTGTAGTGCACCCCGAGGAACGGATGGTTCAAATCCGGAACCGGATAAATGTTGGTGCGCAGCGCCCCGTCCGGCTCGGGCGAGTAGAGATAGAGCCCCTTGAACGGAAGAATGCGGTAGTCGCGCGAGAAGCCGTAGGCGCGGGCGATGCGGTCGGCGTGAAGACCGGCGGCGTTGATCACGCAGCCCGCGGCGATACGCCCCCGGGTGGTGACGACCCCGGCGGCGTCGCGCTCGACGAACGCGGTCCCGGTACGGATGTCGATTCCGGCCGCCAGCGCGTCGCCGACCAGGCTCTGCATGACCTCGACCGGATCCACGGACGAGGTCGTCGGTGACCACAGCGCCTTCTCGTACGTCCGCACGCGCGGCTCGATCGCCCGCGCTTCGCGCGCGGTGAGCTCGTGTACCTCGACGCCGTTGCGGCGTCCGCGCCGCAGCAGCTCCTCGAGCCCCGCGAGCTCGCGCTCGTCGCGCGCCACCACGAGCTTGCCGCACTTGCGGATGCGGAGGCCCCGCTCCTCGCAGTAGCGGGTGAGGCGTAGATTGCCTTCGCGCGTGAAGCGCGCCTTGAGGCTGTCGGCAGTGTAGTAGAACCCCGCGTGCAGCACCCCGCTGTTGCGTCCGCTCGCGTGGGCGCCGCAGCGTTCCTCTTTCTCGATCAGGACAACGCGGCTTCCGGGGTAACGACGTTTGGCTTCGAGGGCGAGGTTGAGACCGATCACCCCGCCGCCGATCACGAGAAAGTCCGCGGTCGTCGTCACGTCCCCTGGTCGTCCCCTACTTGGCGGCGCTTGCCGCGCGGGAAGTGTACGGCACGACAGCGCCTGGCGGCGAGATACGTGCCGAAACGATCACTGGACACCACCACAAGGCTTCCGCGGTGTCGCGGCGCGAAGTGAGTCGCAATCCCCTCGCTTCGCCCACGGCACCCGGTCGCGCCGCCGTGTCAGCCGGCGAGGTGCTCGACGGCCTTCCGCAGCCGCGCCAGTGTGCGCTCGCGACCGAGGAGATGCAGCGTCACGTCGATCGGCGGCGACACGGCGCGGCCGGTGACGGCGACGCGCACCGGCTGCGCCAGCTTGCCGAAGTCGAGGCCGTTGCCCTGCGCGGTGCGCTCGACGACCCCATGCAGCGCGGCCGGAGTCCATTCGTCGAGCGCTTCGATCGCTTTCGCGAGCGCCGCAAGCGCCGGCGCGATCTCGGGCTTCAGGTGCTTCGCCGCCGCCTTCTCGTCGTAGCCCTCCGGCTCGCGGTAGAAGAAGGCGCTGTTCTGCGCCATCTCGACGAGCGTCTTGGCGCGCTCGCGCTGCGCCTTCACCACCTCGACGAGCGGCGGGCCCTGCGCGGGGTCGACGCCGAGCTTGCCGAGGTGGTAGCTCAGGTGATGCGCGACGTGCGCGGGATCGCTCGTCTTGATGTAGTGCTGGTTGAGCCAGAGGAGCTTGTCCGGGTTCACCGAAGCGGCCGAGCTGTGCACGTCCTTCACGTCGAAGAGCGCGATCATCTCGTCGATCGAGAAGATCTCCTGATCGCCGTGCGACCAGCCGAGGCGCACCAGGTAGTTGAGAAGCGCCTCGGGGAGATACCCATCTTCGCGGTATTGCATCACGCTCACCGCGCCGTGGCGCTTCGACAGCCGCGAGCCGTCGGGCCCGAGGATCATCGGGACGTGCGCGTATACCGGCGGCTTCGCCCCCAGCGCCTCGAGCATGTTCATCTGCCGCGGCGTGTTGTTCAGGTGGTCGTCGCCGCGGATGACATGGGTGATGTTCATGTCCATGTCGTCCACGACCACGGTGAAGTTGTAGGTCGGCGAGCCGTCGGCGCGCGCGATGATGAGGTCGTCGAGCTCGCTGTTCTGGAACACGACGCGGCCGCGGATGAGATCCTCGACCACCACCGCCCCGCTCTGCGGGTTCTTGAAGCGCACCACCGGCTTCACGCCCGGCGGCGGGTTCGGTACGCCGGACCGGCACAGGCCGTCGTAGCGCGGCTTCTCCTTGCGCGCCATCTGCTCGGCGCGAAGCTGCTCCAGCCGCTCTTTCGAGCAATAGCAGTAATACGCCTTGCCCTCCCGCAGCATCTGCTCGATGACCTCGCGGTAGCGCGGGAAGCGCTTGGTCTGGAAAAACGGGCCCTCGTCGTACTCGAGCCCGAGCCAGGTCATGCCCTCGAGGATGGCGTTCACCGACTCGGCGGTGGAGCGCTCGAGGTCGGTATCCTCGATGCGCAGGATGAACTTGCCGCCGTGCTTGCGGGCATAGAGCCAGCAGAAAAGCGCGGTGCGCGCACCGCCGATGTGGAGGTAACCGGTCGGGCTCGGAGCGAAACGGGTACGAACGGTCATGCGATGGCCAGGAACGGAAAGCGCGTTATGTTACTGGCAAGCGGAGGCGAAATCAGCCTCGCGAGACAGACCGGATGGGCTGCCACCGCTCTCGGGCGGCAGCACCCGCACATCGGCTGGCTCAAGGGAATTGGTGGGCGATGTAGGGTTCGAACCTACGACCCCTGCCGTGTGAAAGCAGTGCTCTACCACTGAGCTAATCGCCCCGGCGGGAGCGAAAGTTTACGCGCTTGCCGCAGGAGCGGTCAATTTCCGCCCGCGCGAAAAAGACCGTCGACCGACGCGCTCGTGCGGCCCGAGCAGCAGCGCGACCGGCTCGAATCGGAACGCAGGTGCAAGCGCCGAAGGAACGACGCGCGCCGCGGCGTCCGCTGCGCGGCTAGATCGGGTCGCCGAACTCGGCCTTGACCTTCGCCTGCAGCCGCTGCATGCCGCGGATCCAGCGGTCGTAGTCGGCGCCCTTGCGGCGGAAGTACTCGAGCACCTCCGGGTGCGGCAGGATCAGGAACGTCTCCGCCTCGAGCCCGCGTACCACGGCTTCGGCCACCTCCTCGGCCGAGAGCGATCCGGCGGTGAGGAACGACTTGCGGTTACCGTCCGGCCCGAGGAGCATGTTCGTCCGCACGCCCTGCGGGCAGAGGCAGCTCACCTTGATGCCGCGATCGCCGTAGGTCATCGCGAGCCATTCGGCGAAAGCCACGGCCGCATGCTTGGTCACGGCGTACGGGGCCGAGCCGATTTGCGAGAGCAGCCCCGCGGCTGAGGCGGTCTGCAGCAGGTAGCCCTCGCCGCGCGCCAGCATCTGCGGCAGCACCGCGCGCGCGGCGTAGACGTGCGCCATGACGTTAACCTGCCAGATGCGCTGCCAGTCGGCATCCGGCACCCCTTCGCCGCCTCGCACGATGATGCCGGCGTTGGAACAGAAAAGGTCGATCTGGCCGTACTTCTCCGTTGCGGCGCGCGCGAGCTCCGCCACTTCCGCCTCGATCGCGACGTCCGTCCGAACCGCCAGGCCCCCGATCTCGCGCGCCACCGCTTCGGCGCCGGCGGCATCGATGTCCGCGACGACGATGCCGCGCGCCCCCTCCTCTTTGAACCGCCGGCAGAGCGCGCGGCCGATCCCCGTGGCACCTCCGGTCACTACGACGACTTTGTCCTGGATCTTCATGGCGGGTGGTTTCCTGCTCGTTCTCGTTTAGGGGTTCCGGCGGCCGGAGCCGCGGCTCGCCGCTCGCGCTTGTATCGCCTCGCCGACGCCGCGTGCCGGACAGCCTGTCAGATCGCGCGCTCCGCCCTGAGCCGCGCGAGCGCCGCGTCATCATAGCCGAGCTCGCGCAGAATCGCTTCGGTATGCGCGCTTAAAGCCGGCACCGGATCCATGCGTGCCGTATCCGCGGACAGCCCGGGCGGCACGAGCGCTTTGATGGGCCCGACGGGCGTCTCGACCTCCGTCCAGCGGTTGCGCGCCCGAAGCTGCGCGTGTTCCCACACCTGCCGCAGATCGTTCACGCGCGCGTTCGCGATCCCGGCCGCCTCGAGCCGAGCGATGAGCGCGTCGGCCGTGAGCTTCGAGAACGCCTCCCCGATCACCCGGCCGAGCTCCTGCTGCGCCGCGACCCGCTTCGGGTTCGACGCGTAGCGCGGATCGCGCGCGAGGTCCGGCCGCTCGAGCACGCGCTCGCAG
>DASVBY010000087.1:0-6058 GCA_036381895.1 Burkholderiales bacterium | reverse complement strand
GCCGGCGCGATCGGGCACGAAGGTATCGAGCAGCAGCCCCGCCGCGTCGGCGAAGCGCCGCTCTTCGAGGCCCACATCGACGGCGTCGTGCATGCGTATGGTCTTGATGTAGGAGCGGCCGTAGGCGCCGCACTGGTCGGGAGTTTCGGAGCCGTGGAATTGTAACAGAGACAGCGGCACGCGGTTCAGGACCGCGCGGATCGCGTCCGGCTCGGCGTCGACGAAGAGGCCCACGACCGCCACGAACGGCGGTACCGCGGCGGCGATGGCGCGCGCCTGCTCGAGCGTGACGGCGCGCGGGCTCGCGGCGTAGAACACCAGCCCGATCGCATCGGCGCCGGCCGCCGCCGCCGCCTGCGCGTCTTCCACGCGGGTGATGCCGCAGATTTTTACGCGCGTACGCATGGCGGGGAGCGCGCGAGCTTACCAGAGGGGTGACTCGTTCGAAAGCCGCGGAATGCCGAACGATTCCGGATACTCGACCGCGGTCAGGTAGAGCCCGTCGGCCGGCGCGGTGACGCCGCCCTTGGTGCGATCGCGCGCTTCGAGCACTTCACGCGCCCACTCGGGCGGGCGCTCGCCGGCGCCGATCGCGAGCAGCACGCCGGCGAGATTGCGCACCATGTGATGCAGGAAGCCGTTGGCGCAGGCGTGGAGCTGCACCAGATCGCCGCGGCGCTCGACATCGAGCACGCGCAGCTCGCGCACCGGGGATCGCGCCTCGCACTGAATCGAGCGAAACGAGGTGAAGTCGTGCGTGCCGAGCAGGTAGCGCGCCGCCGCGCGCATGCGCGCGACGTCGAGCGGGCGGTATTCGTGCGTGACGCGCCGGGCGAGGTACGTCGGGCGCACCGAGCGATTGAGCACCAGGTAGCGGTAGTGGCGCGCCGTCGCCGCGAAACGGGCATGAAAAGTCTTTGGCACCTCGCCGGCCCAGAGGAGCGCGATCTCGGGCGGAAGGTGGCTGTTCGCGCCGCGCACCCACGAGTAGGGCGTCCGCACGGCGCGTGTGTCGAAGTGGATCACCTGCGCGAGCGCGTGCACCCCGGCGTCGGTGCGACCCGCCGCGGTCACGCGCACCGGCTCGTCGGCGACGCGCGCGAGCGCCTGCTCGACGCAGTGTTGCACCGTCCGGGCGTGGCTCTGGGACTGCCAGCCGCTGAAGCAGGAACCGTCGTACTCGATGAGGGCGGCGATGCGCATGAGAACCGGCGATTCTAGGGCAAGCGCGCGAGCGCCGCGCGGGACGCGCGGGCGCTCATGAAACGCGGCGGCGCGGCCGGAGCACGCCCGTGCCCGCGATGCCGGTCGCGCGCTCGATGAGGCCCGCGCCGTCGCGCAGCAGGAACTCGCGGAATGCGAGCGCCGCCGGCAGCAGCCGCTTGTCCTTGCGGTGGATCACGTACCAGTCGCGCACGAGCGGCAGCCCGACCACGTCGAGCAGCGCGAGTCGCCGCGTCTGCAGCTCGAGCCCGACAGTATGCAGGGACAGGAACGCAAGCCCCATGCCGGCGATCACCGCCTGCTTAATGGTCTCGTTGCTGCTCACTTCCATGAGCGGGCGGTAGCTCTCCCCGCGCTCCTGGAACACCCGCTCCATCGACGCCCGCGTGCCGGACCCCTGTTCGCGGATCAGGAACGGCTCGCCGGTCAGCCGCTTGAACGGAATGCGCTTCGCCTTCGCGAGCGGATGCGCGGCCGGGGCCACGATCGCGAGCGGATGCCGCGCGAACGGCTCGGCGACCGTCTCGAGTTCGCGCGGCGGGCGGCCCATGATCACCAGATCGGTTTCGTTCTCGGCCAGCTGGCGCACCATCTCCTCGCGATTGCCGACGGTGAACTTGATCACCACGCCCGGCCGCTCGCGCGCGAACTCGGCGAACAGCATCGGCGCGAAGTACTTCGCCGTGCTCACCGCGCCGATGCGCAGCACGCCCCCGGCGACGCCTTTCATCGCATCGAGCGTCTCGCGCGCCTCGCGCAGCAGATCCGTCACCGCCGCCGCGTAATGGGCGAGCTCGCGTCCCGCTTCGGTCAGCGCGATCCGGCGTCCTATCTGCTCGAACAACGGCAGCCCGACCGCTTCCTGCAGCTGCCGCACCTGCATGGAGACCGCCGGCTGCGTCAAGTGAAGCTCCTTCGCCGCCTTCGAGAAGCTCAGGTGGGCGGCGACGGCGCGGAAGAACCGCAACTGCTTCAGCGTCACGTGCTGCATGCCGCAGATTATAAGGGTCCGTTATACGGACACAAAAAAATACTGAATGGATCTTATGAAACCGGGCGCTTAGGCTGCGTCGACGATTGACGCGAGGACCGATCGTGCGAATGCCGAGCGACAGAGTTAAAGCGGCGCGCAGCGCCGCCCAGCGCTACGAACCCGGCGTGATCCCCTATCGGGAAATGGGCTACTGGCAGCCGCAGTACCGGCCGCTCGACACCGATATCATTGCACTCTTTCGCATCACACCGCAGCCGGGCGTGGACCCGGAGGAAGCCGCCGCCGCCGTAGCGGGGGAATCTTCGACCGCCACGTGGACGGTGGTATGGACCGATCGCCTCACGGCGAGCGATGTCTACCGGGCGAAGGCGTACCGCGTGGAGCCTGTGCCCGGGAGCCCCGGAACCGGCACCGAACCGCAATACTTCGCCTGGATCGCCTACGATCTCGACCTGTTCGAGCCCGGCTCGGTCGCCAACCTCGCCGCCTCGATCATCGGCAATGTCTTCGGCTTCAAGGCCATCAAGGCGCTGCGACTCGAGGACATGCGCCTGCCGGTGGCGTACCTCAAGACCTTTCAGGGGCCGGCCACCGGCATCGTCGTCGAGCGCGAGCGCCTCGACAAGTTCGGGCGGCCGCTGCTCGGCGCGACGACCAAGCCCAAGCTCGGGCTGTCCGCACGCAACTACGGTCGCGTCGTCTACGAAGCGCTCAAGGGCGGGCTCGACTTCGTCAAGGACGACGAGAACATCAACTCGCAGCCGTTCATGCACTGGCGCGACCGCTTCCTCTACTGCATGGAAGCCGTGAACCGCGCCGCGGCCGCGACCGGAGAGGTCAAGGGACACTACCTCAACGTGACCGCCGGCACGATGGAGGAGATGTACGAGCGCGCCGAGTTCGCGAAGGCGCTCGGCAGCGTGATCGTGATGATCGACCTCGTGGTCGGCTACACCGCGATCCAGTCGATGGCGAGGTGGGCGCGCCGCAACGACATGATCCTGCACCTGCACCGCGCCGGCAACTCGACGTACGCGCGGCAGAAGAACCACGGGATCAGCTTCCGCGTCATCTGCAAGTGGATGCGCATGGCGGGCGTCGATCATCTGCACGCGGGCACCGTGGTCGGCAAGCTCGAAGGGGACCCGCGCATGGTCAGGGGCTTCTACGACACGCTGCGCGAGCGGCATACGCTCATGAACCTCGAGCACGGGCTCTATTTCGAGCAGGACTGGGCGTCGCTCAACCGGGTCATGCCGGTCGCCTCGGGGGGAATCCATGCCGGACAGATGCACCAGCTGCTGCACTACCTCGGCGAGGACGTGGTACTCCAGTTCGGCGGCGGCACCATCGGCCACCCGATGGGGATCCAGGCGGGCGCCACCGCCAACCGCGTCGCGCTCGAAGCGATGATCCTGGCGCGCAACGAGGGGCGGGACGTTCTGCGCGAAGGACCGGAGATCCTCGAGCAGGCGGCCCGGCACTGCACGCCGCTCAAGGTCGCTCTCGATACCTGGAAGGACGTGAGCTTCGACTACCAGTCGACCGACACCGCCGACTACGTGCCGACGGCGACCCCGGGCACATGAGGGCATCCTAATGATGACGAACTACGGCAACCGCATCACCCAGGGCCAGTTCTCGTTCCTGCCCGACCTCACCGACGCGCAGATCCTGGCCCAGCTCAAGTACGCGCTCGACCGGGGCTGGGCGGTCAACATCGAGTACACCGACGACCCGCATCCGCGCAACACGTACTGGGAAATGTACGGCCTGCCGATGTTCGATCTGCGGGACCCGGCGGGCATCCTGCGCGAGATCAACGGCTGCCGCAGCGCCTTCCCGAACAGCTACATCCGGGTGACCGCGTTCGACAGCACGCGCGGCTGGGAGACGCCGCGCATGTCGTTCATCGTCAATCGCCCCCGCCACGAGCCGGGGTTCCGCCTCGTGCGCGAAGAAGCCGCGGGGCGGCGCATACGCTACACCATCGCACCCTACGCGGTCGACAGGCCCGAAGGCGAGCGGTACTGAAGGAGCCGTCCATGGACGCAGCCTTTGATCTGCCCGATGGCATATCTCCGGGAGCGCAAGCGGACCTGCGCGCGGCGTACGAAGCCTCGCAAGTCGGCGCCGTGCTCGAGGGGCTCGAGCGCGACCTGGTCGGCCTGGCTCCGGTGAAGACGCGCATTCGCGAGATCGCCGCCCTGCTGCTCGTCGACAAGCTGCGCTCCGGGATCGGGCTCGCCGCGAGCGCCCCGACGCTGCACATGTGCTTCACCGGTAACCCCGGCACGGGGAAGACCACGGTCGCCGTGCGCATGGCCGAGATACTCGCACGTCTCGGCTACCTGCGCGGCGGGCACCTGGTCGCGGCGACGCGCGACGATCTGGTCGGACAGTACATCGGCCACACGGCGCCGAAGACCCGGGAGGTGCTCAGACGCGCGATGGGCGGGGTGCTGTTCATCGACGAGGCGTACTACCTCTACCGGCCGGAAAACGAACGCGACTATGGCCAGGAGGCGATCGAGATCCTGCTGCAGGCGATGGAGAACGAGCGCCACGACCTCGTCGTCATCCTCGCGGGCTACAAAGACCGCATGGATCGCTTCTTCCAGAGCAATCCCGGCATGGCCTCCCGCATCGCGCACCACATCGACTTCCCGGACTACACGGAGGAGGAGCTCTTCGCCATCGGCGAGCGCATGCTGAGCGCCATGCAGTACCGCTTCGCCCCGGCGGCGATCCCGGCGTTCCGCGAATACATCGCGCGGCGCATCCGCCAGCCGCGCTGCGCGAACGCGCGTTCGATCCGCAACGCCCTCGACCGCGCGCGGCTGCGCCATGCAAACCGGCTGTTCGCCTCGGGGCACGCGAACCTCTCGATCGGAGACCTGATGACGATCGAGCCCGAGGACATCCGCGCGAGCCGCCTGTTCGACTCGGGCGACGGCGAGGCGGCGGGAAGCGCTTCGCCCCCGCTGCCCGACCGCGCGCCGGGGACGGACGCGCCGCTCTTCAACACGCGCGGCCTGTTCCGCGCCCCCGCCTGACGCGCCCGAACCCGTGTCGACCCGGCATCCGATCATCGCCATCACCGGCTCCTCAGGGGCAGGCACGACGTCGGTCGCACGCACGTTCGGGCAGATCTTCCGCCGCGAGGGCATCACCGCCGCCTTCGTCGAGGGCGACAGCTTCCATCGCTACGATCGCGAAACGATGAAGCAGAAGATCGCCGAGGAGCACCGGCGCGGCAACCATCGCTTCAGCCACTTCGGCCCGGAAGCCAACCTGTTCGACGAGCTCGAAGCGCTGTTTCGCGGTTACGCCGAAACCGGGCGCGGC
Source organism: Burkholderiales bacterium (assembly GCA_036381895.1). Taxonomy (GTDB): domain Bacteria; phylum Pseudomonadota; class Gammaproteobacteria; order Acidiferrobacterales; family Sulfurifustaceae; genus JACQFZ01. Next base: position 492 of record DASVBY010000087.1, on the reverse strand, counting down.
CGCACGCGCAAGTACCTGCACGACGAGCAGGAGGCCGCGCCGTACCGGCAGCCGCCCGGTACGTTCTCGCCGTGGGAAGAGCTGCCGCCCGACACGGATCTGCTGTTCTACGAAGGGCTGCACGGCGGCGTCGTCACCGGCAGCGTCGACGTCGCGCGTCACGTCGACCTCCTCATCGGAGTGACGCCGGTCATCAACCTCGAATGGATCCAGAAGCTGCATCGCGACAAGGCGACGCGCGGCTACTCGACCGAGGCGGTGACGGACACGATCCTGCGGCGCATGCACGATTACGTGCACTACATCTGCCCGCAGTTCTCGCGCACGCACATCAACTTCCAGCGGGTGCCGGTGGTCGATACCTCGAATCCCTTCATCGCGCGCTTCATTCCGACGCCGGACGAGTCGATCCTCGTCATCCGCTTCGCCAATCCGCGCGGCATCGATTTTCCGTACCTGCTGTCGATGCTGCACGGCTCGTTCATGTCGCGC
>DASVBY010000086.1:0-5064 GCA_036381895.1 Burkholderiales bacterium | reverse complement strand
GAGTCGCGTTGCAGCGCCACCATGGCGTAGAGCGACAGCGACAGCAGCTCGAGCCCGAGGTACAGCGTCAGGAAATGGCTGGCCGAAGCCAGCACCATCATGCCGACGATGCCGAGGAGACCGAGCGCAAAGTATTCGCTGCGCAGCAGCCCGCGCGCGGCGAGGTAGCCGCGGCTGTACGCGAACACGAAGAAGGCGAGCCCGTAGGTCGCGAGCTTGAGCAGCGTCGCGAGCGGATCCGCGACGAAGGTGCCGGCGTAGAACGTGCCCGTCCTGTCGGCCACGAGCACGCTCAGCACCGCGGCGCCGATGAGCGTGAGCTGCGTCAGCACGAACGCCGGCGAGCGCGAGTCGGGGGCGCGGTAGAGATCCACCAGCAGGATCACGCACGCCATCCCGAAGACGAAGATCTCGGGCGCCAGCGGAATCAGGTCGAAAGTCTCGTTCATCGGCATCGATGCGTTCAAAAATAACGGACAGACGCAGGCGCTCCGCGGCGCGCCAACGGATCGCTCTCGGCGTCCGGCGGCAGACGGCGGCGAACCTCCTCGGCGCGCATACGGACCGGCCTGCGCACTAGAGCTTGGAAATCGCCACCTGCTGCAGCAGGTGCTCGACCGAAGCGTGCATCACGTCGAGAAACGGCTTCGGCCACAGGCCCATCAGCAGTACCGCGGCCGCGAGCAGCAGCAGGACAGTGCCCTCGCGCAGCCCGATGTCCTTCAGCGCCGCCACGCGGCTGTTGCCGATCTCGCCGAAAATGACGCGCTTGTACAACCAGAGCGTATAGGCCGCGCCCCAGATGAGCGTGGTCGCGGCCGCGAGCGCATACCAGAAGCTCACCTGGAACGTGCCGAGAATGACCAGGAACTCGCCGACGAATCCGGAGGTGCCGGGCAGACCGCTGTTCGCCATGGCGAACAGCATCGCGAACGCCGCAAACACCGGCATCGGCTTCGCCACCCCGCCGTAGTCCTTGATGGCGCGCGAATGCAGCCGATCGTAGAGTACGCCGACGCAGAGGAACAGCGCCCCGGACACGAAGCCGTGCGAGATCATCTGCACGATCCCGCCCTCGATCCCCTGGGCGTTGAACACGAAGAAGCCGAGCGTGACGAAGCCCATGTGCGCGACCGACGAGTACGCGATCAGCTTCTTCATGTCCTCCTGCACCATCGCGACCAGGCCGATGTAGACGATCGCGATCAGCGACAGCGCGATCATCAGGCCCGCGAGCTCCTGCGAGGCGTCCGGCGTGATCGGCAGCGAGAAGCGCAGGAAGCCGTACGCGCCCATCTTGAGCATGATCGCCGCGAGGATCACCGAGCCGCCCGTCGGCGCCTCGACGTGCGCGTCCGGGAGCCACGTGTGCACCGGCCACATCGGCACCTTGACCGCAAACGCCGCGAGGAAGGCGAGGAAGATCAGGATCTGCTCGGTGCGCCCGAGCGGCAGCGCGTGGAACGCGAGGATATCGAACGTGCCGGCCTGGAAATACAGATAGATCAGCGCCACCAGCATCAGCACCGACCCCAGGAACGTGTACAGGAAGAACTTGATGGTGGCGTAGACGCGGTTCGGTCCGCCCCACAGGCCGATGATGATGAACATCGGGATCAGCATCCCTTCCCAGAACACGTAGAAGAGGATCGCGTCGAGCGCGCTGAAGACACCGATCATCAGGCCTTCCATGATCAGGAACGACGCGAAGTACTGCGCCACGCGCTCCTGGATCACGTTCCAGGCGGAGATCACGACGAGCACGGTGCTGAAGCTCGTGAGCAGCACGAGCAGCAGCGAAATCCCGTCGATGCCGAGGCGGTAGCGGATGTCGAAGGCATCGACCCAGGGATAGTCCTCGACGAACTGCATGGTATGCAGCGAGGGATCGAAGCCGACGAAGAGCGGCACCGTAGCCGCGAACGTGAGCAGCGCGAACGCGAGTGCGAGGCCGCGCGCCAGCGGCGCGTTGGCATCGCGCCCGGTGGCGAGGACGGCGATGCCGCCCGCGACGGGCAGCCAGATCGCGATGCTGAGCAGGTGCGCCTCGATCATGAGCGTACGAAGAAGGTGATGAGCAGGAACAGCCCGAGAATCATCGCGAACGCGTAGTGGTACACGTAACCCGACTGGACGTGGCGTACCACCGCCGACGCCCAGCCGACGAGCCGCGCAGTGCCGTTTACCGCGAGCCCGTCGATGAGCCGCACGTCACTGACGCGCCACAGCCACTCGCCGAGGCGCCGTGCGCCGCGGGAGAACACGAAGTCGTTGAGCTCGTCCAGGTAGTACTTGTTCAGCAGCAGCCGGTAGAGCGCGCCGAAGCGCTCGCGCAGGCGCGCCGGGAGCTCCGGCCGGCGGATGTACAGGAACCACGCGGCCGCGAAGCCCGCGAGCGCGAGCCAGAACGGCCATCCCGCGAAGCCGTGCAGCGTGAAGGCCGCGGCACGCTGCGCCGCGCTCGCGCCGCCGGCGAGATAGTGCTCGCCGAGCGCGCGCAGCCCGTCGTGCTCCGGCAGCACCGTGACGGCCCCGCCGAAATAGTCGCCGAACACGAGCGGCTCGAGCATCAGGAACCCCGCCAGCACCGACGGCACCGCGAGCAGCACGAGCGGCACGGTCACGACCGCGGGCGACTCGTGCAGGTGGTGCCGCGTCTCCGCGTCCATGCGCGGCTCGCCGTGGAACACGAGGAACAGCATGCGGAAGCTGTAGAACGCGGTGATGAAGACACCGGCGAGCACGGCCGCGTAGGCCAGGCCACTGCCCGGCAGCTGCGAAGCATGGACCGCCTCGATGATCAGGTCCTTGGAATAGAAACCCGCGAACGGCGGCACGCCGGCGAGCGCGAGCGAGCCGATCCACGCGGTAACGAACGTGACCGGCATGTACTTGCGCAGCCCCCCCATCTTGCGGATGTCCTGCTCGTGGTGCATGGCGATGATCACCGAGCCCGCGGCGAGGAACAGCAGCGCCTTGAAGAAGGCGTGGGTGGCGAGGTGGAAGATACCGACGCTGTAAGCCGACGCGCCGAGCGCGACCATCATGTAGCCGAGCTGCGACAGCGTCGAGTAGGCCACGATCCGCTTGATGTCGTTCTGTACGATGCCGACGAGCGCCATCGTGAACGCCGTGATCGCGCCGATTACGAGCACGACGGAGAGCGCCGCCTCCGAGAGCTCGAACAGCGGCGACATGCGCGCCACCATGAAGACGCCCGCGGTGACCATGGTCGCGGCGTGGATGAGGGCCGAGATCGGCGTCGGGCCCTCCATCGAGTCCGGCAGCCACACGTGCAGCGGCACCTGCGCACTCTTGCCCATGGCGCCGATGAAGAGCAGCAGGCATACGAGCGTCAGCACGCTCCAGTCGACGCCCGGGAGGATCTGCGCGGTCTTGTCGGCGAACTGCGGCGCGATCGCGAACACCGCGCCGTAATCGAGGGTGCCGAAGTAGTAGTAGATCGCGGCGATGCCGAGCAGGAAACCGACGTCGCCCACGCGGTTCACCAGGAACGCCTTGAGCTGGGCGTAGGTCGCCGTCGGGCGCGTGTACCAGAAGCCGATCAGCAGGTAGGACATGAGGCCGACCGCTTCCCAGCCGAAGAAGAGCTGCAGGAAGTTGTTCGACATCACCAGCATCAGCATCGCGAACGTGAACAGCGCGATGTAGCTGAAGAAACGCTGGTACCCCGGATCGTCGCGCATGTAGCCGATGGTGTAGACGTGCACCAAGAGCGATACGAACGTCACCACGGCCGTCATGATCGCGGTGAGCGGATCGATCAGGAAGCCGACTTCGAGCGGCAGATCGCCGCTCGCACCCCACTGGTACACGGTGCCGTTCCAGGTGTTGCCTGCGAGCACGTCCGGCAGCACCACGAACGCCGACAGCACGAAGGCGATCGCCACGCCGAGAATCGTGACCGTGTGCGCCGCGACGCGCCCGATTTTCCACCCGAGCAGCCCGGCAATGAGCGCGCCGGCGAGGCACGACAGCGGGATCAGCAGGTAGATCGTCTCCTTACTCAGCCCCAACATGCGCTTACCTTTGCCCGTTTCCCGAACCGCTCCGCGTCCACCCCGCCTCACCCCTTGAGCGAGCCGAGGTCCTCGACGTCTATCGAGGCGCGGTTGCGGAACAGCACGACCAGTATCGCGAGCCCGATCGCCGATTCGGCGGCGGCGACCGTCAGGATGAAGAACACGAACACCTGCCCGGACAGATCGCCGAGGTAATGCGAGAACGCGACGAAGTTGGTATTGACCGCGAGCAGCAGCAGCTCGATCGCCATCAGCAGGATCACGAGGTTCTTGCGGTTCAGGAAGATCCCGACGACCGCCAGCGCGAACAGGATGGCGCCGAGGATCAGATAGTGTTCGAGCGGTATCATGGCCCCGTCCCCCGCGGGTATCAGTTCCTCTTCTCGGCCGGCATCTTGATCACGCGCACGCGGTCCTCGCGCCGCACGCTCACCTGCTTCGCCGGATCGAGGTACTTGGTGTCCTTGCGCTTGCGCATGGTGAGCGCGATCGCGGCGATGATCGACAACAGCAGGATCACCGCTGCCAGTTCGAACGGATAGGCGTACACGGTGTAGATCAGGCGCCCGAGCGCACGCGTGTTGCTGTAGTCCGCCGGCAGTGGCGCCGGCTCCGGTATGACGTCGGCGCCGAAGCGGCCGGAGCTCAGAATCAACGCCATCTCGAGCACGAGCAGCACGGCCACGAAGCCTCCGAGCGGCAGGTATTCGCCGAAGCCAGCGCGCAGCCGGGCGAGGTTGATGTCGAGCATCATCACCACGAACAGGAACAGCACCATCACCGCGCCGACGTAGACCACCACCAGCGCGATGGCGAGGAACTCGGCCCGCAGCAGCAGCCACAGGCCGGCGGCGGTGAAGAACGCCAGCACCAGGAACAGCGCCCCGTGCACCGGGTTGCGCGCCGTGATGACGAGCAGCCCGGACGCGAGCAATACGGCGCCGAAAGCGTAGAACACTACGGCTTCGAACATTTTCTTCTTGTCGCCTAGCGGTAGCGGGCGTCGGCCGCCCGGTCGCGA
>DASVBY010000085.1:0-5150 GCA_036381895.1 Burkholderiales bacterium | reverse complement strand
CGGCAGACCGCACGCGAGCTCGGCAAGCGCGCCGAGCTCGAGATCACGGGCGGCGAGGTGCAGATCGACCGCACGGTGCTCGAGCGCATGATCGGGCCGTTCGAGCACATGATCCGCAACAGCCTCGACCACGGCATCGAGCCCGAAGCCGAGCGCGTGCACCTCGGGAAGCCGCCGGTGGGACGCATCACGATCGAGGCGAAGCAGGAAGGCAACGAAATCGTCATCCGCTTCTCCGACGACGGCGCGGGCATGAACGCCGAACGCATCCGCGCCAAGGCGATCGAGCGCGGTCTGCTCGCGCCCGACGCCAACGTGAGCGAGGACAACCTGCTGCAGTTCGTGCTGCTTCCGGGGTTCTCGACCGCGGCCGAGATCACGCACGTATCCGGCCGCGGCGTCGGCATGGACGTGGTGCACAGCGAGGTGAAGCAGCTCGGCGGCACCATGGCGGTCGACACCGAACCCGGCAGGGGCACCACGTTCATCATCCGTCTGCCGCTCACGCTCTCGATCACGCAGGCGCTCACGGTATACGTCGGCGAGCAGCAGTTCGCCGTGCCGCTCGGCGCGGTCTCGAACATCATCGAATGCACGCCCGAGCAGCTGAGCCGGCTCGCCGTCGGGAAGAACCCGCTCCTCAGCCACGGCGACAAGCTCTACCCGTTCATGAGCCTCGGCGCGCGCCTCGGCATTCCTTCCGCCGGACGCGAGGGGCGCAAGATTCCGGTGCTGCTCGCGCGCGCCGGCAACCGTGAAGTCGCGATTCAGGTCGACGGCCTGGGCGGCACGCGCGAAATCGTGATCAAGGCGCTCGGGCCGCAGCTCGCGGCGATCAAGGGGCTCGCGGGCGCGACCATCATGGGCGACGGCCGCGTGGTGCTGATCCTCGACGTCGCCGGGCTCTGGTACGCCGAGGAGGCGCTGCAGGTGGAGCACCAGCAGCGGCCGACGGCGCCGCCGCCCGAGGCGCGCACGCGCCCCGTCGTGATGGTGGTCGACGATTCGCTCACGGTGCGCAAGGTAACCGGCAAGCACCTGCAGAAGCGCGGCTTCGACGTGATGGTGGCGAAGGACGGCCTGGATGCCGTCGAGCAACTGCGTGCGCGCGTGCCGGATCTGATGCTCGTCGACATCGAAATGCCGCGCATGGACGGCTACGAGCTCACGGGGCGCGTGCGCGCCGACGCCGCGCTCAAGCACATCCCGATCATCATGATCACGTCGCGCGCCGGCGAGAAGCACCGCAACCGCGCCTTCGAGCTCGGCGTCGACATCTACATGAGCAAGCCCTACCAGGAGGACGATCTGTTCCGCAACATCGAGAAGCTCCTGGCGCGCGGGCGCGCGCGGGCGTAGCCGCGCAGCCACGGCATGGCCGATTCGAACCAGTATCTGTGCCTGGTGCTGGGCGGCATGGAGTACCTGCTGCCGGGTGCGGCGAGCGTCGCCATCGAGCAGCGCCATGCGCTGATCCCGGAAGACGGACGCGGCCCGCTCGTCGCCTGGCGGCAGTCGCGCCAAGGGCGCTGGCCGGTCTACGGGCTCGACGGAATGCTCCGGCCTTCGCGGCCCGAGACCTGGCAGCGCGCCGTTTTCCTCGACGGCAGTCCGACGCCGGTCGGGCTCGCCGCGGAGGAAGTCCGGCTGCTCGGGCGAGCGGATCTGCACATCACGCCGTTCGCGCCGCTCGGAGCTCCGCCGACGCGCGCGGGCCACTACTTCGACGGCGCCTGGGTGGACGGCCACAAGGTGGTTCTCGTGTTCGCCGCGCGCGGCCTCGCCGAGGCGCTGCGCGCCGGCGGAGCCGGAGTCCGGACGTGAGCACGGCCGAGGAACGGATACACAGCCTCGAGGTGCCGCTCGTCGAGAACGCGCTGCTCGTGCCGAGCGCGGCCGTGGCGGAAGTGGCGAACCCGACGGAGCTGTTTCCGGTGCCCGGTGCGCCGCGCTGGGTGCTCGGCGTCGTCGGCTGGCGGTCGCTGGCGCTGTCCGTGATTTCCTTCGAGGCGCTCATGGGCGGCGCGCCGAGCTTCGTCACCGCCGCCTCCAAGATCGTGGTTTTTTATCCCTTCCCGGGGCGTGCTCGGACGGATTTCTTCGGGCTGCTCTCCGCCGCGGAACCGCGGCCGCAGCACGTGAGCAGCGCGTCGGTCGACGAAGAGGACCCCGCGCGATTGCCGGACACTCCGCTCATTGCGGCCGGGCTGCGCGTGCGCGAGCGCGCGCTCCTCATTCCCGACTTCGACGTGCTCCGCCGCACGCTCTACCCGCAGGAGCTCTAGGCGGACGCACGGTCCGCGCTCGCGTTCAGTAACCCCAGTATCCGCGCAGTACGTAGCTCTGATTCGCGAGATCGCCCGCGGCGGCCGTCGCGAACCCGGCGAGGCCGATCGCGCGCAGCATTTCGCGGCCCGCTTCCGACGCGTGCGCCGCGAGCATTGCGGTGCGGATCCGTTCCCGCAGTTCCGCCGGCAGCCGCGGCGACGCCGAGAGCGCGAGCCGCGGAATCGGCTCGGTCGTCAGTACGATCGCGAGATCGCGTCCGATCGCGTACTCGGTCAGAGCCGCGGTCGGCAGGAACGCAGCCTTCACCGCGCGGGCGCGCAGCAGCCGCAGGACTTCGGCCACCGAGCCGGCCTCGACGACGACCGGCTGGCGCAGGGGATCGGGAAACAGCGCGTTCAGCCGCAGCGTCCCGATGCTCAACAATCCGAGCACGGCGATGCGCTTGCCGACGATGCGTCCCGGGTCCGCGACCCGGTCGGCCGCGCGTGCGACCAGGCTATAGCCGGAAAGATCGCGGCTCGTTGCGAGCGGGTGGAATCCGAGCTTTTGCACCCGGTAATCGGCGAAGTGCAGGGCGTCGAGCGCGAGATCGTGGCGCCCGCGGCGCACGGCTTCCCAATACGCGGGAAAGATCGGCGGTGTCTCGAGGCGCCACGCGCGCCCCGTTGCGGTTTGCAGGTAAGCCGTGAGGGCCCGGTAATCCTGCGCCGGATGCTCGTCGCTCGGCAGCGGCTGCGCGAGGAGCACGAGGGGCTCTGCCCCGGCGGCAGGCGCAAGCGCGGCGAGCGCGAGCCCGAGAAGCGCGCGGCGCGCGCGTGCGGCTATCCTCCGGCCGGCGGTCATATCTACGGCAGTCTAGTGCACCGGGGCGCGGCGGCCGGCGCCGGGCACCGGCGGGATGACCGGCGGGGCGCGGCGCCCGATAATTACGCCCGGGAACGAAACAGGAGTTGGCTCATGGCACCCACGGAAGCCCCATCGCCCGCCCTGGGCACACGCGCGCCGGCCTTCAGCCTCCCGGGCGTCGACGGTCGGACCTGGACCCTCGAAGAAGCGCGCGGCCCGAACGGGCTGCTCGTCATGTTCATCTGCAACCACTGCCCGTACGTCAAAGCCGTGCGGGAGAAGATCATTCGCGACGTCAAGGATCTGCGCGAGCTCGGCATCGGCGCGATCGCGATCAACTCGAACGATCCGACCGACTACCCGGAAGACTCCTTCGAGAACATGCAGCGCGTGGCGCGCGAATACGATTATCCCTTTCCCTACGTGTTCGATGCGACGCAGGAAGTCGCCAGGGCCTACGGGGCCGTGTGCACGCCCGATTTCTTCGGCTACAACCGCGATCTCGAGCTGCAGTACCGCGGCCGGCTCGATTCCTCCGGCAAGAGCTCCGATCCGAACGCACGGCGAGAGCTGTACGAGGCGATGAAGCGGATCGCGGAAACCGGCCGCGGACCGCGCGAGCAGTTCCCGAGCATCGGCTGCTCGATCAAGTGGGCGAGCCGGGGCAGTCGCGAACACACTTAACGTGTGTTCGCGCCGGCGAGCGCCGCGCCACGGATGGCGCGGCCGGGGTTACTCGAAGTCGCATGCGTCGCGCCAGGACGGCTGGCGATGCGCTCGAGAGGGCAGGTTCCGGGGCAGTCGCGAACACACTTAACGTGTGTTCGCGCCGGCGAGCGCCGCGCCACGGATGGCGCGGCCGGGTTAGTCGAAGCCGCGCGCGCCGCCGGGGTGGTAAGCGGTGCGTACGTCGTTCACACACTAGGCGTGCGGCAGGTACTGGCGCCGACGCGGCGCATCATGAGCAATCCGTATTGCCGCCGTCCGGACCGTGAGGGAAAATACCGAACGTTCCGCGGACCCCGCGAGCACGAGAGAAGCCGCACGAGCGAGCCCGGCGGGCAATGGTTGCCGGCTGACCGCGGAGTGACCAATCCCCCTTTACCGCATGCACAAAGACGTCGGAATCCGGGCTTCCACCGCCCGGCGGGGCCGTCGTTTTTGAGGCACAGAGGATCAGCATGAACGTACCCTCCCAGCCGCAGACCGCCGACGCCCGCTCGAGCCTCCCGCGGCGCACGCTCGCGAACGCCGTGCGCGCGCTCGCCATGGACGCCGTACAGCAGGCGAACTCCGGCCACCCGGGCGCGCCGATGGGCATGGCGGACATCGCCGAGGTGCTGTGGAACGATTTCCTCAAGCACAACCCGGCGAATCCGAAGTGGGTGGACCGCGACCGCTTCGTGCTGTCGAACGGCCACGCGTCGATGCTGCTCTACAGCCTGCTCCACCTCACGGGCTACGACCTGCCGCTCGAGCAGCTCAAGCGGTTCCGGCAGCTGCATTCGCAGACGCCGGGTCATCCCGAATACGGCATGACGCCCGGCGTGGAGACCACCACCGGACCGCTCGGGCAGGGGCTCGCGAACGCCGTGGGCATGGCGCTCGCCGAGAAGAGTCTTGCCGCGCGCTTCAACCGGCCGGGGCACACGATCGTCGATCACCATACTTATGCATTCTGCGGCGACGGCGATTTGATGGAGGGGATTTCGCACGAGGCGTGTTCGCTCGCCGGGCACCTGCGCCTCGGCAAGCTGATCGTTTTCTACGACGACAACGGCATCTCGATCGACGGGCACGTGAGCGGATGGTTCACCGACGACACCGCGAAGCGCTTCGAAGCCTACGGCTGGCACGTCATTGCGAACGTGGATGGCCACGATCCCGAGGCGATCCGGCGTGCGATCCTGGCGGCGCGCGCGCAGAGCGAGCGCCCGACGCTCATCTGCTGCAAGACCACGATCGGCTACGGTGCGCCGCACAAGCAGGGCACGGAAGCGGTGCACGGGGCACCG
>DASVBY010000084.1:0-10412 GCA_036381895.1 Burkholderiales bacterium | reverse complement strand
CTCACCCAGAAGGGGCTGTTCTACGTCTCGAGCCTCTCCTGCCGTACCCTGGTCTACAAGGGCATGCTCACGCCGAGCCAGCTGCCCGCGATGTACCCGGACTTGACCGACGAGCGCATGGAATCGGCGCTCGCGCTCGTGCATTCGCGGTTCTCGACGAACACGTTCCCGTCCTGGCCGCTCGCGCATCCCTACCGGTACATCGCGCACAACGGCGAGATCAATACGCTGCGCGGCACCATCAACTGGATGCGCGCGCGCGAGGCGCTCTGCTCGTCGCCGCTCTTCGGCGACGATCTGCGGAAGCTCTTTCCGATCGTCACCGAGGGCGCTTCGGACTCGGCCACGTTCGACAACGTGCTCGAGCTGCTGCACATGGCCGGCCGCGAGCTGCCGCACGCCGTGCTCATGATGATCCCCGAGGCCTGGAGCGGCCACGAGAGCATGGATCCCGAGCGCAAGGCGTTCTACGAGTACCACGGCTGCCTGATGGAGCCGTGGGACGGCCCGGCGTCGATCGCGTTCACCGACGGCACCGTCATCGGCGCGGTGCTCGACCGCAACGGGCTGCGGCCGTCGCGCTACTACGTGACCAAGGACGGGTTGGTGGTGATGGCCTCGGAAGTGGGCGTCCTCGACATTCCGCCCGAGAACGTCCTCATCAAGGAGAGGCTGCACCCGGGTCGCATCTTCCTGGTCGATACGCGCGAGGGCCGCATCGTCGACGATGCGGAGCTCAAGAAGCGTTACACCTCGGCCCAACCCTACCAGCAGTGGCTCGAGGAGAACATGCTGCCGCTCTCGCGCCTGCCCGCGCCGCCGCAGGTGCCCGAGTCGGACCACGCGACCGTATTCATGCGGCAGCAGGCGTTCGGTTACACCCACGAAGACCTGCGCATCCTGCTCGCCCCGATGGCGCAGAAGGGGGAGGAGCCGATCGGGTCGATGGGCAACGACGCCGCGCTCGCGGTGCTCTCGAACCGGCCGCGGCTGCTCTACGACTACTTCAAGCAGCTGTTCGCGCAGGTGACCAATCCGCCGCTCGACGCCATTCGCGAGCAGCTGGTGACCCAGATCGAGACGCCGATCGGTCCCGAAGGCAACCTGCTCGATCCGGGCCCGGAGAGCTGCCGGCTGCTCAAGCTCGACACCCCGATCCTGAGGCTCGACGAGCTCGAGAAGATCCGCGCGCTCGATCAGCACGGCTTCCGCACGAAGACGCTGCCCATGCTGTTCCCTGCCGGGTCCGGCGGCGCGGGCCTCGCCGCGGCGCTCGACGACCTCTGCCGCCAGGCGAGCGCCGCCATCGGCGAGGGCTATTCCTTTATTATCCTCTCCGATCGCGGCGTCGATGCGCAGCACATGCCGATCCCGGCGCTGCTCGCCACCGCCGCCGTGCACCACCACCTCGTGCGCGAGGGTACGCGCGTGCGCGTCGGTCTCGTGGTCGAGTCCGGCGAACCGCGCGAGGTGCACCACATGGCGATGCTCCTCGGCTACGGCGCCGGCGCCATCTGCCCCTACCTCGCGTTCGAGACTCTCGACGATCTGATCGAGCAGGGGGTGCTGACGGGCGTCGACCGCGTCCAGGCGGTGAAGAACTACGTCAAGGCGCTCAACAAGGGCGTGATCAAAGTGATCTCCAAGATGGGGATCTCGACGATCCAGTCCTATCGCGGCGCCCAGATCTTCGAGGCGATCGGCCTCGATCAGAAGCTCGTCGACAAGTATTTCACCTGGACCGCTTCGCGTATCGGCGGCATCGATCTCGACGTCATCGCGCAGGAAACGGCGCTGCGTCATCAACGCGCCTACCCGGAGCGGCCGGCCGGTGTGCCGGACCTCGACTGGGGCGGGCATTATCAGTGGCGGCGCGACGGTGAAGTGCACCAGCTCAATCCGGACACGGTCGCGAAGCTGCAGCACGCGACGCGAACGAACTCGTACGCGCTGTTCAAGGAGTTCAGTCGGGCGTGCGACGAAGGCAACCGGCAGCTCGCCACGCTGCGCGGCCTGATGGATCTCAAGCCCGCCGACAAGCCGATTCCGCTCGACGAGGTCGAGCCCGTCGAGTCGATCATGAAGCGCTTCGCCACGGGCGCCATGTCGTACGGCTCGATCAGCATCGAGGCGCACGAGGCGCTCGCCATCGCGATGAACAAGATCGGCGCGCGCTCGAATTGCGGTGAAGGCGGCGAGGACCCGGCGCGCTACGGGACGATTCGCAACTCCCGCATCAAGCAGGTGGCGTCGGGCCGCTTCGGCGTTACCAGCCACTACCTCGTCAACGCGACCGATCTGCAGATCAAGATGGCGCAGGGCGCGAAGCCCGGCGAGGGCGGCCAGCTCCCGGGGCACAAGGTCTACCCGCCGATCGCCAAGGTGCGCCACTCGACGCCGGGCGTGGGCCTGATCTCGCCCCCGCCGCATCACGACATCTATTCGATCGAGGATCTGGCGCAGCTGATCCACGATCTCAAGAACGCCAACCCCGAGGCGCGCATCCACGTCAAGCTCGTCTCCGAGGTCGGCGTCGGTACGGTCGCCGCGGGCGTCGCCAAGGCGCATGCCGACGTGGTGCTCATCTCCGGCGATTCGGGCGGCACCGGCGCGAGCCCGCTCTCCTCGATCAAGCACGCGGGACTGCCGTGGGAGCTCGGCCTCGCCGAGACGCAGCAGGTGCTGGTCATGAACAAGCTGCGCGACCGCATCGTGGTGCAGACCGACGGCCAGCTGAAGACCGGACGCGACGTGGTGGTGGCCGCGCTCCTCGGGGCCGAGGAGTACGGCTTCTCGATCGCGCCGCTCACGGTGCTCGGCTGCATCATGATGCGCGTGTGCCACATGAACACCTGTCCGGTCGGCATCGCCACGCAGGACCCGGAGCTGCGCAAGCGCTTCGCGGGCGACCCGGAGCACGTGGTCAACTACTTCCGCTTCGTGGCGCAAGAGGTGCGCGAGTACATGGCGATGCTCGGCTTCCGCACCATGGACGAGATGATCGGTCGCGTCGACCGGCTGAACGTGCGACCGGCGGTCGATCACTGGAAGGCGCGCGGGCTCGACTTCTCGCGGATCCTGTACCAGCCGCCCGTCGGCCCCGACGTCGCGATCCGCAAGGTGCGCGAGCAGGACCACGGGCTCGAGCGTTCGCTCGACCGCACCACGATCCTGCCGCTCTGCCGCGACGCGCTCGAGTCGAAGAAGCCGGTCGACATCATCCTGCCGATCCGCAACACCAACCGCACCGTCGGTACGCTCCTCGGCTACGAGGTCACCAGGCGCTACGGCGCCGAGGGCCTTCCCGAGGACACGATCCGCATTCACTTCAACGGCTCGGCCGGTCAGAGCTTCGGCGCGTTCCTGCCGAGGGGCATCACCCTCACGCTCGAAGGCGACGCCAACGACTACGTCGGCAAGGGGCTCTCGGGCGGCAAGCTCGTCATCTATCCGCCGCGCCAGGCGACCTTCGTGCCGGAGGAGAACATTCTGGTCGGCAACGTCGCGCTCTATGGCGCGACGTCGGGCGAAGCCTACTTCCGCGGCGTCGCCGGCGAGCGCTTCTGCGTGCGCAACTCGGGCGCGCAGGCGGTCGTCGAGGGCGTCGGCGACCACGGCTGCGAGTACATGACGGGCGGCCGCGTGGTCGTGATCGGTCCGACCGGACGCAACTTCGCCGCCGGCATGTCCGGCGGCCTCGCGTACGTGCTCGACGTCAAAGGCGACTTCGCGCGCCGCTGCAACCTCGAGATGGTCGAGCTCGAGCCGCTCAACGCCGAGGATGCCGAGGAAGTGCGCGAGCTGCTGAAGCGGCACGTACGTTACACCGGTTCGGCGCTCGCGCAGAAGCTGCTCGACCGGTGGACGGCATCGCAGCAGCGGTTCGTCAAAGTGATGCCCAAGGACTACAAGCGCGTGCTCGACGCCATTCGCAAGGCGCGGCAGACGGGCATTCCCGAAGACCAAGCCGTGATGGAAGCCGCCCATGGGTAAGCCGACCGGATTCCTCGAGTTCAAGCGGGCGAAGCAGCCCTACCGCCCGGTCGCAGAGCGCGTGCGCGACTGGAAGCAGGTGATGCTGCCGTACCCCGAGGCCGAGCTCAAAAAGCAGGCCGCGCGCTGCATGGACTGCGGCATTCCGTTCTGCCACCAGGGCTGCCCGCTCGGCAACGTCATCCCCGACTGGAACGATTTCGTGTTCCGCGGCCGCTGGGAGGACGCGATCGAGCGGCTGCACGACACCAACAACTTCCCGGAGTTCACCGGCACGCTGTGCCCGGCGCCGTGCGAAGGATCGTGCGTGCTCGGCATCAACGACGATCCCGTGACCATCCGCGCGATCGAGCTCGCGATCGCCGAGCGCGCCTGGGAGGACGGGCGCGTGCAGCCGCTGCCGCCGAAGGTCGAGACCGGAAAGAAGGTTGCCGTCGTCGGCTCGGGACCGGCCGGCCTCGCGGCGGCGCAGCAGCTGCGCCGCGCCGGCCACCGGGTGACCGTGTTCGAGCGCGCGGATCGGGTCGGCGGATTGATGCGCTACGGGATCCCCGAGTTCAAGATGGAGAAGAAGGTGCTCGATCGGCGGCTCGAGCAGATGCGCGCCGAGGGCGTCGAGTTCCGCACCAATGCGCACGTCGGCGTCAACGTGGCGGTGGAAGAGCTGCGCCGCAACTTCGACGCCATCGTGCTCGCCGGCGGGGCGTGCGCGGCGCGCGACCTCAACGTGCCGGGACGCGAGCTCGCCGGCATCCATCTCGCGATGGAGTACCTGCCGCAGCAGAACCGCATCTGCGAAGGCGACACGATTCCGCCGGCGGAGCGGATCGATGCCAAGGGCAAGCACGTGATCATCATCGGCGGCGGCGACACCGGCGCCGACTGCCTCGGCACCGCCAACCGCCAGGGTGCGGCGAGCGTGCATCAGCTCGAGATTCTGCCGCGGCCGCCGGATACGCGCGCGCCGAACAACCCCTGGCCGCAGTGGCCGGTGATCTTTCGCGTCGCATCGGCGCACGAGGAAGGCGTCGAGCGGGTTTACTCGGTGTCGACCAGACGCTTCATCGGCGAGAACGGCCGCGTCGCGGCGCTCGAGCTGGTCAAGGTACGGATGGTGCTCGAGGACGGCCGGCCGGTGTTCAAGGAGATTCCGGGCAGCGAGTTCACGCTCAAGGCCGACCTCGTGCTGCTCGCCCTGGGTTTCGTCGGGCCGGAGCGGGCCGGAATGCTCGAGCAATTCGGCGTGCGGCTTACGGAGCGCGGCACCGTCTGGCGGGACGCGAACTGGATGACGAGCGTGCCGGGTGTCTTCACCGCGGGCGACATGCAGCGAGGTCAGTCGCTCATCGTCTGGGCGATCGCCGAAGGGCGTTCGGCGGCGCGCGGCGTCGATCAGTACCTCATGGGAAGCTCGAATCTGCCGGCGCCGCTCCCCTAGCCGCCACGCGCTCGCGCCCGCGGGGTGTCGTGCAACTGCCCAGCCAGGACAGTCCATGAATCGGCCGAAGAACGACCGTCTGCTGCGCGCCCTGCGCCGCGAGCCCGTGGACGCGACCCCGGTCTGGATCATGCGCCAGGCCGGACGCTACCTGCCGGAATACCGCGCCCTGCGGGCGCGCGCCGGCGACTTCCGCACGCTCTGCATGACGCCCGAACTCGCGTGCGAAGCGACGCTGCAGCCGGTCGACCGTTTCCCCCTCGATGCCGCGATCCTGTTCTCCGACATCCTCACGGTTCCCGACGCGATGGGGCTCGGACTGTACTTCGTCGAGGGCGAAGGACCGGCATTTCGCCGCCCGATCCGGAGTGCCGACGACGTGGCCGCGCTCGCCGTGCCCGATCCCGAGCGCGAGCTGCGCTACGTGATGGACGCCGTGCGGCTCGTGCGCCGTGCGCTCGACGGCCGCGTGCCGCTGATCGGTTTCGCCGGCAGCCCCTGGACGCTCGCCACCTACATGATCGAGGGCGGGAGCAGCCGCGAATTCGCGCAGACCAAGCGCATGTTGTACGGCGCGCCCGATCTCCTGCACCGCCTGCTCGATGTGCTCGCGCGCGCGGTCGCCGAGTACCTGCGGGCGCAGGCCGCCGCCGGCGCCCAGGCGCTCATGCTCTTCGACACCTGGGGCGGCGTGCTCTCGGCGCGCGACTATCGGACGTTCTCGCTCGCCTACATGAAACAGATAATCGCCGCGCTGCGCCGAAGCGGCGGGGAGCAGGTGCCGGTCATCCTGTTCACCAAGAACGGCGGACAATGGCTCGAGGCGATGGCGGAAGCCGGCGCAGATGCCCTGGGTCTCGACTGGACCGCCGATATCGGCGACGCGCGCCGCCGCGTCGGCGACCGCGTGGCGTTGCAGGGCAATCTCGACCCGGCAGCGCTGTACGCGCCGCCCGAGCGCATACGTAGCGAAGTCGCGTACGTGCTCGAGCGCTACGGACACGGCAGCGGGCACGTCTTCAATCTCGGCCACGGCATCACCCCCGACATCGACCCGGAGCATGTCGCCACGCTTGTCGACGCCGTTCACGCGTTGAGTCCCGCCTACCACCGCTGATCGCGGCCGGCCGCGCATCGGTCGTCGTCTCCCGTGCGCACAGACTCTTAGCAAAGATAATTCTCGTAGTTTCTCAAGCGCCGCAGCCGCGCGGAGTTGCCGTATTGCGTCAGTTGTTATTTGAGGAATGGAGGGGTAGAGTCAGCCCGCGCAAAGGAGCGGCGACGGTTTGTCGCCGGACAGGGGACACAACACCGCGAACTCGGAACGTTCCGTGCCATGCCGCATGCGGAGCGGCAGGTCCATTTGGGGGGTGGCGTTGACAATGGGGGCACCGGAAGCAGGTTCCGCGAAGCCTGAATCGTCCATGCTGACGGCGTTCGAGGGGCTCAAAGAATCGCCCGTCGGCACGGTCATCTACAATCAGATCGCCCAACTGCTCTCCGAGCAGGAAGCGGCGCAGCGCAATACGCAGCGCGTTTACGGCATCCTGCTGCGCCTGCTGGTCGAGGCCTATGCCGCCAATCCGACACTCGCGCACGTCAACCGCATCAACGCCAAGCTGAACGAGCTCCGCAGCGCGCTCGATCTCCCCGGCGGCGCGCCGCCTCCGCGCGCGCTCGACGAGGCCGCGGCGGCGGAAGCCGCCTCCGCGCATCCGACGGCATTGCCCGAAATCGAGACCTCGGCCGTGCTCGATGAGCTGCTCTACGGCGGCCACTCCGCGCGCCCCGCGCGTCCCGCCTCCGCCGCACCCGGCGCCGCCCCGGCGGCGCCGACGCGCGAAGCCCGATCGCCGCCGCCCGCTCCTCCGCCGGCCGACGACGCCGCCGCCGGGACGCGCGAAGGGCATGCCGAGCGGCGCATTCACGCCGCGTATCGCCTGCACCTCGATCGCAAGCGCAGCGAGATCGCGAAGCTGCAGGAAGCGTTCGCACAGAACGTGAACGAGGCGATCGCGCAGAACCGCGAGTTCGGCGCACTGCTGCAGATCGAGCTCAACGCGCTGCGGCAGGCCGAAACCGCCCAGGAGATCGAGACGCTGCGGCAGATCCTCATCGGCGGGATCGAAGAGCTGATCCACGGCCAGCGCTCGCTCGACGTCAAGCTGCAGCGCACCCACGAGTTCCTGCGACTGCTCAAGTCGGACAGCGACCGGCTGCGCGACGAGCTCAACAAGGTGCGGCTGCTCAGCCTCACGGACGAGTTCACCGGGCTGCCGAACCGCCGTGCTTTCATGCGCCGCCTGCAGGACGAGATCGGCCGGGCCCAGCGCTACGGCTCGCCGCTCGCGCTCGCGCTGCTCGACCTCGACGAGTTCAAGTCGATCAACGACGCGCACGGCCACGCGGCCGGCGACGAGGTGCTGCGCTCCTACGCATCGCACGTGCTCTCGATTCTGCGCCATCACGATATGGTCGCGCGCTACGGCGGCGAGGAGTTCGCGGTGCTGCTGCCGAACACGTCGCTCGAGGGCGCCATTGCCGCGTTGAACAAAGTCCGGGCGCGCGCGCAGACGACCACGTGCACGTTCGACGGCAAGCCGCTGCGCGTACCGACCTTCTCCGCCGGGCTCACGCTGTACGCGCCCGGCGATTCGCACACGACGCTCGTCGATCGCGCGGATCGCGCGCTCTACCGGGCCAAGCGGCTCGGACGCAACCGCGTCGAGATCGAGCTGCCGCCGGGCGCGAAGGGCGGTGAGCCGGCGGAGCGCAGCCCCGTGGAGCAGTGATCAGCAGCGCTCGCCGGTGCGGGCGTGCGCCCACTCGAGCACCGCGCGCACGCGCGGACCGAGGAGCGACGCGGCGGTTGCGTAGTCGGCCCAGGTATAGGCGTGATGCTCCGGACGTCCGAGCACCGGATTGATGCCGAGCACGACGTCGCCGCTGTCCGACCGCGCCAGGTAATAGCGCGCCACCTTGTTGCCGCGATACGGCGGCGTCTCCACGTGGTCCTCGCCCCAGGCGAGCTCGAGGCCGCGCAGGCCGGTTTCTTCTTCGGTTTCGCGGCGTGCCGCCGCGAGCGGCGACTCGTTCGGTTCGACGAGCCCCTTCGGAAAGTCCCAGTAGCGGTAAGCGCGCAGCAACAGATAGTGATAGCGCCCGCCGATGCAGCGCACGACGACGATTCCCGCGGAGAGACGTGGTGCACTCATCCCGCGAGCCGCGGCAGCGCCGGCATCATCGGGCCTCCGCCAGCAGTGCGTCGATCATGCGCCGCGCCTGACCGGCGTAGCCCCCGCCGAAGAGGTTCGCGTGGTTGAGCACGTGGTAGAGGTTGTAGAGCGTCCGCCGCGTGCGGTAGCCCGGCGGAAGCGGCCAGGCGGCGCGGTAGGCGTCGTAGAACGCGTTCGCGAAGCCGCCGAAGAGCTCCGTCATGGCGATGTCGGTCTCGCGGTCGCCGAAGTAGACCGCCGGGTCGAATACCACCGGCTCGCCCGCGGCAGTCGCAGCCGCGTTGCCGCCCCAGAGATCGCCGTGGAGCAGCGAAGCGGCGGGCGCATGCCCGGCGAGCAGCGCATCGACGTGCGCGAGCAGTTCTTCCCCGGCACGGGCGAGGTCCCGGTAGCCGTGCTCGGATGCAAGACGCAGCTGCGGCCGCAGCCGCTGCTCGCGGAAGAATTCGGCCCAGTTCGGCGTCTGCGCGTTGTGCTGCGGGGTCGCGCCGATGGTATTGTCGCGGTGCCAGCCGTGCTGCGGGCGTGTAACGCCGTGCAGTGCCGCCAGCCGCTCGCCGAGGAGCGCCTGTGCTTGCGCGTCGGCCGGCACGAGGTCGAGATGTTCGAGCACGAGAAACGCCACACCCCCGCCCGTGCCCCAGCAGATCGGCTTGGGGACTCTGAGAGCCCGCGCGGCGCCGAGCGCCTCGAGGCCCTCGGCCTCGGCGGCGAACATGTCGAGCCGCGCGGGGTCGTTGTATTTCAGGAAGTAGCACGACGTGCGACCTTCGAGTACCGCCGTGCGGTTGATGCACCCGCCGGAAGCGGTCCCGAACGTCGCCGGAGAGATGACATCGCCCGTCAGGCGGCTGATCTCTGCCGCGAGCGCGGCCCAGTCGGGCATGAGGTGATCCCTTAAGCCACTGATTAGCCGTTGTATTCTTGTCCGACAGCGAAACCGTAACAACCGTGCCTAAGCGCTTGTACTTGGTCATGAATCCCGTCGTTTATGGCATCGGATTTGCACGGTTTACGGGCAACGATCGGGACCGGCCCCCGGGGGCCAGGAAAGCACGAAGGAGCGGGGCGCCACGGACCCCGCGCGATTCATGCTGCTGAACCGCATATCCACCCGCACGAGCGTCGCCGTCACTGTCCTGGCCGTCGCCGTGCTGGGCCTGCTACTCGCCGCCGTCGCGGGGCGCATCTACCGGGATCACGCGCTCGAGGTGAACCGCGCGGCCCTGTCGCGCGTGGTGCGCGGCGAGGTGAGCCGGATCGAGCGCGAACTGACGCGCCAGACCGAGCTCATCGCGCAGTTCGTCGCGGCGCAGCTTCCGGCGGAAGGTCTCCCGGACGCGCCGCAGCTGCCCGACGCGACTGCAGCCACGCCCGTCCTCATTACCCTCTACGGCGCTGATCGCCGCCCGGTTGCCGCACGCAAATTCTCTTCCGTTGCCCCGGAGGGCGCGCGCTGCGCCCCGCAGGCGCCTTCGGCGGCCGGTCCCAGCAGCCGCTACTGCGAACACGCCGGGCGGCTCTACTACGCGGTCGATGTGCCGCTCGCGCGGCCCGCGGCCGCCTCGCTCCAGGCGGTCTACGACGCGGCGGCCGCATTCGCCGCGAGCGAGCCGGCGCTCGCTCTGCCGCTTCGCATCGTCGGCCCCGACGGCCGCGCGCTCTACGAATCGCCCGCCTGGCCGGTGAACGGTGCGGCGAAGGATGCCTTCTTCGCGACGCACGTCCTCGCGGTGCCGGGACAG
>DASVBY010000083.1:0-93813 GCA_036381895.1 Burkholderiales bacterium | reverse complement strand
ATGCGCTCGCCGCCGGCGCGAACGATGCCACGGTCTGGTACAACCTCGGCGTGCTGCTCGCCGACATGGAGCGTCCCCGCGAAGCGGTGGAAGCCTACGAAGCGGCGCTGCGCCTCGACCCGCGCATGCCCGACGGTCACTACAACCTCGCGCTTCTTTACGAAGCCCTGGCGCAGCACAAGCAGGCACTGCGCCACATGGCGCAGTACCGGCGGCTCACGCGCAAATCATGAGCGCCTCGCGCGCCGGTTCACGCGTTCAGCGGCGGGCGGTGGCCTCGCGGCACGCTCCCGCCTGCACCAGCCCCCAGCCGTAGACCGGGTCCCGTCCCGGCACCCCGAGGTCGCGCGCCCGCGCGCCGGCCTGCTCGATGAGCTTCGCCCACGCCATGCGCGGCGCCTTCTGGCGCTCGGCCGCGAGCACGGCGGTCACGAACGGAGCGGCATATGAAGTGCCGCTGAAGTAGGCGCCTCCCCGATCGGGCGCGGCACTCCAGACGTCCACACCCGGCGCCGCAAACGCGAGGTAAGCGCCTCGGGTCGCCTTGCGGTACGGCTTGAGATCGGCATCCACGGCGGTGACCGCGACGACGCCGCGCTGCGCCGCCGGATAGACCGGGGGCGCATCGGGGCCGCCGTTGCCGCCCGCCGCCACCACCGCCACGCCGAGCCCGAGCAGGCGGCCGATCGCCGCCTCGAGCAGCAGATTGCGCGGACCGCCGAGACTGAGGTTGACGACGTGCACCTTGTGCGCCGCGAGCCAGTCGAGCGCCGCCACGATCCATTCGGCGGTGGTGTCGGATTGCTCGCCGCGCGCGCGGAAGATCTCGGCCGCATAGAGCTTCGCCGCGGGCACCATGCCGCCGAAGCCCGAGGGCAGCGTGTTGCCGACGAGGAGTGCGGCGATCGCCGTACCGTGGTCGGGCTTCGCCCGCGGAATGCCGGCGGGGAGCACCGAGCGCGTGACGATGTCGCGCCCCTGGAGCGCGGGGTGCGCGGTCGCGAGCGCGGTATCGAGCATGCCGATGCGCACGCCTTTGCCGCACTGCGGCGCGACGTTGGCCCAGCCGACGAGCGCGCGCCCGTAGGCGAGCGCGGCGTCGCCCTGGAGCGAGTAGCGATGGTTCGCGTCGGCCCATACGGAGGGCGCGGCCTGCCGCAGTGCCGCGAGCGCACTGCCGACACTCGTGTCGCGCGGCACGCGCAGCACCGTGACGACGAGCCCGAGGCCCTGCAGATTGGAGCGGCGCCGGATCCCGAAGCCGAGGCCGCGCGCGAGCTGCGCCAGCGCCTGCGCCTCCTGCATGTTCGCGCTCGCCACCACGATCTCCGCCGGCTCGACCGTCTGGTCTTCGCGTTCCGGCGGCGGCGGCACATCGGGCGGTGGAGGCGGCAGCGGAGCGTCGAGCAGGCTGCCACCGCCCGACGGGATGCCCGGCGCTGCAGGCACCGGGTCCGATGCGGCCGGCGCGAACTCCGGCGCCGGTTCCGGCTCCGCTGCCGCACGCTCGAGCGATCCACCCGCCGGCACGACGTTCGAGCGATCGATGGTCGCCGGCGCGCCGCAGGTAAGCGTCGTCGTGCGGGCGTTGTTGCTCTCGTCCGCTTCCGCCACCTGCCGGGTGTGATCCACGGTCGCCTTGACCGTAACAGTGCCGTTGACCTTGTAGCTCAGCGTGACGGAGGCCGTGCCCCCGGGTTTTTGCAGCGCCCGCGCCGGGTCGAACTTCCAGATCGTCTGCCCGCCCCACGGCTGGCCGTTGACCGTGAGATAGACGCTCGCGCTCGCCGGCGAGACCGCCGTCCACACGGAATCCGGGAGCGGCGCGCTCCCGCGATTGCTGACGGTAACCACCACCTGACAGCTCGCGGTCACCGCGATCCGCTCGATGGCGAGATCCGGCAGGAGCGCCTTGACGGCGCCGGGATTGATCTGAACCGGAGTGTGGATCTGCTGCGGCATTTTCACACCGGGGACGCGCATAACCGGCTCGGCCGCGTGCAGCGGCGCGGCCGCCAGTGCAAGGGCGCCGCACAGGATAAGGGCGCCCACCAGAGTGCCCCCGCCGCGCCGCCTGCCGCCGCTTGCCGGAACGAGGCGGCGGATCGACGCGCCGCGTCCGCTCAAGGTTCGCGCTCCACGTGCGTGACCACCGGCGCCGCCGCACGCAGCGTCTCGATGGCGGCCGCGATGCGTTCGCCATCCTCGGGCGGGATCGCGGCGAGCCGCACACGGTAGACGCCGAGCGCCCCCGGCCCCTCCACGATCGTGCCGTTCACTGCACCTAGTACGGCGCGCATCTCGCGCTCGGTGGCCTCGGGCGCGAAGCGCACCTGCACGATCACGCCCGGCGCCGTCTCGCCGCCGAGCGGCGCGTAGCGGTCGTCGCGCGGCAGCAGCGACACGAGCACGGCCGCCTGAATGACGACCAGAGCGAGGCTCGCGGCGAGCGCCACGGGCATCCAGCGCGCGCGCGGCGGGCGCGAGCGCCGCGCCTCCTTGAGCAGCCGCGCGCGCGCGAGCTCACCGGGGGGCGCCGCGGCGTCGAGCGCCTTCACCTCGCGCCGCATGGCCTGCAGCAGCGCGAGCTCGGCGCGGCAATACGCGCAGCCGGCGAGATGGCGTTCAACCCGCGCACGCTCCTCGCCGGCGAGCGTGTCGTTCGCGTACCAGGGCAGGAGTTCTTCGGGGTGCTCGCTCATGCAGGGCGGGTGATGCGCATCGTTCGTTTCCCTGAGTCGGCGGCCGCGACGGCACGGTTCAGGACACGGACGGTAGCGACGGCGCGCGCGCCTCGAGTCCGGCGAGACATTGCTTCAACAGCTGCTTCGCATGGAACACGCGCGTCTTCACCGTACCGAGCGGACAGCCGATGATCTCCGCGATCTCCGGGTACGGCAAGTCGTCGAAGAACGCGAGATGCAGCACCAGCCGGTGCGCCTCGGACAGCCGCTCGAGGCAGTCGCGCAGCCGGTCGCGGTCCTCGGCGATCGCGATCACATCGACTGCCGCCGGCGCGTCGTCCGCCACGGCGGCGAGCGCGGCGTCGTCCTCGAAGCGGTCGCGGCGGCGGCGCACGCGGTCGATCGCCTTGTGGTGCGCGATGCCGAACACCCAGGTGAGCGCGCGCGAGCGCCCGGCGTACTGCCGCGCGCCGCGCCACACTTCGAGCATGACCTCGTTCAGCACCTCGGCGGCGTCCGCGCGGTCGCGCACGAGCTTGAGCGCGAACGCGTACACGCGCGCGTGATAGGCGTCGTAGAACTCCGCGAGCGCGCGCTCCTCGCCGCGCGCCATGCGCGCGATCAGCTGCTCGGGGGCGGGGTCGCGTTCGTTCACTCGCCCGAGCCCTCTTCAGGGCGTACGCAGCTCGCGCATCGGGCTCACTCCGATCACGCGGCCGTCGTCGCCGATCGCGAGCACGCGCCAGAAGTAGCGGCGCCCGGGCAGCAGGTGCGCGCGCACGTTCGGCGCGAGCGCGGTGCGCGCCTCGCGCCCCGACACGTACATGCCCGTCACCGCCGGCCGCGACAGCGCCTGCACGATCTCGCCGGGCCGCGGCTCGCCGCTGGCGTTGTCGAGATCCGGCAGCTCGAGGCTGGTGGGCTCGCCCGTGTCGTAGATCTCGAGCTGATACGCGCGCGCGCCGCGTATCGGTTCCCAGGAGAACACGCTGTCGGGCACGAGCAGCGCGCGCGGCGGCGGGCTGCCGAGGCCGAGCGCGCGCCCGGGCAGATCGTGGCCGGCGCGGCTCTCGAGCACGAAGTAGCGCACCACGGGCGCCTCGAAGTCCGGCGCGGGACTCGTGATACGCAACCGCACCAAATACAGCCCGGCCGTGCTCGTCGGGAGCGGCGGGCTGCGGAACGTCACGGTATCGCCGGAAGCGAGGTACTGGCGCACCTGGCTGAGCACGCGGAAGACCGGCGTGCCGGCCGTGCTCCCGGGACCCGCGATCTCCCACTGCGCCTGCAAGAGTCCCGTGCCCGCGAACGTCACCTCCGCGAACGCACTGAGGGGCTCGTTCAGCGCCAGCACGCGCGCCGGTGCGCCGTTGTCGAATGCAAGCGCGAGGCGCGTAACACCCAGCGACGCACCAGCGGAGCCAGTGATTATAAGGTTCACTTCGTTTAAGCTTGAACTTGGGATCTGGCCACCGATTTCGTTGAAAGTGCGAACATATGCCAGCGACTGAAAACCTTGCCGCTGTGCACGCTGAACCACGTCGGCAGGCACGAGCAGTGTCTCCGTGAACGTAAACTGCGCTTGCGCATTCGGACCCGGAGGACAAGCCCGAGTCTGCGTGAGGAGCGTCGGAACCGTTGTTATGGGAGGCCCATTCCCGCTGTTGCCGTGCAAAACCCCGCTGGCAGACGACACCGTCGGCCCGCAGTTGCCTTGGCCGTCGTTCGCGCGCGTAACACGCCATATCACCGTTACGGACACAGGCGGGCCGAGTGCGATGTTCGTCGTCGTCGGGCTGGGGTTGACCTGAGTAACCGTCGCCCAAGCGCTTGATCCGCCGAGCGCCATCGCCAGCACTACCAAGGCGGCAGCAATCCTGATCGTGTAACGCATGACTGGTCCTCGTCCTATTCCTGCCGCACCGCGTAGCGCACGATCGGCGCTTCGAATGCGGGTTCGGGTTCGGCAATCCGCAGCCGCACCAGATAGAAGCCGGCGATCTCGGTCGGCAGCGCCGGGCTCGCGAACGTCGCGGCATCCCGCGCGGCGAGCGTCTGCAGCACCTCGCCGATCGGGCGCCACGCCGGCCGCTCCGCGTCGGGATTCGGACCGGCCACCTCCCAGAGCGCCCGCAATCGCCCCATGCCGGTGTAGCTCAGCTCCGCGTGCGCCTGCAGCTTCTCGCCGCGCGCCGCTACGCGCGCCGCTTCGCCGGTATCGAACGCGAGCGCCACGCGTCCGACGCCGAATGCCGCGGCGCCGCCCGGCGCGATGTGGAGCACGATCTCGCCGCTCGCCGCGGCGCCGTCCGTGAAGCTGCGGCGATACAAGAGGCGGTCGTTGCCTTCGCGGCGCGCACGCTCGATCACGTCGGCCGGCACGCGCACGGTTTCGACGATAGCCGTCACTCCGGCCGTAACGGTTTGCGACAGCGGCTGGTTGATCTTCCCGAGCAGCGCGCCGCCCGGCGTCCGGAACTCGCCGGCCGGCGACGTCACCGTGCCGGCCGCGTTCGTCGCGACGTTCCAGCGCAGCGCAACCGCCGTGGTGCGCGCCACGGCGACGCGCTCGGCGGCCGGGGACGCGGTCACGCCCGTGACCGCGGCAGGAACGGAAGCCATCGGCAGCACCGCCAGCAGCACCGCCGCGCTCAGTCGTTTTGTTGCGCGTCGCATCGTCCCTCGCCTCACCAAGTCGGCAGCCATGACACGGACGCCCGCAGGAAGATCTGGTAATGGTTCACGTTGCTGCCGGCAAATACGCGGTCGTCGAAGTCGTGCCACTGTCCGTCGAGTGCGAGCGTCAGTCCCGGACGCATCTCGCGCGCCGGCACCACCGTCCACGCGACGTTGGCGATCACATCGCTCGTGCGCACGTCCTGGCTGCCATCGCTCGCGTCGCTGCGGTTCAGGTTGTAGCCGAAGGTCGCGCTCACCCGATCGCTATGAAGGTAGCCGATGTTCAGTCCCGCGGTGAGCGTCTCGAGGCGCCGCGGGCCATACCCGAAATCGACCGGCACATCGCTCTCGTCGGTCCTGCTCCACTGCACGGACGGACCGAACGTCCAGCGCTCGCCGATGCGAAAGCTCGCGCTCAGCTGGCTCGCGTCGGTCTTCGTGTCCGGTGCCTGGCCGATGAAGTTCTCGCTCTTGCCGATCGTATGGCCGAGCGTCCAGCTCCAGGTCGGGTACGTGAAGCTCGCCGTGAGCGCCAGCGTACGCACCTTGTTCAGCGCGCCGGGCGTCAAACCCAAGCCCGCGCGCACTATGTCCTGATCGACGTCGATCAGCGATAGATTGAGGAGCGGCTGGCCGTACCACGAGGGCGGCGGCAGGCTTCCGTCGGGCAGCGGCTCGTAGGCGGGCTGCGGCGCGTAGGTGAGCGAGAGCACGTTCTGCGCGGTTTCCGTTTGCGCGATCAACGGCAAATCGTTGACGTTGTCGCGCTCGCGGCCGATCGAGAGCTGCGCGTCGAACGCGGACCAGTTGACGCCCGTGAACCCGCGCACCAGCTCGCGGTCCGACACCCCGATCGGGTTCGCCGGGCTGCGGAAGAACGTGCCGATGCGCTTGTTCTCGACGCCGAGATTCCACGCGAAGGGCTGGCCGCCGACGAGCTTGTCGTGCCACGGCGTGAACGTCACCAGCGCGTGGTAGGCGTCGTCGCGCTCCGGAGCGAGATTCTCGGTGCTGTCGATGAAATTGTCGCCGTTGAGATCGCGGCCGTCGCCGTCGAAATCGAAGCGGGTGGCGGCGTATTCGCCGCGCAGGCGC
The DNA here is from genome assembly GCA_036381895.1 of Burkholderiales bacterium. GTDB lineage: Bacteria > Pseudomonadota > Gammaproteobacteria > Acidiferrobacterales > Sulfurifustaceae > JACQFZ01. The sequence goes on along the minus strand of DASVBY010000083.1, from coordinate 87,355 downwards.
AGCCGCCGCTCGAGCAGCGTGCCGTCGGCGATCACGCTCGCGGCGCGGCCCTCGACCGCCGTCGTATCGCCGGCGATGCCCGTGCCGACGGCGCCGCTCTGGCTCGGCCCTTCGCCCTTCAGATAAGTCGCGCTCACGTACAGGGCGTCGGTGGCGCCGCCGAGGGGGCGGAACGTGACGGTCACGCCGTCGGTGCGGTTGTCGGAATCGCCGATCCCGAAGCCTTCCTGGAAGCCGATCACGTCGGCGGTGCGCAGGCTGAACGCGGTCGCTGCCGCGCCGGTGCGCGCCGACTGCAGGCCGAGCGATACGCCGCGGCGCCCGAAGCCCGACATGATCAGGCTGTCGGGTCCGACGCTGTGGTGCCCCGCGCGCGCGACCACCGGGCCGTTTTCGTAGCCGAGCAGGAAGCTGCCGAGGTCGATGTGATCGCCCTCCTCGCCGCGCGGCAGCAGCGCGCGCTCGCCGCTCGCCAGCAGATCGGCCTGGCCGGTGAAGCGCCAGTTGCCGTCAGCGACCGCGCCCTGGAGCTGCGCGGCGCCGTTCCATTGATCCCGCTTGGCCGCCGGCTCGGGCAGATCGTCGTCGGCTATGCGGCGCAGGGCGTTCAGCGTCACCGCCGCCTGCAGCCCGGCCTCGCGGAACGCCGCGCTCTTGCGCACCGACACGGTCCAGACGCCGCGCTCGATGATGCTGCCGTCCGGCGCGTTCTCGACCAGGCGCAGCTGATGCTCGCCGTATGCGAGCGGCTGCGGGGGCGTCAGCACCGCCAGCTCGCCGTCGCTGGAAACGAAGCCGGTAACGTCGAAATCGTCCAGCTCGAGCGCGAGGGTTTGCAGCACTTCCACCGGCAGCGGCGGCAGCCGCAGCCGGATCGGGTCGTTCGGTCCGTATACGTTCCCGGGCGGGGCGACGAGCTGCGGCTTCCAGTCGGCGGCCTGCGCGTACACCCGCGGTGCGATCGCGCACGCCGCGATCACGCACGCTGCGCCGGCGATGTGCGCAGCGAGGTGCTTGCGGACGGTCTTGCGGCTTGGCATGGCTCCCCTTCGCAACGGCGGCGGCGCGCCGCGCTTTCTTTGATGAATTGGTATCGCCGGCCGCCCGCCAGGGCGGCCGGCGGGGCCGCGTTCCGGTCAGGGAACGGTGCGCAGTACGCGTAGCACCTCGGCGCCGGAAAGCGTGGCCTTGTTGTTCGTCATGCGGCAGTCGTCGTTCTCGGGATTGCCGTCGACGCGGATGTCGGGGTCGTAGCTGATCTCGAGCGTGAAATCGGGCGGGAATTCGTCGGACAGCCGCCAGCCCGAGATCGTCGTGCCGCCGTCCCTCGTCGCGCCGGGCGCGAGCACCGTGAGCGGCTGGCGATTCACCACGCGTGTCCCCATGCGCAGCGTGATCTCCGCCTGGCCGCGATTCGCGCGGAAGGTGGAGCTGCCCAGGTTCTTCACCGGGGCGACGAGATAGAAGACGTATGTGCGATCGGGGCCCTTCCGGACATGAACCACCCGGAGCGGCTGAGCGGCGGGATCGACCGAACATGCAAGCCGGATAGGACCCTTCGGCTGAAGTCGCTGGACTCCAGCCGCCGACCCGCCCATGCCGGGCGCGCCCTTGATGTTCGCCGCGACGCCGGGCTTGAGCGTCGAGACGCCATCGGGCTGCTTTTTGTAATCCAGGGCCGGAGCGGAATCGCTGAGCGCAAAGAGGAGAGCGAGGGCGCCGAGCGGGGACAGTAGTTTCTTATTCATTGGCAGTCTCCTGCGAGAAGTTGACCGTTGCGGCAACTGGGTCGCCCCCGGCACCGCAGCGGTTCAATACTCTTCGCGCCCGACAGCGACGACTGTCCGGCGCCGCCCGGGGTAGCATACCCCATTATCCCCGCTTTTGCCGTGGAATTCGGCCCTCCGAGGGGAGGTGGCGCAATGCGCGCTTCCTGGGCGAAGCTGCTCGCTCTGCTGGCCGCCATGAGTCGACCCCGCGGTCCGAGCGAGGGCCGCCGCGCCGGCGCGATGGCCGGCCCGAGTCAGCAGCACCTCGCCGCACCGAGAAAACGCGACCAGGTTCGAGGCGCGAATCGGCCGAGGGAACCGTTGTACAACGGCCCGCTCAGCGGCTACTCTGCACCCTCCCCGACCGCAGGCGCCCTGCCGATGACCTTAATGTGTCATGCCGCCGTACCGGGCGGCGATTCCCTCCCGTGCGAGGCGTGCGGTCCGTGACGTCGGCGATGCCGAAACCCGTCACGATCCACCTCGACGACGCGCAGCGCGTCTCGGGCCTGCTGCACGCCCGGCGCCGTCCGCGCGCGTGCTATGTGTTCGCCCACGGCGCAGGCGCCGGGATGGATCATCCGTTCATGGCCGCGGTCGCTACGGGGCTCGCGGAGCGCGGCATCGCCGCCCTGCGATTCCAGTTCCTATATATGGAGCGCGGCGCGAAGCGCCCCGACCCGCCGAAACTCGCGCAGGCCGCGGTACGCGCAGCCGTCGTCGAGGCCGGGCGGTTGCTGCCGGAGGTCCCCCTCATCGCCGGCGGCAAGTCCTTCGGCGGCCGCATGGTGTCCCAGGCCCAGGCCGAGTCGCCGCTGCCCGGCGTGCGCGGCATCGCCTTTCTCGGCTTCCCGCTGCACCCGGCGGGCCGGCCCTCCGACGAGCGCGGCGCGCATCTGCTCGACGTGAACGTGCCCATGCTGTTTCTGCAGGGCACGCGCGATGCGCTCGCCGACGTGGAGCTGCTGCGCCGGCTGATCGCGCGCCTCGGCGCGCGCGCCACGCTCAAGCTGCTGCAGGGTGCGGATCATTCGTTTCACGTGCCGGCCCGCACAGGACGCACGGATGCCGACGTGCTCGCCGAGATGCTCGACGCTTTCGCCGCCTGGATCGACACCGTGACGCGCACGTGAGGTTTCGGCGCGTTGCCCGCGCAAAAATCCGGGCACGGGCACACCCGCCCCGGAACCAGCGTCGCACCGGACTTCCGGCTACCGCGCGAGTCTCTCGCAGCAGCTACCGCGCATAGCCGCCCGACTCTTTCGCCCGACGCTCGCCGCCGCCCTCGCTGCTCCTGCGCCCTCGGGCTTCGCCGCTGGCGGCTACCTGGATCTCGCGCCCACGCGCGCCGGGTCATCGAGGGAGATCGCGTGGTCCCTGAACGGCCGACGCGCAAACCCGCACCCACCGCGCGGGCCGCTGCTTCACGCCTTGCCGCCACGATACTGGTAAAGTGTGCGCGCGGCGTTAGGCGGCATACGGGGCGACAGGATGGCGAGCACGCACAAGCAAACGGACTTCGCGTTCAGGCGAACGCGGCCGGGGCGGGTGATATCCGTCGACCGGTCGGGCCACGTGCGTTCGATCGAAGAGGCCGGCACGGCAGGAACCAGTACACGTGCGAGACGCACGCGGCTCCGTCGCCTCGCCTGGATCCTCGACAGCTCGATCCGCGTCCCGGGAACCCGCTTCACTTTCGGCCTCGACCCGATCCTCGGGCTCTTTCCGGTCCTCGGCGACCTCCTCGGCGTCATCGTATCGAGCTACATCGTCATCGAAGCCGCGCGCCTCGGTGCGCCGGGCAGCCTGCTCGCGCGAATGCTGCTCAACATCGCGATCGAGGGTCTCATCGGCGCGCTGCCGGTCGCCGGCGACGTGTTCGACGCCGTCTGGAAGGCCAATCAGCGCAACGTCGAGATGCTCGACGCGTGGTTCGAGCGCTCCGGCAAGCGCGAGTAGAACGGAAGTCCTTACAAAGGCGCCGCAGCGCAGCCGCGGGCGGCACGGCCGCGCTGTCTTACCTCGTAGCGCCGTTCATGAGACAGGCGACCCGGGCGATGCGGGCTATCAGATCATTGCTGTGGCTCGAGGCCGCGATCTTCGCCGTCGCCGCGCTCGTGCACTCCGGCATCCTCCTCGAGGGCTTCGCGCACCGGCGGGCGGCCATTGCCGAAAGCGCGATCGCGGTCGTGCTGCTCGCGGGCGCCGCGTTCGCATCGATGCAGCCATCCTGGACGCGCGCGGCGGGCCTCGCCGTGCAAACCTTCGCCCTGCTCGGGACGCTGCTCGGTCTCGTCATGGTCGCGATCGGCGTCGGACCCCGGACCGTGCCCGACGTGGTCTATCACCTCGGTATGGTCGTCGTGCTGCTTTGGGGCCTCGTCGTTGCGGCGCGCGCAGCGCCTCCGCCCCCGGCCGGCCGATACGGCGTCCGGTCTCGCCCGCTCAATCGGTGAACGACGGCGGACCGCCTGCGGTGCCGCCGGTTGGCGCCCGGGAACCGTCTTGCGCGACCCGCAGTTCCTCGACGTGCAGCCGCTCGACGTGCAGTTCCTCGATCTCGATCCGGCGCAACCGCGAATCGCCTATGGTGAACCGTCCGACAGCGACACGGCCGACGACCAACGCACCGAGCGCGAACGCTCCGAGGGCAAGGGCACCGAGCGCAAGGGCGCCGACCGCCGAGGCAGCGACCGCGGAAGCGCCGACCGCCTGCGCGGCGATGCCGCTCGACGGCTGCGCCCGCGAATCGCTCCGCAGCTCATGGCCCCGCGCGCCGCGGCGCGGCGTCGCCGCCACCGGCCTGCGTTCCCCTTCCCGTCGTGCGCTTTTCGCCATGTCGTGTCGGCCTCGCTTCGCTCCGCTCCGTCAGCCTTCTCTCCAAGCAGCGAACGGCAGCGGAAGTCCTGCCGCTCGTGCACGGTACTCGGGCAGAGATTCCGGCGGGGTTCCTGCGCCCGCAGGGATTGCCGGGAAGAGCGCGTCATGAGCCGGCGCGGCGACGGGTATCGCCGTCCTTCACGCTGCCATGAGCACCCCGAATAGCCGCGCTAAAAGCTCAGCGTCGCCGCACCATTCTTGATGAGCTCGTGCACCTTGCTCGCGCCCGTTATCTCGACGCCTTCGATCAGGTCCGACGCCTCGTAGCCGCGGGCTTTGACGCACGGCGTGCATGCCCATATCTGTCCGCCGCGCTTCTGGAAGTCCTCGATCAGCCGTGCGAGCGGGTCGAGCGGGTTCACCACCGTGGTGTCCGCCGCGCGCTTGCGCACCAGATCGACACCGGCACTGGTAAGAAACACAGCCACATTGAGTCCCGCGGTGATGCCGCCGTTGGCGATCGTGAAGGCGACGGACGACAGCTCGTGGTCCGCTCCGTGCGTGACGAGCACAACCAGATGACGCTGCTCCTGGTTCATTGGCCTGTTCCTCCGGGTTTGGGCCGGCTTGGCGCCGGCCTCGTTGCGACTGCCGGCACCTGTGCTGCCCACGAAGCTGCGATTGTCCCGCGCGCGCGGCGGGCCGCGCCCGCATGTCGAACGCGCGCGAGAGGTCGCATCTCGGCCGGTTCACCTTTGACCGAACCTGCGGGGCGGTTGTTGCGCTCGCCGCCACTGCGCGGTTCATGCGGAATTGTCCGCGTCGCTCGTTCGCGGCTGCTGGATGCCTGCTGCGAGCGCCCGCAGGAGCCCTGCGCTGCTTTCGATGAGAACCTGAGCCGCCTGGCCATTGCTGCCTCGACGCCGGGCGCCGGCGCGATAGCCGGCTTCCGCGTCTCGATCGCGCCCATTCCTCGCGCCGGCGCACGGAACGGCGCCGAAATCGCGACCCTGAAAATTCCATACGATCGTCCCGGCAATACGCCGCGCTCGATCCGTCGCCCTCTCGCTGAGCACCCGGCGAGGAATCGGCAGCCGCCCTATCCGGCCGCTGCCTTCGCAAGACCCCCTTCGGCTGCGAGGCCGGAATCACCGGCGAGATGGGTCTCGATTTCCGGAAGCACCTGCGCCGAGTGCGTGAACGGAGCCATGTGGCCGGCGCCGGGTACCGTGACCGCGCGGCAATACCGCAGCCGCGTCGCCACGATCCCGGCGAGACGCTTCATCGGCCCGATGGTCCGCTCGCCGGACACGTGCAGTACCGGCGGGCGCACGCGCGGCAAATCGTCGAGGTGCAGGTACGATCGGTCATAGAGGTTGACGGCCCATTCGAGCAGCAGGCGGCCGGATCCGGCCAGCATCGATTGGCGCACGGGCCGGGGCAGCCGCTGCCACGCGCCGCGGCCGTTCCAGAAGTCGACGAATGCTTCCATCGCACTATCCGGCCCCTTGTCGGAAAGAGCGCGCAGTACGTCGTGGCGATCGAGCGGATCGGCGCGAAGGCCGTGTCGTCGTTGTCGCGCAGCAGCACGAACGGAACCGGCTCGAACAGCGTCAGCGTGCGAATGGCGGCGGGCCGGTCGAGCGCGGCCAGGATGGCGCCGACGCCGCCAACCGAATGCGCGATCACGTCCGCCGGCCGCCCGATCAGCTCGAGCGCGGCGCCGAGCACGCGCGCGTCGTCCTCGAACGCGAACCGCCTGACGTCCTCGCATCCGTCACCGAAGAACGCATCGGTCATGATCGGCCGGTTCGCACCGCAGCCGATGAGGTCGTAGGCGAACACCCGGCGCGTGCGCGCGAAGTGCTCGTACAGGCGCTTCCACTGGCGGGCGCCGCCGGCCGATCCGTGCACGAACACGAGCGGTGCGCCGCTGCCTTCGGTCAAATAGTGAATCCTTCTGCCATCGACGTCGAACGTTTCCATGTTGCCTCCTAGGGAAGTTGCAGCCCGGCCAGGCGCCAGAGATCGACGCCGAGCGCGAGGCCGATGCCGAACACGGCATGTGTGGTGATCGTTACGAAGCGGACCGCGGCCGGGTCCGGCGGCGGCGCGCGAGCACGCCGAGGCCGAGGCCCGGCTGCAGCAGCAACCACGGCGCCGCCAGGGTGACGGCCGCGAATGCGAGCGCCGCAAACGTGGTCGAAGAAGACGCCGCAACGGCCGGCAGTGCATAGAGGAACAGCGCCGCGTAAGCGACACCGACCAGATAGTGAAACACCCAGCCGATCGCCGCTTCGCCGCGCACGGGCGGCGTCGCCGCGATCGGCCGGTGCACCGCGACGCCGCGCACGAGCCACGCCACCCAGCGCCCGATCTTGCCCCAGTCTGCGGCCGGCCGCTCGCACCAGCGTGCGAGCGCGTACTGCCACAGATCCGCGCAGGCGGTGGCGAAGACGCCGAGAAACAGGATCGACGCGGTCCGCATGGTCAGGGTCGTGCTTCGAGAACCAGGTTGAACGGCGTTTCGGTCGCGCGGCGGAAATGCCGGAAGCCGCCCGAGGTCGCGACTTCACGCAGCCGGCCCTCGCCCGCCTGGGCGCCGAGCGCAGCGCCGACTTCCTGCCCGAGCGATGCCGGCACGCACACGAGCGTCGACGCGGCATAGTACAGGCGGCCGACCGGGTTGATGTTGTCCTCGAGGCGGTCGTGCGCGAATGGCTCCACGATCATCCACGTGCCGTCGGTCTTGAGTGAGCGGCGCACGTGGCGCGCGGCGCCGACGGGGTCGCCCATGTCGTGCAGGCAGTCGAAGCTCGTTACCAGGTCGTAATCGAGCCCGGGATACGCCTTGGCCGCCGCTACCTCGAAGCGCAGGTTGGCGAGGTCATGTGCCCGGGCGTGCTTCCGCGCCTCGGCGATCGAGCCGTCGTGGAAGTCGAACCCGACGAACTCGGAGTTCGGGAAGGCGGCCGCCATCATCACGGTCGAGTGGCCGTGGCCGCAGCCGACGTCCGCCACTCGCGCACCGCGCTCTAGCTTCTCGACCACACCCTCGAGCGCCGGCAGCCAGTTGCTGACGATATGGGCGTTGTAGCCGGGCCGGAAGAAGCGGGCGACGGCGCAGAAAATGCAGCTCGACTGATTCCCCCAGGCGACCCCGGTGCCGTCGGCGAAGGCGGCCTGCACCTTCGGCTGGTTCTCGAGATAGGCGGCGGCGCATTCGAAAGCACTCGCCAGGTACACCGGACTGTCCTCGTCCGCCAGCACGGCCGCCTGCTCCGCGGTGAGCGCGAAGCGCTTCGTCGCCGGGTCGTACGCGACATAGTTCGAGGCGGCATGATGGCAGAGCCACTCGCGCAGGTAACGTTCGCTGAGACCGGCGGCATCGGCGAGCTCCGCCGAAGTCAGCGGCCCTTCTCGCTGGAGCGTCTTGTACAGATTCAGCGCGCTTCCGATCCGCACCAGGCCGACGCTGAACGCACCGCCGAGATCGCCGAGCATCTTTCCGACGAAGTCATTGAGCTTTTCCTCGTTCATGAGACTGTTCTCCTTGAAAGACACGCAAAGCTGAAGGAATAAGGCGCTGCAGCCCTCGCCGCGCACGCCTCCGCGTCATCGCCGGCCACACCGGCCGGCGTCTGCGGGATCGCGACGGCCGCATCCCGGGCGACCCGCACGCTCCGCCCCCGCCGACCGAGGCGCAGCGCTCGCTCGCCTCGTTTGGAGAATGAATGGACTTGTTCGAGAATGACGCGGCGCGGATGCCGGACGCCTGCGCGCGACGATCACCGCTCACCGGCACGTATCCTAGGCGGTTCCCGGCGCCGGCAATATTCGACACCGTCGAAAAATGCACTTGCAGATTCGCAAATGACGCCGTGAAGTGGAGCGACATCAGCCTCGTGCTCGCGATCTGCCGTGCCGGAACGCTCAGCGGTGCCGCAAAGATCCTCGGCGTGGATCACAGCACCGTGTTCCGGCGCATCAACGCGATCGAGAAGGAGCTGAACGTGCGCCTGTTCGATCGCCAGCCCTCGGGCTACGTCATGACCGACGCCGGCCGCGCGGTCGAACGCGCCGGAACGCGCATCGAGGAGGAAGTGCACGGGCTCGCGCGCGAGCTGCTGGGGCGCGATCTGCGCCTGAAGGGACGGGTGCGCGTCACGGCACCCGAAGGGATCGGCCTCAAGCTGCTGCGCCCGCGACTGATCGAGTTCTGCAAGGCGCATCCGGGCATCGACATGGAGCTGGTGATCACGAGCACTCCGTTGCGGCTGTCGCACCGGGAGGCGGACGTGGCCGTGCGCGTGACGCGGCGGCCGCCGCCTGGCTACGTCGGGCGCCGCATCTGCAAGTTCCGGTTCTGCATGTACGCGTCGCGCAGCTATCTCGAGCGCTACCGCAACGCCGCGCTCGAGGACTACCATTGGCTCTACATCGACGACGGCCTCGATTACCTGCCGCGCACGGTATGGACCCGCAGGGAACGCTCGCCGCAGATCGTGTTCCGCAGCAACAACAACCTCATGGCGATCGAAGCGGCCAAGGAAGGGCTGGGCGTGACCACGCTTCCGTGCTTCCTCGGCGACGCCGAGCCCGACCTGGTCCGCGTGGCCGAACCGGTCGAGGCGCTGACGCAGGAACTCTGGGTGCTTACACACCCCGATCTGCGGGCGTCCGCGCGCGTCAAAGCGCTCATGGCGATGCTCGTCGACGGGCTGCGGGAGGAGAAGTCGCGCATCGAGGGCGCGTGCTAGGGTGGCGCCCGCTTATCGGAATTCATCGGAGCGAAGAATGGATACCGGCACCGGAGCGAGCAATTCACTGAGCGGACGCTGTACTTGCGGGCAGGTGCGCTACCGCATGCTGTCGACGCCGCTGTTCGTACACTGCTGCCACTGCACCTGGTGCCAGCGCGAGACCGGTTCGGCGTTCGTCGTCAACGCGCTGATCGAGGCGGATCGGTTCGAGCTGGTCCAGGGCGAGATCGAGCACATCGACACGCCCACGAGCAGCGGCCGGGGGCAGGAGATCGCGCGCTGCCCGGTCTGCAAGGTGGCGCTGTGGAGCCACTACAGCGCCGCGCGGCGGGCGATTCATTTCGTTCGGGTCGGCACGCTCAAGAATCCGGGCGCCTGCCCGCCGGACATACATATATACACGTCGACGCGGCAGCCATGGGTCGCGCTGCCGACGGACGTACCGGCAGTCGCCGAGTACTATCGGCGCAGCGACTACTGGCCCGCCGAGAGCATCGCCCGGTACCGGAAAGCCGTGGGGAAGTAGCGCTCGCGCCGACCGGCGCCAGACGCACTCACGCGCTCAGGCGCCTGCCCGCGCGTGGGCGCCGCGCCTCGCGCGGCGACGCACCGTGCCGAGCCGCCGACACGTCTCGCACCCCGCGCGGTCGCGAAACCGGCCCGGGCGCCGGGGCGCGCCTACTGCAGCATCTTCGTGGCGATCTCCGCGACGTCCTTCGACAGCCCGGGCGTATCGCGCACGCGCTCGAGCGCCGCGCGCGCGTGCGCCTGGCGGCCCGGATCGAACTTCCTCCATCGATCGAACGCGCGCGCCATGCGTGCGGCGACCTGCGGATTGAGCCGGTCGAGCGCGATCACCTGCTCCGCCACGAACGCGTAGCCGCTGCCGTCGGCGGCATGGAAGCGGACGTGGTTGCCCTGGCTGAAACCGCCGATGAGCGCGTACACCTTGTTGGGATTCCTGAGCGAGAACGCCGGATGCGCGGTGAGGCGCTTCACCTCCGCGAGCGTCTCCGGCCGCCGCGACGTCGCCTGCACGCGCAGCCACTTGTCGACCACGAGCGGTTCGTCCTTCCAGCGCGCGTAGAACGCCTCGAGCGCCTGCACCCGCTCCGGGCAGTCGAAGTCCGCGAGCACGGCGAGCGCCGCGAAGCTGTCGGTCATGTTGTCGGCGCGCCTGAAGTGCGCGTAGACGAGATCGCAGGCGTCCTTGATGCCCGTCTCCATGAGATACGCGAGACACAGGTTGCGCAGCGCCCGCTTCCCGGCCGACTCGGCGTCGGGCCGGTACGGACCGTCCACTTCGTGGCGGCGATAAGCGGCGAGCAGCGCGTCGTACAGGCGCTCGGCGAGCACGCGCGCTAGCCCGACCCGAACCGCATGCAGCGCGTCCGCATCGACCTCCTCCATCTGTTCCGCGAGGTAGTGCTCCGACGGCAGCGTCAGCGCCTCGGCCGCATACGCCGGATCGGCATCGGCGGTCGCGAGCACGCGCGCGAACGCGTCGATGAAGCTCTGCGGGACCTGCAGCGCGCGGCCGGCGCGATGGTCCTCGACGCCGCGGAGTATGACCGCGGTTGCGAGCCGCTGTCCCGCCTCCCAGCGGTTGAACGGGTCGCTGTCGTGCGCCATCAAATGCGCCAGCGCCGCCTCGTCGTAGGCGTACTTCACGTGCACCGGCGCCGAGAAGTTGCGCGCGATCGACGGCACGGGCCGCGCCGGCACGTTGACGAAGACGAAGCGCTGCTCGGGCTCGGTGACGGAGAGCACGCGCGTGGTTCCCGCCGCGGCCGGCTCACCCTCGAGCTGCAGCGGTATATCGCGCCCGTCGGGTCCGACGAGGCCGAGCGCGAGCGGAATGTGAAACGGCAGCTTCGTCGGCTGCCCCGGCGTCGGCGGGCAGGACTGCCGGACGGTGAGCGTGTAGCGCCGGGTCGCGGCGTCGTAGGCATCGAGCACGTCGACGGTCGGCGTTCCCGCCTGATCGTACCAGCGCTTGAACTGCCCGAGATCGACGCCCGCGGCGTCGGCCATCGCCTGCACGAAATCGTCGGTCGTGACGGCCTGCCCGTCGTGGCGCTGAAAGTAGAGATCCATGCCCTTGCGGAAACGCTCGGCGCCGATGAGCGTGTGGATCATGCGCACGACCTCGGCACCCTTCTCGTACACCGTCGTCGTGTAGAAGTTGTTGATCTCGATGTACGACTGCGGGCGCACCGGATGCGCCATCGGGCTCGCATCCTCGGGGAACTGGCGCGCACGCAGGCCGCGCACCTCGCGAATGCGCTGCACCGGGCGCGAGTAGAGATCCGCGCCGAACTCCTGATCGCGGAACACGGTGAGCCCCTCTTTGAGCGACAGCTGGAACCAGTCGCGGCAGGTGACGCGGTTCCCCGTCCAGTTGTGGAAATACTCGTGCCCCACGACGCGGTCGATGTTCTGGTAGTCGAGGTCGGTGGCGACGTCGGGGCGCGCGAGCACGTACTTGGTGTTGAAGATGTTGAGACCCTTGTTCTCCATCGCGCCCATGTTGAAGTCGCCGACCGCGACGATCGTGTACTGCTCGAGATCGAGCTCGAGGCCGAACACCTCCTCGTCCCACTTCATCGCCTTCTTCAGCGCCTCCATGGCGTAGCCCGCCTGGTCGAGCTTGCCGGGCTCCACGTAGATCGCGAGCCGCGCGATCTTCCCCGAGCGCGTAACGAACGCGTCTTCGAGCCGATCGAGCTTCGCCGCCACCATGGCGAACAGGTACGAGGGCTTCGGGAACGGATCCTGCCACCGGGCCCAGTGGCGCGCCGCGCCGCCCGCGCGCGCCGGCGCCTCGTCGCCGCTGCCGACGAGGTTGCCGTTCGACAGCAGCACCGGATAGCGGTCCTTGTCGGCGTGCAGCGTCGTGGTGTAGCGCGCCATCACGTCCGGACGGTCGATGAAGTACGTGATGCGCCGGAAGCCCTCGGCTTCGCACTGCGTGAAGTAGCCGTCCTTGGAAGCGTAGAAGCCCGAGAGCGCGGTATTGTCCTGCGGGCGGATGCGGCACACCGTCTCGAGCACGAACGTCTCCGGTACGTCCGGAACGGTCAGATGCTCGGCATCGAGAACGTACTCCTTCTCGCCGAGCGGCCGGCCGTCGAGCGCCACGGACTCGAGCGCCAGCGCCTCACCGTCCAGCACCAGCGGCGCACGGGCGCCCGCCGCGGCCGGATTGCGGCGCACTGCGAGCCGCGACGCGACGCGGGTGTCCTCCTCGAAAATCGCCACGTCGAGATCGACGGTATCGATCAGGAACGCGGGCGGGGCGTAATCCTTGAGGAAAATGGGCTTCGGCGTCGGATCGCGCATAAGGCACTCGCTGGTGGATCGGAGGTCGGGGCGGCGCGCAGGATGCCGCCGTATGCGCAATTCTAACGCATTACTCCGCACGTAATTGCCGGACCTGCGCGGGTTCGCGAGGATCGCGTTCGTTCGCATTCGGAGTGTGCGGGGGTGCAGCAGCTGGGCTCGACATCGTTGCACGATCGGACGGCTTTGCGGCCCTGGCTCGCGCTCGCCGTGCTGCTCGCCGGGACCTTCGTCGTCACGCTCGACTTCTTCATCGTGGCCGTCGCGATTCCCTCCATTCAGGCGAGCTTCGCGGCTTCGGACGCCGCCATGCAATGGGCGATCGCCGGCTACGGCCTCACGTTCGCGGTCGGCCTGATCACATGCGGCCGCCTGGGCGACATGCTGGGAAGGCGCCGGATGTTCGGCGTCGGTATCTCGATATTCACGGCGGCATCGCTCGCCTGCGCAGGCGCACCGAGCATCGACGCCTTTCTCGCCGCGCGGGTGGCACAGGGCGTCGGTGGCGCCGTCGCGGTGCCGCAGGTCATGAGCATGCTGAACACGCTCTACACGGGCGAAACGCGTACGAAGGCGTTCGCCTGGTACGCGCTGACGCTCGGCCTCGCGGCAACCTCGGGCCAACTGCTCGGCGGCGCACTGATCGCGGGCGACTGGCTGTCTCTCGGCTGGCGATGGTGCTTCCTGATCAATCTGCCGATCGGACTCGGCGCGCTCGCGTGCCTGCGAAACGTCGTTCCGGCCGTTACCCCGCACTCGGTCGTGCGCGTCGACCCCGTCGCCACGGCGATGCTCACGACCGGTCTGCTCGGACTTCTCTGGCCGCTCATCGAAGGACGCCAGAGCGACGGATCGGGATCGGCGTGGCTCTCCGCGGGCCTCGCGGCCGCCCTGCTCGGCGGGCTGATCCTGCATCAGCGCGCACAGGTCCGGCACGGACGCGGCACGCTCGTGCCGCTCGAGCTCCTGCACGACCGCCGATTCGTTCGCGCGCTGGCCGCGGCGCTCGTGTTCTACAGCACCAACGCGTCCTTTTATTTCGTGCTCGCCCTCTATACGCAGATGGGGCGGGGCCTGAGTCCGGTCGCGAGCGGGCTGGTGTTCTCGGCTCTCGCGTTCGGATTCTTCGGCGCCTCGCTGCTCGCACCGAAGCTCATGCGCCGCTCCGGCGTGGTGATCCTGCGGCTCGGCGGCATCGCGCTCGCCCTCGGCCACCTGCTGCAATGGCTGCTCGTCACGCTCGCCGACGCGCCCGTTGCCCTCGCCCCCGTGGTCGCCTTGCTGCTGCTCCAAGGTGCGGGCATCGGCTTCATCATGGCACCGCTGGCTGCGCTCACGCTCTCGTACGCGCCACCGCAGCACGCGGGTGTCGCGTCCGGCGTACTCGGCACCACGCAATGGATCGGCAACTCGCTCGGCGTCGCCTTGATCGGCATCCCGTTCTTCGGCGCGCTCGAACGCGGCGGTGACCCGGCGCTCGTTCATCAGCAGGCGTTCGCCGCCGGACTGCTCTACCTCATGGTCGTCACGGTGATCTTTCTCGGTCTCGTCCTGCGCGGGCTCAGGGAACGCCGGCCGGCGCCCGCGGCAGGCCATGCCGCAAAGACAGCGGCAGCGCGGGACGTGGGGATTTCGAACGGGACGCCTGCATCCTGACGTAAACGAACGTACCGAGCCGTGTCGACCGCCCGTTCCGTGCCGCCTGGGTACTTCCCGCGTTGTCATGCGCCGGCGATGCCCCTACGCTCCGCGATCATGCGGTGCGCACCCGAAGCCTCGCTCGCGTTGCGGTTCCTCGCTGGCGGCGCTCGCCGCGGTTCGGCGCGGCGGGCGCGGACCCCGGGACCGCCCGCGCGTTAGCGCGCGATGCTCCCGCTCGGCGATATCCAGTCGGCCCGGGCACGCATTCGCGACGGCATCGCGCCGACGCCCTGCAGCGTCTCGGTGCCGCTCTCCGAGCTCACGGGCTGCCGCGTCCATACCAAGGACGAGTACCTGCAGCGCACCGGCAGCTTCAAGGAGCGCGGCGCCCGCAACGCCCTGATGCTGCTTCGCGCCGAGCAGCGCCGGCGCGGCGTGATCGCGGCCTCGGCCGGCAATCACGCGCTGGGACTCGCCTACCACGGCGGCCTCCTCGGCATCCCCGTGACCGTCGTCATGCCGGTCAACGCGCCGCTCATCAAGGCGTCGACCTGCCGGCGCCTCGGCGCGCGCGTCTTGCTGCACGGCGAGTCCTTCGCCGACGCGCGGGCGCACGCGGATGAGCTCGCGCGCGCCGAGGGGCTGACCTACGTACACGGCTTCGACTCCGCCGAAGTAATCGCGGGCCAGGGCACGGTCGGGCTCGAAATCCTCGAGGAGGTGCCCGATGTGGAGGCGATCGTGGTGCCGGTCGGAGGCGGCGGCCTGATCGCCGGCGTGGCGGCGGCCGTCAAAGCGCTGCGGCCCGAAGTACGGGTCGTCGGCGTCGAGCCCGAGCACGCGGCGAGCTTCAGCGCCGCGCTCGCCGCCGGCGCGCCGGCGCCGGTCGACACGCGGCCCACCCTCGCCGACGGCCTCGCCGTCAGCCGCGTCGGCGACCTCGCCTTCGCGCTCGCCGGCCCGCGCATCGACGGCATGACGACCGTCGATGAAGAAGCGCTCGCGCTCGCGATCTTCCGGCTGCTCGAGCTCGAGAAGTGCGTGGTCGAGGGTGCGGCGGCCGCCCCGCTCGCCGCGCTGCTGCGCGGCCGCTTTCCGCCGCTCGCCGGCAAACGGGTCGTACTGATCCTGAGCGGCGGCAACATCGATCTCAACATCCTCGATCGGGTGATCGAGGTGGGACTCGTCGCCGACGGGCGCCTGTGCCGCTTCACCGCCGTCATCAGCGATCGCCCCGGGGCGCTCGCGAAGCTCGCGGCGCTCATTGCCGCGGCCGGCGCGAGCGTCAAGGACATCACCCACGACCGCATCTTTTCCGGCCCGGACGTGAGCCGCGTGCGCGCCACCTGCGTGGTCGAAACCGCCGACGAGGCCCACGTCGACCGGCTGCTGCGTGCGATTCGAGACGCGGGCATCGAGATCGTTTCCGCGTCGCCCGCGCGATAGACCGCTCCGCGGCTTGCTCGTGCGCCGCGGATCGCCGCCGCGCCTGCGGCCGCGCGCTTCGTCACGCCGCCGTTCCGCCGGCGATACCCCGCTCTCAGCGCAGGACCGCTACGAGCGCGATGGCGCCGACCGCCACGAGCACCACGGCCCACAGCAGCTCGAGGTTGAACCAGGCGCGGCGCAGCAGGCCCAGGCCGACGTAGCGATACACGGCCCAGGCGATCGCGCCGCCCGCGAGGACCATCGCGGCGGTATGTACCAGCGCTGCCGCCAGCGCCAGGCCGAGGTTCGCGCTCGCGAAGCCGGCCGGCGCGTGGTGCCCCATGTGCGCCGCGTGCGCGGCGTCGCCGTCCGCCTGCAGCCCGAGCACCACCGGCACGAGCATCAATCCCGCCCCGTGCGCGGTCGCCATCAGGAACGACCACAAGGTGAGCTGCGACGGCCCGACGCGCGCGAGCAGCCGGGGATGGCGCGGCACGCGCAGCTTGTAGAGACCGAAGCCGATCAGGAGCAGCGCCGCAACCACGCGGAGCGCATCGAGGCGCTCCACGTACGTTCCGAGCAGCACGAACGGCAGCAGCGCCGCGGCCATCGCGAGCACGTGGCCCGCGGCGATCGGCGGCAGCGCGCGAAACACCGCGCCCGCGCGCCGCGCCTCCATGCCGTTCGAGACAGCGAGCAGCCACCCCATTGCGGGATTCACGCCGTGATAAGCGCCGAGCGCGACGACCGCCGCCCACGCCCAGACGTGCAGCCCGATGCCTTCAACGAGCGCGCGCACGGCGCGCCCTCATGCCGACGGAAAGCAGAACGAATCGGTCGAGCAGTCGCCGCCTTCGAGCCGCACCTGATGCGCGCGGTAGCCGTCCTCGAAGCCGACGCAGAACTCGCGGTCGAGCTCGATGCCGCCGCCCGGCTGCGCGCGCACCATCACCATCGCCCCCGGAATGCCTTCGGGGTAGAACTGCTGGTCCCAGGTGCTGTAGAGCGAGTTGGTGAAGTAAACGCGCTCGCCGTCGCGGCTGATCTCGACCATCTGCGGCCCGCCGCCGAACGCCCGGCCGCTCGGGTGCGGCGTGTGGTCGACGATCCCGCCGAGCCGCACCGAGCCCGTGAGCTTCGGCGCCATGGGATCGGACACGTCGTACTGCCGCATCTCCCCCGTCCCCCAGCACGAGACATAGAGGTACTTGTCGTCGAGCGAGAGATCGATGTCGCTCACCAGCGGCGGCACCGCGTTGAACGGTTTGAGCATGTCGGGGAGCCGGTCCGCCGCGGCGGGCTCGGGCGGCACGGTCGCGGTCTTCGCGGCCCGGAACTCGCCGTTCTCGCGCCACCAGGTCCAGATCGAGGCTTCGAGATTGGTGGTGTCGACGACCACGCCGACGAAACCGTAGTCCTTCGTCGGATCGTGTGCCGGGCGGATCTCGAGCACCATTTGATGATTCTCGCCGAGGTCGATCGTCTGCATGTGCCGGCGCCGGCGCAGGTCCCAGAAGTGCAGCCGGTGACCGTAGCGGTTGCCGAGCAGATCCTCCGGCACGAGGCCGTTCTCGAACTGCGGCGGCAGCGCCCATTCGCTCGACACCATGTAGTCGTGCGGAATGTTCCACCAGAAGTCGTAGCTCATGCGCTGATCGCCCCGCTCCATTTCCCAGCGCCCGAGCACCTCGAAGCTCTCGCAGTCGAGCAGGAATATGCCGGGTACGCCCTCGGTGCCGTCGGCGCCCTTCCCGCCGAGCGTGCTGATGTAGACGCCTTCCGGCCCGCAGTGCACGGTGTGCGGGCGCGAGTAGCCGGTGCGCGCGATCACTTCCTCCGGCTCGATCACCTTCACGATCTGCGCCTGCCGCGCATCGGGCTTCGTGTCGACGATGTAGAGGCGCGACGAGCGCATCCCCGGCACGATCAGGTAGCGCCGCTCGGTGAAAGGATGCCCGGTCATGGGACAGAGCATCGAGCTGCACGCGTTCCAGCCGAAGTGGTGGAGCTCATCGCCTGCGTGCGTGAGCTCGACCTTGTGCACCACCCGGCCGTAGGTGGCCGAGCCGGGCTGCGTGTCGACCACGGCGAGCGCGTCGGGCTTCCTTCTGTCCGGCCGCAGCAATGCGACGAAGGCGTGCTGCTCGTCCGGCGCCTCCATCGCGAGGCGGGGCGAAGGGTAGAAAGTTGGATCGGGACGCATGATCGCAGGCATGGCAATTCCTCCTTGAGCCAAAGAGAGCTTCCATGCTCCCGGGAGGCGGCGATCGGACCTGCTCCCCGCGGGAACCGGTTTGCCCCGAAAGAGCGGAAAACCATTCTTACTCCGGCAGCGGATGCCGACAAGAAGCAAGACGCACTCATGACCCGCCCCCTTCTGTCGAAGCGCACCGCGTACTGCTGCTTCAGACGGGCATGGCCGCCACGCGCGCGCCGGCCGCGCGGGAGACCCCCTCGCCGGGCGGATACCGCTCCGATGCGGACGACCGGTTCAAGTGCGCCGTGAGGAGCGTCTCCACGGCCGGGCGATGCGTGACCGGCGACATGTGGCCCGCGCCTTCGATGGCCGCGAGCCGGGCGTGGGGCAACGCGCGCGCGAGCAGCGCGCAGATGCGACGCGCCGGCGGCGGCGAACGTGTGCCGTACAGCAGCAGCGTCGGCACGGCGAGCGAACGGAGATCGTCGAGCCCGCCGGGCTCGTTGAAAGCCGCGTGGAAATCGAGGATCACCTTCGGCAAGCGCCGCGCCATCGACGCCTGCTTGTCGGCGGAAATCGCCGCCCAGGTACCGGGACCGTTCCAGTAGTCGACGAACAGCCCGAAGCCGCGCACGAACTCGCCGCTCGCGAGCGCCCGCCTCAGGCACGCGGCCGCTTGCGCGATCTCGGCCGCCGCTCGCCGATCCGCGCTACGCAGCAGATGAAACGCCGCCGGCTCGATCAGCGTCAGGCTGCGCAGCGAGTCGCCGTGCCGCCGCGCGACGTGCAGCGCGACGGCGCCGCCGTAGGAATGGCCGACCATGTGCGCGGGCCCGCCCGTGAATTCGAGCAGCCGGCGTACGATTTCCGCTTCGTGTTCCAGATGAAACGCGCTTCGTCCCGGCCAGTTCGCGCTCGTGCCGTAGCCGCAGAGATCGGGCGCCAGCACGCGGTATCGCCCGCTCAGCCGCTCGGCCGTCGCGCGCCACTGCGCGCCCGAACTGGCCGAGCCGTGCACGAGCACGATCGGATCGCCATGACCGAGGTCCAGGTATTCACACCGGCCGAAAGAGGTTTCGAGGGTAGACACGACCGCATCCCCTAGACCGCACCGGCTGAAGCGCGCCGCGGGAATCGCAGGCGCCGCAAGCCCGCCGCGAACCGGCCCGCGACCGAACGCGCCCTGCGCCGCGACCGGGTGAGGCAAACGACTCCGTCCGCGGCGCCGCCGAGCGCCGTCACCAGGGTCACGCCGTTGCGCTCGATGCGGAACGATTTCCCGGATTCGAGGCAGATGTCGGCGAAACTGCCGCTTTGCGTGATCCAGACGCTGCCCTGTTCGACGCTGAGCAGCGCACCGCGGGCGTTCCGGACGCGGGCGACGCCGCCGCGGGCGATTCGAAGGCGTACCCCGCGCGCCATGTCCGACTCGATGACGCTCTCAATTCCATGCATGGACTGTGCTCCTGGTTGCTGGTTGAAGGAAAGGTGACGACGGAGCGCAGTATCCGGGGACTCCATCACCTGGCCGTGAAAGCGCACCCTGTTCGGCGTGAAAAAGCCGTCAAACATGAGCGGGACAAAGCGGAACGGAGCCACCGATCGCGCTCTTTAAGCAGGCTTCGGGTCGGCGTAAGGTAAGGACGGGATCGGGCGGCGGGGTCCGTTCGCATGAATCAGATCGCGATCCAAGTGCTCGGTGGCCTCGACATCAGGTTCGCCGGCGACCCCACGGCGCTCGATCTTCCCACCCGCAAGAGCCGCGCGTTCCTCGCCTACCTCGCGCTCTCCCCCGGCATGATGCGCTCGCGCGAGCACCTCGCCGCTGTGCTCTGGGACCGCAGCGCCGAGGAGCAGGCGCGCGGCAGCCTGCGTCAGACCCTCTCGAGCGTGCGCCGGGCACTCGCGCGCGGGAACACGATGCTCTGCACGGACGCGGATTCCGTCTGGCTCGATGCGGCAGCCGTGGACCTCGACGCGCTGCAGTTCGAGCGCCTCGCGGACGACGGATCGATCGAATCGCTCGAGAGCGCAATCGTGCTCTACCGCGGCGAGTTCCTGAGCGGCTTCAGCCTGCGCGAGGAACGCTTCGAGCAATGGATGACGGCGGAACGGCGCCGCCTGCACGAGCGCGCCGTGCGCGCCTTCTCGGAGCTCGTCGGCCGCTACACGCGAGACGGCCGGCACGACCGCGGCATTGCGGCGGCGGAGCGGCTGCTCGCGATCGATCCGCTCCTCGAGTGGGCGCATTGCGCCCTGATCCGCCTGTATCTCGGCGCCGGGCGGCGCGAAGCGGCGCTGCGCCAGTACCACGAGTGCGTGCGCCTCCTGAACCAGGAGCTCGGCATCGCGCCCGCCGAGGAAACGCAGGCGCTCGCGGCGGAGATCGGGCGCACGCGGGCGGCGCGCCCGGACGCCGCCAGTGTCGCGGCCGAGGCCCGGATAGCGCCGAGCGCGATGACGCACCCCGCGGATGCGGCCGCCATTACGGAGCGGCGCGCCGCCGCACCGCCGGTGCTGCCGACGGAGCGCAAGCAGCTCACCGTACTCTGCGCCCGCATCCGCGGCGCCGTCGACGACACCGACCCGGAGACCGTGCTCGCGCAGATCGACCCGGTGCTGCGCGCGCTGGTGGCGGCGGCGCAGCGGTTCGGCGGCACGGTGAGCCACGTTCGCAGCGACAGCGTAACTGCCTTGTTCGGTGCGCCGCTCGCGCAGGAAGACCACGCGCAGCGCGCCTGCTACGCGGCGCTCGCCATGCGCGATGCGGTCGCGGCCCTCGCGGGGGATGCGCCGCTCGACCTGCGCATCGGCGTACATTCGGGCCTCGCGGTCGTGCGCACGATCGGCGATGCGCACACGCGCCACTACGACGCGATCGGTCACGTGGCGCGGCTCGCGGCGGACATCGACACCGTGCTCGCGGCCGGCGAAATCGGCATCAGCGCGGAAACCGCGCGGCGCGCCGAAGGCTTTCTCGATCTTCGCGGCCCGCTCGAACGAACGCTTCCGGGGATCGCGGAGCCGGTCACGCTCCATACGCTCGCGGCGCGCACACCTCTTCGGCGGACGTGGGAGGCGCGCTCGGCGCGCGAGCTCGCGCGATTCGTCGGGCGCGACGCGGAGATGACGCGCCTGCACGAGCTCCTGCGCCGCGCTCTGGACGGCGCGGGCCAGGTGGTCACGATCGCCGGCGAGCCCGGGGTAGGCAAGTCGCGGCTCGTGCACGAGTTCGTCCGCGGGCCGCTCGCGCGAGACTGCATGGTGCTCGAGACCGGTACGACCTCGCACGAAACGAGCGCCACGTATCTCGCGATCGCGCAGCTGCTGCGCGCGCGCTTCGGCATCGAGGAGCGCGACACCCAGACCCGGGCGGCCGAGAAGCTGCGCGCCGGCGTGGCGGCGCTCGATCCCGCGCTCGCCTCGATCGCAACGCCGCTGGCTGCCCTGCTCGACCTGCCCGTTGCGGATGCGCGCTGGCCGATGCTCGCTCCGCCGCAGAAGCGTCAGCGCACGCTCGACGCGGTGAAAGCGCTGGTCATGCGCCAGTGCCAGGCGGCGCCCGTGATTCTCGTCGTCGAGGACCTGCACTGGTCCGATCCCGGCACGCAGGCGGTACTCGATCATCTGGTGGACGGCCTCGCCGCCTGCCGGGTGCTGCTGCTCCTGACCCACCGGCCGGAGTACCGCCATCCCTGGTTCGCGAAGAGCTATTTCACGCAGCTGCGGCTCGACCCGCTCGACACGGAGCACGCCGACCGGCTGCTGCGCGCGCTCCTTGGCGACGATCCCGCCCTCGGCGACCTCCGCCGGCAGCTGATCGAACGCACCGGCGGCACGCCGCTGTTTCTCGAGGAGTCGGTACGCGCCCTGGTCGATGCGGGCGCGTTGGCGGGCAATGCCGGCGCCTATCGCGCCACCCGGCCGATCGAGACGATGGAGATTCCCTCGACGGTGCACGCCGTGCTTGCCGCGCGCATCGATCGCCTGCCGCCGGCGCAAAAGAGCGTGCTACAGACGGCCGCCGTCATCGGTCAGGACGTTTCGCTCGAACTGCTGCAGCCGGTTACCGGTCTCGACCCGGACGCGCTGCAGGCGCAGCTCGGGGCGCTGCAGGCCGCCGAGTTCCTCTTCCAGAGCCGCCTGCTGCCCGCGCCGCAATACACGTTCAAGCACGCGCTCACGCACCGGGTGGCGTACGAGAGCCTGCTGCGGGAGCGGCGGCGTGCAGTGCACGTCCAGCTCCTCGACATCATCGAGACGCGCTACGCGAACCGGCTCGACGAGCACGTCGAGCACCTCGCGCACCATGCGCTCGCCGCCGAGGATCGCGCCAGAGCGATCCGGTATCTCTACCGCTCCGCCGCCAAGGCCATTCAACGTTCGGCGCACGCGCAGGCGATCGATTACCTGCGGCAGGGAATCGACCTGATCGGCGCGCTGCCCGACGGACGCGAGCGCCTGAAGCAGGAGCTCGAGTACCAGGGGGCGATCGGCGTCGCGATGATGGCGGCCAAGGGCTGGGCCGCGCAGGAGGTGCTCGACGCCTACACCCGCGCGCAGGCCTTGTGCGAAGAGCTGCGCGACGAGCGCGAGCTCTTCATCGCCCTGCGCGGCGAGGGTCAGTACCGGATGATCGGCGGCGAGCCGCAGATCGCGCGCCGCCTCGGGCAGCGCTGTCTCGCGCTCGCGCGCCGTTCGAAGGACGTCGGCGTCCACATCGAGTCGCATCACGTCTTCTGGACGAACAGCTTCTTCATGGGCCGGTACGCCGAGGCGGCCGAGCACGCCGCGCGCGGCATGGCGCTGTACCGCCGCGAGCGCGATCACCCGCTCACCTACGTCTATTCCGGCCACGATCCCGGCGTTTGCTGCCGCTGCTTCGCCGCGCTGAGCCGCTGTCTCGGCGGCGGGCTCGACCGCGCACTCGAGCTCGGCCGCGAGGCCGTCGCGCTCGCGCGCGCGCTCGATCATCCGCTCACCGCGGCGATCGCGTACTGGGCGTGCGGTCTCATGTGCATGATGCGCGGCGAGCCGGAACGGACGGCGGAATGGGCGCAGCGCGTGCTCGCCGTGAGCGACGAGTACCTGCTCCCCGTTACGCGCGCGCAGGGGCTGCTGCACTCGGGGTGGTCGCTGGCCGCGCTCGGCCGGCCGCAAGAAGGCCTCGAACGCATGCGCGAAGGCGTCGCGCGAATCGCCGCGACCGGCGGGCAGATGGACGTGCTCTACTTCCGGGCGCTGCTCGGCGAGGCGCTCGGCAAGGCGGGGCAGCCGGACGCCGGCCTCGCGGAGGTCGAGCGCGCGCTGGCGACCGCCCGCACGCGCGACGCGCTGTTCCAGGTGTCCGAGATGCTGCGCGTGAAGGGCGACCTGCTTGCGATGATCGCAAAGTCGCGCCGAGCCGACGCCGAAGCCTGCTACCGCGAGGCGATCGCCGTCGCGGAGGCACAGGACGCGCGGCTGCCGAAGCTGACAGCCGCAACGAGCCTGGCAAGCCTGCTCGCCCGCAGCCGCACGGGCGCGGCCAGGGCGCGGGCGGTGCTGCAGCCGGCGTACGACGCGATTACCGAGGGCCGCGACGCACCCGTGATGCGGGCGGCAGGAATGCTCCTCGCCGAACTGCGTGGCTAGCCCACGGCAGCTCTAGTCGAGACAGCGCGTCCACTCCGCGCCGCCGGAGCGGTAGAACGCGTGCACTTGCGCGCGGGCGGCGCGGGCATCCACGCCGTGCCCGAGGGCACGGAAGCCGGCGAGAATGCGTTTGCGAAAGTTGCGTCCGGGCCGCCGCTGAGTGCGGCTCGGTTTTCCGGTCTTGCCTGTGCGGATCATGTTGCCTCCTTGGCTGACGATGCCTGCAACCGTTGCAAGCCGCCGCAGTATCGGCGCGCGGCGTGATCGATTCGTCACACGAACCACCGCAGTCCGTGAAAAATGCGCAACGAGTTCAATGGCAGGCGGGACCGGACCGCAGTCGCGACTAAACACCCGCGCCGGCGCGGAGATGCGTCCGGATGCGGCCGTTGTCCCGTCTGCTGGCGCTCAGACGCGCTTTTTCTGATATTGCATGCGGATGCATTCGTTGATGATGCGGTCGAGCAGCGGGAAGCGCTCCTCGTCGCCGGCCGCAAGCGCATCCGCCACGGCGCGGGGATCCCTGGCGCCCTTGGCCTGGGACGCGACCGCGTAGATATAGGCGACCTGCGCCTCGCGCAGCTCGCGGGTGAGATGACGGTTCTCGCGGCCGAAGCGAATGTGATTCGCCAGTTCCTCGGGATCGCGCCCGGCGGTGATAAGGTCGATGGTGTCGGACGCGAACTTTCCGGTAGCGGCCAGACAGCGGCGGACGCTGCCGTCGTCGGCATGTGCGTGCGCGAACAACACCAGTGAAGACAGCGAAGCTGCCAGAACAACGAACTTCTTCATTCGAGTCCCCTGAAATGGAGTTACGCGGCGATGGGCCCGCAGGCGCGGGAAGCATACGGACGAACTGCGCCTATGACTGCACCAGCGCGATGCTCAGGCGATTTTCGAGCCGAACGATGCGATGAGCGGCTGGCAGGGAGACCCGCGTTTCGTGCTCCGTTTCGGGGCGGGTGGATGAACTGCTGTTCGCGGCCGAAGAGCGGCGCCGCAGCGAAAGCTCGGCCGCGGCCGACGAAAGCGCGCGCAGAGTGCGAGCGGGCCGCCCACCCCGGCGCGCCGGAACCGATTGCCTTGCTTTGCTCGCAATGTCACATTGGCTCCGGAGCTGGCACCGCGTCGATTCCGGGTCGCGCCCGCCTGCGGCGCGCTCGCCCGGAACGACGGTGGCGTCCTCGAAGCGGCATGGTTCGGCACTTTCGGTTCGGACTGATCCTGACGATCGCCGCGGCGCTCTCGAGCGGCGCGGTGACTGCGGCTGCCGAAGCGATCGACTGGGAAGCGGCGCGCGCCCGCATGGTCGACGCGCAGCTCCGCGCGCGCGGCATTCGGGATGCACGCGTGCTCGACGCCATGCGCCGGGTGCCGCGCCACCTGTTCATCCCGGAACCGCAGCGCGCCTGGGCGTACGACGATCGGCCGGTGCCCATCGGCCGCGGACAGACGATATCCCAACCGTACGTCGTCGCATTCATGACGGAAGCGCTCGATATCGCGCCGCATCATCGCGTGCTCGAGGTGGGAACCGGGTCCGGCTACCAGGCGGCGATCCTCGCCGAGCTCGCGCAGGAGGTCTATACGATCGAAATCATCCCTGCGCTCGCGCATCGCGCCCGCCGGACGCTCTCCGCGCTCGGCTACCGCAACGTGCACGTGCGTGTCGGCAACGGCTATCTCGGCTGGCCCGAGCAGGCCCCGTACGACCGCATCGTCGTAACCGCCGCGCCCGCGAAAGTCCCTTCCGCCCTGCTCGAACAACTGAGGATCGGAGGTCTGATGGCGATCCCGGTGGGAAGCGGCATTCAGGAGCTGCGCGTGCTGCGCCGTACGGCGACGGGAACCGAGACGCTGTACAAACTTCCCGTGCGCTTCGTACCCATGACGGGTGAACCCAAAGAGTGAGCGCCGCTTTCCCGCTACGCGACGCCTGGAACGAACTCGCGAGGTCCTGTCGTACCCGAAGGCGGGATTCCGCAAGCGCCGATCGCTGCGCTTGCGGCGCCATCGCGACTCCCAACACCCCCACCCTGCCGGCGCCGGACAAAGCTCCGGACACTAGCGTGATGCCGACCCACGCGTATGTGATGTCGTTGGCGGTGAACGCAAAGCGATCCGTACACGCGCCCTCTGTGCCCGGTAGTAGCGTCGCCGTATAGTCGGCACACCAGACACCAGGAGGGCGTCCGGGATGGAAACCGAGAAGGTCTACAGGGGAAGTTGTTTCTGCGGCGCGGTGGAATTCGAGGTGAGCGGCGAGCCGGCAGCGATGGGGTACTGTCACTGCGAGTCGTGCCGGCGCTGGTCCGCCGGCCCGGTCAATGCATTCTCGCTCTGGGACCCGCAGGCGGTGCGAATAACGCGCGGCGCGGACAACATCGGCACCTACAACAAGACCATGAACAGTTACCGCAAGTGGTGCAAGACCTGCGGCGGTCACGTGTTCACCGAGCACCCGGCCTGGGGGCTCACGGACGTGTACGCCGCAGTCATACCCGACCTGCCGTACCGTCCGGCGGTGCACGTGAACTATGAGAACACGATGCTGCATATCCATGACGGGCTGCCGAAGATGAAGGACCTTCCGGCCGACATGGGCGGCTCGGGAGTCAGCCTGCCGGAGTGAGCGCCGGAAGAAAACGAACGCGCAGTCGGCCGACTCGGCGTTAACGGTCATGGCAATCGCGGAGCGGAGGCGGCGCCGCTGCCGCCGCCTCCGCCCGCACATGCTCCTGAAGAGTGCGCGGCTCTCGTGCGAGCCGCATGCGGGCTGGCCCGACCAACGGAAGTCGCGTTCGCAGGCAACGATTGCGTTGGCTCGCGCAATCCGCGCGCCGGTCATCGATCGCGCCGGTGCAGTCGCTCGCGAGGATATCCTCGAAGTCCAAATGGAACTCGCGGAAGCCGGCGCGGTAGCGCCCCCGGAATCGGCGAATCTCCTCGGTTCCGCACCGCGACCTGCTCCGCTATGCCTTCGGTTCGAAATAGGCGCAGGAACGCCGTTCCCGCTCCCTGAAAGCACCCGCCCGAACATCCGATCCGGCCGCTGTCTAACCTCGGGACGCCACCTGGCTGATTCTCCCCATGGCGATCACATGGATCATTGCCGCCGACGACAGCCGCGCGCGGGTGCTGCAGGTCGGCAGACCGAACGAGAAGCTGATCGAGATCGACAACATGGTGAATCCGACCGCGCGCCAGCACGAGCGGGACCTGCGATCGGACAGCGAGCCGCGCTTCGACGGACATGGCGGGGTCGGCAAGCCTGGCACGTCGCCGACCGGCGGCACGGCGAGCGACCGCGAAACCCAGGGAGCGATCGACCACAGCGTCCAGGTGTTCGCGCGCGACATCGCGCGCTACCTCGCCAAGGCGCGCACCGATCACCGCTACGACAAGCTGGTCCTGGTCGCGCCGCCGAAGTTCCTCGGGGCGCTGCGCAAACAGCTCGGCAAGAACGTGGCGCGTATGGTCGTCGAGGAGATCCCCAAGGACGTCTCGGGGCTGAAAACCCATGACCTGACAGCGTACTTCCGCAGGCAATAGGGCCGCTCGCGGCCGCCGCGGACGCTTCTCGGCGCCGCTCTCCGCGCCGCGCCGCCGCGACCGGCACCCGCTCTAGAGATTGGTCTGATCGCCGGGCACGCCTGCGATCGGCGGTGCGCCGGACCCTTCCGTGGACGGCGGCACACCATCCGTCCCGAGCGTATATGCCGTCATCGAGAGCGAGCCCATGGCATAGCCTTCGACCAGGACGTCGGCGGGCCTGCCGGCGCCTGCCGCGAGCCCCGCGAGATAGAGCAACGGAATGAAATGATCGGGCGTCGGCGCCGCGAGCGGGAAGTCCGGGTGTTCGCGCAGCTTCAGCACGTCGGCCGGCGCCTGCGTGAGGACCGCTCTTGCCGCCTCGTCGAAACGCCGGTTCCAGTCGAATGCCGCATCCGCCCGCTGCCATTCGATGCGGCGCAGGTTGTGCACGACGTTGCCGCTGCAAAGGATCAGGATGCCGCGTTCGCGCAGCGGCGCGAGCTTGGCGCCGAGCTCGACATGGTAGTCGAACGGCTTGGCCGCGTTGATCGAGAGCTGCACCACGGGCACGTCCGCGTTCGGAAACATGTGCACGAGCACCGACCAGGTGCCGTGATCGATGCCCCAGCTGTCGCTGTCGCGTCCGAGGAACTCGGGCTTCACCGCGTCCGCCACCTCCTCGGCCAGCTCCGGCGCGCCCGGCGCCGGGTACTCGAGATCGAACAGCGCCTGCGGAAAGCCGTAGAAATCGTGGATCGTCGGCGGCTTCGCCATCGTCGTTACGGCGGTTGCGCCGATGTACCAATGCGCGGAAATCGCGAGTATCGCGCGCGGCCGGGGAATCGATGCGCCGAATGCACGCCACGCTCCCGTATACCGGTTGCGGTCGAGCGCGTTCATCGGTGTGCCGTGACCGACGAAAACGGCGGGTATGGGCAGAGACGCCATCGATCGATTTCCTTCGCCGATGCCGGCTCAGTCTACGCGTTGGCACATCCGACGGGCAGTACCAGCGGCGGCGCACGCTTCTCGGCGTTCCCGGCCGTACACATCGACCGGACACCGAAGCGGCGACGACAGCCTTGGTGCACTCTCGCTCGGGCCGGACGGCGAACGGCCATCGACGCAAGCCTTCCGACCGAGCCGGGCTTCGGTTTCTGCGGCAACCGGGCCGGTTCCCCATGCCGCACCGCGCAAACCGTCCCTCGCGGCAGCCTCGGTTCGCGCCTTGCGCGAACGCGGCGGAGCCTCGAGCTCTTGTCGACGACGCGCTTCGCCCGTCTCCGCCTCGCGCCTGCGCGTTCCGACGGCATGTAGCTGCGGGCCGAAGATCTGCAATCGTCCTTCGTTGCAGCCGCCGCTCCATCACTTATGATGGATCGCCTCATCCGGGAGGTACGACACGGTGAGGCAGAAGACCCCGCTTACCTTCAATCACGAGCTTACCTTCAACACCCCGCGCAACAAGCGCTACGGCTGGTGGGTGCTGCTCGTGCTGCTGTCGCCGCTCATCGGCGGCACGCTCGCGCACTCGTTGTCGCGGCCAACGACGCCGGCCGCCGCGCCCGCGACCGCCGCCGAGACGCCGCAAGACCTTCCGCAGGAATCGATCGCCGAAACAGCGCCGGAAGAGATCGAGCTTCCGCCGACGGGGCGGGTCGAAGTCGTGGTCCAGCCGAACGACACGCTCGAGCGGATCTTCCGGGAGCTGAGGCTGAGCACCAACGACCTGAACGCGGTGCTGAACGTGCCGGGTGTGCGTCGGACGTTCGAGCGGCTCCGGCCCGGTGACAAGATCACCGTCGTGCACGGGGACGGCCTATTGTACGGTTTGAGCCGCCGCCTGAACGACACCCAGGTGCTCTCGGTGACGCGGAAGGAAGACGGCTTCGCCGCGGAAGTGCTGACGCTTCCGGTCGTGAAGATCCCGGAAGCGCCGATCGTCCCGGCGTCGTAAGCCGTCGGCGCAACGGCTCAACCGGCGGGACAGCGCGTCGCCGCGACCGTCCCGCTCCTGCCAGCGCCCGTGCACCTGCGCCGGACGACTGCCTTGGCGCCAGCAAGCGCTGCCGGCACAGTCCAATGCGCCGCCGCTTTGCGCCCCTCGCACGAAATATAAAAAAGATAACGATCGGCGCCCCTGTACGCCGGGCGAGAGGCGGCGTGGCATCTCGAAGCCGGCGCGTTTTGCCGCGAACGCTTCTCATTACGCCGCGTGGCGGAGCGCGGCCGCGGTTCCGTCCCCCCGGGCTATCGATGCCCGAGACCTCATGGACGAAACCCGGCTCTTGAGCGCCTCATAAACCATCGGCCGCGGCGCGCCTATCTACCCCGGCGTTGTCGAAATCGGGCCCCGGTACCGCCCTTCGAAACGTTACCGCTCCGGTCGCACAAGATGCGCGCTCTGCCGGCACGACCCTCTGGCCGGGTTTCGGTTTCAGGATTAGATTAAGATCGCCGCGGGGCTCGCGCAGGCGTGCCGCCCGGGGCGCGCAGGTCGAGAGCTGCGCGCAGTGCGTACGAGTGCAAGCGGGTGCCGGACGCGCGCACCGGCACCAGGCAGTATGTGGAACGGAGGATGAGTTCAATGATGAACGCCGTTCCCTGCAAGGAGAGTCACCGGCGGCGGGCGAGCATAGAGTGCGCCCGCGTGAGCATCGGGTTGTGACCGCCATGCAGCCGCTCGCGAGCCATCGGCTCAACGAGCGGCGCCACGATATTGCCGCTGCAACGGTCGCGCGGCTGCTCGATCTTTATCCGCATCTCGCCGCTCGCACCGAAGGCGACGGCCTGCAGCGCTACGTGGACCAGACCGTGTTCCATGCCGCGCATCTGTCGCAGGCGATCGCGTTCGATGCCCCGCAGCTGTTCGTCGAGTATGCGTGCTGGGCGCGTGCGGTGTGGTCGAGCACCGGGATTCCCGAAGCGCATCTCACCGCCAACCTCGAGGCGCTCGCGAGCGTGCTCGCCGACTTCGTGCCGCCCGCCGAGGCGCATGCGGGCG
Organism: Burkholderiales bacterium; assembly: GCA_036381895.1. Lineage (GTDB taxonomy): Bacteria > Pseudomonadota > Gammaproteobacteria > Acidiferrobacterales > Sulfurifustaceae > JACQFZ01. The sequence continues at coordinate 57,223 of DASVBY010000083.1, read as the reverse complement.
CCGCGATCATCGAAGAGGCGTTGCGCGCGTACGAAGATCCGGATGTCGCCCGGATCCATCCGCTCTACTGCAGCCGCGATTCCCGGCCCGGCATCAGCTACATCGACGATACGCAACCCCTGGGCGCCCTTGCGCGGCGCGTCGTCGAGGCGCTCCTGGCGCTGCGCCGCAATGAAGCCGCCGCACTGCTGCACCAGGCGGCTGCCGCCGGCGTCTCCGTTCCCGACCTCTACGTCCGCGTACTGCAGCCGGCGCTGTACGAGATCGGCCTGCTGTGGCAGACGAACCAGATCTCGGTAGCACTCGAGCATTACGGTTGTGCGGTCGTCCAGATGCTCATCGATCAGCTGCAGGTACGCCTGCCGCAACCCGCCGGGACCCGCGGACGCGTGGTCGTCGCCTGCGTGCCCGGCGAGGTGCACGAGTGCGGCGCCCGCATGGTCGCTTACCTGCTCCAAGCCGCCGGCTGGGATACGTTGTATCTCGGCGCCAACGTGCCCGCAGACGCCGTGGTCGAGATCGTGGAACGCGCGGACGCGCACGTGCTCTGCCTGTCGGTGTCGGGCGCGATGCACCTCTATCAGGCCGCGTCGCTCATCGCCGAGCTGCGCGCGCGCCGCGGACGCGGCATCCTGGTGCTGCTCGGCGGCGGCGTGCTGAACCGCGTGCCGGAGCTCTGGCGCCGTCTCGGCGGCGACGCCTACGCGGCCGATGCTCTCGGCGCCGTCGAGGTGCTCGCGGCCGCGCGGCGCGCCGACGGCGCGGCGCGGGAGCCGGGGTGAAACGCATGCCATCCCCGTCTGCCAGGCGCGACCGGCTCGCCGACAGGATGATCGATCCGGAGGAGGCAGCATGAAGCGGCTCGCGCGCTTTCACCTGCGGCTGGAGCCGCGGAAGGCGGGACTGGCGCGGGGGGCGGCGCTGGACGAGAGGCCGGCGGACTTGGAGCCGCTGAAAGTGCTCATCGTGAGCGACCGGCCCGACGTCGAAGAACTGGTGCGGCTGCACCGGGAAATGGGCATCGTTCCGACCGTGGTCACGACCGGCTATCAGGCGGTCAAGATGCTCGCGTGCGGCGACGACTACGCGGCCGCCGTCGTCGACGTACGGCTGCCGGCGATGACCAACCTGGCGCTCGTGGCCCTGATCCGCAACTGCGAGCACGGCAGGAATCTGCCGCTCGGCATACTGCTCGGGCCGGGCGACGAGCGCCGGGTGTCGTTTCCCGGGCAGGAGAACGCGCCGGTCGAGTTGATCCGGCAGCCGCTCGAGCCGGACCGGGTGCGCGGCAAGCTCAAGTGGCTGATCGAGCACGAACGCCGGCAGCGCGCGCTGCTTCTGGAGCGCGCCGAACGTCATCGGCTCGAAACGGCGCTGCGCCAGAGCGAACTGCGATACCGGATGGTCGGCGCCGCAACCCGCGACCTGCTCTACGACTGGGACACGCTGACGAACGCCGTCGAGTGGAACCGTGCGCTCTGCGACGAGTACGGCTACCCGGAAGACATCCTCGAAAGCGACTTCGGTTTCTGGTACGAGCACATCCATCCGGAGGACCGCGGGCGCGTCTCGGCGGCCCTGGACCGCCTGCTCGGCGGACCCGAGTCGCGCTGGGAGGCCACGTACCGCTTCCGGCGGGCCGACGGATCGTATGCGGAAGTGGTCGACCGCGGCTACGTCCTGCGCGATTCAGCCGGCAAGGCGGTGCGCATGTTCGGCGCAATACAGGACCAGTCCGCGCAGAGGCAGGCCGAACGCACGCTGCGCGAACGCGAAGAACGGTTTCGCCGCGGACAGGAGCGGCTGCAGCGCGCCACGCGGGCCGCCCGCGTCGGCGTCTGGGAGATCGATCTGCCGGACTGGAGCATCTGGCGCGACGAACAGCACGACCGTCTCTTCGGCCACGAGGCGCCGCTGCCCGAGTGGACGCGCGAAACGCTGCTCGCGCACGTGCACCCGGACGATCGGGAGCGGGTGCGCGCGGACCAGGACCGCGCCATCCTCGAGCGCGGCTCCTATGCGCACGAGTTTCGCGTGCTGTGGCCCGACGGGAGTGTGCACTGGCTCGCCTCCGCCGGACGGACCGAATGCGATGCCGAGGGGCGCGCGGTGAAAATCATCGGCACGGTTCGCGATGCCACCGATACGAAGGCCATCGAGAGCGAGCTGCGCGAGGCGGTGCGGGCACGCGACGAGTTCCTCTCGATCGCCTCGCACGAGCTGAAGACGCCGCTCACGGCGATCTCGCTGCAGGCGCAAATCATCCGCCGCGCGACGCAGCCGAACGCGCCGGCGAACGCGATCGACCGCGTGCCGCTGCTCGTCGACCAGATGGACAGGCAGGTGCGCCGGCTCGCGCGTCTGGTCGACGACATGCTCGATATCTCGCGCCTCGCCCTCGGCAAGCTGGCCCTGCACCTGGAAACGTTCGATCTCACGGAACTGGCGCGGGAGGTGATCGAGCGCATGGCACCGGAGATCATGGCGATCGGATCGACGCTGTCGCTCGATGCCGAGGAGCCCGTGATCGGTCATTGGGACCGATTCCGGATCGACCAGGTGCTGGTCAACCTGCTCACCAACGCCGCCCGCTACGGCGAAGGCAACCCGATCGAAGTCACGGTGCGCGGCAGCCCCACACAGGCGCGGTTGACCGTCCGGGATCGCGGGCGCGGCATCGCGCACGAGGACCAGGAGCGGATCTTCCAGCGCTTCGAGCGGGTGGCGTCGGAAGCAACGCCCGGCGGGCTCGGCCTCGGTCTTTTCATCGTGCGCCAGATCCTCGAACTGCACGAAGGCTCGATCCGCGTCGAGAGCGCGCTCGGCCAGGGTTCACTGTTCATCGTGGAGCTGCCCCGTGGCGTCCCCGGGCCGTAGGCCGCTGCTGCTGGTCGAGGACGAGCCGGACATCCGCAACAGCCTGCGCGACCTGCTCGCCGATGCCGGCTATCCGGTCCTCACGGCAGCCAATGGGCGCGAAGCGCTCGAGTGTTTGCGGACGGGCGCGGAGCGTCCGGCCCTCATCCTCCTCGATCTCATGATGCCGGTGATGGGGGGCAGCACGTTCCTCGAGCGACTCGAGCAGGAGCCGGACGATCTCGTCGCCATCCCGGTAGTGGTGTTGAGCGCCGCCAAGGACGCCGCCACACGACACCCGGCAACCGTCGGCCGCATCGAGAAACCGATCGATCTCGACGAGCTGCTCGACTGGGTGAGGCGCTACTGCGGATGAGCCGTTTCCGAAGGCGCGCGATCGCCGCTTCCCTGCAACCCCGCAGATGTGCACGCCGCGATTGCTTCAGGAGAACTACCTAGCACGGCGCGCCTGAGGTCGGGGATCGCCCTGGCGCCGCGACCCTGGCGTTACCGGCGCTTCGGCCGCTCGGGTAAGCTGGAAGCCATCCGGCGCCCGGCAGCAGCATGACAGAGACGGTTACGCAAGCTTCCCCGCCCCCGATCAAGCGCCGCGACGCGACGTTTCCGACCCTCACCGCAGCGCAGATCGCACGGATCGCGGCGCGCGGCCGGCGGCGCGCGATGCGGCCGGGCGAGGTACTGGTCGAAGCCGGCGCGCCGGCGGCGCCGTTCCTCGTCGTAACGCAAGGCGAGATCGAGATCACCAAGCAATCGCTGACCGGTGAGGAACGGGTCGCCGTGCACGGACCGGGGCACTTCAGCGGCGAGATCAACACGCTCTCCGGGCGCCGCTCGCTCACCCGGGTGCAAGCGGCCGCAGCCGGCGAGGTCATCGAGCTCGACCGCGAACAGCTCCTCGAGCTGGTGCAGACGGACGCCGAGCTCAGCGAGATCATCATGCGCGCCCTGATCCAGCGCCGGGCGGAGCTGTTCGCGCGCGGCAAGGGCGAGGTGCTCATCGGCTCGGATCACTGCGCCGACACCCTGCGGGTCAAGGAGTTCCTGTCGCGCAACGGCCATCCCTACCACTACATCGACCTCGACCGCGACCCGGACGTCCAGGAGCTGCTCGACCGCTTTCGCGTGACCGATGAGGACGTGCCGGTACTGATCTGCCGCGGCGACCTCGTCCTGCGGCGCCCCGGCAATCGCCGCATCGCCGAATGCCTCGGCTTCAACGATGCGATCGACCCGGAGCAGGTGCGCGACGTCGTCATCATCGGCGCCGGACCGTCGGGTCTCGCGGCCGCGGTATACGCGGCCTCCGAAGGACTCGACACGCTCGTGCTCGAGAGCGACGCGCCGGGCGGACAGGCAGGGGCGAGCTCGCGCATCGAGAACTACCTCGGATTCCCGAGCGGCATCGCGGGGCAGGAGCTGGCGGCGCGCGCGCAGGCGCAGGCGGAGAAGTTCGGCGCGCAGGTGGTGATCGCGAAGAGCGCGAGGCGTCTGCACTGCCAGCGCAAGCCGTACGTCGTCGAGACGGACGACGGTGTGTCCATCCCGGCGCACGCGGTCATCATCGCGACCGGCGCCGAGTACCGCAGGCCGGCGATCGGGAATCTGTCGCGCTTCGAAGGCGCCGGCGTCTACTACGGCGCCACGTTCACGGAGGCGCAGCTCTGCAAGGATCAGGATGTCGCCGTCGTCGGCGGCGGCAACTCGGCCGGGCAGGCCGCGGTCTATCTCGCGCAGCACTCGCGCCGCGTGCACATGCTGTGCCGGTCGCAGAGTCTAGCGCACAGCATGTCCCGCTACCTGGTGCGGCGCATCGCCGACAACCCGGCGATCACGCTCCATCTGGAGACGGAGATCGAGACGCTCGAAGGCGGCGAGCACCTCGAGCGGGTGTGCTGGCGCCATCGCGCGAGCGGCGCGCCCGAGCAGCACGACATCCGGCACGTGTTCGTCATGACCGGCGCCACTCCCGCCACCCGCTGGCTCGAGGGCTGCATTACGCTCGATTCCAAAGGCTTCATCAAGACCGGCCCCGCGCTCACCCCCGACGACCTCGCCGCCGCCGCGTGGCCGCTCCTGCGCCCGCCGCTGCTGCTCGAGACCAGCCGGCCGTCGGTGTTTGCGGTCGGCGATGTGCGCGCGGGAAACGTGAAGCGCGTCGCCTCCGCCGTCGGCGAAGGCTCCATCGCCGTAGCGCTGGTACACCAGGCGCTGCGCACCTGAGGAGGCTCGATGGCGGCGAAGGGCTGCCCGCACCTCGATCGGGCCGGCACGGTCAAAGGCCCGAAGCGGCTAGAATGCGAGGAATGCGTGAAGACCGGCGATTCGTGGGTACACCTGCGCACCTGTCAGGAATGCGGCGTGACGCTATGCTGCGACAGCTCGCGCAACCGGCATGCGAGCCGCCATGCGCGTGCGAGCGCACACCCGGTCATCGCGTCGGCGCAGCCGGGCGAGCACTGGCTCTACTGTTACCCCGACGACGTGTTCGCGGCGTACTGACGAGACGCCGGGTGCGCGCTGTTCGATGAAGTCGGATCGCAAGACAGTGAACGGCGCGCCGCCGCGCGCGGCAGGCCGCGAACCCGGGCAGCGCGACCTCTTCGACGCGACACCGCCGCTGCCCGAAGGCCTGATCTACTGGCCGGACTTCATCACCGCCGCCGAGGAGGCCGAGCTGCTCGCGGAGATCGAGCGGCTGCCGCTGCGCGAAGCGCAGTACAAGTCGTTCACCGCGAAGCGGCGCATCCAGAGCTTCGGCGTCGCCTACGATTTCCGCACCAATGCACTGCTGCCCGGCCCGCCGCTGCCGTCGTTCCTGATGACGCTGCGCGAGAAGGCTGCGCAGTGGGTCGATCTTCCGGCGCAGAGCTTCGCGCACGGCCTCGTCACCGAGTACCGGCCGGGTACGCAACTCGGCTGGCACCGCGATGCCCCGGAGTTCGCCGTCATCGTCGGCATCTCGCTCCTCGGGTCCTGCCGCATGCGCTTTCGCCCCTACCCGCCCCGGCGCAACAGGCGCGAGGAAACGTTCGCGCTCACGCTCGAGCCGCGCTCCGCCTATGTCATGCGCGGACCGGCGCGCTGGGGCTGGCAGCACAGCATCCCGCCGACGAAGACGCTCCGCTATTCCATTACGTTCCGGACCCGTCGCAAGCGCTGATCCTCGCCGCCCCAGGCTGCGACGCGCTACTTCCCGGCCATGGCGTCGATCGCGCCGGCGGCGGCATGATGCAGCGGAATCGAGAGTCCTTCACGCGCGTTCCCCGCCGAGACTTGCGTGCCTTGCGCGCTGCCGCGCGCCGCGAGGTCACGGCCTTGCCGGAACACCAGGTGCGCGATGCGGCCGACTTCGGCCTCCGACAGGCCGGCGCCGGCGAGGAGCAGTGCGGCTGTCGCGATCGTCGGAACGTTTTCGGCCTGCGTGGCGTACGTCCAGCGCGGGATCGTGTAGGCGAAGTAGCCGGCCTTGGCGCCCACCAGCTCCTCGACAGCCGGTTTCGCGAGCGCCAGCAGCCGCAGCGGCACCTCGGCGAGCGCGTCGCGCACGCTGTCGGCCGGCACGCCGATGATCTGAATGACGGCATCGGCCCGGCCGTCGCGCAGAGCGACCAACCCGTCGCCGAGCGCCACGTCCAGGAGCACGATATCGGGCGGCGCGAGCGCGTGCGCCGCCAGCACGCGCAGTGCGGTCGCGCGCGACGCGGAGCCTTCGACGCCGACGACGACGCGCCTGCCTTTCAGATCTTCAACGGCGTCGAAAGCGCTGTCGGCGCGCACCAGCACGTGGACCGGCTCGGGGTAAAGGCCTCCGACGGCGCGGAGCGCCGCGTACGGCCCATCGGCGGAGAAATTGCCCGTGCCCTCCAATGCATGGAGCGCGGCATCGCCCTGGGCCAGTGCCAGCGTCACCTTGCCTTCGCGCAGCAAGCGCAGGTTTTCTTCACCCCCGCGGGTAACGAGCGGCACGATCCGCACGTCGCTGCCGGAAGCAAGTGCCCGCGCGAGGCGCAGGTACTGGCCGTGCTCCGGGCCCGCGGCCATGGCATAGCCTTCGGCGAGCCGCGCGAGGCGGCCGCGAATCGCCGCATGGGCCGTCAATAGCTCCTGCTCGATCGCCTCGCGCTCGGCCCGGGATGCGCCCGCCGGTATCGACTCGACGATCGCGCGCATCGCCTCGAGAATGGCGGCCGGACCCTCGGCCGCATTCGCCGCGTAGGATGGCGCGGCGACCGGGCGGAAGCCGCCGGGCGCGACGCTGATCCACTGGTTCTCCTTGCGCGCATAAAGCGCGGTTCCGTGAGCCCGAATGCGATCGCCTGCCTTGTTGCCGCCCGACGTGATGCCGGCCACGCCTTTCGGCCCCGCGCCCAGTGCGGACACGAGACCCGCCGTTCCGGGCGCATCCCAGGCGCCGAAGTCGAAGTCGCGTTCGAGCCGCAGCACGACGTCGTAGTAGACGATGCGGCGCCTCTCCCCTGCCGGCGCCTTGGTGTCCGATTGCGAGCCGCGCCGCTCGAGCGCGGCAATCGCCACCGTACCGGCCGGCAGCGCCTCGGCCAGGCGCTTCTCCACGTCAGCCTTCAGCGCCTCGGTGCTCGGGCCGCGCGCGCAGCCGGCGAGCAGCACCGCCAATGCCAGAATTAACGTGCGTCTCATCCGGCCCCCATGAACGGCAACGCCAGCAGCAGCGTCAGCACGAATGCATTCATCAGGTCGATGAAAAAGGCGCCGGCGAGCGGCACGATAAGGTGGCTCTTGGGCGCCGGGCCATATTTCGCCGTGATCGCCTGCATATTGGCCATGGCCGTTGCGGTCGAGCCCATGTTGAAGCCGATGAACGCGGCCGACGTCGTCGCCGCCTCGTAGTCGCGTCCCATGAGGCGGAAACAGACGTAGATCGCGTACAGCACCATGAAGACCGCCTGGGCAACGATCATGATCAGGAACGGTCCGGCCGACCGCGCGACCTCGACGAGATCGAGCGCCATCATCGTCATGACCAGAAAGAGCGACAGCGAGACGGCCGAGATCAGATACGCGGCGCGGTCGTCGGTGCGGACGCGAACGAACGGCGCCAGGTTGCGAATGGCGACGCCGAGGACCATACACCAGAGGAAGCCCGGGATGGTGACGGCGCCGCCGGAAAAGCGCTCGCCGAGCCAGCTCCCGCCGATAACCGCGGCGAGAATACCCGCGAGCACGCCGATGAAGCCGACGTCGGTTATGGGTGCGACGGTTTCCCTCGCCTCGGGAGAAGCCGCTTCCGCGGCTGCGCCGGAACGCAATTGGTGCCGCCGCACCAGGTACTCCGCGACCGGCCCGCCGATGATGCCGCCAAGGACCAGGCCGATGGTCGCCACGGTCATGGACAGCTCCATCACCGCCTGGAGGTTGTTCACCTCGGCAAAACGCTCGGCATACGCGGCGCCCGTGCCGTGGCCGCCGACCAGCGTGATCGAGCCGCCGACCAGGCCGAAGATCGGGTGGAGATCGAGCAGCTTCGCCACGCCGACCCCCACCGCGTCCTGCACCAGGATGTAGGGGAAAAGGACCAGCAGGAACACGGCGAGCGCCTTGCCGCCGAGCTTGAGCAGGCGCAGGTCGGCCGACATGCCGACGCCGGCGAAGAACATGAGGAGCAGAACCGGCTTGAGCGTCTGGTCGATGCCTAGTCGCCAACCGACAACCGCGGCGATAATGGATGCCGTCACCGCGAACAACAGCCCGCCGGTGATCGGATCGGGAATGTTGTATTTTGACAGCAGCCGCACACTCCGGTTGACCAGCGTACCGACGAGCAGCACGACCACCGCGAGCAGCAGCGAGGTGAGCGGCGTCAGGTTCATCGGAGCCGTGCGCTCCTCGCGGCCGTCCGCGGCATGCCCCGCAGCCGGGCCTCCCGTCGTCGAGGCGCATCGACCTCGCGACTGCTTCGCCCGCGGCACATCGCACGCCACCGCATTGGGCCTGGCGCCTCGCGGAACCACTGTGCACTGATTTTGAAAGCCTGCATTCGGTCAGGAGCCGAACAGCCGCCCTGCGAGCTGCACCTGTGCCTTCGCCGCCGGCGCCTCGGCCGAGCGCGCGAGCACCACGGTGTACGCGCCTTCGTCGATCCGCCACTGCTGCTCCTTCGCGTCGAAGCGCGCGAGCAGGCGCGGATCAGCGATTACCGTGACTTCTTTCGATTCACCCGGCGCCAGCTCGACGCGCTCGAAGCCCAGGAGCCGCATGCGCTTCTCGCCGGCTGCGTCCGCGAGGTAGACCTGCGGCACATCGGCGCCCGCGCGCTTGCCCGTGTTCGTCACTGTGAAGGTCGCACTGACTGTATCCCCACCGCTCACCTTGAAGCCCTCGTAGGCGAAGCGCGTGTAGCTCAGGCCATGGCCGAACGGATACATCGGTTTGCGACCGGTGCCGGCAAACCACCGATAGCCAATTTCTGCACCTTCTACGTAGCGGATCGTGACGGGCGTCCCCCATTTCTCCGCCAGGATCGGCATCGTCGGTCGCGGCGTATCGGCAAGATCTGCGGGCCAGGTGATCGGCGTGCGGCCCGATGGATTGACCTTGCCCGTGAGCACTTCCGCGATGGCGGTCGCACCCGCCTGGCCGGGGAACCACGCCTGGACGATTCCCTTCACTTTGTTTCGCCACGGCATCGAAACGGGGTTCCCCGTCTGAAGGACGACGATTGTGTTGGGATTGGCGGCGGCGACTGCCTCGATGACGGCGTCCTGTCCCCACGGCAGCGACAGGTCCGGCAAATCGAACGCCTCGCCCTCCACGCGAATGGCGAAGACGATTGCGACATCGGATCGCTGCGCAAGGAGTGCGGATTCGGAAGGCGTATACGCGCCGTCGTATTCGATCTCCGCGGAAGGAAGCAGCTTCTTCAATTCGTCGACCGGAGAAGGCCGGAACAGGAACAGACTGCGCGACGCACCCATTAGTCCGTGCGCCCCGCCGATGTTGATCTGTCCGGCATAGCCGCCGACAGGCATCACCGCCCCGGAACCCGTTCCACTGATGACGCCCGTTTGGGCGTGGCCGCCGATGACGGCGATCTTGAGCGGACGATCGGTGGCAAGGGGAAGTGCAGATCCCTCGTTCTTCAGGAGTACGATCCCCTGTCGCGCGGCATCGAGCGCAACGACGTTGTGCGCCTCCATGTCGACGGGCGGAAACGGCTCCCACTTGTCCGCGCCCACGGCATACATCGAGCGCACCATTCGGCGAACCATGTCCGACAATCGGGCCTTGGGCAACTTGCCGTCACGATAGGCCGCGCGCAGTTCGTCGGTGAAAGCTTCCGATCCCCATTGCATGACGTCGACCTGGACACCCGATTCCTGGTCGAGCCCCTCGAGCGCGAAGTCCCAACTGGGCACAGCTCCCCAGTCGGACATCACCCACCCCTTGTACCCCCAGGTCTTCTTCAGAATCTGGTTCAGCAGCCAGTCGTTGCCGCACAGATACTCGCCGTTGAGCTTGTTGTAGCCGCACATGATGGAGCCCGGCTGCGAGCGCTCGATGGCGATCTGGAATCCGAGCATCTCGCCTTCCCGCAGCGCTGCCCGATCGACGATCGCGTCTTGCCAGTGGCGGTTGTGTTCGAAATTGTTCGCGGCATAGTGCTTCAATGCGGCGACGACGCCGACACTCTGAATGCCGTTCACGGCCTCGGCGGCCATCACGCCGGTGAGCCAGGGGTCTTCCGCGAAGTACTCGTAGTTCCTCCCGTTCCTTACTTCGCTCGTGAGATTCGCACCGGGAGCCAGCAGGACGTTGAATCCACGCACGCGTGCTTCGCGAGCAATCGCCTCCCCGACCCGGCGCGCGAGTGACGGATTGAAGCTCGAACCCACGAGGATTGACGACGGAAATGCGGTGGCCCCCGGGTCGTCCGGTCTGTAGCTGTTGCGGGGGTTCGTGACGCCCATGCTGGCGTCGGTCTGGAGCTGCGCGGGCACGCCGAGCCGCGGCACCCCCCGGGCGTAGCCTGCGCTCATCGGGGTCCCCTTGGGAATGCGCGGGTCGGGCCCCTTCCCAAGGATCGAGGCGGCGCCCATGACGCTGTAGATCATTCCAAAGCGCTCATCGTCGGTCATCTGCCGTTCCGTCGCCGCCGCGCGCTCGTCGGGCGAACCCGTCGGCTCGCCAGGCATGGGCTTCTGCCCATGCGCGGCGCCGGCCAGCACGGCGCTCAACAGGAGAACGAGGGGTGCATGCAAGGCTGGTTTCATTGCGATCCTCCGTGTGACCGGTCTTTCGTTCAACCAAGGTCACGGCAAGCGGTGCGTAGACCACCGCGTTGCGCCGCGCGGCCTCCGAAACCAGCGCGCGCTTTTCTTCGGCGTGCGCCTCGGCCTCTTGAAATCCACGTGCGCCACGCCGAAGCGGTTGCCGTATCCCGCCATCCACTCGAAGTTGTCCATCGGGCTCCCGTGGAAATAGCATTTGATCGGCACGCCGCCCGTCGCGTGCTGCAGCTGCGTGAGATACGCCCGCAGGTACGCGATGCGGTCGGTGGCGTGGACGATGTCGTCCTTCGCCGGGACGTCGTGGGCCACGGCTGCCTTGATGAACTCGCCCTCATTGCGGCGCGAGACGCTCGCGCGGATCCATCCCCGGCGGATGGTCCTGCCAGGGAAACCCGCTCGCCGCGAGCGCCTCGGCGTAGCGAAAGAGGCGCGTCATGCGCTCGGGATCGAAGCTCGCCGACGGCAGCTCGCCTTCGTACTCGCGCGGAATGCCGGCCAGATGGAACTCCCAGCCGACGCGACGCACGACGTGGTAAAGGCGCACGACGAGACTCGACTGCGCGGCCCAGGACGTGATCCAGTTCGATGCGACCGCAATACCGAGGAGATCCGGCGCGATGGGGTCGCTGTGCGGGCCGGGACGCAGATAGCCGTTGATGACGGTGTAGAAATCGACGCGCGCCTCCGGCCGAAAGCGACTCCCCTCGGTCGCGCGCAGCACGTCGATCATGAATCCGGCGAACAGCAGGTTCGCCGTTGCGCCGCCGTCGACGTGCATCTGGCTGTAAGTGGCGCCGCCGACCTCGACCGGGAAGTAGACCGGCGGAAACACGACCGGGATCGAGGTTGAGGCGAGCAATACGTCGCGAAACCGCTGCAGCCGATCGGGATGTGCGCTCGCCGCGATCGCTCCCATGTCCCAGGCAACGATCCGCGCGCCGTCGAGATCCGTCGTCGAAACGTAGAGCCGCCGACCGCGGCGGTGTTCTTGCGCCACCTCGTTGAGGACGCGCTCATCGATCGCGCGCGCGATGGTCTCCTTGAGCGGCGCGTTGTCGGCTAGCGAATCGCCGAACAGGCCCGACAGCCTGGACCGCATCGAGAGCACGTCGGCGTCGGTGGCCGTGGTGTAGAAGCGCTCGAGCTCGCGGTCGTACTTCGGCCCGAGGAAGGCGTAGACCGCGATGAGCGAACCGGTCGATACGCCCGTCACGATCTTGAAGCTCGGCCGCGAGCCGTGCTTGCTCCAGCCCGCGAGCAGCCCGGCGCCGAAGGCGCCGTTCGCCCCGCCGCCCGAAAGCGCGAGCACCGCGTAGCGCGGGCGGCCCTGCCGGTCCTTGCCTGCCGCCAGTGGCGCAGACGCGAATCGATGCGATGCACGAAGGTCCTCCGATGCGCCGTAGCCGTCGAGGCTCACCGCGCCCCACGGGAGCGCCTGCCACGACGCGCGCGGTACCCCCGGGGGCCGGGTGGCGCAGGCGATCGCCGAGGCGGCAAGCGCCGCGACGACGAACGCACGAGCGTGGCGCCGGCGACGTGTGCGATCGGGCAACTCGGTTGGCATCCCGCCTGTTCCCCGCGAGCTCGCGCGGGCGGACTGTGCGAACGGCGAGCCGAATGCGGAAGTTATTGCGGGTCGGCGGAGCGCGTCAATTGGGCGATGCGTAAGGCGCCATCGTGCCCGTCCTATTCGATGCGCTTGCTCGGACTGCGCGAGACGCGTGCGCCGTCAGGGCTAGGCGGAGCGCTTCCGGAAGTAGCCGATCTGCTGAAGTATGAAAATCAGCACGACGGCACCCGCGAGCGCAATCAAGAAGCGCGCCAGGTTTCCCGTGGCCTCGAATCCCAGGAGGCCCGCTATCCAGTTGCCGATCAACCCGCCGACGATACCGACGATCACGTTCGCGACGATCCCCATCTGCGCATTCGTCTTCATGAGGATGCTCGCAAGCCACCCGACGATGCCGCCAATGATCAACGCAATGATCCAGCTCATGCGCTCGCCTCCATTCGCCGCCGATGCCGCGTGCCGGGCAGCCGGCTGCGCCTGCACGCCGCTGCCCGTTCGCAGGGCTCGATTGTGGCAACTGCTCCCCGCTTGCCGGCGGGCTGCATCCGCCAGCGCGTGCCGCCTCGAGGAGCACACGTGCCGCCGACCCTATGCCGCGCACGCTCAGCCTGTCAATTCGCCATTCGCCTAGGCCAAGGCCGGCGCCGGCCTCGATTGTGATACCCGCCGCGCGAGTACGCGCATTCGATTCTCGTGCCCGGTAGCAATACCCCTCCCGTCTTTCTCATAATGGGCACGGAACCGGCGCTGCGGGCGTTGCCGGCCCGGATCGGGGCGCCACCGAATACCAGCGAGGCAATCGTGGACACAGACCAGTTCGTGCTGCAGGCGATCGGCGTGATACGTTCGCCCATATCCACGCGCGCCGATGCCCCGTGTCAGGGCGACGAGGGCGGCGTGGACGCGTGGATCGAGATCGCCGATCGCGTGGCCGCGGGGCTGACCGGGTTGAAGGCAGGCGACGAGCTGCTGATCTTCACGTGGCTCCACGCCGCGAACCGGGACGTGCTGCAGGTACACCCCCGCCGCAAGCTCGATCGACCGCTGCTCGGCGTGTTCGCCACGCGCTCTCCGGACCGCCCGAATCCGATCGGCCTGCATCGGGTGTCTCTGCTCGCGATCCAGGGCAACCGGCTGCGGGTAGCGCCTATGGAAGCGATCGACGGCACACCGGTCGTCGACATCAAACCGGTGCTGCGGACGATCGTGGAGCGGTGAGCGCTCGACCAGCGGCGGTCCCGGCGGTCGCTCCATCCACCTGCGCCATCACCGCCGGCGGTCGGCCGGCTTCGGCCGGCGAGCGTGCTAGACCGTCTTGGTGCCGGTGCCTATGTTGATCGCCGCCGTAAGCGTGGCCACATCCCTGCCGTCGGCCCGCTCCTGGACCTGCCGGTCGAGCGATTCCCGTATCTGCCCGGTTTGCGCCGCCGTCAGGCGCAGCTCGGCCAGGATCATCGACGGAATCGGGTTGCTGTTCATCAGCCAGTGCCACAGGTGCTTCCCCGAGCGGATCGGATACTGCGTCGCCGTCGACTCCACCTGCACGTCGCTCAGCCCGGCCGCTTCGAGCCGCCGGCGGAATGTCTCCGGCTCGCCCAACTGGAACGGCAGCGGCGGCTGCGCCGGGCCGGTGAAGCCCGGAAGCGCGGCCCGGATCGCCCGCACGAAGAACCCGAAGAACTCGGCTTTCTCGATCGGTCCGAACGCAATCAGGACCACCCGACCGTTCGCTTTCGTCACCCGCACCATCTCGCTCAAACCGCGTGGAAGGTCGGGGAAGAGCATGACGCCGAACTGCGAGCCGGTCATTTCGAACGTAGCGTCCGGCAGGTCCAGGGCGTGGCCGTCCATCACGCGACCTTCGATCTCGAGACGTTCCCGGCGCGCCCGGGCCTCCAGGCATTCGATCATCTGCGGCGAGATATCGACGCCGAGCACGCGCGCGCCGAGGCGCGCGGCGGGCACGCTCAGCCCGCCGCTCCCGCAGGCGACGTCGAGAAAGCGCATTCCCGCACTCAAACCGGCGCGGCGCAACGCCTCGCCTCCGAGGCTGAAGTAGTTGGCCGTAACGAACTCGTCGTACCCGGCGGCGATCTTGTCCCACGCCGCCCGTGTCTGTTCCCGATTCATTACCCACCTCGCACGAATGATGACCAGGGGCGGCCAGAGTACGGCGGGCGCCGGGCGGGCGCGTCGACAGGAATACCCAATCTGCCGGAAGGGTCGGCTGGGTAATTCACGCCACCCGCTTAGAGCAGCGCGTGCTCGTAGGCGTACGCGGTGGCGGCGGCGCGGGCGGAAACGTTCAGCTTCGCGAAGATGTTGCTGACGTGGCGGTCCACCGTCTTCTCGCTGAGGAACAGCTCCGCGGCAATCGCCTTGTTGGTCTTTCCGCGGGCGATCAGACGCAGCACCTGGAGCTCGCGCCGCGTGAGAGCGCCCGGCGGCCCCCGTTCGTCCGCGCGAACGAGGGAGTCGATGTGCACGAGATCGGGGCGCGCACCGAGTCTCTCGAACACGGAGCGCGCCGCGGCGAACTCCATCTCGCATCCGTCCGCATCGCCGAGCGCACGACAGGCGCAGCCGACGAGCACGCGTACGCGCGCCGCGAAGTACGGTGCCTCGAGCTGCTGCCAGGCTTCGCAGGACCGGCGCAGCAGGCCAAGTGCCGCGCGCGGATCGCTGCCGGCGAGCGCGACGGCGCCCCCGGCCTGCGCGGCCGACGCGTGCAGCATGCGGGTATCGAACTGGCCGGCGATGACGTCGAGCTCGGCGCACGCTACGCGCGCCTCGGCGAGCTCGCCGGCGGCGAGCAGGATTTCAACCAAGGCAGGCAGCAGGCGCGCGCGCTCCAACGGCTTCGTGGCCGCCCCCGCCGCACGTCGTATCGCCGCGAGCGCTGCTTCGGTGCGTCCCTGCGCCAGCCGCAACAGCGCGAGGCCCGGCTGCGGATCCCGACCCCATTGGCTCGCGCCTCGATAGGCCGCTTCGGCGGCGGCGAAATCGCCGCGCAGACGGTGCACTTCGGCTTGCTGATACAGGGCCGCGGCGTGCGACCGGCGATCCATCCCTGCGGAGAAGCGCTCGCCGGCGCGACGCGCGTCCGCCATCGCTTCGCCCCAATCGCCGTGCAGTTGCAGGATCTCGGCGCGATGCACGAGGCAGGTTCCGCTGAACGCGACCATGTCGGGCTGCTCCGCGCACCACGCCGCGAGCGCCGCGGTCCATTCGCGCGCGTGCTCGAGCGCGTACACCCGCTGGCATCCGTCGATGACGCTGCAATAGATTAGACCGGCGACGAGCGGCGAGAGCGTCCCTGCGGTAACGGCGAGCATGGTTTCGTCCAGGAGCGCGAGCCCGTCCGTCACGCGTCCCTGCACGATGAGTGCGCGGCCCTGCAGGTGGCGCGCGAGCGCCACCAGATCGAACTCGTCGCAGCGCTCGCCGACCGCCACCGCCGCGCTCGCGGTGGCGTAAGCGGAGCCGCAGTCGCCCATCGCGAGATGCTGCTCGACGAGCGGCAGGAGCAGGTAACCGCGCTCGGCGCACTCGCCCGTTTCGTCCTCGAGGAGTCGTCGCGCGTACGTAAACCATCCGGTCGCACGCGCGGCCTTGCCGCGGAACAGATAGCGCAGCCCCAGCCAGAACGCGCAGCGCGCCGCGCGCCGCGGGGCGCCGGCCTCCACGTGCGCACGCTGCGCACGTTCGAGCGCCGCCAGGTAGTCGTCGTCGCGGCCGAGCAGGTAGGCGGCCATCGCCAGCCGCTCGAGCTTGTCGGCATCCAGCGGTTCGATGCGGTCGGCGCGCGCCAGGCATTCGTAAGCATCCACCCAGGCGCGCCGCTCGTAGCATGCAAGCCCGCGCTTCACCTCCTCGGCGGTCTTCAACGCATTCCTGCGTCGACTGGATTCTCCCATCGGCGGCCGGTAGCGATCGGTCAGGAGCAAGGCGCGAGCGCGTTGCGAGCCTATTCTGCGCGGGCTTGCGTCGCGCGTGCATGGGTAGAAATACCCAGGCTCCCACGCGTACGTCCTGCGAACCGGCGCGTCGACTTGCGGTTACTGGCTGGCGAAGCGAGGCAGGCGAGGATGGGACAGGCGTTCCGCGCTCCCGTGCGGCGGCACGCTACGGCGCGCGACCGCGCCGCGAGACGCTCACGCCGATTCGAGCTGCCGCGCCGGGAGCCGCCGCTCGATGCCGACGACGAGCGCGCTCGCGACACCGTAGGCGCCGAGGATCAGCGCGGCCGTTCCGAGCGCATCGGACCAGAGCCATTGCATCGCCAGCGCGAGCGCGGCGCCCGTCGCGACACGCAGCCACTCCAGTCGCCGCGCGTAGCCGCGCCCTTCCAGCCACGCGCCCTGAACGTAGAGCGAAAAGCAGACCCAGACGAACGCCGCCAGCACGAAGGCACGCGGCAGATCCCCGTGAACCTTCAACAGCCAGAGCGCCGCAGCGGTGGTCAGCCAGAACTGCACGAAGGTATAGCCGCGCGCGAATGCGCTCGCCGGCGGATCGAACTTGGGATAGCGCCAGTCCTTGGGCGGCGGCGGACCGACATCGGCCGGATACCACCCGGGCGGCATGAACCAGACCTTGAGCTTGTCGATCCACCGGCGCGTGCGTCGGGAGAGCCGGAATGTCTCCAACCAGAAATGGAAGTTCGCCCAGAGGGGATTGAAGCTCCTGAGCGCAGTCGTGATGCCGTACACGCAGGGGGCGTCGGCGCGCTCGTCCTCGAACGTGCCGAACAGCCGATCCCAGAGGATGAAAACGCCGCCATAGTTCTTGTCGATGTACTCGGTGTTGCGTGCGTGATGCACCCGGTGGTTCGACGGCGTCACGAACACCCATTCGAGCGGCCCGAGCCGGCGGATGTGCTCCGTATGCACCCAGAACTGATAGATCAGATTGAGGCTTCCCACCGTGACGATGGCGGCGGGCGGAATGCCGGCGAAGTAGAGCGGCAGATAGAAAATGAAGCCGATGTAGTCGGTTCCGGTCTGGCGCAGCGCCGTGCTCAGATTGAACTCCTCGCTCTGGTGATGCGCGATATGCGAGGCCCAGAACAGCCGGCTGCGATGGCCGGCGCGGTGCTTCCAGTAGTAGCAGAAGTCGTAGGCCACGAACGCGACGGCCCACTGCCACCAGGCATCCATCGACCACTGGGGAATGCCGGCGAACGCGGCGAGGCCGCCGAACGCGAGTGCGGATACCCCGAGGCGCAGCACCACGTTGAGCTGGCTCAGGACGCCGAGCCCAAGGCTGCTGACCGTGTCGTTGAGGCGATAGGTCTGCCGGCCGACGAGGAGCCCGTAAAGGAATTCGAGCCCCATCGCAAGGATGAAGAACGGAATGGCGATCTCGACGTAGTTCACGCGCAGCCGACGCCGGACGATCGCGCCCATGATATCTGCGCGGGGGCGTTTCCACACCTGCCCGCGGTCTGCGCGGTCCCGCCGGACAAGCGCCACGGCGGGGCGACCGGAACTGATCGCCGCCGCCCCGGTCAGCCGATCGCGCCGTCGCCCGGCGGCGCATCGGGACCGTGGCCTCGCCGCCAATCCCCTTCTCTCTTATGGCGCGAGAACGTATCCGGACCGGTGATGAACCGGCCCGCTTCCCGAGGGAGCGATCAGGCGCTCGGCCGCGCGGCCGGTTGCTCGCGCGCGCTCTTGCCTGCGCCCCTGGTCTGGGCCTCGCCGAAGAGCTTGGTCATTTCCCGGTTGAAGGCGGGGATGTCCTCGGGCTTGCGGCTCGAGACGAGATTACGATCGACGACCACTTCTTTGTCCACCCACTCGGCACCGGCGTTGCGCAGGTCCGTCTTGATCGAGGGCCACGACGCGATCCGGCGGCCCCGCGCCTGGCCCGCCTCGATGATCGTCCACGGCCCGTGGCAGATCACGGCGACCGGCTTGCCCGCGTCGAAAAAGGACTTCACGAACTGAACGGCCTGCGGATTCACCCGCAGCCGATCCGGATTCATCACGCCACCCGGAAGGAGCAGCGCATCGAACTCGTCGGCACGCGCCTGCTCGAGCGGTACATCGACCGGAACGCTCTCACCCCACTCCTTGAAATTCCATCCCCGTATCTGTCCGGTCTGCGGTGAGACAACCTTCGTTTCCGCACCCGCTTCGTCGAGCGCCTGCCTCGGGTTCATCAACTCCACCTGCTCGAAGCCGTTGTCGGCCAGAATCGCGACTTTCATTCCTTGAAGCTGTGCCATGCAAGCACCTCTCGCGTGCAATGCAGAGAATCTCCGTTGGGCAAAGGACGCGCGCCGAGGTTCGCCGTCTGCACGGCGTCGCGGCACGCGCCGCAGCCGTTTCAGTAGATCGGCCCCGGAGGGGCGCCGCTTCCGCCGCCTTCCGGAGGCGGCGCGCCCTGATCGGGCGGCGCCGTTCCGTTCTGCCCGTTCCCGCCGTTGCCGTCCTGGAAGATGGGCACGGCCTGGTCGCGGATTTCGCCGGCCGGCGCCTGCTCCGTATGGATGTTGACGTACGCCGCGCCTACCCGCAGCGAAGCGAGCAGCTTCTCGAACTCGCCCGGCGCGATCCCCTGCTCCTGCGGCCCGATCACCCCCTCCGGGCGCAAGGTTCCGGTGACGGTTCCTTCCGCCGGGCACGCCGGCGTATTCGCGGGCGCGGTGCCCGTGTTGGCGCAGAGAAAGATGATGATACCGCCATTCACGCGCCGGGATCCCAGATGGATGTGCGCTTCCCGCACCGGCGTAGTGAAGCCGGAGTACGTCAGCTCGTAATTGATGGATCCGCCGTCCTCCGCGACAGTCGCACGAAACTCGCCGCTTGCCGGACTGAACCGCGTCGGCACCTCCTCGAATCCGGTGATGCGCGGCGATACGAAGAACGTGGCTTCCCCCTGCGCGCGCGCATCGCTCGGAACCGCGGCGGCGGACAGGACGAAGACCGCTGGAACGACCCCAAGAGCAATTCCCTTTTGCATTTCCCCTCCTTGACACTGCCGCTGCGCTTCTAGCGCGGGCGCGGAGGATAACGAACGCGCTTCTCGGCGTCAGGGAGAAGCAGTCGTACTACAGGAACGCTCTGAACGGATATGTGAGAACGTCCCACTGGGCCGCGCATCGAAACCGCGGCGGACAAACGGCCGGGAAGCACAAAGTTGTCATCGAAAACAGGGGGTATGGGAAGAAACCCGCGCGGCGCACGATGCCCCGACTGCGGACACGATCATTTTGCATCGTTCCAGCATTCGCCGACCGCCCGGCAAGCTTCCGTCGCGATCGAGCGGCTACGGCGCGCCTCGAGAGCCGAGGCTGTCTACACGTAATCGACGGCATAGCGGCTCGTACAGTGCCGCACGGCACGGCCCGGGCGCGCGCGGCCGGGCGCCAGGGCGGACGACTAAACGGTTGCGCCAGGAGGGCGACATGATCTTCAAACAGTTCTATCTCGAGAGCCTCGGGCACGCGTCGTACTTCGTGGGATCCGAGGAAACGGGCGAGGCGCTGGTGCTCGACGTGCGGCGCGACGTGGACGTGTATTTCGAGGAAGCGCGCGCCCGGGGGATGCGCCTGCGCTACGCGGCCGATACCCATCAGCACAACGACTACCTGTCCGGCATCTGCGAGCTGCCGGCTCGCGGCGAGGTGCAGCTCCTCGCGTCGGCGCGTGCGGCGCTCGCGTATCCCGTACAGAAGCTCGACGACGGCGCCCGGCTCCGGATGGGCGAGGTCGAGTTCGAGGCCCTGCACACGCCGGGACACACGCCCGAGCACATCTCGCTTCTCGTCTACGATCGCACGCGGGGCGACGAGCCGGCGATCCTGCTCTCGGGCGGCGCGCTCCTCGTCGATGACGTGGCGCGTCCGGATCTCCTCGGCGGGCGCGAGGCGGCCGAGCGCGGCGCGCGCGACCTCTGCCGCACGCTGCAGGAGAAGATCATGAAGCTTCCCGATCGCGTCGCGGTGTACCCGACGCACGTTTCGGGCTCGCTCTGCGGCGGCCATATCGGTTCGATGCTCTGGACGACGATCGGCTACGAGCGGCGCATGAACGAGCTGCTCGCGAGCCTCGAGCGGTCGGAGGAGTTCGTCGAGCGGTGTCTCGCGCTCGAAGACCTGCCGACGGTACCGCCCTATTGGCCGCGCATGCGCCGCCTGAACCTCGACGGCCCGCCGCTGCTCGGCGTGCTGCGCGAACCGCCCGCGCTCTCGGTCGGCGAGTTCGACCGCGAACGGCGACGCGACGGCATCCACGTGGTGGACTGCCGCTCGCCCGAAGCGTATGCGGCGCACATTCCCGGGAGTCTCAATGTCGGCGCAGAGGGCTCGTTCAGCACCTGGGCGGGCACGGTGCTGCCCGAGGGCGCACAGACGCTCCTCGTGATGGAACATCCCGGGATGCTCTGGGATCTCTGCTGGCAGCTGCTTCGTATCGGCTACGACCTGCCGCGCGGGTGGCTCGCGGGCGGGATGAACGCGTGGCGGACGTCGGGAAGACCGATCGAGACCCTGCCGCTCTGGAGCGTACACGCGCTGCGACGGCACATCGAACAGGACAGGAAGCTTCTCGTCCTCGATGTACGCCAGCCGGCCGAATGGCGCGCGGGTCGCATCGAAGGCGCCCTGCACATCAGCGGCGGCGAGCTGCCGGCGCGCCTGCACGAAGTACCGCGCGACCGGCCGATCGCCGTCGTTTGCGGCAGCGGCTATCGCGCCTCGGTCGCCGCGAGCCTGCTGCAGAAGCACGGATACACGCAGGTCGTCAACGTGCTCGGCGGCATGGCCGGCTGGCGCGCCGCGGGCTATCCGGTGATCGAATAGACGATCAAGAACCGGCCGGGAAGCGACGGTGGCGCAGGATCACGCCGTCATTCCGGACGAACGCATCGCCATGTGGCAGGTTGCTGCGCTAGCGCATCGCCGTATCGGGATCCCCGGTGCCGCCGCGCGGCACCGGGAACTGAAACGCCTGCGTGTAGGGCGGCTTCTCGCCTTGCTGATAGGCCCGGTAGAGCCGCGTGTACTCGTTGCGCGCCTCCTCCACGGTGCGGCGGCCGGTGACGATGTCGTTGGCCAGGTTGATGGCCACGAAGTTCATGGAGGTCCCGCCGCAGCGCGCCCTGAGCTCGCCCCTGGTGCGATCGGCGACGACGCTGCCGTCGAACTGCGCGAGCGCGGAATAGAGCGGCACCGGCACCTTGTAGTCGATGGATTGTTCGAGGTAATCCGTGTGGCTCGCCGGAAAGTCGTGCCGCGTTTCCTCCTTCGACAGCACCGTTCGCTTCCAGCCGTCCTTGGTGTGGTACCAGACGAGTTGCGAGGCCGTGTACTCGTCCGGGGGGCCGTAGTATTCGACGAGCCGGCGGGCCGAGTCCCGCGGGTTCTTCGGCCAGTCCTCGATGATCTCTTCGAGGGTACGATCCATTGCCTGCCTCCTTTGCAAAACGCTCCGCCCGCTACAGCGCTCTTTGACCGGCCGGGCGTCGCGCGATTCGGCCCGGCACTTGCCGGCCCACGTCTCTACCTGAACGCATCTCCGAAGCGGAGACGTGGAAACGGCCCGTACCGAAATGCAGGCCGGGCGCGCCCGGGCTATTTGACCACCGGCGGCGTGGTGAAGCTGTGGTACGGCGGCGGCGAAGGAAGCGTCCACTCGAGGCCCTCGGCGCCCTCCCACACCCGCGCGCTCGCCTTCTTGCCGCCGCGGATCGTCTGGAACACGACGTAGATGAAGACGAGGTGCCCGAGCGCCTGCACGAAGACCCCCACCGTGGCCCATTGATTGAAATCGGTGAACTGCAGCGCGTAGTCCGGCACCCGCCGCTGCATGCCGGCGAGGCCGAGGAAGTGCATCGGGAAGAACGTGAGATTCATCCCGATCATGGTGAGCCAGAAGTGCAGCTTACCGAGCCGCTCGTTGTACATGTGGCCGGTCCACTTCGGGAGCCAGTAGTAGACCGCCGCGAAGATCGCGAGCACGGCGCCGGTCACGAGCACGTAGTGGAAGTGCGCCACGACGAAGTAGCTGTCGTGGTACTGGAAGTCCGCCGGCACGATCGCCACCATGAGGCCGGAGAGCCCGCCGATGGTGAAGAGGAGCAGAAAGGCGATCGCGAACAGCATCGGCGTCTCGAACGTGAGCGACCCGCGCCACATGGTCGCGATCCAGTTGAAGATCTTCACGCCCGTCGGTACGGCGATCAGCATGGTCGCGTACATGAAGAAGAGCTCGCTCACCAGCAGCAGCCCGGCGGTGAACATGTGATGCGCCCACACGACGTGCGACAGGAACGCGATCGAGGCGGTCGCGTAGACCATCGAGTTGTAGCCGAACAGCGGCTTCCGCGAGAACGTCGGGATCACCTGGGAAATGATCCCGAACGCCGGCAGGATCATGATGTAGACCTCGGGATGCCCGAAGAACCAGAAGACGTGCTGAAAGAGCAGCGGATCGCCCCCGCCCGCGGCGTTGAAGAACGCGGTGCCGAAGTGCCGGTCCGTGAGGAGCATCGTCACCGCGCCGGCGAGCACCGGCATCGCCCCGAGCAGCAGGAACGCCGTGATGAGCCAGGTCCACGCGAACAGCGGCATCTTCATCAGCCGCATCCCCGGCGCACGCATGTTGAGGATCGTGGCGATGACGTTGATCGCCCCGAGCACCGAGGAAATGCCCGCCATATGGATCGAGAGGATCGTGAAATCGACCCCGATTCCGCCCTGCACCGACAGCGGCGGGTACATGGTCCAGCCGGTGGCCGGGCCGCCGCCGGCATCCTGCAGGAAGACGCTCGACAGCATCAGCGTGAACGCGAACGGCAGGATCCAGAACGACCAGTTGTTCAGGCGCGGCAGCGCCATGTCGGGGGCGCCGATCATGAGGGGGAGCTGCCAGTTCGCGAGACCCACGAACGCGGGCATCACGGCGCCGAAGATCATGACCAGGCCGTGCAGCGTGATCAGCTGGTTGTAGAAGTGCGGATCGGTCACCTGCAGCCCGGGCTGGAACAGCTCGCTCCGGATGACCATCGCCATGATTCCGGCGACGATGAACATCACGAATGACAGCCAGAGATACAGCGTGCCGATGTCCTTGTGGTTGGTGCTGAACAGCCAGCGGCTGATTCCCTTCGGATGAGCCTCGTGGTGCTCCGCTGTCACGATCGCCATTGGAACCCTCCTGCGGCGCGCCCGCTCAGCGCGCGCCCTTGACCTGCGCCGGCTGGGCCAGGTCGCCCGCCTCGTTGCCGAAGCTGTTGCGCTCGAACGTGACCACCGCAGCGACGTCGACGTCGCCGAGCTGCTGGCCGAACGGCGGCATCGGCGCCGGGAACTTGCCGGTATTGCGGCCCTTCACGACGGACGCGATGTGCTCGGACAGCGGCCCTTGCGCGATCGCGCTCCCCGCGATCGGCGGGAATGCGCCCGGCACGCCCTTGCCGTCAGGACCGTGGCAAGCCGCGCACACCTGCTGGTACACCTGCTTGCCGCGCTCCATGAGGTCGTCGCGGCTCCAGGTCTTCCCGGCCTCGGCCGCTGCGACCGCGACCCGCTTCTTGCGTCCGGCGATCCAGCGCTCGAACTCCTCGGGTGTCACCGCCTGCACCGCGATCGGCATGAACGCGTGGTCGCGGCCGCAGAACTCGGCGCATACGCCGCGATAGGTACCGGGCTTGTCGATCCGGGTCCACACCTCGCGGATGAACCCGGGGACGGCGTCGGCCTTGATGCCGAGCTCCGGCACCCACCAGGCGTGGATCACGTCGCTCGACGTCAGGATCAGGCGCACCTTGACGCCGGTCGGCAGCACCAGCGGGTTGTCCACCTCGACCAGGTAGTTCTCGTTCTTCGAGGCGAGGTTCGCAATCTGCTCGCGCGGGGTCGCGAGCGTACTGAGGTAGCCGATCTCGTGCTCGGGGTATTCGTACTGCCAGCGCCACTGATAGCCGATCACGTTCACCGTCATCTTCGCGCCGCTCACGTCCGCCATGTCGATCAGCGTCGCGGTCGACGGAATCGCCATGCCGACCAGGATCAGGAACGGGATGATCGTCCACAGGGCCTCGAGCTGCACGTTGTCGTGGAACATCGCTGACTTGACGCCCGGTCGCTTGCGGTGTGCGACGATCGAATAGAAGATCGCGCCGAACACGAGCAGGAAGATGATGACGCAGATCCAGAGGATGAGGTTGTGCAGGTCGAGGATGCGCTGCCCGATCGGCGTGACCGGTGTCGGCAGGTTCATCTTGTACTCGGCGAGCGCCGCGGCCGGCACGGCGGCCGCCGCCGCGGCGATCGAGTGAATCACCGCGCGCCGGCCGGCGGAAGCCGGACGCCGGTCTCGTGCCGCGCGACGCCGGGCGGGCATCGCTCGCCGCCTCACGGCGCGCGCAGCAGCCGCTGCAGATCCTGCGCCAGCAGCTCCCGCTCGCGGTCGTTGATCTCGTCGCCGAGCGCCACGAACCGCCCGTGCGACCCCACCAGCAGGCGGCCGCAATTCTCACCGCGCCGCGGCCTGCCCCACTGCACGCGCAGCCAGCAGCGCGGGAATTCGTGCCGCGTCACGGCGTTTCCCGAGCGCTTGGTGATGTGCACGCGCTCCCCGTCCACGGTCACCAGCTCGCAGTCGTCGCGGTGCACATAGAGCCGCCACAGGAGCGCGCCCAGGGCGAGGATCACGAGCGCAACGAAGGGCGGCACCATGCTCGCGCCGTGCACGAGGAAGGCCACGCTCACGGCGATGCCCCAGGCGAGCGCCGCGGTGAACAGCAGCACCATACCCTGCACGGGCAGCGAGCGATTGGGCCGGATGATCAAGCTCCTTCCCTGGATCTCGTGCGCACCGCCGATCGCCGTCATGCACGCCACCTGCGCGCGGCGGCGCGTCCTCGCGCTCCTGTCGGCCTCGACTGCACTGGCACGCGCACACCGCCCGGTCGTGAGACTTCGTCCGACTCTAGCACCGCCTCGGGCAGGAGCGCGCGCCGGGACGAGCGGGCTCAGGGAAACCCCCGGGCGCCGCGAGAACGACCGTAGCGATTCGGCGGCGGGCGAAGCGCACGCCGTGCAGCACGAAACGGCTCCACCGGCTATACGGCCCAAAGGGTACGGACGCCGTCGCAGGCGGTAGCCCCTGCCGCGAGCGTCCGGCCGGAGAACGGCCGCCGAAACCCTCCGGTCAGAACATCCTGTTCGGCAGGTAGAGCGAGATTTCGGGGAACGCGATCAGGAGGGTCATGATCACGACCTCGCACAACAGGAACCAGCCGCAGCCCCGGAAGATCGTCTCGAGGGGAATCGCGTTGCCGACCACGCTCTTCACCACGTGGACGTTGAAGCCGACCGGCGGCGTGAGCAGCCCGATCTCGACGTACTTCACCACCAGCACGCCGAGCCAGATGAGATCGAGGTCGAGCACCGCGAACATCGGCACGAAGACGGGAATCGTGATCAGCATGATGCCGATCGGATCGAGGAACATGCCGAGCACGAGGTAGATGATCGACATCGCGATCACGAGCAGCAGCGGCTGCTGGGCCCAGTCGCCGATCATCTCGGCGAACATCGAACCGACGCCCGCGAAGGCGAGAAACTTGGTGTACATCACCGCGCCCATGCCGATGAAGAAGATCAGGGCCGAGGTCGACACCGCCTCGCGCACGCTGTCCACGATCCGCTGCAGCGTGAGCCGGCGCTGGATCACTCCGAGCACAAGCGCGAGCGCCGCTCCCGCGGCGCCCGCTTCCGTCGGCGTCACCACGCCGGCGTACAGACCGCCGATGACGCCGAGGATCAGCACCAGGAGCGGCCAGATCGGCTTGAGCGCCTCGATGCGCTCGCGCCACAGTCCGGCGCGGCTCTCCGTCGCCGCGCTCGGCGCGAGCGCGGGATCGAGCCGGCTGCGAATGACGATCATGAGCGTGTACACGAGCGCCGTGAGCAGTCCGGGGAGTATGCCGGCGATGAGGAGCTTCGCGATCGACACCTCCGCGAAGATGCCGTAGAGCACGAACAAAATGCTCGGCGGAATGAGCGCCGCGAGCGTGCCCGCGCTCGCGACCACCCCGGCCGCGAGCGCCTTGTCGTACCCGTGCCGCAGCATCTCGGGAATCGCCACCCGCGCCATGGCCGCGGCCGCCGCGATGCTCGAACCGGACGCGGCGGCGAAGCCGGCCGAGGCGATGTTGCTCGCGACCGCGAGACCGCCCGGGAGGCCGCTCAGCCAGACGCGCGCCGCGCGGAAGATCGCCTCGCCGAGCCCCGAGTTGTTCACCAGGGCCCCCATCAGGAGGAACATCGGGATCGCCGTGAGGTCCCAGTTCGCGGCGAACACGAACGGCGTCTCGCGCAGCACGCTGAACGCCACGTCGACGCCGCGCAGCGCCCAGAAGCCCCCGAACGCCACCGCTCCGAGCGCGACCCCGATCGGCACGCGCAGACCGATCAGCACCAGGAGCGCCGCGACGCTCCAGAGCGAGAGCGAAAGGGTGCTCATACGCCGCGGCCGGCGGGCCCGCGCGCGAGCCGCGCAATCTCGGCGAGCACCCAGAGCAGGAGGAAAGCGGCCATGAGCGCACCGCTCGCGGGGAGCATCCAGTGGCTGAGCCACACCGGCAGGAAGCCGTTCGGCGCCTCCCACGATTCGCGTACGGCGGTCGCGTGCATGGCGCGTTCGAACGTCTGCCAGGTGAACGCCACGACGTACGCGAGGGTGAGCAGGGTCACGCCGACGTCGAGCCAGGCGCGCCGGTGCGGCGACATTGACGCCGTGAAGATCTCGACGCGGATGTGGCCTTCCTTCGCGGAGATCCACGCCCAGGGGAGGAACGAGACCGCGATCATGTAATAGGCCGAGACGATCTCGGTTGTGCCGGCGAGCGGGTGATTGAACACGGTGCGGCCGATCACGTCCGCCGTCACGTGCACCATCATGAGGACGCCGGCGGCAATGGCGAGCCACAAGAACACGCGCGCGGCGCTCTCCGTGCGCGCGATCAGTCTGTCGATCACAGGCTCCCCTTCATGCAGGCGAACGGCCGGTGCGGAGCACGGCGGCGCGGCGAAAGCGGGCGCCGCCCGCCGCGCGGGCCGGCGGCGCCGGACGCTCAAAGCTTCGCCGGATCGACCTTGGCGTAGATCTCGCGCATGATCGCGGCTTCGAACTTCTTCGCGTCGCGCCCGATCTGCTTCGACAGCGGCCGCCAGCGCTCATACGCCTTGATGTACGCGTCGTAGATCGCGCCCGGATCGGCGACGCCGAGCTCCTTGCCCTGCTTGACGATGTGCTCGCGCTGCGCGCGGACGTAGTCGTTCGTGAGCTTCTCGAGGCTCGCGTCGCCCTTGACCACCTTGACGCCCTTGTTCTTCATGGCCCACTCGAGCGACTGCTCGTTGCTCACGATGAAGCTGCCGATCGCCATTTCCGCGCTCATGCGGGCGGAGGCGCGCAGGTGCACCTGCTTCTGCTCGGGCGTGAGCTTGTTCCAGGCGTCGCGGTTCATGTAGAAACCGACCGCCGGTCCGACCATGCCGAAGGAGTGGTCGGTGACGTATTTGGTGAAGTCGGCGTAGCCGAGCGTGCGCAGCCAGTCGGTGTTCCCGAGCACGCAATCGAGGCCGCCGCGCTGCAGCAGGCTCACCGCCTCGACCAGGGTGCCGGACACGACGACGGCGCCGGCGGTCTTGAGCTCCTCGCCGGTGCCGCCGGTCGCACGGATGCGCTTGCCCTTGATCTGCTCGGCGCTCTGCACCGGCTCGCGGCAAAGGAGCTGATACGGCGCCGCCACCCAGCCGGCGAGCAGCACCGCGTTCGCCTTCTTCGCCTCCTCGTTGCACGAGGGACAATGGAGCGTCATCACCTCGAGCGCCGCGGCGCTCGCGGCGACCACGTCATGTCCGGGGATGACCGAGCTGTAGAGCACGTACACCGACGGCACGGCGCTCGGCAGATAGCTCGCAATGGCCAGACCCGCCTGCATCACGTTGTTCTGCACGGCGGCAAAGGTGCCCTTGCCGTCCGCGACCTGGCCGCCCGGGATCAGGCGCCATTTGACCTGTCCGTTGGTGTCTTTCTCGATCTGCCGGAACAGCTCGGGCATCACCTTGGCGTTCTGGTACTCGCGGGCGGGCAGCCAGGAACCGTAAACCAGCTCGGCGGCGCCGGCGGGGACCGCAAGGCCGGCGGCGAACGCCGCACCGAGGATCAGGGACGAGACGAAGCGCTGGACGGACATTGCTCCTCCTGACGTTCGAGTTGGATGTTCTTGTCGGGCCTCTCCGAGCCGGACGTCGTCCTGAAGGGACGAATAGGAACCCATATCGCGCGGCCAGTCAATCTGGACCGCGGGGGCGGCAGCCCGGCCGGCGATCGATAACCGTCCGCGCGGCGAACGCATTCCGCATCGCGCAGCGCCGTCAGTCGCTCGATGTCGCGGTTCGTGCTTGCTCGCGCAGGACGCGCTTCAGGATCTTGCCGGAGCCGGTCTTCGGCAGCGCGTCGACGAAGTGAATGCGCGTCGGCGCCTTGTACACGGCCATCTCTCCGCGGCACCACTCGATCAGCTCGCGCTCGCCCACCTCGGCCCCGGGCTTGCGCACCACGAACGCGACCACCGTTTCGCCGCGGTAGGAATCGGGCGCGCCGACGACGCCCACTTCCGCAATCGCCGGATGCCGGTACATGAGCGCCTCGACTTCCGCGGGGAACACGCTGTAGCCGGACGCCTTGATCATGTCCTTCTTGCGTTCCTCTATGCGGAAATAGCCCTCCTCGTCCACGCGGCCGATGTCGCCCGTGCGCAGCCACCCGTCGCGCAGCACCTCGGCGGTGGCCTCCGGCCGGCGCCAGTAGCCCTTCATGACCTGCGGCCCGCGCACCAGGATCTCGCCCGACTCGCCGGGGCCGAGCTCGGTGACGCCGTCTTCGAGGCTCACGACCTTGGCTTCGGTCAGCGGGAACGGCAGCCCGACCGTGCCGTACTTCGGCCGGTGCGGCGGATTGCTGTGGGACGGGGCCGTCGTCTCGCTCAGACCGTAGCCTTCGACGAGCTTGTGCCCCGTCACTTCCTCCCAGCGCCGGGCGATCTCGGCCGGCACCGGGGCGCCCCCGCTCAGGCACACGCGCAGCGACGACAGATCGAACTCGCGCGTCTTCGGATAGTTGATAATGGCGACGTTGACGGTCGCGATGAGCACCGTGAACGTGCAGCGGTAGCGCTCGATGGCGCGCAGCGCCGAGTCGATATCGAAGCGGCCGAGCATCACCAGGGTCGCGCCGGTGTACGCCATGGTGTTCATGTTGAGCTCCATGCCGGTGATGTGGAACCACGGCAGCACGCCGAAGATGACGTCGTCTGCGCTCAACCCGAAGTAGAGCCGGCTCAGCTCGCAATTCGCGGTGATGTTCCCGTGGGTGATCTCCGCGCCCTTCGGCGTGCCGGTAGTGCCCGAGGTGTACTGCAGGAGCGCGGTGTCCCCGCCCGCGCGCCGTTCCGGCACCGCCAGCCGCGGCGCCTCGCGCACGATGCGCACGAAGTCCTCGATTCCGTCGTAGCGCCCGCCGGGCTCGAGGAACGATGGCGGCACCGGCAGCGCCGGCTCGGCCGGGAGATAGTCGCGGTACGAGGTCACAACGACGTCCCGGATCGCGGTGCGCGCGCGTATCGGCTCGACCACGCCGTAGCCGTGGTCCGAGGTGACGAGCACCCGCGGCTCCGCGTCCTCGAACTCGTGCAGGAGCTCCGCGGCCTTGTGCATCGGGTTGAGGCAGACGTTGATCGCGCCGGCCTTCAACGCGCCGTAATAGGCGATCGCGAACTGCGGGCAGTTCTCGAGGAACAGCGCGACCCGGTCGCCCGGCGCGAGGCCGCGGCTGCGCAGCCACCCGGCGAAGCGATCGCTCGCCTCGTCGAGCTCGGCGAAGCCGACCTCCCGCCCGTAGAAGATGAGCGCGGGTTTCTCGGGCGTGCGCCGCGCGTTCTCCGCGAGAAAATGCGTGATCGGCTCGCTCGGCAGGCGGATCGCCGCTTCGTCGATGCCGGCCGGCCAGTACTGCTTCCAGATCGGCTGCATGGCACTCCTCGATATCCGGGAGACGGGCAGGGATATGCTACCATCGGCCCGGCTCGGAGTAGCGCGCATGACCGATTATTCCCTCGACGACAAGTACCGCCGCGAAGCGGGAACCGTGATCCTTTCGGGCGTGCAGGCGCTCGTGCGCCTGACGCTCGATCAGCACCGCGCGGATCGGCGCCGCGGGCTCAACACCGCCACCCTCGTCTCCGGCTATCCCGGCTCGCCGCTCGGCGGCCTCGGCACCACGTTCGAAAGGAATCGCGAAGTCCTCGACGAGCACAACGTGCGCTTCATTCAGGGCGTGAACGAGGACCTCGGCGCGACCGCAGTCTTCGGCAGCCAGCTCGCGAACCTCTACCCCGATCCGGGATACGACGGCGTGCTCGGCATGTGGTACGGCAAGGGGCCCGGCGTCGATCGCACGGGCGACGTGTTCAAGCACGCGAACCTCGCCGGCGTCGGCGCGAACGGCGGCGTGCTTGCGGTCGCGGGCGACGATCCGACCGCGAAATCGTCCACCATCCCGTCGCACTCGGAATCGGCGTTCTACGATGCGCTGATCCCGGTGCTCTTTCCGGGCAACGTGCAGGAAATCCTCGACCTCGGGCGGCTCGGCTTCGAGCTGTCGCGCTACTGCGGGCTCTGGGTCGGCCTCAAGATCGCCACGAACGTCGCCGACGAGGTGAGCTGCGTCACCGTCGGGCCCGACCGCGTCACGGTCGCCGATCCGGCGTTCGTTTACCAGGGCGCGCCGTGGAAAGCGAAGCAGAACCCGCTGCTCGTGCCGCCGTTCTCGCTCGAGCAGGAGCGCGACCTCTACTACGGGCGCCTCGAAGCGGCCAAAGCCTTCGCGCGCGCCAACGGCCTCAACCGCATCACCGTCCCTGCGCCCGGCGCCTGGTTCGGCATCGCGGCGGCCGGCAAGACCTATTACGACGTGCGCGAGGCGCTGCTCGCGCTCGGGCTCGACGAGGCGGGGCTCGCGCGCCACGGCATCCGCCTGCTCAAGCTCGGCATGCTGTTCCCGCTCGAACCCTCGATCGTGCGCGAGTTCGCGCAGGGGCTCGAGGAGATACTGGTGGTCGAGGAAAAGCGCGCCTTCACCGAGACCTTCATCCGCGACGCACTCTACGATCTCCCCGACCGGCCGCGCGTCGTCGGCAAGCGCGATGAAGCGGGCGCGGTGCTGGTGCCGGCACACGGCGAGCTCGATGCCGATACCGTGGCCGCCGCGATCGCGCGCCGGCTCGGGAGCCGGGTCGCGCTCGCCGAAGTGCGCGAACGCGTCGCGCTCCTCGAGCGTCTGCGCGCGCGACCCGCGCCGGCGATCGCGACGCCGCGGCAGGCGTACTTCTGCTCCGGCTGCCCGCACAACCGCTCGACCGTCGTGCCCGAAGGCTCGATCGCCGGCGGCGGCATCGGCTGCCACGGCATGGCGCTGACCATGGACCGGCGCAACCGCGGCATCACGCACATGGGTGGCGAAGGCGCGCAGTGGGTCGGCATGGCGCCCTTCTCGGGCATGCCGCACATGTTCCAGAACATCGGCGACGGCACGCTGTTCCACTCCGGGTGGCTCGCGATCCGTCAGGCGGTCGCGGCCGGCACCAACATTACTTATAAGATTCTCTACAACGGCACGATCGCCATGACCGGCGGGCAGGACGCCGCCGGCGCCATGCCGGTGCCGGAGCTCACGCGGGCGCTCGAGGCCGAGGGCGTGCGGCGCATCCTGGTGCTCACCGACGAGCCCGGCAAGTATCCGCGCGGCGCGCGCTGGGCGAACGGGGTGGAGGTCTGGCACCGCGACCGCCTCGACGAGGCGCAGCGGCTGCTCCGCGAGATCCCGGGCGTCACCGCTATCGTCTACGACCAGTATTGCGCGGCGGAGAAGCGGCGGCTGCGCAAGCGCGGCAGGTTCCCGGACCCGCCGATGCGGGTCGTGATCAACGAAGCGGTGTGCGAAGGCTGCGGCGACTGCGGCGTGAAGTCGAACTGCCTCAGCGTGCACCCGGTCGAGACCGAGTTCGGGCGCAAGACGCAGATCCACCAGTCGTCCTGCAACAAGGACTACTCCTGCCTTCAGGGTGACTGTCCGTCGTTCCTCACCGTTATCCCGCGCGGCGAGCCGAAGAAGAAGGAACGCCGCCGCTACGTCGTCGAGCGCGCGCTGCCCGAGCCCGAGCGGCGCGTCGGCGCCGCCTGCAACGTCTACATGACCGGCATCGGCGGCACCGGCGTCGTCACGGTGAACCAGGTGCTCGCGACCGCGGCGCTGCTCGACGGCAAGCACGCCCGCGGGCTCGACCAGACCGGCCTCAGCCAGAAAGGCGGCCCGGTGATCTCGCACCTCAAGATCGCGGAGCACCCGCTCGCGGTCTCGAACAAGATCGCCGCCGGGGAAGCGGATTGCTATCTCGGCTTCGACATCCTCGTGGCGGCGCAGGCGCAGAACCTCGAGCGCGCGCACCCCGGGCGCACGATCGCGATCGTATCGACGAGCAAGGTGCCGACGGGACGGATGGTCGCCTCGCCCGACGTGCGCTTCCCGGACACCGAGGGGCTGCGCGGCGCGATCGACGCCGTCACGCGCAAGGACGCCAACGTCTACCTCGACAGCCTCGGTCTCGCCGAAGCGCTGTTCAACGACCACATGGCGGCGAACCTGCTGCTCCTCGGCGCCGCGTACCAGGCGGGCGCGGTGCCGGTAAGCGCCGCGTCGATCGAGCAGGCGATCCGCCTCAACGGTGTCGCGGTCGAGATGAACCTGCAGGCGTTTCGCGCCGGCCGGCTGTACGTGCTCGATCCGCAGGCCGTGCTGGCCGCGGCGGGACCGCGTGCACAGATCGCACCGGCGCCGGCGGCGCTCACGGCGGAGGCGCAGGCGATCGTCGACAGCGTCGGCGCGAGCGGCGAGCTCTTGCGGCTGCTCGAAGTGCGCGTGCCGGAGCTGATCGAGTACCAGAACGCGAAGTACGCGCGCGTTTACGCCGATTACGTCAAGCGCGTGCGCGAGATCGAAGCGCGCGCGGTGCCGGGCGAAACGCGGCTCAGCGAGGCGGTCGCGCGCTACCTCTACAAGCTCATGGCTTACAAGGACGAATACGAGGTGGCGCGGCTGCACCTCAAGGCGGACATCAAGCGCCGGCTCGAGGAGCAGTACCCGGACGGCGTGAAGATCTACTACCACCTGCACCCGACGTTCCTGCGCAAGCTCGGGCGCAAGCAGAAGCTGCGCCTCGGCGAGTGGTTCAACGTGGGCTTCCGCCTGCTCGCCGCGGCGCGGCGGCTGCGCGGCACGCCGCTCGACGTGTTCGGCTACGCCGAGATGCGGCGGCTCGAACGCGCGCTGATCGACGAATACCGCCAGCTGATCGACCGGAGCCTGGCGGACCTTGCGCCCGAGAACTACGAGCGCGCCGTGCGGCTCGCGAGCCTGCCCGACCTGATCCGCGGGTACGAGGACGTGAAACGGCGCAATGTGCAGCGCTTCCGGGACGAGGTCCGCGCGCTGGCGTAGACCCAGGCCGCGGCACGCCGAACGCGGTCGGCGGCTTCGCCGGCTCGTGCCCACGAAATCCTGTCGTGTTCCGCGCGACCGGTCGCCTCGGCGCTACCGGCCCGAGCGTCTCGAGATCCGGTTGTCCTTGCGAAGAGCGCGGCGCCCGCGAAGAATGTCGTCAGGCCCGACGCGGCTCGCGGTCCACAGATGTCGGAATCGGGCGGTTGGCATCGTCCTCGGGACGGGCTGCGCGCGAGGAGCGCGGACGATAGCGCCATAGCGGGCGGCCGGTACCGGCCCGAGCGGGCGATCTGAAGCCGCAGGCCGGGAACCGGGGCGCCGCGGCGGTGGAGAACCGCACAAGCACCCGTTGCATACGCAAGTATCGTTCGACCGCCGGCCCTTCGTTGTCCGGTTTCGCCGGCGGTCCGCCCGGTTTCGTGTTTCAGGAGGCCGTCAATGCTCTACTCCATACTTTGCTACAACATCGAGTCCGTGGTCGGCGAATGGACCAAGGAGAAGGAAGCGCAGGTCATGGCGCATCACCAGAAGGTCCTCGACCGCCTGGCTGCGCAGGGCAAGCTCGGCCCCGTCGCGCGGCTCATGCCTACCACCACGGCCACCACCGTGCGCGCGGGACGCGAGCCGCTGGTCCTCGACGGTCCGTTCGCCGAGACCAAGGAGCAGCTCCTCGGCTTTTACGTCGTCGACTGCGACAACCTCGAGGAAGTGATCGAGATCGCGCGCGAGCTGACGCTGGAGACGGGCGCGCACGAGATTCGTCCGGTCATGATGTTCAACGGCCGCTACGAGGTCACCAGGCAGCAGGCGACCGGCAGCTAGCCCGGAGAGCCCCGATGGAACCGCGCCTCAGCTTCATCACGCTCGGCGTCGCCGATCTCGCGCGCGCCGTGCGCTTCTACGAAGACTGTCTCGGCCTGCCGCGCCTGCAGACGCCGCCTTCGGTGGCGTTCTTCGAGCTCGGCAAGACCTGGCTCGCGCTCTGGCCGCGCGAGAACCTCGCCGCGGATGCGGGCGTTTCGCCCGAGGGCTCCGGCTTCCGCGGCTTCTCGCTCGCACACAACGTGCGCTCTCCGGAGGAAGTGGACGCGCTGCTCGCCCGCGCCGCCCGCGGCGGCGGCACCGTGGTGAAGCGCGGGCAGCCTACCGACTGGGGCGGCTACGCGGGTTATTTCGCCGACCCCGACGGCTTCCTCTGGGAAGTGGCCTACAATCCCGATTTCCCGCACGTCTAGTGAGCCCGAGCGCCATATCCCGCGTAAGCGGCCGGGCGGCGGAACGGCGGCGGAGCATGCAGACCTCCGATGTCGGTATCGCCCCTGCGCGCGCGTCCTCGGGGCATGAGCCAGGTCGTCGCATGCCAGCATGAGCACGAACGGGGGCGACGCGGTGATCGATGACGGCTGGATCGCCGCCGCGCTCGCCGCCGCGCGCCCGCAGGCGATCAGCGCGCTGCTGCGCTATTTCCGCGACCTCGATACCGCGGAGGACGCGTTCCAGGAGGCGAGCCTGCGGGCGCTCAAAGCCTGGCCCGTCAACGGCCCCCCGCGCGACCCGGCGGCGTGGCTGATCCTGGTCGGGCGCAACTACGCGCTCGACGAGCTCCGGCGGCGCAAGCGCGACGTCGCGCTGCCGGAGCAGGAAACGGTCGAGAATCCGCACGCGGCACAGGCCGAGCTCGCCGAACGCCTCGACGAATCGCACTACCGCGACGACATCCTGCGGCTGCTCTTCATCTGCTGCCACCCGGAGCTGCCGGCGACGCAGCAGATCGCGCTCGCGCTGCGCATCGTTTCGGGCCTCTCGGTCAAGGAAATCGCACGCGCGTTCCTCGTGAGCGAGGCGGCGATGGAGCAGCGCATCACGCGCGCCAAGCGGCGCGTGGCCCAGGCGGACGTACCGTTCGACGCGCCCGGCCCCGTCGAGCGCGGCCAGCGCGTCGGTGCGGTCGCGGCGATGATCTATCTCCTTTTCAACGAAGGCTACTCGGCGAGCAGCGGCGAGGTGCACATCCGCGAGCCGCTATGCGAGGAGGCGATCCGCCTCGCGCGGCTGCTGCTGCGGCTGTTTCCGGCCGAGCCCGAGATCATGGGCCTGCTGGCGCTCCTGCTGCTGCAGCACGCGCGCGCCCCGGCCCGCCTCGACGCGAACGGGGAAATCGTGCTGCTCGAGGACCAGGACCGCCGCCTGTGGCGGCGCGAACCGATCGCCGAGGGGCTCGCGCTCATCGAGAAGGCGATGCGCCACCGGCGCATAGGCCCCTATCAGCTGCAAGCCGCGATCGCGGCCGTGCACGCGCGCGCGGCGCGCGCCGAGGACACGGACTGGGCCGAGATCGAGCGGCTGTACGCCATCCTCGAAGCCATTCAGCCCTCGCCCGTGGTGACGCTCAACCGCGCCGTAGCCGTCGCCAAGGTGCGCGGTGCCGCCGAGGCGCTCGCGCTGATCGAGCCGCTCGCCGAACCGCTCGCCGGCTACTTCCATTTCCACGGGGTGAAAGGAGCGCTCCTGCTGCAGCTCGGACGCGAGCGCGAGGCGCAGGTCGCGTTCGACCGCGCGATCGCGCTCGCGCGCACCGCGCAGGAGGCGGCGCACATACGCCTGCACCTGGATCGCCTGCGGGCGGCGCGCGAGCCCGAACGCGCGTGAGCGTCGCGGCGCGGAGGCTCTCTCGACGTTGCGGGGACGCGCCGCGGCGCGCGCACCGACAGCGGTGCCTCGCCACGCGCCTGCGTGATCCCTACGGCGCCGCCGTCGCGCGCGCCGCGCCACGCTCCTCCGCGTACATGGCCTCGATCTCCGCGCGGTAGGCGGCGTAGATGTTCGCCCGGCGCACCTTCATCGTCGCCGTCACTTCGCCGTCGTCGTGGTCGAGCTCCTTGGTGAGCAGATGGAAGCGGCGGATGCGCGCCACCTGGGCGAGCTCGGCGTTGCCGCGCTCGACCTCGGCTTCGATCAGCTCGCGCACCCGGGGGTTCTCGGCGAGCGAGCGGAAGTGCGTGAACGCGATGCCGTTCGATTCGGCCCACTTCCCGACCGTTTCGTAGTCGATCTGGATCAGCGCCGAGACGAACCGGCGGCCCTCGGCGATCACGATGCACTCCCTGATGTACGGGCTCGCCTTCATCGTGTTCTCGATCTCCGACGGCGTCAGGTTCTTGCCGCCGGCCGTGATCATGATGTCCTTCATGCGGTCGACGATGCGGATCTGCCCGCCCTCCTCGCGCACGACGTCGCCGGTGTGCAGCCAGCCGTCCACGATCGTCGCCGCGGTCGCCTCCGGGTTCTTGTAATAGCCGCAGAAGACCATCGGCCCGCGCACCTGCAGCTCGCCCTGCGGCGACACCCGGTGCTCGACCCCGAGGGTCGGCTCGCCGACGGTGCCGATGCGTACGCGCTCGATCCGCTGGCCGGTGATCATGCCGGTCGATTCGGTGAGGCCGTAGACCTCGATCAGCGGCACGCCGAGCGCGCGGAAGAAGCGCACGATCCCGGCCGGAATCGACGCCGCGCCGGTCAGGGCGACTCGCGCGCGGCGCAGGCCGATGAAGTTCTGCAGCGCCCGGAACACGAGCCAGTAGCTGGTCCAGTAGACGAGCCGTTCGCGCAGCGTGCGCTGCGACGGCGCCTTCTCCGCGAACGGCTCGCACGCCGCGAGCACGCGGCGGAAGAGCAGCCGGCGCAGCCGTCCCGTCTCCTGCATCTTGATGCTGATCGCCGCGTGCAGCTTCTCCCAGATCCGCGGCACGCCGAGGAACATCGTCGGCGCCACCTCGCGCAGGTCCTCCTGCACGGTGCGGATCGATTCGCCGAAGTTGACCTGGGAGCCGAGGTAGAGCGGGCAGAACGTCGTCAGCATCTGCTCGGCGACGTGGCAGAGCGGCAGGTACGACAGGTGCGTGGTGCGCGCATCGAGCCCGCAGCGCTCCACGATGCCCGGCACCACGCCGCGGATGTTGCCGTAGCTGATCATCGCGCCCTTCGGCTTTCCCGTGGAGCCCGAGGTGTAGATCATGAGCGCGATGTCCTCGAGCCGCTGGTGCGCGAGCACCTCGTCGACGAGACCCGGGTGCGTCGCTTCGTACTCGACGCCGAGCGCCTCGACCTCGTCGAACGCGACGACCTTGTCCGGGTGGCGCGCGCGCGTCACGCGCAGCCCCTTCTTCTCGACCACGACAATCTTGCGCAGGCGCGGGAGCTGGTCGAGCGCCGCGAGCACCTTGTCGCTCTGCTCCTGATCCTCGCACACGACCACGTCCACGTCCGCGTGCCCGAGGACGTATGCGACCTCGGGCGTCGGGCTCGTCGGGTAGACGCCGACGGTGACCGCGCCGACGAGGCCCGCCCCCATCTGCGCGAGCACCCATTCGACGCGGTTCTCGGAGATCACGCCGACGTGCCCGCCCGCCGGGACGCCGAGAGCCCGCAGCCCGAGCCCGAAATGCCGCGCCCGCCGGTAGTACGCCTCCCAGGTGATCGGCTTCCAGATGCCGAACTCCTTCTGCCGGATCGCGACCGCGTGCGCGCGGCTGCGCGCCTGCTCGCGCAGCATCTGCGGCAGGGTGAGCGCGGGCAGCGTTTGCCAGTTCTCGCTCGCCATAGGCGTCACGACAGCCAGCGCTTGCGGCGCTTGTAGTGCTTCACGTCGCGGAAGCTCTTCGTCTGCCCTTCGCCGGCCATGCCGAGGTAGAACTCGCGCACGTCCTGATCCGCGGCGAGCTTCTCGGCGGGTCCGTCGATCACCACCTTCCCCATCTCCATGATGTAGCCCGTGTGCGCCACCGCGAGCGCGAGCGACGCGTTCTGCTCGACCAGCAGCATCGACACCTGCTGCTCGCTGTTGATGCGGGCGATGATGCCGAAGATCGCCTCGACGAGCTGCGGCGCGAGCCCGAGCGACGGCTCGTCGAGCAGCATCACCTTGGGCCGCCCGAGCAGCGCCCGCCCGATCGCGAGCATCTGCTGCTCGCCGCCCGAGAGGTATCCGGCGAGCGCCTTGCGGCGTTCGTACAGCCGCGGGAAGTACTCGTAGACCAGGCCGTAGTCGGCGCGCGCGCCCGCGCGCCCGCGCAGCGCGTAGGTCGCGGCGACGAGGTTCTCCTCCACCGTCAGGTCCTCGAACACGCGCCGGCCCTCCATGACGTGGCACAGGCCGGCGCGCACGAGCGCGTGCGGCTTCATGCCGCGCGTGCTGCGCCCGTCGAGCAGCACCTCGCCCTTCGTCACCTCGCCGTCCTCGAGGTGCAGCAGGTTCGAGACCGCCTTGAGGGTCGTCGTCTTGCCGGCGCCGTTCGAGCCGAGCAGCGCCACGATCTGCCCGCGCGGCACCTCGAGGGACAGGCCGCGCAGCACCTGCACGGCCTTGTTGTAGATGACCTCGAGGTTGTTGATGGCGAGAACCGCGTCGCCGCTCACGGCCGACTCAGTCGAGGCGGATCCAGTCGGATACCGGCACCATCTTCTGCGCCTTCATGTCGGCGCGGTAGATGCGGCCCACCGGGATCGAGTTGCCCTTGATCGTGATCGGCACGCCGATGATGCCGCCGGTGTCGAAGTCCCTGATCGAGTTGAGCGCCGCCTTCAGGTTCTTGCCGGTGAGCGGCTTGCCGGCCTCGAGCGTGCGCTTCGCGGCCTCGGTGAGCAGCATTGCCGTGAGGAAGCCCTGCAGGTACGGCGTGCTCTGGTACTCGGGGCGCATCCGGCGGATCTTCTCGAGCATCGGCGCCTTGGCGGAGTCGTCGTAGTAGTAGCGGTACGGCATCACGCCCATGAAGCCGTCGCCCGCCTCGCCCATCTTCATCACGGTCGAGTGGTCCATGGTCCAGAAGCTGCCCATGAACTTGCTCTTCGAGCCGGCGGCCTTGAGCTGCTGCACGAACTGCGGGATCGGCGCGAGCACGTAGCCGTGGAAGATCGTGTAGTCCGGGTTCGCGCGGCGCAGCTTGATCACCTCGGTCGACACGTCGACGCTCCCGGGCGGCGTCATGATCTCGGTGGCGACGGTCAGCCCGAGCTTCTTCGACTGCTCGCGGAACTCCTCGACCGGGTCGCGCCCGAACTCGGAATCGGAATAGACGATCGCGACGCGCGCACCCGGCTTCTCGTTGGCGACGTAGCGCAGCAGGATGCCGATCTGCTCCGAGTAGTCCGGCCCGGCCATGAACTGCATCGGGTACTTCTGCGGATCGTTGATCTCGGTCGCGAACGAGGCGCCGGCCATGAGGATCGTGCCCATGCGCTCGAGCTCGGGGTTGATCGTCTTCGAGAACGCGGTCGAGTCGCCGTAGTACAGGCTCACCTTGTGCGAGCCGGTCAGCTTCTTGAACGCCGCGACCGACACGTCGGGCTTGTACGCCGTGTCCTCGAACACGTAGCGGATCTTGCGGCCCTTGATGCCGCCGGCGTCGTTCACGATCTTGACGTAGTCCTGGATACCGGCATGGATGCCGACGCCGGCGAAGGCGAAGACGCCGGTCATGGGGATCGAGCCGCCGAGCACGATCTCCTCCTGCGCCTGGGCGGGCGCGGCGAGCGCCAGTCCCGCGGCCGTTACGGTACCCACCAGCCATTTCACTACACGCATGCTGCTGCCTCCTCTCTCGAGTTCCTATGTCCGGAATGGCCACAGGTGAAAGAACCGCCGCGTCCGCCGCCACATCTCGGCGAGGCCGTGCGGTTCAAAAATCAGGAATCCGACGATCAGCGCGCCGAACACCATGGTGCGCACCGGCGCGAGGTGCACCGCCATCGCCTCGGCGTTCGGGAGCCAGCCGAAGGCGAGCTTGAGCCCCTCGGGCACGAGCGTCATGAACGCGGCGCCGAGAATGCTCCCGAGGGTCGTGCCCATCCCGCCGACGATGATGC
This sequence comes from Burkholderiales bacterium, assembly GCA_036381895.1. Lineage (GTDB taxonomy): Bacteria > Pseudomonadota > Gammaproteobacteria > Acidiferrobacterales > Sulfurifustaceae > JACQFZ01. Next base: position 16,067 of record DASVBY010000083.1, on the reverse strand, counting down.
ACGCGAGGAAGAAGATCGACATGATGAGCGGAAAGCTCTCGGGGGTCACGGAGCGGAAGAAATAGGCCCACAGGCCGCCCGCGACGCCGGCATAGAAGGAGGCGATCCCGAACGAGAGCAGCTTGTAGCGCAGCAGCGGGATCCCGAGCACCTCGGCCGAGATGTCGCGGTCGCGGATCGCGATGAACGCGCGCCCGATGCGCGTGCGGAACAGGTTCGCGGCGCCGAGCACCATGAGCGCCGCGATCGGCACGATCAGCCAGTAGCTCCGGAACTCGCTGTCGAGCGCCAGCCCGAGCAGGTTCGCCGGCGGGACCGTCAGCCCCGCCGTGCCCCCGCTGACGGCGGTCCAGTTGGCGAAGATGAAATGCAGGATGAACGAGGCGGCGATGGTCGCGATCGCGAGATACAGCCCCTTGACGCGCAGCGACGGCACGCCGAACACCATGCCGACCACCATGGCGACCGCGCCGCCCGCGAGCAGATTGAGCAGGAACGGCGTGCCCCAGCGGCGCTCGAGCACGGCCACCGTATACGCGCCCACCCCCATGAACGCCGCCTGCCCGAGGCTCACGAGCCCGGTGTAGCCGGTGAGGATGTTGAGCCCGGTCGCGGCGATCACGTTGATCGCGACGAGGCAGGCGAGGTAGAGCCAGTACTGGCTCGCCACGAACGGGAAGACCGCGAGCAGCGCCGCGAGAACGAACAGCCACACGCGCTGCGTGCGCGTATCGAAGAGCGCCTCGTCGGCGAAATAGGTTTCCTTCGCGGTGCCGATTCTCATAGCCGCTCGATCTCGTGCGTGCCGAAAAGCCCGTAGGGCCGGATCATCAGGACCAGCACCAGCAGCGTAAAGGTCGCGAGCATCTTGTACTCGCCGCCGAGATAGGTGCCGGTCCAGGCTTCCACGAGCCCGACGAGCAGGCCGCCGACCAGCGCGCCGAGCACGCTGTCGAGGCCGCCGACGATCACGACCACGAGCACCGAGAGCCCGAAGATGCCCATGGTCGGCGAAAGGCTCGAGATGCTGCCGACGACGATGCCGGCGACCGCCGCCACCGCGGCGGCGAGCACCCAGGTGAGGGAGAACACGCGCGGCACGTCGATGCCCATGGCATAGGCCGCGGCGCGGTCGGAGGCGGTCGCGCGCAGCGCCACCCCGCCGCGCCAGTAGCGGAACAGGATCAGCACCGAGGCGATCAGCGCCGCGGCCACCAGGAAGCCGTAGAAGATCTTCGGCGCCACCATGGCCTCGCCGATGAGCACCGGGCTCGTGGGCATGAACTCGGGCAGCCGCAGCTGGTCCGCGCCCCAGACGAGCTCGACCAGCCCGACCAGGATCGACGAGAGCCCGACCGTGATCATGAACACCGAGATCGGCGACTCCCCGAGCATCGGGCGGATGAGCAGACGCTCGATGAGCCCGCCAGTGAGGCCGCTCGCGACGAGGGCGGCGACGATCGCGAGCCCGATCGGCCAGCCGAGATCGGTGGCGGCCGCGAAGAAGAAGTACGCCCCGATCATCAGCATCTCGCCGATCGCGAGGTTCACCACCCGCGTCGCCTTGTAGATGAGCACGAACGCGAGCCCGGCGAGCGCGTACAGCCCGCCGCCGCCGAGGCCGGCGAGACTCACCTCGAGGAAGAGCAGCCAGTCGATCACGCCGCCGCCTGCCCGCCGCGGAGCCGGCGGCGCAGCGCCTCGACGTCGCCGGAGCCGAGATAGGCCCGGATCACTTCGGGATCGTTCTGCACGGCCGCCGGCGGGCCGTCCGCGATCACTTCCCCGAAGTTCAGCACCACCACGTGGTCGGAGATGTCCATCACCATCCCCATGTCGTGCTCGACCATGAGAATGGTGACGCCCCACTCCTCGCGCACATCGAGAATGAAGCGCGCCATGTCCTCGGTTTCCTCGCGGTTCATGCCGGCGACCGGCTCATCGAGCATGAGCACGGTCGGCTGCATCGCCAGCGCCCGCGCCATCTCCACCCGCTTCTGCAGGCCGTAGGCGAGCGATGCGACCGGGGCGTGGCGGATGTGATCGATCTCGAGGAAGTCGATGATGCGCTCCTCGATGTCGGCGCGAAGCTCCGCCTCTTCGCGGCGCGCGCGGCCGAAATAGAACAGCGCGTCGAGCACGTTGGTGCGCAGGTGGCAGTGGCGGCCGAGCTTGATGTTGTCGAGCACGCTCATGCCGCGGAACAGCGCGATGTTCTGGAAGCTGCGGGCGAGGCCGAGCTTCGCGCGCTGATGCGCCCGGAGCCGCGTGATGTCCCGTCCCTGGAAGCGGATACGGCCCGCAGTCGGCCGGTAGAAGCCGGAGATAGTGTTGAAGAGCGAGGTCTTGCCGGCGCCGTTCGGACCGATCACGGATGTGATCGAGTTCGGCGCCACGCGGAAGGTCACGGAATTGAGCGCCTTCACGCCACCGAAGGCGAGCGTAACACCGTCGACCTCGAGGATTGGCTCCGCGGGTGCTGCCGACACTTAAATTATATTCCCGTACGCCCGGGCGACCGGTCCTATCGCCCACGGGTAGTCTCGTTGCTGCGCCGCATTCGCACCGGCGCCGTGCTGTACTGCCGCCGGGAGGCTACCCGATCGGCCGACCCAAAAGCAACATGCCTTCTGTGGACTTTGGTTCGCTTGCCGAGCATCGAGGAAGCCGAGCCGCAGTGCTCGGGGGAACGCCAGTGGCGGTAGCGCGGAGGCACGATTCGTGCGCTGTCGGATCGGCACCGCCTCGTTCGTCCTTGACGCGAACATATGCAGGGCCCACGGGCCTAACCATCGAGGAGAACACGAATGCGATTCATGGTTTTCGTCAGAGCCAGCAAGGACACCGAAGCGGGCGTCATGCCGAGCGAGCAGCTTCTTGCCGAAATGGGCCGCTTCAACGAGGAGCTGGTCAAGGCCGGCGTGATGCTCGCGGGCGAAGGCCTGCACCCGAGCTCGCGCGGCGTGCGCGTCAGATTCTCGGGCGATCGCCGGACGGTCGTCGAAGGGCCGTTTCCGCAGAACGAGGTCGTCGCGGGCTACTGGCTCTGGGAGGTGAAGTCGAAGGAAGAGGCGATCGAGTGGGCCAAACGCATCCCGAACCCGACCGGCGTCGAGGGCGAAGTGGAGCTCCGCCAGATATACGAGGCCGAGGATTTCGGCGCCGAGTTCACGCCGGAGCTGCGTGCGCAGGAGGAGCGGCTGCGCGCCGAGATCGCCGCGAAGAAGTCATAGCAGATCGAACCGAGGAGGCCGAACCATGCCGGTACAGTCGTATCTGTTCTTCGACGGGCGCTGCGAGGAGGCGCTCGAGTTCTACAAGAACGCGCTCGGCGCCGAGGTGACGTTCCTGATGCGGTTCAAGGACGCCCCCGAACCGCCGCCGCCAGGTGCCATCGCGCCCGGCTCCGAGAACAAGGTGATGCACTCCGAGTTCCGCATCGCCGGTACGACGCTTTTCGCCTCCGACGGCGATTGCAACGGCAAGCCCGCATTCCAGGGGATGTCGCTCGCCGTGACGCTTCCGAGCGCCGCCGAAGTGGAGCGCGCCTTCACGGCGCTCGCCGAAGGCGGTCAGGTGCAGATGCCGCTCGGCAAGACCTTCTTCGCCGAGCGCTTCGGAATGCTCACCGACCGCTTCGGGGTGGGGTGGATGCTGCTCACCGAAGGGCAACCCGGACAGTAGGCGCGCGCCGCCGAACGTAAGCCAAAGGAGGGTCGCCAGATGGGTAACGCCGTAGTGCATTGGGAGCTCATGTCGAAGCAGCCCGAGAGAATCGCCGAGTTCTACGCGAAGCTCTTCGACTGGAAGATCGACCACCGGCCGGAGATGAACTACCGCCTCGTCGACACCGGGTCCGACATCGGCATCAACGGCGGCATACTGCGGCCGCAGCGCGAAGGGCCGTGGCCGGGAAACATGCTGTTCTATGTCGCAGTCGACGATCTCGCCGCGTACCGCGAGCGCGTCGTCGCAGCCGGCGACGAGATCCATGTCGCGGAACAGGAAGTGCCGGGCATGGGCAGGTTCTGCCTCTTCACCGACCCCGAGGGCCGGATGATGGGGCTCTGGCAACCGGCCGGGCAGCATGAATGAGCACCCACCGGGCAAGCGGCCATTGGGCGGCCCGGTGCCGGCGATGGCGCCGGCGGGACAACCGACAAGGAGCAAGCCATGTTGGGAAATAGCAGAGCTTTCAGCGGATTCTCGGTCGACGACACATCGAAGGCCAAGGAGTTCTACGGCGGCACACTCGGCCTCGACGTCTCCGAAGCGCACGGCATCCTGACGCTTCACCTCGCCGGCGGCTCGACCGTGATCATGTACCCGAAACCGGATCACCGACCCGCGACGTACACCGTTCTCAACTTCCCGGTCGACGACGTTCCGGCAACGGTGGACGAGCTCACGCGGCGCGGCGTGCGCTTCGAGATCTACGACGCGCCCGGGATCAAGACCGACGCGCGCGGCATCTTCCGCGAGAGCGGCGGGCCGACCATCGCCTGGTTCAAGGACCCGGCCGGAAACATCCTCTCGGTGCTGAGCGAAGAGCCGGCCGGGACGGCCTAACGCGCCGGACCGTCGCGACTCGCGGCGGCCCGACGGGTGCACCGCGCGGAGCGCCGTTCTCCCGATCGACGATTCGGCCGCAGCCGCGCGCGATGATGCAGCTCCGGTTCGGGCAGGAACGCGCCCGTCCGGCGCTGCACGCCTGCCGGGCCGTCGTCCGGAACGAGACGGCCGGTGTTCGCCCTGAACGCGACGGCGAAGGCACGACGACGAAGGCACTATGCCACGGCCGCCTTCGCCTTCTCCCGCACCGACTTCAGCGCCGTCCCCCAGGCCACCACTTCCTCGAGCATCGTGTTGACCGCTTTCTCCTGCACCGGCGCGGGCCTGAACGCCGACATGTTCTCGAAGTCGGTGAACAGCGACAGCAGCACCGACTGGCGCACGTCGGCGACCTTGATCTCGCCCATCACGAGCCGCAGGCTCTCGATCGCGCGGGCGCCGCCGGCGCTCCCGTAGCCGACGAATCCGGCCGCCTTGTCGTTCCATTCCGCGAACAGGAAGTCGATGGCGTTCTTGAGCGCACCCGAGATACCGTGGTTGTACTCCGGCGTCACGAACACGAAAGCGTCGAACGAAGCGATCTTGGCCGCCCAGGCCTTGGTATGCGGCTTGCTGTACTGCCCCATCGACGGCGGCACCGGTTCGTCGAGCAGCGGCAGGTTGTAGTCCTTGATGTCGACGAGCTCGTACTCCGCGTCCCCGCGCCTGCTTGCGATGCCGTGAACCCAGCGGGCGACGTCCTCGGCCTTGCGGCCCGGACGCGTGCTTCCGATGATGATGCCAACCCTGATCATGCGCCTTCTCCTCCGATGCCGTGGATGGGCGGCTGCTCTCTGGCGCCGCCGCCCGAAACGCCCCTTGTATAACCCAACGCGCCAGGGGGCGGATTCGGGCGAACGCCCGATGGCGTGGGCCGCCGGCGCGGCGTGTCGGGAGCGGCCGCGCCCGATCGTCCTAGGGGCATGAGCGGCCGCGGCGCACGGCTGCCGCGACGACGCCGCAAACGTTGCCGTAATGCGCCGATCGCCCTACCATTCGCCCCCCGCTCGCAGCGAACCAGGGATTGCCGGCTGCTCATTTGCGGCAAGCCGCCGCCCTCAGGCGCACACGAAAGGAGACTACGCATGCCCTACGTAGACGGCTTCGTCATACCCGTACCGAAGAAGAACCTCGATGCGTACCGCCGTATCGCGCGCAAGGCGGGCCGCATCTGGCGCGAGCACGGGGCGCTCGAGTACCGCGAGTGCGTGGCGGACGACGTCAACGTCAAGTTCGGCCTGCCCTTTCCGCGCCTGGCGAAGCTCAAGCCCGGCGAGACGGTCCTGTTCTCGTGGATCGTCTACCGCTCGCGCGCGCATCGCGATCGCGTCAACGCCAAGGTCATGAAGGATCCCCGGATGCACATGGACAAGACGCCAATGCCGTTCGACCTCAAACGCATGAGCTTCGGCGGCTTCGAGGTTCTCGTGGATGTCTGATCGCATGGCGCTCGCGGCGCGACAGCCGCTCGACGCGGCGCCCGCACCGGCGCCGATCATCTCCATCTCCGGGCTGACCAAGACCTACGCCTCGGGGCTCACCGCGCTCAAGGACGTCAGCCTCGAGATCCGCCGCGGCGAGATCTTCGCCCTGCTCGGTCCGAACGGCGCCGGGAAGACCACGCTCATCAGCATCGTCTGCGGCCTGGTGACGCCGAGCACCGGCACCGTGCTGGTCGACGGCCACGACATCGTCCGCGAGTACCGTGCCGCGCGCGCGTGCATCGGCCTCGTGCCGCAGGAGCTCCACACCGATATGTTCGAGACGGTGTGGGATACGGTCAGCTTCAGCCGCAGCCTCTTCGGCCTCGCGCGCGATCCGGCATACATCGAAGAGGTGCTGAAGAGCCTGTCGCTCTGGGAGAAGCGCAAGGACAAGATCATGACGCTCTCGGGCGGCATGAAGCGGCGCGTACTGATCGCGAAGGCGCTCGCGCACGAGCCGAAGGTGCTGTTCCTGGACGAGCCGACCGCGGGGGTGGACGTCGAGCTGCGGCGCGACATGTGGGCGCTGGTGCGGCGCCTGCGCGAGAGCGGCGTCACCATCATCCTCACCACGCACTACATCGACGAGGCCGAGGAAATGGCCGACCGCATCGGCGTGATCCGCAAGGGCCAGCTGATCGTGGTCGAGGAGAAGACGCAGCTCATGAAGACGCTCGGCAAGAAGCAGCTGACGGTGCACCTGCAGGCCCCGCTCGCCGCGATCCCGGCGGCGCTCGGCGACTGGAAGCTCGTGCTCAACAACGGCGGCACCGAGCTCGAATACACGTTCGACGCGAACGAGGAGCACATGACGGTGCCGGCGCTGCTGCGCCGCATCGTCGACCTCGGCATCGAGTTCAAGGACCTCAACACGCGGCAGAGCACGCTCGAGGAGATCTTCGTCAACCTGGTGAGCGAACGGCGATGAGCACGGTTATCGAACGCGGCGGCGCGCGCAACGAGACGCTCGGCTTCAACGGCCGCGGCGTGCTGGCGATCTATCGATTCGAGATGGCGCGCTTCCGGCGCACGCTCTGGCAGAGCCTCGCCACCCCCGTCATCACGACGGCGCTCTACTTCGTCGTGTTCGGCTCCGCGATCGGCTCGCGCATGGGCACGATCGACGGGGTCACCTACGGCGCCTTCATCGTGCCCGGACTCATCATGCTCTCGGTGCTTACCGAGAGCCTGAGCAACGCCTCCTTCGGCATTCATATGCCGAAGTTCACCGGCACGATCTACGAAGTGCTGTCGGCGCCGATCTCGGCGTTCGAGATCGTGCTCGCGTACGTGGGCGCGGCGGCGACGAAATCGGTGATTCTCGGACTGGTGATCCTCGCGACCGCGAGCCTGTTCGTGCCGGTGCACGTGCTGCATCCGGTATGGATGGTCGCGTACCTGCTGCTCGTCGCCGCGGCGTTCAGCCTCGCCGGCTTCATCATCGGGGTGTGGGCGAAGGGCTTCGAGGAGCTGCAGTTCGTGCCCATGCTCGTGGTGACGCCCCTCACCTTCCTCGGCGGCGCGTTCTATTCGATCGACATGCTGCCCGAGCCCTGGCACACGGTCAGCCTGTTCAACCCGATCGTTTACATCGTGAGCGGCTTTCGCTGGAGCTTCTACGGCACCGCCGACGTCGGCGTCGGCGTGAGCCTCGCGGCGCTGCTCGTCTTCTTCCTCGTCGCGCTCGCGCTGGTCTGGTGGATCTTTCGCACCGGCTACCGGCTGAAGAGCTGAGTCGGCCAACCGCCCGAGACCGGGCGCGGTGGAACGGGCGCGGCGCCTTCGCTCGCGACCGCAAGCATCGAAGCCGGCCGCTTTGGCGGCGAACCCGGCGCGATTACCGCGCCTCGGCCGGACGGAAAACGAGGAAATGCTGGTTCGGCAGGAAGTCGTGCTCTTCGGTGAGCACGTAGCCCGCGGTCCCGAGCTCCCGGACGACCTGCTTCGCCTCGATGCGCGCGGCCCGCGGGGGTCCGACCGGCGAGTCGAGGCGAAAATCGATCACCGCGAGCCGCCCGCCCGGCGCGAGCGAGCCGCGCAGCTTCCGGAAGTACCCCTCGCGATCCTCGATGTGGTGATACGTGTCGACGAGCAGAACGAGATCGACCTTCTCGGGCAGCCGCGCGTCGTCCGGCGTACCCTGGACCACAGCGAGGTTCTGCAGCCCTTCGCGCTTCGCCCGTTCGGCGAGGTAACGCACCATATCGGACTCGATGTCGACCGCATGGACGCGCCCCGCGGGCACCGTTCTCGCGAGGCGGACCGCGAAATAGCCGGTGCCGGCGCCGATGTCCGCGATGACGGCATCGGGCGCGAGCGCCAGTGCGCGAATCACCGCCTCCGGCTTCTGCCACTCGTCGCGCGCCGGATCGTCGAAGACCTGCGCCCAGCGCTCGGCGTCGCGGAAGTGATGCTGGTGCGTGTGGGGAGACTGCGCGCTCGCGACGGCCGCGGCGAGCCAGATCGCGCACGCGATCAGGAACAGGTATCGGGAAAGCGGCAACGGAGCTCTCATGCGCCGATTATATGGGCGCCGAATGCGCGCGGTCGACGCACACGGCCCCTGCGCAAAGTGCGGGCTCGCGCCCCCGTGCTACCGCACGGCGAACAGCGCACATCCACGGCCGCCATCGCGCCGATGCCGACGAAGACCCCCGCCCACAGCGGCCGCCGGATGTCGGGCTTCCTGTACGCCGCGCGCACGATTGCGCTCCCTGCGCGCCCCGCCGTATTCAGCCTGTGAGCTTCGCGCGCCGCGCGCACCACGGGTATTGCCCGACACGCGAATGGCTGCTCCGCGCATTCGCGCAGGTGCGGCCGGCCGGTGCACATGCGGTTTTGCTTGACTGCAGTCGCGCCCGTTGTTACTTTACCAATCGGTTAAATAAAGACTGCCCGTGCCGACCGACCGCCTCAGCACCACCTTCGCCGCGCTCGCCGACCCCACGCGCCGCGCGATCCTCGCGCGCCTCGCACGAGGCGAGGCGACCGTGACCGAGCTCGCCGCGCCCTTCGACATCAGCCTGCCGGCCGTGACCAAGCACCTGAAGGTCCTGGAGCATGCCGGGCTGATCGTGCGCGGGCGCGAGGCGCAGTGGCGGCCCTGCCGGCTCGAGGCGCGCCCGCTGCGCGAGGTGGCCGATTGGCTCGAGCACTACCGGCAGTTCTTCGAGCAGAGCTTCGACCGCCTCGACGTGTATCTGCAGGAGCTGCAGAGCAGGCGGCCGAAACGCCGCAGGAAGAAGTCGCGCTGAGCACCACGAACCGACCGGAGCGAAACGCATGACCGCGAACGAGCGCACCGTGGGGGCGTACATGGACGGCTTTCGCCGCGGCGATCGCGCCGCGATCCTCGCCTGCCTCGCGGACGACGTCGAATGGGAGATGCCGGGGTTGTTTCACCTGCGCGGCAAGGCGGCGTTCGATGCCGAGATCGAGAACGACGCGTTTGTCGGGCGCCCGGACATCGCCGTGACGCGCCTGATCGAAGCACACGACGTCGTGGTCGCCGAGGGCCGCGTACGCGCCCAGCGCAAAGCGGGCGGCATACTGCATGCGGCGTTCTGCGACGTGTTCACCTTCGAGAACGGCAGGATCGAGCGGCTCGTCTCGTATGTGATGGAAGTCCCGCCGGACTGGCCGAACCGAAGCGATGACCCCGGGGAAACGGCGTGATCGCAGAGCAACCGCAAACGGACCACAAAGGAGCTTGCACATGAAAGACATGAGCCAGGCCACCCTCGTCGGCGAGCGCGAGCTCGCCATCTCGCGCCTCCTCGATGCGCCGCGCGAGCTCGTATGGAGCGTCTGGACCGACCCGAAGCACATCGGCGAGTGGTGGGGCCCGAACGGCTTCCGCACGACTACGGAGGTCATGGATCTGCGCCCGGGCGGCCAGTGGCGCTTCGTCATGCACGGCCCCGACGGCCGCGACTACCGGAACCGGATCGTCTATCTCGAGGTCGTCCGGCCCGAGCGGCTCGTCTACGAGCACGACGGCGAGGACGGCGACGAGCCGGTGAACTTTCATGTCACGGTAACGTTCGCCGAGGAAGCAGGAAGGACGCGGCTCACGATGCGCATGGTCTTCCCCTCACCCGATGCGCGCACGCACGTCGTCGAGACTTACGGCGCCGCAGACGGCTTGACCCAGACAGTCGGGCGCCTCGAGGAGTACCTGCGGCGCCGGTAGCCTTCGTCCCGCACGTCGGCGGGCCGCTCCGACGCCATCGCCGAATCGCTCGATCGGTAGGCCGCTTCCGCGCCCGGAGCCGGCAAACCGTACCCCGGCGAACGAGCGGCCGCGGGCCCCGCGGGGCCGCGGCCGCACCACCACCCTGCTGCGCCCCTGGCGGCAGCGCTTCGTCCCCCGATCCCCCTTTGGGGGCGCCGCCGGGGCCGAAGGCTCCCCTGCGCCGGGTCCGGCGACTTCCGCAAAAGCAGACCAGGACCCCCGTCGAGCCCTCGCCGTTCGGGACTCGCCGGCCCGGCCGCCAGGTGCGCGCGGCTGCATCCCGCACCCGGTACGCTTCTTGCAATGACCCCCACAAAAAAGGAAAGCGGCCGTTCTGGCCCGTTCTGGTTTCCAGGGGTGCGTTCCATTGATGCCGGCGGCAGCCGGCGCCGCGCATGCGCCGGTGAGCGCGCAGGGAGGCGCTCGCGCCTGCACGGCCGGAGGCTTCTGCGATGCCGTGCCGCGGGAAAGGGACGTGAGCCGGTACGGCACCGGCGTCGCGGTCGCGTTCTGAGGAGAGTGCCATGAAAACAATGATCCGATTGATGCTCGCGGGCGGCGTGCTGGCGCTCGCCCTTCCGGCGGCCGGGGCCTTTGCCGAGGTTGTCGTGATCGTGAATCCGGCGAACAGCATCACGAGTCTCGACGTGGAGACGGCCAGGCGCATCTACCTCGGCAAGGACAAGACCTTCCCGAACGGCGAGCCCGCGACCCCTGGCGACCAGCCCGAGGGCAGCCGCACGCGCGCGGAGTTCTACCGCAAGGTGGTCGAGAAATCCGAGGCACAGATGAAGGCGTACTGGGCGCAGGCCATCTTCTCGGGCAAGGACACCCCGCCCGAGGTGATCGGCGGCGATGCCGCGATGCGCCGCTGGGTGGCGCGACGCAAGGACGCCATCGGCTACATCGACAGCGTGGCGGTCGACGACAGCGTCAAGGTCGTCGCGCGGCTGCCCTAGCGCCGCGGAATCCGCGTGCCGGCGAAGACCAGGGCCTGCAGGGAGATCACCCGCATGCGATGGCTCATCGATCTGCGGATCAAGCACAAGATCGCGCTCATCGGCGTCACGGCGATCGCCGGCTTCTGCCTCTACCTCGCGTTCAACCTGTTCGTCACGCGCGCGAACGCGGAACGGCTCGAGCAGATCCGCGAGGTGCACTTTCCGGTGCTCGAGCTGACCAACGCCAATCTGGTGCTGCTCGACAGGATCAAGCAGACGCTGAACCAGGCCGCGAGCGCGGCGGAAATCGACCTGCTCGAGGATGCCGACCGGCACGTGGCGGCCATGGGCAGAAATTTCAGCCGCATTGCCGCGCTCGACGCCGGCGCCGAGCGCCACATGACCCGGGCGCAGGAGCTCCTCGACACCTACTACGGTCACGCCCGGCCGCTCACGCAGGAAATGATGAACAGCAGGCTTCCGGCGGACATCGGCACATCGGCCGAAGCGATGCAGTCGGCGCTCGCCGCGCTCGAAGGCGTCCTGCAAAACTTCCGCACGCAGCGCTACGCCCTGTTCACGGCGGCAGTCGATCAGGCCAAGCGCTCGGCGTCGCAGGCCATCGGCCTCGGCTCGGTGATCGGCGTGCTCATGCTCGCGATCATCGCCGGGCTGAGCTATCTCGTCACCAATCTGGTAGCGGACAGCGTCACCGCGATGCTCGCCTCGCTGCGGGAGATCGCGGCCGGCGGCGGCGACCTCACGCGCCGGCTCGCGAGCCGCAGCGCCGACGAGTTCGGGGAGCTCACGTCCTCGTTCAACCGCTTCCTCGATCGACTGCAGCAGATCATCGGCGAAGTCCTCGGCGCGGCGCGCGTCATCGCGGACAAGTCGCGCGAGATCGCGCGCAGCAACGAGGACCTCTCCATGCGGACCGAGACGCAGGCGAGCTCGCTCGAGGAGACCGCGGCGAGCATGGAGGAGATGACGAGCACCGTCAGAGAGAACGCGGACAATACGCGCCGCGCGTCGGAGATGGCGGACTCGACCCAGGCGCTCGCCCAGGCGGGCGGCCGCAACATGGACCGCATCGCCGCCGCCATGGCCGAGATCAATGCGAGCAGCAATAAGATCGCCGAGATCACGGGCGTGATCGACGCGATCGCGTTCCAGACCAGCCTCCTCGCCCTCAACGCCGCGGTCGAGGCGGCGCACGCCGGCGACCAGGGCCACGGCTTCGCGGTCGTCGCGAGCGAGGTGCGCAGCCTCGCACAGCGCGCGGCCGCCTCCGCGAGGGAGATCAAGGCACTCATCGCGGACAGCACCGCCAAGGTGCACCAAGGCACGGAGCTCGTGACCCAATCGATGTCGAGCTTCGAGGAGATCATGCGCAGCGCCAGGCGCATGGCCGAGATCGTCGGCGAGATCGCGGCCTCGAGCCAGGAGCAGGTGAGCGGCATCGAGCAGGTGAACCGCGCGGTGGTCGAGATCGACCGCGCCACCCAGGAGAACGCCGAGGTCGTGTGCCGCGTTGCCGAGGCGAGCAAGTCGATGGAAGACCAGGCGCAGCACCTGTACCGGCTGCTGCACGCGTTCAAGATCGAGAGCGCTTCGGTCCCCGACCTCCCTCTCGCGGACGAAGAACCGGCGGTGAGCGGCGCTGCACGGCCGATGCTGCGCGCCGCGTTCTGACCCGCCTCGGCGTGCGCTGCGCTGTCGCACGGCCGGCGCGCACTCCCGCCTGACCACACACCCTCGCCGCACGGCATCGATCGAACGTTTCCGCGATCCGGCCGACGAGCGCCGGACCGCTGACGACCCCGATCTCGGTGTTCGAGTTCGCGGCGCGCGGATTCCGCGACCCGCCGATGCGACAGGAGCGCCGCGGCGGCTCCCCTCGAAGCGGAAGCGTTCTCCAGAGCCGCGAGCGGACAGACGTCCGATTTCCGGAGACGTGCGGCGAGAAGCGACGCGATCCCCTGGCCGAGACGCGTGTCCAGAGTATGCGTGAGAATCGTGGACGCACGCGCTCTTCAGGCGACGGCGGGCACGCAGGCTGCCGGCGTGCGGTGTACACAACGTTCGCTCGAGAAAAGTGTCGCCGATCGGCGACATGGGGATTTCACCTAGTCGATGTTGTGCCGCTTCAACGCGCCGCTTAAGGTTATTCCCGCCGAGCAGCTACAGCACTCGGCTTAGCCTCTAATGCAATTCCCCAGGGAAGGCTCCATGCTTCCACGTTCGCTGTTTGCCCGCTTCCGCGCGCCCGAGGTCGCCGCAAGACGACGCGCTCGAGCGTCCGATGCAAGCGAAGGAACGATCCCATGACCACCACTCGCGACGCGGTCCGAATCCCCGCCGGCAATCCTTCGACGAACGCATCCTCCCGGAGAAGGCGGCTTCGGGATCGGGGCAACTGGCTCGATGCCCGCGAGCTCCTCGAGGTCGTGCAGGCGGTCCGCGACGGAGATTTCTCCGCACGCCTGCCCCGCCGCTGGCCGGGTGCCGCCGGCAAGTTCGCAGACGCCTTCAACGAGATCGTCCGCGCGAACGGCCGCCTCGCCGCGGAGGTCGAGCGGGTCGGCCGCGCGGTCGGCAGGCACGGCAGCACGCGCGAGCGTGTGCGCGGCGAGGAGCAGCCGGGCGCGTGGGGGCGCATCGCGGCGTCGGTCAACGGATTGATCGAGGACCTGTTGTGGCCGACCGCGGCAGTCACGCGCAGCATCGCCGCAGTGGCGAAGGGCGATCTGTCGCGTACGGTGCCGCTCGAATCGGAGGGGCGCGCGCTCGAGGGCGAGTTCCTGCGCGCAGCGAAGATCGTGAACACCATGATCGAGCAGATGCGCGTTTTCACCTCCGAGGTAACGCGCGTCGCGCGCGAGGTCGGCGCCGAAGGCAAGCTCGGCGGCCAGGCGGCCGTGAAGGATGTCTCCGGCGTCTGGAAAGACCTAACCGACAACGTCAACTCGATGGCCGCCAACCTGACCGGCCAGGTACGCAACATCGCCGAGGTCACGATTGCCGTCGCGAACGGCGACTTGTCGCGCAAGATCACGGTCGATTCGCGCGGCGAGATCCTGCAGCTCAAGGACGCGATCAACACCATGGTCGACCAGCTGCGCTCCTTCGCTTCCGAAGTGACGCGCGTCGCGCGCGAAGTGGGCACCGAGGGCAAGCTCGGCGGGCAGGCCAAGGTCCCGGGCGCGGCCGGGATCTGGAAGGATTTGACGGACAACGTCAACTCCATGGCCGGGAACCTGACGGCACAGGTGCGCAACATCGCCGAGGTGGCAACCGCGATCGCGCGCGGCGACCTCTCGCGCAAGATCACGGTGGACGTAAAGGGCGAAATCCTTGAGCTCAAGAACACCATCAATACGATGGTCGACCAGCTGCGCAGCCTCGCCGCCGAAGTGACGCGCGTCGCGCGCGAAGTGGGCACCGAGGGCAAGCTCGGCGGGCAGGCCGATGTGCCGGGGGTCGCCGGCACCTGGAAAGACCTCACCGACAACGTCAACTCCATGGCCGGGAACCTGACGGCCCAGGTGCGCAACATCGCCGAGGTCACGACGGCGGTGGCCCGCGGCGATTTGTCGCGCAAGATCACGGTGGACGTGAAGGGCGAAATCCTCGCGCTCAAGAACACCATCAACACGATGGTCGACCAGCTGAACGGGTTCGCTTCGGAGGTCACGCGCGTCGCGCACGAGGTCGGCACCGAAGGCAAGCTCGGCGGGCAGGCCGAAGTTCCGGGCGTCGCCGGCACCTGGAAGAACCTCACCGACAACGTGAACTCGATGGCGCGCAACCTCACCGCGCAGGTGCGCAACATCGCCGAGGTCGCGACGGCCGTCGCCCGCGGCGATTTGTCGCGCAAGATCACGGTCGACGTGAAGGGCGAGATCCTCGCGCTCAAGAACACCATCAACACGATGGTGGACCAGCTCAACAGCTTCGCGTCCGAAGTAACGCGCGTCGCGCGCGAGGTCGGCACCGAGGGCAAGCTCGGCGGCCACGCCCAGGTGCCGGGCGCCGCCGGCACCTGGAAGGACCTGACCGACAACGTGAACTGGATGGCGGGAAACCTCACCGCGCAGGTGCGCAACATCGCCGAGGTCGCGACCGCGATCGCGCGCGGCGACCTCTCGCGCAAGATCACGGTGGACGTGCGCGGCGAGATCCTGCAGCTCAAGAACACGATCAACACCATGGTGGACCAGCTGAACGGGTTCGCCGCCGAGGTCACGCGCGTGGCGCGCGAGGTCGGCACCGAGGGCAAGCTCGGCGGCCAGGCGCAGGTACCCGGCGTCGCCAGCATCTGGAAGGACCTCACCGACAACGTCAACGTCATGGCGGCGAACCTCACCAACCAGGTGCGCGGCATCGTCAAGGTGGTCACGGCGGTTGCCAACGGCGAGCTCGACCAGAAGCTCACCGTCGAGGCGAAGGGCGAGGTCGCGGCCCTGGCCGACACGATCAACAGCATGACAGACACGCTGGCGATCTTCGCCGACCAGGTCACCACCGTCGCACGCGAGGTGGGCGTGGAGGGCCGCCTCGGCGGGCAGGCGAACGTGCCGGGCGCCGCCGGCACCTGGAAGGACCTGACGGCGAACGTAAACCTGCTGGCCGCCAACCTTACCACCCAGGTGCGCGCCATCGCGGAAGTTGCCACGGCGGTAACCACCGGCGACCTGACCCGGTACATTCAGGTGGATGCCTCCGGTGAGGTGGCGGACCTGAAGAACTACATCAACGCCATGATCGGCAACCTGCGCAAAACCACCGAGCGCAACA
>DASVBY010000082.1:0-2277 GCA_036381895.1 Burkholderiales bacterium | reverse complement strand
CCCGCGGCGGAACGCGACCTCGAGGAGCTGCGCGCCTATGCGCGCGACGCGCACGGCATCGACAAGCTCGAGGCGTGGGACATTCCTTATTATTCCGAGAAGCTGCGGGTGCACCGCTACGCGATCTCCGAGGAGGAGCTGCGGCCCTATTTCCCCGAAACGCGCGTGCTCCCCGGCATGTTCGAGGTCGTGCACCGGCTCTACGGCATCACGATCACCCAGGTCCCGAACGCGGAAACCTGGCACCCGGACGTGCGCTTCTACGAGATTCGCGACGAGCACGGCGAGCCGCGCGGGCAGTTCTACGTGGACCTCTACGCGCGCGCGAACAAGCGCGGCGGCGCGTGGATGGACGACTGCCTGAGCCGGCGCAAGCGGCGCGACGGCCTGCAGATTCCGGTCGCGTACCTCACCTGCAACTTCACGCCGCCGGTCGGCAATGACCCCGCGCTCTTCACCCACGACGAGGTGACGACGCTGTTCCACGAGTTCGGCCACGGGCTGCACCACATGCTGACGAAGGTGGACTACGCGCCGGTCGCCGGCATCAACGGCGTGGCGTGGGACGCGGTCGAGCTGCCGAGCCAGTTCATGGAGAACTGGTGCTGGGAGCGCGCCGCGCTCGACCTCATCAGCGGCCATTACCGCACCGGCGAGCCGATCCCGGAGGCGATGTACCAGCGGATGCGCGCGGCGCGGAACTTCCAGTCGGGGATGCAGTTCGTGCGCCAGCTCGAGTTCGCGCTGTTCGACATGCGCCTGCACAGCGACTTCGACCCGGACGGCGAGCGCACGGTGCAGGACGTGCTCGACGAGGTGCGCCGCGAGGTGGCGGTCGTGATTCCGCCCGCCTTCAATCGGTTCCAGAACAGCTTCAGTCACATTTTCGCGGGCGGATACGCGGCCGGGTACTACAGTTACAAGTGGGCCGAGGTGCTTTCGGCCGACGCGTTCAGCAAATTCGAGGAGAACGGCGTGTTCGATCCGCGTACCGGTCGGGAATTCCTGCACCACATCCTGGAGCAGGGCGGCGTGTACGAGCCGATGGAGCTCTTCGTCCGCTTCCGCGGGCGCGAGCCTTCGGTGGAGCCGCTGCTGCGCCACTCGGGGCTCGCCGCATGAGGACGGCGCGGCTCTGTCTCGGTCTCGCGCTCCTCGCCGGGCCGGCGATGGCGCTCGCCGAAACCGCCTACGTCACCGATCAAGTAACGGTCGAGCTGCGTGCGGACGTGATGCCCGATGCCCCGGTCGTGACCACGGTCTCGACCGGCGCGGCGCTCGAGGTGCTCGAGCGCGTCGGCTCGTTCGCGCGGGTGCGGACGAACGACGGCATGGAGGGCTGGGTCGAGGACACGGCGCTGAGGCGCCAGCCGCCCGCCGCGGTGCAGATCCGGTCGCTGCGCGCCGAGCTCGAGCGCACGCGCAGCCAGCTGGCGAGCGCGCAGAGCCGGCTCGAGCAGGCGGCCGGCGCGGCGAGCCGCGCGCACGAGGCCGAGCTCGCGAAGCTGCGGCACGAGCTCGCGGCGGCGCGCGAGCAACTCGCGGACGCCCAGGCGGCGCTCAAGAAAAAAGACGAGGAGTTAGCGGAGCTTGCGGCGGCCACGCAGCGCCAGGCACCCCCGATCGAGCTCCTGCCCGAGCCGGCGCCGCCCCAGCCCGCGCCGCGCCGCTTCAGCTTCCTTTGGCCCGGAATCGCGTTTGCTATGCTTGTAGTCGGCTTCATCGGCGGCATCGTCTGGGTTCGAGAGTCGATCCGCCGGCGCATGGGGGGCATGTACCTGAGGATCTGAACATGGATCTGCGGTGGCTGGTGCTGGCAACGATGCTCTTGAGCGTGCCGTTCGCGCACGCGACCAAGCTCTATAAGTGGGTCGACAAGGACGGCCGCGTCACCTACCACGACCGCCCGCCGCCGAGCGACGCCTACCGCGTCGAGGAGAAGTACATCGGCGTCCGCCGGCCGGCGTCCGCCGACCGGATCCCGCCCGAAGTGCTCGAGAAGTACCCGGTCGTGCTCTACAGCGCGCCCAAGTGTTCGTCCTGCGACAGCGCCCGCGCCTACCTGAAGAGCCGCGGGATTCCGTTCACCGAGAAGAACGTCGAGGGCAACCGCGAGCTCCAGGACGAGCTCATCAAGCAAGCGGGCGGCCTCGCGGTGCCGACGATCATGGTCGGCTCCAAAGTAATGCAGGGCTACCTCGAATCGCTGCTCGAAGGCGAGCTGAAGGAGGCGGGCTATCCCATGCAGGGCGCCGCCACGGCCAACGCGCAGACCGA
>DASVBY010000081.1:0-158284 GCA_036381895.1 Burkholderiales bacterium | reverse complement strand
GAGCCCGTGCGCTGCGCCACGCCGGGAACCGAAGTGGCCTGCACCGGCAGGCCCTGGTCGATCGCGCAGGTGACGATCCAGTCGTTGAGCACGCCGCCGCCTTCGCCGCCGAGAGCGGCGATCAGCAGCGTCAGGGGTTTCGTATCGGTCATCTCGGTCACGCGGGCTGCAGGGCGCCGATGATCGCGGCGCGCACGCGAGCGACGAAGCGGTCCCAGCGGGTGGGGTTGCTGATGATCTCGGCGCGCCAGAACGACGGACAGAGCGTGGCTGCGTGAGCGACTTCGCCGCACGTGCCGCAGCCGACGCAGTCGTTCGTGACGTAGGCGACCGGATCGACTTTCAGCGGATCGGTGGGCGTGCGCACCGTGAGCGTCGGGCAGCCCGAGAGCCGGATGCAGGAGTGATCGCCCGTGCAGGTTTCCTCGTCGACACCGAAGCGCGTGCGAACTACGCGCTTGCCCTCCTTGAGCATCTTCGCGCGGATCGGCTTCAGGCGCCGCTGGCGCTCGAGCTGGCACTCGCCGTCGGCGATGATCACCTTCAGTCCCTCGAAGGTGGAGGTCAGCGCCTCCTTGAGCGTCTTCTTCACGGTGCCGACCTTGTAGTTGTCGACCGTGCGAAGCCACTTCACGCCCATGCCGCGCAGCGTGCTCTCGATCGTGACTTCAGTGGGCGTCGCGCTCGTGCCCTGCGCGACGCGGCGGGCCTCGGAGCTCGGCGTAGAGATCGTCTCCTGCGTGCCGGTGGCCGACGTGTAGCCGTTCTTCATGATGACGAGCACGCCGTCGCCCTTGTTCAGCAGCGCCGACGAGACGCCCGAGAGCAGTCCGTTGTGCCAGAACCCGCCGTCGCCCATGATCGCGATCGGCCGCTTCGCCGAGAAGTTCTTCACGCCGGCGCTGCTCGCGAGGCTCATGCCGTAGCCGAGGATCGAGTTGCCGAGCGAGAACGGCTCGAACGTCGCAAACGTATGGCAGCCGATGTCGGTCGAGACGTGCACCGGACCGATCTCGCGCTGCACCAGCTTGAGCGCCGCGAATACCGGCCGTTCGGGGCAGCCGACGCAGAACGTCGGCGGCCGCGGCGGCAGCGGCTTGCCGAAGGCGCCCGCCGCGTCCCGGCGGCGCTTGTCGAGCGCCTCGGCCCAGGCGCGCGCGGCCGCGACGTTGCCGCCGGCCGGGTACTTCTCGAGAAAGCCGAGCAGGCCGCGCAGCATCACCTCGGCGGTGTACTCCCCGGCCATCGGCAGGTAGTCCTTGCCGTGCAGCGCCGTCTGCACGTCCAGGCGTCGCAGGATCGTCGCGATTTCCTGCTCGATGAATTCGGGCTGCCCTTCTTCGAGCACGAGCACGGCACGCTTGCCGGCGCAAAAGCGTGCGATCTGTTCCGGCACGAGCGGATAGACTGCGTTCAGCACGAGCAGCGGCACGCGGCTGCGGCCGTAGCTGTCCGCGAGCTCGAACTGCTGCAGCGCACGCAGGAGGCCGTTGTAGAGCCCGCCCTGCACGATGATGCCGATCTCCCCCGCCTCCGGCCCGCGCAGCTCGTTGAGCCCGCGCTCGAGGATGAACTTGCGCGCCGCCGGGAGGCGCACTTCGCTCTTGAGCTTCTCCTGACGGAACGTCGCCGGCGGATGCGACAGCCGGTCGTACAGGAACTCGGGCGGGCCGGCGAGGAGCGCGTTGCGCGAGATCGGCGGCGGGCGGTTGTCCTTGGCCGGAAAACTGCCGTAGACGTGGCACGCGCGGATCCGCAGCTCCATCATCACCGGCATGTTCGACGCCTCAGATAGCGCGAAGGCGTTCTCGACGAGATGCACGATCGTCGGCAGGTTCGGCCGCGGATCGAGCAGGCAGACCGAGGACTTGAGCGCGAAGGCGTGCGTACGCTCCTGGATGACGGCCGCACCCTCGCCGTAGTCCTCGCCCACCACGATGAGCGTGCCGCCGACGACGCCGGCGGAGGCGAGGTTCGAGAGCGCGTCGGAGGCGACGTTGGTGCCGACGATGGATTTCCAGGTCACGGCCCCGCGCAGCGGGTAATTGATGGAGGCGCCGAGGAGCGCCGCGGCCGCCGCTTCGTTGGCGCAGGCCTCGACGTGCACGCCGAGCTCCCGCAGGTAGTCGCGCGCTTGCACCGCCACGTCGAGCAGATGCGAGACCGGCGCCCCCTGGTATCCGCCGATGTACGCCACCCCCGACTGCAGCAGCGCCTTCGTGACCGCGAGAATGCCTTCGCCGCGAAATTCCGCACCCTGCCCCAGACGCAACTGCTCGATCTCTTTATGAAACGAAACTTCCATAAGGCTCGCCTGCCTCGCTCGAAAAGTTGACCGGCGCACTCGGCATCGCATCGCGGCCTTCGCCGATCCCGACAACGCGTGACTTTCGCATCTTAGCGGCTCATCATATTATCAAGGAAATTTATTTACTGAATCGCCCGCATTTTGTCGATGAATCTGCGCCGCGTCGACCTCAACCTGCTCGCGGTGTTCCATGCAGTCTACGAGACCCGCAGCGTGACGCTCGCGGCCGAACGCTTCGGCATCACCCAGCCTGCGATGAGCAACGCGCTTGCCCGGCTGCGCGAGCTCTGCGGCGACCCGCTGTTCGTGCCGACGTCGAACGGCATGCAGCCGACGCCGTATGCCCTCGAGATCGCCGACACCATCGGCGAAGCCCTGCGGGACGTCCAGGCGGCTCTCGGCCACCGGCGCACGTTCGACCCGGCCGCCGACGAGCGCCTGTTTCGCCTGCACCTGAACGATATGGGCCAGATATTCTTTCTGCCGCCCCTGCTCGCGCGCCTGCAGCGGATCGCGCCCGCGGTCCGCGTCGAGGCGACGACCCTCGCGCTCGACGCGATCCGCGATGCGCTCGCCGAAGGCGAGATCGATTTCGCCCTCGGGAAGCTGCCCCGGCTCGGCGGCCGCGGCGTGCGCTCGAAGGTGCTCTTCGGCGAACGCTACGAGGTGCTGATGCGCGCGCAGCGCGGACGCAACGCCGCGCGCCTGACGCGCGACGCGTTTCTCGCGGCGCCGCACGCGCTCGTGAGCTCGGCGGGCGGCGGCCACCGCATCATCGAGGAAACGCTGATCAAGCTGCGCGCGCGCATCGTGCTGCGTGTGCCGAACTTCACCGTCATCCCGACGATCCTGCAGCACGCGGATCTCCTGGTGATCGTGCCGAGCTGCCTCGCGCGCGAGCTCGCGCGCACCACGCAGGGGCTCGCCGCCCATCCGCTGCCGATCGAGATCCCGCCGTTCGACGTGGCGATGTACTGGCACGAGCGCTTCGACGCCGACCCGGCGATCGCCTGGATGCGGCAGCAGCTGTTCGAGCTTTACGCGGACGATGAGCGCAGTGCGGCCGGCGCCGTGTCCGGTTCCCCGAGCATTGGCCGCGGAGTCGATGTCGCATGAAACACACTGAAACCGTTCGCGCCGAGAAGCCGCAGCCGGCGGTGAGCGAGCTGCGCTACCAGTCGGGCTTTGGCAGCGAGCTCGCGAGCGAAGCGCTCCCGGGCGCGCTACCGCAGGGCCAGAACTCGCCGCAGCGCGCACCCTACGGACTCTACCCGGAGCAGCTCACCGGCACCGCCTTCACCGCGCCGCGCGCATACAACCGCCGCTCCTGGCTCTACCGTATCCGGCCGGCGGCGATGCACCGGCCGTTCCGCCCGCTCCCCGAAGGCCGCCTGCGCACCGCGCCGTTCGCGGAAGCCCCCCCGTCGCCGAATCAGCTGCGCTGGGATCCGTTCCCGCTGCCCGACGGTCCGACCGATTTCGTGGACGGCTTGATCACGCTCGCCGGCAACGGCGATGCGGGCATGCAGGCCGGCATCGGCGTGCACGTCTACGCCGCGAACCGCTCGATGGAGGACCGCTTCTTCTACGACGCCGACGGCGAGCTCCTGATCGTGCCGCAGGAGGGGCGGCTGCGGCTCGCGACCGAGTTCGGCGTGCTCGAGGCGGCGCCGGGCGAGATCGCGCTGCTGCCGCGCGGCGTGCGCGTGCGCGTGGAGCTCCCGGACGGCGCGGCGCGCGGGTACGCGTGCGAGAACTACGGCGCCATGTTCCGCCTGCCCGAGCTCGGCCCCATCGGCGCCAACGGCCTCGCCAACCCGCGCGACTTCCTCGCGCCGACGGCCGCGTTCGAGGAGCGCGAGGGCCGCTTCGAGCTGGTCGCGAAGTTCGCGGGCGGACTCTGGAGCGCCGAGATCGACCATTCGCCGCTCGACGTGGTCGCCTGGCACGGCAACTACCTGCCGTTCAAGTACGACCTAGCGCGTTTCAACGCGATGAACACGGTCAGCTACGACCATCCCGACCCGTCGATCTTCACCGTCCTGACCTCGCCGTCGGACACGCCGGGCACGGCCAACGTCGATTTCGTGATCTTCCCGCCGCGCTGGTCGGTCGCGGAGCACACATTCCGCCCGCCGTACTTCCATCGCAACGTCATGAGCGAGTTCATGGGGTTGATCCGCGGCGCCTACGACGGCAAGGCAGCGGGGTTCGTCCCCGGCGGCAGCAGCCTGCACAACTGCATGTCCGGCCACGGGCCCGATGCAGCCACGTTCGAACGCGCCTCGAACGCGGCGCTCGCACCCGAGCGGGTCGACCAGGGCCTCGCCTTCATGTTCGAGAGCCGTTACTTGTTCCGCCCGACCCGCTTCGCGCTCGAGGCACCCCAGCTGCAGGCGAATTATTTCGAGTGCTGGCAGGGACTTGCGAAGCATTTTCGCCGCGAAATCTAGCGCGACGTAGGAGCGCGAACGGAACGATCAGGCGATCCAGGGGGAGCCATGCGGACGCAGAGCGCCACCACCTCCTCCCTGTGGGACAACCCCATGGGCACGGACGGCTTCGAGTTCGTCGAGTACACCGCACCGGACCCGAAGGCGCTCGGTGCGCTGTTTCAGCAGATGGGCTTCGCGGCCGTGGCGAAACATCGCCACAAGGACGTCACGCTCTACCGCCAGGGCAGCGTCAATTTCATCGTCAACGCCGAGCCGGGCAGCTTCGCGCAGTCGTTCGCGCGCATCCACGGGCCATCGGTGTGCGCGATCGCGTTCCGCGTGCGCGACGCCGCCGCCGCGTACCGCCGTGCTATCGAGCTCGGCGCCTGGGGCGTCGAGCCGCACCCGGGACCGATGGAGCTCGCGATACCTGCCATCAAGGGCATCGGCGATTCGCTCATCTATCTCGTCGACCGCTACCCCGGCAACCGCGGCGACCTCTCGATCTACGAGGTGGACTTCGAGCCGCTGCCCGGGGCGGAAAAAAATCCGCGCGGTGCGGGCATCACTTACATCGATCACCTCACGCATAACGTACATCGGGGGCGTATGAAGGAGTGGGCGGAATTCTACGAGCGCCTGTTCAACTTCCGCGAAATCCGCTACTTCGACATCGAAGGGAAGCTCACGGGGCTCAGATCCAAGGCGATGACGAGCCCCTGCGGCAAGATCCGTATCCCCATCAACGAGTCCGCAGATGACCGCTCCCAGATCCAGGAGTACCTCGATGCCTACCGCGGCGAGGGCATCCAGCACATCGCCCTCGGTACCGATGACATCTACGAAACGGTCGATCGGCTGAAGGCGCTCGGCACCGAATTCCTCGACACCCCGGATACCTATTACGAGCTGCTCGACGGCCGGCTTCCCGGCCACGGTGAGGACACCGCGCGCCTGCAGCGCAACCGCATCCTGCTCGACGGCACACCGGGCGGGGGTTTGCTGCTGCAGATCTTCACCAAGACCGTGATCGGTCCGATCTTCTTCGAGCTCATCCAGCGCAAGGGTGACGAAGGATTCGGCGAAGGCAACTTCAAGGCACTGTTCGAATCGATGGAGCTCGACCAGATCCGCCGCGGCACCCTGAGGCCGGGCTGAGCCCGATCCCTGAACCTGAAGGTTTTCGCCGCCTCCGGCGGGAACCCCTTGATGTGGAAAGAAAAAATCTATGCATCCGAACGACCCCACGCTGCGCTCATTTATCGACGTCCGTCCGGACTCCCACTTCCCGATCCAGAACCTGCCGTTCGGCATCTTTTGCACCGACACCAATCCCACGCCGCGCGCCGGCGTGCCGATCGGCGACTACGTGCTCGACCTTGCGGTCGTCGAGGCCGCCGGGCTGGTCCGTGTCGGCTCAGCGGGCCCGGTGTTCCAACACGCGACGCTGAACCCGTTCATCGCTCTCGGACCCGCGGCCTGGCGCGAAGCGCGCCGCCAGGTGAGCGAGCTGCTGCGCGCCGACAATCCGCGCCTGCGCGACGATGCCGGACTTCGCGCGCGCGCTCTGATCCCGATGCCGCAGGCCCGCCCCCGCCTTCCGGTCGAGATTCCGGGATACACCGACTTCTACTCCTCCAAGGAGCATGCGAGCAACGTCGGCGCGATGTTCCGCGACCCGAAGAACCCGTTGCAGCCGAACTGGGTGCACATGCCCGTCGCCTACAACGGCCGCGCCAGCTCGGTGGTGGTGAGCGGCACCCCGATCCGCCGGCCCAACGGGCAGATGCTGCCGGTGGGCGCGAGCGCGCCGACGTTCGGCCCCTGCCGCCGGCTCGATTTCGAGCTCGAGGTCGGTTTCATCGTCGGGCTGGAGAACCGGCTCGGCGAACCCGTCCCGGTCGAACGCGCCGAGGAGCACATCTTCGGCCTGCTGCTCGTGAACGACTGGAGCGCGCGCGACATCCAGCGCTGGGAGGCGGCGCCGCTCGGTCCGTTCAACGCCAAGATCTTCGCGACGTCGGTCTCGCCGTGGATCGTGACGCTCGACGCGCTCGCACCTTTCCGCACCGAAGGCCCGCGCCAGGACCCGGAGCCGCTCCCCTACCTGCGCCAGTCCGGAAAGACCACGTTCGACATCGAGCTCGAGGTCGCGCTCGCCGTCGGCGGCGTGCCGCACACCATCTGCCGCTCCAACTTCCGCTACCTCTACTGGAGCATGGCGCAGCAGCTCGCGCATCACACGGTCGGCGGATGCAACACCCGCATCGGCGATCTCATGGCGTCGGGCACCGTGAGCGGCCCGACGCCCGATTCCTACGGGAGCCTGCTCGAGCTCGCCTGGAACGGCCAGAAGCCGCTCGTGCTCGGCGACGGCATCGAGCGCACGTTCCTCGAGGACGGCGACGAAGTGATCATGACCGGGTGGTGCCAGGGGGACGGGTATCGCGTCGGCTTCGGCGAGGTGCGCGGAAAGATCGTGCCGGCGGCAAGCTGACGCTCGCGAACGGAGGGCACTGCGAGCGCGCGGCTCGGCGCCGATCGGTGCGCCGCAAAGGATTCGTACTCGTAGCGGGAGCGCCCGCCCTTTCCGCATACGCCCGGCGGTGCGCCGGCACGGCGAGCGCGAAGCGCCAGGCGCGTCCTTGCTGTCCGCAAGCGACGCTGCGGCGCTTCGATCCTCGCGGGCACCGCCGGTGCTAGCCGTCCGCCAGCCAGCCCTTCTTCACCGCCTCCTCCAGCCGCGCTTCGATCCACCGGAACAGCTCCGGCGCCCAGTCGCCGATGAAGCGATGGGCGCCGAGCACCTGGCTGCGCACGATGCCGTGGTCGCGCCACGTCTTTCCCTCGCTCGCGAGATTGTGCAGCAGCGGCAGCACCCGATCGGCGATCTTGACGAGCCGGCTCTCAGGGGTCTCGCCGCGCTCCTGCTCCTCCCACAGCGCTTCGAGCTCGGGCACGAGCGCCGCGTGCGCGCGCGCGAGGCGCTCGATGCACGCGCGCTCGGCCTTCGCCCCGTCGGCGCGCGCCGCGGAATAGAGGAAGGTATCGCCCGCATCCAGCTCGCCGAGGTCGTGGACCAGCGCGAGCTTCAGCACCTTCTCGAGGGAGACGTTCCAGCCGAAATAGCGCGAGAGCACCCAGGCGGCGACAGCGATGTGCCAGGAATGTTCGGCCACGTTCTCCCGGCGCCGCCCGCCCGCGACGTAGCTGCGCCGTTCGACGAGCTTGAGCCCGTCGATCTCGAGCAGAAAAGCGGCGATGTCGGAAGGCGTCACGCCTCGTCCTGCGGGGGCCCGGCGCGCGTGCGGCGTCGCAGCTACACGCCGTCGTACAACCAGGCCATGCTCTCGCGCGTCAGCCCGCGCAGCATCTGATTGCGCACCTCGGCCGCCGGTCCGCGTGCATGGTACACGTAGTCGCCGACGAAGCGCGAGGTGAGCTGCACGCGCGCCGTGCGCAGATAACGCTGTTCCTGGTAGGCGACGAACGCGCGCGCGAAGTCGCCGTCGTGCGCGCGTACTTCGCGCGCGAGCACCACGGCGTCCTCGAGCGCCATGCAACCGCCCTGCGCCATGTACTGCAGCGTCGGATGCGCGGCGTCGCCGAGCAGCGTCACGCGCCCGGCGCTCCAGTTCTTCACCGGTTCGCGGTCGCACAGCACCCACATGCGCCAGGTCTCGATCAGACTCAGCAGCTCGCGCACCTCGGGGCGTGCCTGCGCGAATCTTTCGTGCAGCTCTTCGGGATCCCCGTACGTATCCCAGCCTTCCTCGTAGCGGTCGCTGTGGAACACGGCCACGAGGTTCAGCAGCTCCCCGCGGCGCAGCGGATAGTGCACGCAATGAATCTTCGGTCCCGCGTACAGCGTGACCCGGTGCACGTGCGTGCGCTCCGGCGCCTTCTCGATCGGCAGCACGGCGCGGTAGGCGATGTGCCCGGCGACGCGCGGCTTGCCGTCGCCGACGATGCGTTCGCGGATGCGCGACCAGATGCCTTCGGCGCCGATGAGCGCCGCGCCCTCGTACGACTCGCCGTTCTCGGTGCGCACCACCACGTGCGTGCCGCGGTCGTCGTGGTCGATCACCTTGCGGCTCGTGAGCAGCGTGACGAACGGCGAGGCGCGGCAGCCGTCGAGCAGCGCCTCGAGCAGGTCCGGCCGGTAGATGACGCCGTAGGGGTAGCCGAAGCGCCCGCGGAAGTCGGGGCCGAGCGGGATGTGCATCGCTTCTTCGCCGGTGATGGCGTCGTGGATGCGCAGGCTGTCGGGGAACACGGCGACCGCGTCGATCGCCTCGCGCACCCCCAGCACCTCGAACATCCTGAACGCGTTCGGACT
This sequence comes from Burkholderiales bacterium, assembly GCA_036381895.1. Classification (GTDB taxonomy): domain Bacteria; phylum Pseudomonadota; class Gammaproteobacteria; order Acidiferrobacterales; family Sulfurifustaceae; genus JACQFZ01. The sequence goes on along the minus strand of DASVBY010000081.1, from coordinate 149,202 downwards.
GATCTGTATGCCCGCCCCGACCTCGCGGAACTCGCTCGCCTGCTCGAACACGATGCTCGGGTACCCTGCCTTCGATAGAGCGAGTGCGGCCGCGAGGCCGCCGATGCCGCCGCCCGAGATCAGCACCGGGAGGCGGCCGTCCGTTGCTTGCGCCATGACACCCTCCTCGGCTCGCGCAGAGCCCTCCTCTCAAACGATCAGCGCATCGAGCGCCAGGACGCCGCGGGCGTAGACCCGCAGCGGATTGATCTCGATCTCCGAGACCCGCGAATGCTCGCACAGGATCTGCCCCAGGCGCGCGATGGTCTCGGCCAGCGCGTCGCGATCCGCCGGCGGCGCGCCGCGCCAGCCGTCGAGCAGCGCCGCTGCACGCAGCTCGCCGAGCATCTCCTGCGCCTCGGCGGGAGACACCGGCGCGAGGCGCATCGCGGTGTCCTTGATGGCCTCGGCCGCGGTGCCGCCGATGCCCACCATCACGGTCGGCCCGAAGCTCGCGTCGCGCACGGCGCCGACGATGAGCTCGAGCCCGGCGGGCGCCATTTCCTCGATCAGGTAGCGCCGCGTGCCCGCGAGCGGAATCGCCGCGAGCCGCGCGAGTGCGGCCTCTAGCGCAGCCTCGTCGGCGACGTTCAATACGACGCCGCCGGCTTCGGTCTTGTGCGCGATCTCGGCCGCGAGAATCTTGACCACCACCGGTTTGGCGAGCGCGCGGAACGCCTCCCGCGCCTCTTCGATCGAGCTGCACGCCAGCCGCCGCGGGGTCGCGATGCCGTAGGCCTCGAGCAGCGTCTTCGCGGCGTGCTCGTCCGGCTTCGCCGGCAGCGGCGTGCGCGGGCGCGCCGCCCGTGCGGCCGTCGGCGCCGGCGCGCGCGCGAGCCGCCACTGCGCCGCCGCGTCGCGCGCGAGCGCAATCGCCGCGTGCGCCAGGCGCTCGGGCGACTCCATGGCGAGGATCCCTTCCGCCCGCAGCGCCTCGACCGTGGGGCGCACCCGCGCTTCGGGACCCATGGTGCCGAACACGATCGGCTTCGCGATCGTGCGGCGCGCGGCCGGAAGTACTTCCTCGGGCCGCACGGCGGCAGGTTCGTTGATCGCGAACATGGCGATGGCGTCGATCTGCTCGTCCGCCGCCAGGGCCGCGAGGACGTCGGGGAACGTCGGCCCGGGCCGGCCGGTGTCCACGGGATTGCGTACGAAAGTCATCGGCGGCAGCAGCCGCTCGATACGCGCCACGGTCTCCGATGCGAGCGGCGGTACCGAAACGCCGGCCGCCTTGAGCCGGTCGAGCACGATCAGGCCGGCGCCCGCCTGCCCCACCAGCACGCCGATGCCGGGCTCTGCGCGCGGCGCGATGCGCGCGAGCGACAGCGCCACCGCGGCCGCCGCCAGCTCCTCGGTGGATTCGACGACCACCGCGCCCGCCTGCCGCAGCGCCGCGGCCTTCAACGCGTAGGAGCCGATCAGGTTGCCGGTATGCGAGCGCGCGAACTCGCCGACGTCGTGGCGGCCGACGGGAAAGACCGCGACCGGCTTGCGCGGCGTCACGCGCGCGAGCGTCTCGTACAGCTTGCGACCGGCGCGCACGCCTTCCAGGTGCAGCGCGATGGCGCGCGTGTCGGCGTCGTCGGCCAGGAACTCGAGTACGTCCGCGGCATCGATGTCGACGGCGTTCCCGAGGCCGACCCCGAACGCGGCGCCGTAGCCGAGCCGGTCGATCAGGAAGCTCGTGATCAGGTTGACGCCCCCGCTTTGCGCCACGACCGCGACGCTGCCGCGCTGGATGTGATCGATGCCGGGGGCGAAGCACGCGGCGAGATCGATGCGCTTGTTGTAGAAGCCGGCGGTATTCGGGCCGAGCAGACGGAAGCCCGAGCGCTCGCACAGTTCCTGCAGGCGCGCCTGCGCTTCGGCGCCCGCGCCGCCGGTTTCGGCGAAGCCGCCGCTGAACACGACGCCGCCGCCGCAACCGCACGCGATCGCTTCCTCCACGGCAGCGACGCACGCGGCCGCCGGAATCGCGAACAGCACGAGATCGACCGGCCGGCCGATCGCGCGCAGCGAGGGATAGCACGGGTAGCCCAGGATCTCCCCGGCCGACGGGTTCACGGGATAGACGTCGCCGCGAAACGTCGCGAGCGCCCGCAGCGCCTGGTGTCCCGCCTTCTCTTCGGCCGGCGAGGCGCCAACGACCGCGACCGAGCGCGGGGCGAACAAACGCTTGAGGTTGTCGAGGCGCGTGGGCATGGCGTCGGCGTCCGCGGCGGTACTACTATGAAATATTTCTTGGCGCAATAGAGCTCATATAGTAGCCAGCGCGGGCGTGCGCCGCCCGCATCGGAATCGGGCGCGGCGCCTACTTCCCTGGCGCCTCCGCGTCCGGCTGGCGCTCGGGCGCCGCCTGCTGGAACGCGGGCAGCGCGCTGCAGTTCTGCTCGATGCGCAGCAGCGTGGGGAACCCGGAGAGGTCGCACTTGAAGCGCCGGGCATTGAAGAGCTGCGGCACGAGGCAGCAGTCTGCGAGGGTCGGCGTGTCGCCGTGGCAGAACTTTCCGGTGTACGGGCTCGTCGCGAGCTGCGTTTCGAGCGCCTGCAGTCCGAGACCCACCCAGTGCTGGTACCACTTGTTCTTCGTCTCCTCCGACACGCCGAGCGTGTCCGTGAGATAGCGGAGCACGCGCAGGTTGTTGAGCGGATGGATCTCGCACGCGACCGTCTGCGCCAGCGCGCGCACGCGGGCGCGCTCGGCCGGCGTCTTCGGCAGGAGCGGCGGCTCGGGCCGCGTCTCGTCGAGGTACTCGATGATCGCGAGCGACTGCGTCAGCGCGAGCGCACCGTCCTGCAGCACGGGGACGAGCGCCTGCGGATTGAGCGCGCGATACGTGTCGGCAAACTGCTCGCCGCCGTTGCGCGTCAGGTGCACCGAGACGTACTCGTAGTCGAGCCCCTTCAGGTTGAGCGCGATGCGCACGCGGTACGAGGCGGAGCTGCGGAAGTAGTTGTAGAGCTTCATGCGCCGAAAGCCTCCTTGAACGCCTGTGGAATGGGAACGGCCTGGAGCCGCTGCGGGTCCTCCGGGTGGGGCTTGCCGCAGATGCGCACCTCGCGTCCCTCGAGCAGCAGCACGTCGTCGCGGTACGCCTGGTGCAGCACGGTGAAGCGCCGCTCCTCCCACTGCTCGACGCGGCTGCGGATCTCGAAGCGCTGCCGGAAGCGGTTGGGGCGCAGGAACCGCGCCGAGGCTTCGGCGAGCGGCAGCCCGATGATGCCGAGCTCGTCGTTGAGCCGCGCGTACGGCCAGCCGGCCCGTTCGAGCAGCGCCGTCATCGCGGCATCGAACCAGGCGAAGTAGTTCGGATAGAAGACGATCTGCGCCGGATCGCAGTCGCCCCACTCCACCGTTACGGAGTACGCCGAAACCAGACTCATGTGCGCGGTGATTCCTCTGCCTCCGCTGCGGGCGCGCCGGGCGGCATCAGGACGCGAGCCTCTCGCGGATCGCCGGGTAGCGCGCGAGCGCGCCCGCGGTCCAGGCCATCTCCTCGACGTCGTTGAACATGGGGACGCCCGCCTGCTCCATTCGCTCGAACCACGCCTCGCGCGCTTCGAGCGTGCCCATCATGGAATGGAACAGCGGCAGCGGTGCGTTCGCGCTCAGTGACGCGAGCCGCTCGATGACGGGCGCCGCGTCGACCATGAACGGCACCACGTGGATCATAAGCACGGCGTCGTACGCGTCTGCGGCGACCTCCATCACCGCCTGAAAGGTCTTGCCGAAGCGCTCCTCGCGCGCGTCGGCGAGCAGGTCGAGCGGGTTCGCGACCGAGGCTTCGGGCGGCAGGAACGCCTTGAGGCGCGCGGCGAGCGCGGCCGGCAGCGGCGCGAGATCGAGACCGGCAGCCGCCGCAGCATCGGTCGCGAGCACACCCGGCCCGCCGGAGTTGGAGAGCAGCAGCACGCGCGGCCCGAAACCCTGCGGGTAGCGCCCGAACCCTTTGCCCGCGAGCATGAGCTGGCGCAGGCTCGTGACCCGCAGTATCCCGCACTCCTCGCAGAAGCGCTCAATCTGCGCTTCCGTCCAGCCGCTGCCGCCGGTGTGCGCACGCGAGGCGCGGCTGCCGGGTTCGGTGCGGCCGCCGATCAGTGCAACCAGCGGCTTGCGCGCGGCGAGCGCGCGCGCTTCGCGCTTGAAGCGCTCCGGGTCCTCGACCGACTCGAGGTAGATCAGCACCACGCTGCAGCGCGGATCGTCGGCGAGCTGCCCGAAGTAGTCGTCGACGTGCAGGTGCATCGCGTTGCCGATCGAGACGACCGCACCGAGCGGGATGCCGAGCCGGTGGCTCTTCTCGATCAGCTCCTCCGCGATCGCGCCCGACTGCGACAGGAACGCGACGCCGCCGCCTTTCGGCAGGTCGCGCAGGAACGTCGGCGCGCAGGCGTTCCCCTTGTCGAGCAGATTGATGATGCCGGCGCAGTTCGGACCGGCGATCGTGAGGCCGTGCGCGGCCGCGAGCGCCCGCAGCTCCCGGTCGCGCTGCCGCCCCTCCTCGCCCGCCTCGGCGAACCCGCCCGGCAGGATCAGGAAGTTCTTGTGACCGCTCTCGGCGCCCTCGCGCACCACGTCGACGATCGCGGGCGGCGCCACCACGACGACCACGAGCTCGGCGGGCGGCGTGAGCTCGCGCAGCGATCGCTTCGCCGGAAGCCCGAGCACCGTCTCGGCCTTCGGGTTCACCGGAATCAGCTGGCCGCGGTAGCCGCCGATCTGCATGTTGCGCAGCACCGCGCCGCCCGAGCTCGTGAGGCGCTCGGAAGCGCCGACGATCGCGACGCTCGCCGGATCGAAGAACGGCTTCAGCGACCGGGCCATCGCCTCAGCCGCCGATCGTGATCTTGATCTCGTCGACGCCGTCGACCGCACCGTGCAGCTGATCGCCCGGCTTCACCGGGCCGACGCCCGCGGGCGTGCCGGTGTACACGAGATCCCCCGGCTTCAACACCCAGAGCTTCGACAGATAGACGATGATGTCGGGCACCGGCCAGAGCAGCTCCTTCAGGTCCGCCTGCTGCTTGATCTCGCCGTTGACCTTGAGCCAGATCGCGCCGGACGACGGATGGCCGATGTCCGCGGCGCGATGGATGGCGCTGATCGGCGCCGACTGATCGAACGCCTTGCCCGGGTCCCACGGCCGCCCCTTGTCGCGGGCGGCGCGCTGCAGGTCGCGCCGCGTCATGTCGAGTCCGGCGGCGTAGCCGTACACGTAGTCGAGCGCCGCTTCGCGCGCGATGTTCGCGCCCTCCTTCCCGATCGCGAGCACGAGCTCCATTTCGTAGTGATAGTTCTGGGTGCTCAGCGGGTACGGCACGGTGCTGCCGCTCGCGACCACGGCGTCGGCGGGCTTGGTGAAGAAGAACGGCGGCTCGCGGTTCGGATCGGAGCCCATCTCGCGCGCGTGCTCGGCGTAGTTGCGCCCGACGCAGTAGATGCGATGCACCGGAAAGCGTTGCGTCGTGCCCTTGATCTCGACCGACGGCTGGGGCTGAGGAGCGAAGATGAAAGACATGGGGTTTCCGTCCGATGTAGGTTCGTGTTCGCTATTCGCAGGATTCACGTCACAGTCCGAGCCGTTCCGGCGCCGCACGATCCGGGAAGCTGAACACTACCGCTTCCCCGTGCATCTCGCGCCGCACCGGGGTCCGGCTCGAGACCTCGAAGATATCACGCGCTCCGGACCGCGATCACGCGGCCCGCGTTCGCAGGACTGCGTACCGACCAGCGTCCGGCCGCGCCCGTCGACGCCCACGTACACCGTGGCGTCGGCGCAGCTGCGCCCGCGGAAGCCGGCCGCCAGCCGCTCGATGAACGCCGCGACCGCCGGCATCGCATGTCCGCCGGCGGCGCGATATCAATATATCGTATCGGCGTTCCCTTTGGCGGCGGCGCGCGGACCGAACGGCGCCGAATCCAGATACGCCCCCGCCCGCGCCCCGTACCTCGACAGCAGCGCGGCGCCTCGGCGGCGCAGCCGCGTGGCCCAGTCGCGCGCGCGCATGTGCTCGAGCGCCAGATTGGAAGCGTTGCGATTGTACAGCGCCGCCTCGCGCCGTTCGGTCGCCGCCTTCTCGATCGCCGCGCGTGCCAGCGCCGGATCCGGCGTCTGCAGTGCCCGCTTTATGGCCTTGGCCGCCGCCACCGCATCCGGCACGCCGGAATTGAGCCCGCGCGCGCCGAACGGCGCGAACAGATGCGCCGCTTCGCCGGCCAGCAGCACCCGCCGATGGGCATCGGTGAACGAATCGGCCACCACCTGCAGGAACTGATAGGTCGAAATCCAGGTGACGCGCTCGGTGTACTTCTCGGGCAGCACCCGCCCGAGCCAGCGCTTCACGCCTTCGGGACTGTTGAAGTCGTTCGGGTCGTCGCCCCGCCGAAGCTGGATGTCGGCGCGTATGCCGTTGCGAAACGGCACGAGCAGGATGTTGCGCTTCTGCACCAAGGGGTGCTCGTAGTAATAGCGCCGCTCCGGCGGCATCGGCGACTCCGGATCGTCCGCCACGTCCACGATGACGAACGCGTCCTCGATACGGGGGCCTTCGAGCTCGATGCCCAGGCTCTTGCGCACCGGCGAACGCGCGCCGTCGCAGGCGATGGCATAAGGCGCACGCCACTCCCGCCCGTCCCGCGTCGTCAGCCGTAGACCCTGCGGATCGGTCGCGGCGCCCACCACTTCCTGATTCCAGGCGAAGCGCACCCCGGCTTCCTTGCAATGACGCAGCAGGATGCGCTCGACGTCGATCTGCCCCAGGTTGGTCGAATGCGGCAGCACGTCGGGCGGCGGCGGCGGATAGGTGCGCTCATAGACCTGGTGCTCACCCCAGAACGTCCGCTTGGTCCTCCACGCGAGGCCCGCCCTGGCGATCTCCCAGCCCAGACCGGCTCGCATATTCTCCCAGAACTCCAGCGTCTGGCGATGGTAGAAGATGCCGCGACTGCCGGGCCGCACGCGGTCCTCGGCGCCCGCCTCGAGCACGGTCACGGGCAGCCCTTCGGCGCGCAGGGCGAGTGCGGCGGTGAGACCCACCGGTCCCGCGCCGACGACCAGCACCTCGTTCGAATTCTCTGAATGATGGCTCATCGAAAGCTCCTCGACTGGCCGGCCGCGGGTCCAGTCCCGCGTACCGGCGGGTCGCGAAAGCCTACCCGATAATTAGTTTGATATCAAACTATTTGGCCTTCCACGAATCGCCCGTATAATCGCACTGATGGCCGAGGGTACCGAACGCGCGCGGAGAGCTTCCCGCAGGCGGCTCGTCGACGGCGCTCCAGCGCTCGACCGGGGCCTCCTGCCCGGGCTGCTCGGCTACCATCTGCGTCTCGCCCAGATCGCGATCTTCAAGGACTTCAAGCAGAGCCTCGGGAAGTACGGCATCACGCCGGGCCTCTTCGGAGTGCTGGTGCTGATCGAGGCGAACGCCGGCATGAAGCAGACCGATCTCGCGCGTGCGGTCCATCTGGATCGCTCCACGGTCGTCAACGTGATCGACAATCTCGAGCGCATGAACCTCGTCGAGCGCCGCATCGTGGAGGGCGACCGGCGGAGCCGGGCGCTCTACCTCACGGCCGAGGGCAAGGCGCGACTGCAGACGCTCAAGCGGCAGGTCCTCGAGCACGAACGCCGGCTCGCGCGCCACCTGAGCCCGGCCGAGCGCGAGCAGCTCGTCGGGCTGCTCGCGCGCATCTTCCCCGAGCATCGCTGACCAACCGCGGCGGCGCCTCTCCGCGCGCCGCGCATGGCCTGAGCCGGCCCCGGCGCACTCAGCGCTTCGCGCCGTCGTCGGCCGCGGCCGCCGAGCCGTGAGCGCGGCGGATGCTCTCGACCGGCACCGCGCGCACCTCCGTCGCGAGCTCCGGCTGCACCGTGATGTGCTCGATACCGTAGTCGTGCTCGAGCAGCCGCGCGATCGTCTCGAGCTGCCGCGGCCAGTCGGCGAGCGACTGCAGCCGCACGTGTGCGGAGAGCGAGTAGCGCCCGCTCGCGAGCGTCCAGATGTGCAGATCGTGCACCTCTTCGATTCCGTCGACCGCGCCGATCGCGCGGCCCACGGTCGGCAGATCGATGTGCCGCGGCACGCCCTCCATCACCACGTGCAGCGCTTCCGCCATCAGCCGCCACGTGGCGATGAGAATCAGCCCGCTGATGACGAGCGACAGAATCGGGTCGATCGGCGTCCAGCCAGTGAGCGCGATGACGACGCCGGCCGTGAGCGCCGCCACCGACCCGAGCAGATCGCCCATCACGTGCAGCAGCGCGGCGCGGGTATTGAGGGTCTGTTCGCCATGGCGCAGGATGCGGATGACGGCGAGGTTGATCGCCAGGCCCAGCGCCGCGACGACGATCACGCCCCAGGCGGCCACGGGCTGCGGCGCCTGCAGGCGCCCGATCGCCTCGTACACGATCCACGCTACGACCGCGACCATCAGCGCGCCGTTGGCGAGCGCCCCGACGACTTCGGCGCGCTGCAGGCCGTAGGAGTGCCGTTCGCTCGGCGGACGCCGGCTGATCCAGGCGGCGAGCGCGCCGAGCGCGAGCGCCGAGCTGTCCGAGACCATGTGACCGGCGTCGCTGAGCAGCGCCAGCGAATTGGCGACCCATCCGGCCACGGCCTCGATCGCGGCGAAGCCGAGCGTGAGCACGAGCGCCGTGGTCAGCGTACGCCCGCTCGAACGCATACCGTGGCTATGGTGATCGTGCCGCGCCATCGCTTGTCCGCAAAAGTTTCCGGGAATTAGACAGCATCGCACGGCCGGCGGCCAGCCGGGAGGAAATCCGGCTGCGGGCGCGCTGCGCGTGCCGTTGCGAGCCTTCTGCAGCACCACGGCCGCCGTGCCGCGGCGCGTCGCGCCTCTGCGGGCCTTCCCGGCGCCGCGCCTGCGGCCTTGGCCCCATGAGGTGAAGTCCCGAAGTGTGCGCCCGGCGCATGCGCTACCATCCCCTTCCCCTCGCACGCGCCGACGATCCGCCGCTTCGCTCCACGATGGTACTGCAAGCACGTCGCCGCAAGGACGGGCTGCCGCGCCGCCGCGAGCCGACGGTGCCGCGGCTCCTGCGCCCACAGCTCGCCATCCTCGTCGATCGCCCGCCGAGCGGCCCGGAATGGCTGCACGAAATAAAGTACGACGGCTATCGCGTGCTCGCCCGCAGCACCCGCGCCGGCGTGCGCCTCTACACCCGCAACGGCAACGACCTCACGAATCGCATGGCCGCCGTGGCGCGCGCGGCCGCGGCGCTCCCGGGGCTCGGCGACGGCTGGCTCGACGGCGAAGTGGTCGCGCTCGAAGCGGACGGGCGCGCGAGCTTCCCGGCGTTGCAGGCGGCGCTGAGCGAGCACCGCGACCACGATCTCGTGTACTACCTGTTCGATATGCCCTACGCCCGCGGGCTCGACCTCACCGGCGAGGCGCTGCTCGAGCGCAAGCGCCGGCTCGCGGAGCTGCTCGAGGCGGTGCCTTCCGACGAGCGGCGCCTGCGTTACAGCGATCACCTGCAGGGGGACGGCGCCGCGTTCTACGAGCACGCGTGCCGCTTCGGTCTCGAGGGCGTAGTGTCCAAGCGGGTCGCTGCGCCGTATCGCAGCGGCCGCGGGCACGAATGGGCGAAGACCAAGTGCCGGCTGCGCCAGGAGTTCATCGTGTGCGGCTACACGGCGCCGCAAGGCGCACGCGCCGGGCTCGGCGCGCTCGTGCTCGGGGTGCACGACGCGGGCGGCCGCCTGGTGTATGCCGGACGCACCGGCACGGGCTTCGACGCCCGCGTACTGCCTGCGCTGCGGCCGCGCCTCGAGAAGCTGCGCGTCCCGGAGCCGCCGTTTCCCGAACTGCCCGCGCGCGAGGCGCGCAGCGCGGTGACCTGGGTCGCGCCGCGGCTCGTGATTGAAGCGGAGTTCGCGGGCTGGACGCGCGACAACATCGCGCGCCAGGCGTCGTTCAGAGGGATCCGCGAAGACAAGTCGCCGCGGGAAGTCGTACGCGAAGTCGCGCAGCCGCTGCCGCCGGCCGATGCCGCCCCGGCCGCCGCCGTCGAGGCGGCGCGCGCGGCGACGCGCCAGCTGACGCATCCCGAGAAAGTGCTCTTTCCCGAACAGGGCCTCACCAAGCGCGACGTGGCTTCGTACTACGCCGCGGTCGCCGACTGGATGCTCCCGCACGTCACCCGCCGCCCGCTCATGCTGCTGCGCTGCCCGGACGGACGCCACCGGCAGTGCTTCTTCCAGAAGCACGCCCGCGATGCACCGGCACAGCTGCTGCGGGTGGCCGTCGAAGAAGCGCACGGTCGCCGCGCCCAATACCTCGCGCTCGATTCGCTCCAGGGTCTGCTGGCGCTGGTGCAGCTCGGCGCGCTCGAGGTGCACGTCTGGAGCGCGCGCATCGACCGCCTCGAGCGGCCGGATCAGCTGCTGCTCGACCTCGATCCGGACGAAGCGCTCGCCTGGCCGCAGGTGCTCGAGGCGGCGCGGCGTGTGCGCGAGCGGCTTCGCGCACTCGGCCTCGCCGCGTTCGTGCGCACGACCGGCGGCAAGGGGCTGCACGTCGTGGCCCCGCTCGCGCGCCGCCACGACTGGACCGAAGTCAAGGCGTTCGCCAGGGCGCTGGCGGAGGACATCGCGCGGCAGGACCCGACGCGCTACACGGCGCAGGCGGCGCGCGCGGCGCGTTCGGGAAGGATCTATCTCGACTGGCTGCGCAACGCCCGCGGCGCCACCGCGATCGCGAGCTACTCGCCCCGGGCGCGCGCCGGCGCGCCGGTCGCGACGCCGCTCGCCTGGGAAGAGCTGGCGCCGGACCGAGAGCCGCAAGGTTTCAACGTGCGCACGGTACCGGCGCGGCTGCAGGCGCTGCGGCGCGACCCGTGGCACGACTTCGACGCGCTGCGGCGGCCGCTGACGGCGGCGATGCGCCGGGCGCTCGGGGTGCGCGTCTGATGCGCTATCACGCGCTCGCCTGCGATTACGACGGCACGCTCGCGCGCGACGGAGTCGTGGACGAGCGCACCATCGAAGCGCTGCGCCGCGCAAAGGAATCCGGCCGGCGACTGCTGCTCGTGACCGGGCGCATGCTGCCGGAGCTGCAGCGCGTCTTTCCCGCGCTCGAGCTCTTCGACCGCGTCGTCGCCGAGAACGGCGCGCTGCTGTACGCACCCGCATCGCACCGCGAGCGCGCGCTCGGCCCGGCGCCGCCGGCGGCGTTCGTCGAGCGCCTGCGCGCTTCGGGCGTCGCGGGGCTTTCCGTCGGGCGCGTCATCGTCGCCACCTGGGAACCGCACGAGACGACCGTGCTCGCGGCGATCCGCGATCTCGGGCTCGAATGGCAGGTGATCTTCAACAAGGGCGCGGTCATGGCGCTTCCGACCGGCATTACCAAGGCGACCGGCCTCGGAGCGGCGCTCGAGGAGCTCGAGCTGTCGCCGCACAACACGGTCGCCGTGGGCGACGCCGAGAACGACCATCACCTGCTCGCGTACTGCGAGTGCGGCGTCGCCGTAGCGAACGCGGTTTCCTCCCTCAAGGACGAGGCCGACTGGGTCACGCCGGGCGACCACGGCGAAGGCGTCCTCGAGCTCATCGAACGCCTCGTCGGCTCCGACCTCGCGGACCTCCCGCCGCGCCGCGCGCGCCATGCGATCCCGGTCGGCCGTGCCGACGGGGGCGCGCGCACGTTCGACGCCTACGGCCCGAACCTGCTCCTCGCCGGCGGCCCGGGCGGCGGCAAGTCGACCTTCGCCACCGCGCTGCTCGAGCAGTTCGCCGAGCGCGGCTACCAGTACTGCGTCATCGATCCCGAGGGCGACTACGGCGATCTCGATGCGCTGAGCCTCGGCGGCGCGGACCAGGCGCCGGCGCTCGACGCGGTGCTCGCGCTGCTGCAGGATCCGCACGACAACGCGGTAGTGAATCTGCTCGGCGTCGCGCTCGAAGACCGCCCGCGCTACTTCGCGCGGCTCCTCTCGGCGCTGCTCGCCCTGCGCGCACGCACCGGCCGGCCGCACTGGCTCGTCGTCGACGAGACGCATCACCTCCTGCCCGCGTCGCAGACCGCGGCGGACGGACTTTTGCCGGCATCGCTGCCGAGCGTGCTCTGGATCACGGTTTATCCCGCGCACCTCGCACGCCCGGTGCTCGACCTCATCGACATCGTGGTCGCCATCGGCGAAGCACCCGGCACCACCCTCGAACAGTTCGCACGCGCACGCGATCTGCCGGTGCCGCCTGTCTCCGGCGACCGCGTACCGCCCGGCGAAGCCGTCTGGTGGCCGTGGCGCGAGGGCGCTCCGGTGCGCATCACGACGAACGCGCCGCGCACGCAGCGGCGGCGTCACCGGCGCAAGTACGCGCACGGCGAGCTGCTTCCCGAGGAGAGCTTCTACTTCCGCGGACCGGACGGACGGCTCAACCTGCGCGCCCAGAACCTGTCGATCTTCCTGCAGTCGGCCGAAGGCGTGGACGACGATACCTGGATGTTCCATCTGCGCCGCGGCGACTACTCGCGCTGGTTCGGCGCGGCGATCAAGGACGACGCGCTCGCCGCCGCCGCGCGCCGCATCGAGCGGATGGCGGACGCGAGCCCGGCCGAAACGCGGCGGCTGATCCGCCAGCAGATCGAGAAGCGCTACAGCGCACCCGCGTAGCGCCACTCCGCGCCTGACGCACTACCCTTCCCCGTCGTACACCGCCGAACCGGGCGTCGCGGCGCATCCGTTCCAGCGCCGCCGGTGCGCGAACGCATCGCCTCGCGCACGCGGCTCGACGTGGCGTCCTTCGCGCGCGAATCTCATACCGGACCTTTCCGCATTGACCGAAGCGGAGAAGCGCCGTCTGATGCGCGAACCGGCACGGAGAAGCAACCACGGAGGGTTCATGTCAAAGCGGATACTGGTCACGGGCGGTGCGGGCTTCATCGGACGGCACCTGTGCGAGCGGCTGCTGCGCGGCGGGCACAAGGTGTACTGCCTCGACAACTTCTGCACCGGCGCACGGCGCAACGTCGCGGAGCTGCTCGCGCATCAGGGCTTCCGGCTCGTGACGCACGACGTGTGCGCCCCGTTCGATTTCGAGGTGGACGAGATCTACAACCTCGCCTGCCCCGCGAGCCCCGTGCACTACCAGCGCGATCCGCTGCAGACCCTCAAGACCAGCGTGTACGGCGCCGTCAATGCGCTCGAGCTCGCGCTGCGCCGGAACGCGCGCATCTTCCAGGCATCGACCAGCGAGGTGTACGGCGATCCCGCGGTACACCCGCAGTCCGAGTCCTACTGGGGCAACGTCAATCCGATCGGTCCGCGGTCCTGCTACGACGAGGGCAAGCGCTGCGCCGAGACGCTGTTCGTCGATTACCGGCGGCAGCGCGGCGCGCGCATTAAGATCGCACGCATCTTCAACACCTACGGCCCGTACATGCAGGAGCACGACGGCCGGGTGGTGTCGAATTTCATCGCGCAGGCGCTGGCGCGGCGGCCGATCACGCTCTACGGCGACGGCGCGCAGACGCGCTCGTTCTGCTACGTCTCGGATCTCGTCGAGGCGATCGTGCGCCTCATGGAGTCGCCCGACGACGTCACCGGGCCGGTGAATCTCGGCAACCCGCAGGAATGCTCGATGTACGATCTCGCCCGCCTCGTGAAGCGCCTGACCGGCTCGCGTTCCCCGATCGTGTTCGCCCCGCTGCCGGCGGACGATCCGCGCCGCCGGCGCCCGGACATCGCGCAGGCGCAGACGTTGCTCGGGTGGACCCCGACGGTGTCGCTCGAACAGGGTCTGGCGCAGACGATCGCGTACTTCGAAGCGCGCCGTCGCAACACCGACGCCGCTCCGCCATCGGTCGCCGCGGCCATGTGACGCTTCGGGAACACGCGTCGCCGTGCGCGAGCACGGCCGATGCTCATCTTGCGCCGGACGCAGCGGCGGCCGCAGCGCGCGGCCGGCAGTCCGCCCCGTCCGCCTTCACAGCGCGGTCTTGTTCACCCACTGGCGATCGAAGCCCTCGAGCAGAGCTTCGAGCTCGATCGCGCGCCGCTCGTACGTGTGCTCGGCGAGGCAGCGCCCGCGCGCGCGCCGGCCGATCGTGGCGGCGCGTTCCGCGCTGAGCGTGCTCAGCTGCTCGATGACCTGCATCACGTCGCTCGCGATCAGCACCTCCCGCTCGGGCTCGAGGAATGCCTCGAGTCCGTCCCACGTATCGCTGATCACGCAGGCGCCGACCCCGGCCGCCTCGACCAGGCTCGGTCCGGGGGCGTACCCGAGGGCGGCGGTTCCCGGCGGCGTGAGGTTGCACACGGCGCCCGCGGAGCAGAAGTAGAGCCGCCGCTCGGCCGCATACACGTGGCCCGCATAGTCCACGTTCGCCGGCATCGCCGTGTCGTCCCAGCCGCTGCCGCCGAGCACGAAGCGCCGCGACGGCAGCGTTGCCGCCACGTCGAAGAAGCCGCGCCGCACCTGCATCGCATCGGCCTCCGCGCGCTCCGCGAGCAGTGTGTAGTGCGCCGCGTACTCGGGGTCCGGCGCGGCCGGCACGTCGCTCTCGGGATCGATGCCCGGGTAGACCGGAAAGCACACGCGCGCGCCGCAGCGCTCCCACGCCTCGATGGCAGGATCGCCCCCGTAGCGCGTGAGCACCGCGCTGTACCACGGGAGCTGCGCGCGCAGCGGGTGGCGCAGATCGGCGAGCTGCGCGAGCGTGCGCGCCGGATGCATGTCCCAGTAGACCGCGAGCGCCGGCGGGGCGATCACCTGCGGAATCGCGGCATCGAGCAGTTCGTCGAACAAGCCGACGTCGCTGCACTTGACGAGCACGTCGGCGTCGGCCGCGTGCTCGAGCGCCGCTTCGAGCCCCTCGCCGTCCGCGGTGTAGCGAACGATTTCCACCCACGACGGATCGAGCACGTCGCGCCGCGCAAGGCGTTCCGGAACGAGCGGCTCGTAGAAGCGTACCCGGTGCCCGCGCTCCGCGAGCGCATGCAGCAAGCCCCGACAGTACCCGGCCGTGCCGTTCCCGTAGCCCGAAACCAGACTCGCCCCGAAAAACGCAACACGCATTCCCTTGGCCACGCGGCGTCACCCCTCCGGAGCCAAAGCTTGGTGAGCGGCGCCGCATCCGTCCATTCGGATATGTCCGGAGGGATGGTGCGCCTTTCCTGCCCCACCCGCGGGTTCGGTGCGTTGCAGCCTGCCCCGCATACCCGCCGGCGCCGCCTCGCGGGCACCGCCGGCACATGCGGAATCATGGCGAGAGCGGTTCCGGACTTTACCCCAGCCGGCGCCGAGCCACTCGCCAATGATTCGCGGTCAAACCAGACGAGCAACGAGCATGGAGGCGTTCATGGCCGGCGCATCGAAAATCACCACCGATCACGAGGTCATCCGCAAGTGGGTCGAAGCGCGCGACGGCGTGCCCGCGCGAGTGAAGGCCACGGGCTCGAAGGACGACCCCGGGCTGCTGCGCATCGACTTCCCGGGCTACCGGGGCAAAGAGAGCCTCGAGCACATCTCCTGGGAGGACTTCTTCGCGAAATTCGAGGAGAAAGACCTCGCGTTCCTCTACCAGGAGACGATGAAAAGCGGCGAGCCGAGCCGCTTCTTCAAACTGATCAGCCGCGGCGCCGACCGCGCCCGCTGAGCGTCATTCGGCGAGCAATGGAGCGAGCAGGCCCTCGACCGCCTCGGCGGTCGTCGGCTTGGCGACATGCGCATCGAAACCGGCCGCGGCGGCCCGCCGCCGCACGTCGTCCTGAGCGTAGCCGGTGACGGCGACGAGATAGAGCCGGCTGCGGCCTTGCGCGGCACGCAGCCGCTCGGCGAGCCGAAAGCCGTCCATGTCGGGCAGGCCGATGTCGATGAAGACGACGCGCGGCCGGAACCGCGCGACGGCCGCAAACGCCTCGGCGCCGTCGCCCACCGCCTCGGCCTGATAGCCCATGGTCTGCAGCAGCAGCACGAAAGAGTGCGCGACATCGGGGTCGTCGTCGACCACGAGCACGCGCAGTCCGCGCGTCGCTTCCGCCGTGACCGGCGGCGGCAGCGGCACCGCAGGCGCTTTGTCGAGCAGCGGGAGCCGCACCGTGAATTCGCTGCCGCAATCCGGCCCGTCGCTGTGCGCTTCGATGCGTCCACCGTGCAGCTGTACGAGCTCGCGCACGAGCGCCAGCCCGAGACCGAGACCGGCCTGCGTCTGCGCGGTTGCATCCCGGCCCCGGTAGAACGGATCGAAGATGTGCGGGAGAACGTCGCGCGGAATGCCCTGACCGTCGTCGACCACGGTGATGATCGCGTCCCGCTCATCCCGCCGCACCGACAGGCCGATGTGGCCTCCGCTCGGCGTGTAGCGCGCGGCGTTGCTGAGCAGGTTGCCGGCGATCTGCAGCAGCCGCGCCGGGTCGGCCTGCACGCGCACCGGCTCGATCGGCGGACTGTAGGTGAGCGTTTGTTTACGCGCGGCCGTGAGCGGGCGCGCGGCCTCGATGGCCGGCAGCAGGGCGCTGCCGAGCTCTATCGTTTCGGTGCGCAGCCGCAGGCTGCCGTGGGTCATGCGCGCGATGTCGAGCAGGTCGTCGACGAGGCGCGAGAGCTGCATCAGCTGGCGGCCAATCACGTCGGTTGCCCAGCGAAAGTGCCCGGGGTCGGGCGGCGAAGGCTGGATCCGCAGCACGTGCAACGCATTGTGTATGGGGGCGAGCGGATTGCGCAGCTCGTGCGCGAGCTGCGCGATGAAGTCGTTCTTGCGCTGGTCCATGCGCGCCAGCTGATCGGCCTGCCGCCGCAGCCGCTCCTGCAGCGCGACGTGCTCATCGATCGCGAGCGCCGCACCCACGAGGCCCACCGCTTCGCGCCCGTTGTGCCGCGGCGCGACACTCACTTCGTAATGATGGACGCCGTCCGGGAGCGTCAGCCGCAGCCGCTCGCGTCCGCCCGCGCCGTTCTCGAGCGCGCGGCGCTTGAACGCTTCGAGCGCCTCGGCTTCCCCGCCCGGACCGAGCCACTCCGCGTCGGTCCGGCCGATGAAATCCGCGGCCGGCCGCTGGCCGAAGGGATTGTGTATCCAGGTGTAGCGCAGTGCGCGGTCTTGCGCGAACAGCGTGAGCGGTATGGTATGCAGTGCTGCGAGAATGTCGGGCTCCGGCGCGTATCGAGCCGCATCCTCCGCGGCCGTCACTCGCGCGCGCCGCTCCGCGACCGTCCGGCGCGCGCTCTCGACCGCGCTCACGAGCGTGATCGGATGCACCGGCCGCGTGAGGAGAATCGGGTTGGCGAGCACCCGGGTGAACGTCCGCACCAGCTCGGCCGCCGGCGGCTCCCGGCGCGGCGCGATAAGCACGAGAACCGGAACATCCCTCCCGTATGCGAGCCGGCCGAGCCCATGCGCGAGCCGCGTCAGACCGTCCTTTGCGAGCACTTCATCGGTGACCAGCACGATGCCCGGCCGGCGCGCGAGCGCGTCGCATGCGGCCTCGATGTCGCCGCAGACTTCGCTCGGTATACCGGACGTGGAGAGAAAGTTGCAGGTACTCGCCGCATCGCGTGTCGTCGGCGCAAGCACGAGCACAACCGGCGGCGGCGTTGCGAGCAGCTGCTCCTGGTCTTCCACGCTGGACATTGGGTGCACACTGGCGTTCCGCAGTCCGGAAGGGCATCTTGAGTGTCACATTTTTGACAGGGCGAATCCACTTGCTCCCACGCAGACGCGCAACGAAGATCCCACCGCGGGTCGGGACCCGCAGACGCTCAATCGGCCGTATCGGGTGGTTCGAGGGCATACGGCCGCCGAAGCCGGCGCCGCCGCCGCCCAAACCGGGTCCTCCGAACCGTCCTCCGACGGCGCCGGATGAAGCGCCGCCCGTGCCGCCCCCGCCGCCCCGCGATCGGCCGACGCCCGCCCCGCCGGGTCCAGGCGGGCCGCCGCCGCCCATCGTGCCGCCCGTCAAGCGCGTCACAAGCTCAGCTCCACCTCGGCCCGCAGCGGGAGATGGTCGGACGCGATGCGCGCGAGCTTCGAGCGGTGCACGCGCAGCGACAACAGGTTGCGCTTCGGCGTCACCCACACGCGGTCCAGCGCGATCAGCGGCCAGCTCGCCGGAAACGTGTTGAGCGCGGGCGTGCGCCCGAGCCGTCGGTGCATCCAGCGCAGCGGCTGGCGCCACGGAAACCATTCGTTGAAGTCGCTCAGGATCACCACCGGCTCGTCCGGGTGGGCGGCGACCGCATCGAGCAGCAGGCGCGTCTGGCGCCGGCGCTCGCGCGAACCCAGGCCGAGGTGGGTGACGAGGACCCGCAACCGCTGTCCGTGCATGTCGAGGTCGACGTCCAGGATGCCGCGCGGCTCGCGCGCGGGCACGCTCACGTCGTGCGTGCGCACCTCGAGCACGGAATGCCGGGTGAGCAGCGCGTTGCCGTAGTGGCTCTCCGCACGCAGCACCGTCGTGCCTGCGATCGCCTGGAACCCCGTCTCCTCGGCGAGGTAGTTGAGCTGATGCATGTCGAGCGTGCCGCCGAAGCGCGACTCGACTTCCTGCAGCCCGACGACGTCGGGTTCCATTTCCTCGAGCACGCGGGCGATGCGCTCGGGATCGTTGCGGCCGTCGAGACCGATGCAGCGATGGATGTTGTAGGAGACGGCGATGCAGCGAGCCATTGTGTCGGCTGCGGATTGAGAACCGGGCGTACGTGCGTCGCCCGCATCTTACCGGCCCCCGCCGCGCGACACCGCACAAAGCCCGCGCCGCGTATCGGGTGGAGCTTCGGCACCGCCCGGCACGATGCGGCGAAGAAGCCCCAGGCGCGAACGCCTGCGACATGCGCCTCCCCGTTTGCGGCAGCCTCATCGTCCCGCCGTCCCGCTGATGCTCGCCTCGGCAACGCTCGCGGCACACCGCGCCCGGCGCGGAGGACGGAGGCGCGAGGTCTTCGATCTGCTCGCCATCCTCGCGATCGGCTCCCGGCGGCCGGTTCATGGCGCCGGGGTGCTCGAGGCGGCGCGCCGGGGCGGCTGGCGCGCGCCGGCCGCAGTTCGCCGCACTTGAGCGCCTGCCGCTCGGCGAGCGCGCGGCGCTGGACCGGATCGAGGATCGCGGGGCAGTTCGAAGCGAGCGCTTCGACGCGCCGAAAGCGCGCCGCTGGTCAATGACGCTTGTCCGGCTCGCGGTCCGCGTGCTGATTCGCCGACCAGCGCAGCCGGCAGCCCTCGCTGCAGAAGAAATACGTGTAGTCGCGCCCCTCGGCGCTCCGCGCCGCCGAACGCGGCACCTCCTTTCCGCAGACGCGGCAGGCCACCACCGCCCGGTCGTCGTCGCTCTTCATCGGCTCCGTCCTCGTTTCACGCTTCCGCCGCCGTCTTGACCCAGCAGCGCAGCAGCTCCGCCACGCTCCAGGCTTGCGAAATGCATCCGCGCGGGGTGAACGGCGGCTCCGCATCGAACACCTCGCTGATCGAGCCGACGCAGGCCTCGTCGAGCTGCGGCAGCAGGCCCTCGAGACGAGCGCGCGCGCCGGCCCGATCCTCCGGATGCAGCGCGAGCCACGCGTCGACGTACGGACCGATGAGCCACGCCCACACCGTTCCCTGGTGATACGCCGCATCGCGTGCGCGCAGGTCGCCGAAGTAGCGCGACTTGTAGTCGGGATGTCCGGGCGCGAGCGTCCGCAGGCCGACGGGCGTGAGCAGGCGCGTGCGCACGACCTCGAGCACCGCCGGCCAGCGCTCGCGCGCGAGCACCGGGTGCGGCAGCGAAAGCGCGAACAGCTGGTTCGGCCGGCACGCGGTGTCGTTGCCCTGCTCGCCGTCGACGACGTCGTAGAGGTAGCCGCCGTCCGCGTACCAGAAGCGCGCATTGAACGCATGCCGGACCCGGTCCGCCGCCCCGGCGTAGCGGGCGGCGGCCCCGTCGTCGTGCGCGCGCCGTTCCCATTCGGCCAGCAGGCGCAGCGCGTTGTACCAGAGCGCGTTGATTTCGACGGCCTTGCCGCGCCGCGGCGTCACCACCCAGTTCTCGACCTTTGCGTCCATCCATGTGAGCTGATAGCCCTCGGCGCCCTGCCGCAGCAGCCCGTCGGAGGGATCGACGCCGATGCCGAAGCGCGTGCCCTGCAGGTGACGCGCGACGATCTCGCGCGCCGTCGGCAGCATCAGCGCGAGCGTGACACGATCGCCGGTCGCCTCGACGTATCGATCGATGGCGTGCAGGAACCAGAGCGTCGCATCGGCCGAGTGGTACAGCCCCTCGTTCCTGCCTTCCGGAAACAGGTTCGGGATGAGACCGTCGTTCACGTAGTGGCGGAACGTGCGCAGGATCCAGCCGGCCTCGGCGTGCCGCCCGGTCGCGAGCGTCAGCCCCTCGATGCTGATCATGGTGTCGCGGCCCCAGTCGGAGAACCAGTGGTAGCCGGCGACGACCGAGCGCACGGAATCGCCGGTCGCATGGGCGTGGATGGCATCGCGCACGCGGCCTGCAGGCGAGACCACGAACTGATCCGCGGCGAGCACGAGCTCGGAGGCGGCGCCGCGCAGCCGCGGATCCGCGAGCGCGAGCAGCCGCCGCCGGCGCTCGTATTCGTAGCGCTCGACCTCTTCGGGATCGAGCGCCATCAGCGAGCTCCAGTCCTCGGCCGACGCGGCGAGCGCGGCGCGGCTCCCCGGCGTCATGTCGAGGACGAAATACCCCGGGCTCCAGAGCGATCCGTAGGCGGCGTAGCCGCGCTCCGCTTCCGCGCGCAGGAACACCTCCTTGCGCGCGCCGCCGTCGATCACGAAGCGCACGTCGTCGCCATGGAACAGCAGCCGCAGCACCGCGAAGCGCCGATCGCCGACGATCTCGTAGCAGTTGCCGCGCACGCGCAGGGTATACTCGCCGATCGGCTCGGCGACGGCGGGATTGTCGTGCGCCCGGAAATGCACCCAAGGTCGCAGCATCAGCTGCGCCGGCGCGGAGCTCTCGAGCAGGCGGTACAGGCAATAGACCGTGTTCTGCTGATGCGGCATCAGCACGCGCTTCTCGAGCCGGGCGGCGCCCGCGTCGAACCGCCATACCGGCAGGCCCCACTCCATGCGGAACTCGGCGAGGGGCTGCAGACCCTCCGCGTCCGGCGGCTCCGCTCCCACGGCGCCCTCCGTCAGCAGCACCTCGCGCCCGCGATCCGCGTACAGGCGCTCGGACAACTGCTTCAGGAGCAGCGTACGTCCGAGCGGCGCCGGCAGCGCCGCCGTCAGCAATCCGTGATAGGAGCGCGTATCGAGGCAGGCGAGCGTGCTCGAGGCGTAGCCGCCAAGCCCGTTGGTAACGAGCCATTCGCGGCCGAGAAGCTCCTGCGCATCCCACCCCGCTTCCGGCCGTCGGTAGCGACGCACCGGATCAGGCATGCAGGCCTTCCTCCCCGAGCGGCATCGCGCGCATGGCTACCGCCGCGTGACCGGAAATCCACCAGTTCTGCTCGCTCTCGAGCGGCGGCATGCCGCGGCCGCCGTAGCACGGATGCTCGCTCGACCAGAGAATGCGCCACGCGCGCCCGGCGGGCGGGGCGAGCAGCGGTTCGGGCGCCGGGCGCAGGTGCAGATCGAGGCCGAGGTTGACGAGCACCAGGCGGTCGTCGCCGTGCTCGAGACCGAAGAAGCGCAGCACGAACGCCTCGGGTCCGAGCACGGCGCCGTCCACCTCGACCGCACCCGCGCGCCGCAACACCGGATCCTCGCGCCGCAGCCGCAGCAGGTCGCGATGCAGCGCGTAGGCTTCGGCGTGCGTGTGCCGCTCGGTGAGATCGAGCTTCGAGCGCACGAAGGTTTGCGGGTCGGCGGGATCCGGGAGCGTGTCGCGCACCTCGGGCGAGCCGAGGCTGCGGAACTGCGCGAGGAACTTCTTGCGCCCCTCGTCCACCTTGCGCGCCAGCTCCTCGCGATGATCGGCGAAGTAGAAGAAGCACGTCGAAGCGCCGAACTCCTGGCCCTGGAACAGCATCGGCGTCTGCGGCGCGAGCAGCAGCAGCGCGGTCAGTGCGCGGTGCCGCCCGGGGCTCGTCTGCATGTGCATGCGATAGCCCCGCCCGGTGTTCGCGATCTGGTCGTGATTCTCGAGATACGCGATGAAGCGCTCGGGGGCGATGCCGCGCGTCGGCGTGCCGCGGCGCTCGTGCTGCCATTCGTAGCGCTGGCCCTGGTACAGGAAACCGCGCTTGACGAGCGAAATGAACTCCTGCGGTCCGCCGCGGTAGTCGCTGAAGTAGGCTTCGTTGCGGCCGGTGAGCGCGGCGATCGCGCTGCGGTGGAAGTCGTCGTTCCACACCGCGGTCAAACCATGCCCGCCGTGCTCGGGCGCGTGCAGGATCCGCACGTCCTGCGGCTCGTTCTCGGCGACCAGGTAGACCGCGCGCCCGTGCGCCGCGGCGCGCACGCGCGCGGCGATGGCGGTCAGCACGTGCTCGGGCGAATCGTCGAAGATCTGCTGCGTCGCGTCGATGCGCAGCCCGTCGAGGTGGTACTCCTCGATCCAGTAGCCGGCGTTCGCGACGAAGAACTCGCGCACCGGTCCGCAGCCCGGTCCGTCGAAGTTCGGCGCATCGCCCCATTCGCTCCGGTGCCGCGTGGAGAAATAGCTCTCCGAATACTCGCGCAGATAGTTGCCGTCCGGCCCGAGGTGGTTGTAGACCACGTCGAGAATGACGCCGAGCCCGAGCGCATGCGCGGTGTCCGCGAACCGGCGCAGGTCGTCGGGCTCCCCGTAGAGGCGCGTCGGCGCGTACAGATCGACGCCGTCGTACCCCCAGCCGAAGCGCCCGGTGAAGTCGGCGACCGGCATGAGCTCGATCAGCGTGATGCCCGTCTCCTTGAGCGCCGCGAGCTCCGCCGTCGCGGCGGCGAAGGTCCCGGCGCGGGTGAACGTGCCGATGTGCAATTCGTAGATGACCTGCCCTTCCTGCGGCACGCCGCGCCAGTCCGCGTCGGTCCAGCGGAACGCCGCCGGATCCACTACCTGCGAATCGCCGTGCGGCCCATCGGGCTGGAAGCGCGAAGCGGGATCGGGGTAAAGACGCCTGCTGCCGTCGAGGCGGTACTGGTAGCGGCTCCCGGCGCCGGCGTCCGCCACGTGTGCGGAAAAGTAGCCGTCCCGTTCCGGCTGCAACGGAACCGGGCGCGCGCCGGCGCCGTCGCCGCCGGGCTCGAGCACCACGTCCACGTTCCGATGCCGCGGTGCCCATACGCGAAAGTCCACGCCGGCACGCGTCGTTTCGGCGCCGACGGGCAGCCGCCGCTTCGCCCTGCCTTCCATGCGCTGCTCCGTCCGCGCGCGGCTCGCCGCCTCCACCGTTCCATCACTGCAAGAGGCGTTGAAAGAGTCCGAGTCCGTGGACTCTTTCAACGAACGAACCGCGCCGGCCGCGGCTCGTTTCGGGCGCCGGACGTTTCGCCGCCCGGCGTCCTGCGGCACGTCCCTGTGCCGCCTCAGCAGGCGCTTTCGTTCTCCTGCCGAACCGACGGCGCGCCGTCGTCGAGCGTAACCAGCAGCGCCAGATGGTCGGACAAGCGCACCGGCGCGCCGGGCGGTGCCCCTACGCACTCGAGCGCGTGCACGCGCGGCCGCGCGTCTTCGGTCGCGAGCACGTAGTCGATGCGCTGCGCCGGCCGGTCCGCCTCGAAGGTGTATCCGGGTTCGGCGCCGCGCAGCGCCGCCCATGCGTCGATCCACCCGCCCGCGCGCAGGATGCCGAGCGCCGCGCTGTCCGGGGCGCTGTTGAGGTCACCGAGCAGCAGCCCCGGCCGGTCGCCCCGGAACGCGAGCGTTTCGCGCGCGTTCTCGACCGCCTGCGGCGCCACCCACGAGAAGTGCGCGTTGTAGATGTCGGTGCTCGATCCGTTCGCCCGCACCCGCGCGCGCAGCACCAGCCGGCGGTCGGGATCCGGGTGCGCACCGCAGCGCGTGAGCTCGCACACTGCGACGTCGTCGAGCGGGAAGCGCGAGATGAACGCCGAGCCGCGCCGCACGCCGCGATCCTGCGTCGCCGCGACGAACGCCACGTGACCGAAGTCGAGCCGCTCGGCGAGCTCCTGCGCCTGGTTCCATCGGCCCTCCCCTTCCACCGCCTGCAGCGCCATGACGTCGACGCCGTGGCGCTCGACGGTCTCGACGATGCGCGCGCACCGCTCCGCCCAGGTGCCGTGCTTGGCAACGCGGTAGTTCAGGTTGAGGCTCAGCAGGCGCAGCATGAAGCGGGCACGATCGGCGCGTACAACGTTAACTATCATCGCCGCGGCGACGCGAGCAATACCGGGTTTTCCGCGTTGCACATCGCTGCGCGCGTGCTCGCGCGGTTCTCGCCCGCGAACGATCGCTGCGCCGGTACACGCGGAAAGGAATGGTCTCCGCGCGGGTTTACGCCCGGCAGGCCGGCTGCGGGCGGCCGCGCACGCGCGCGAACGCGCGCTCCCAGTCGCGCGCGAAGCGCCCGATATTGAACCGCTCGCGCGCCACCTCGCGTGCGCCTTCGCCGAGCCGGCGCGCCGCCTCGGGGTCGCGCAGCAGCAGCCGCATCGCGTCGCGCAGCCGCCCGGGATCGTTGCTCACATAGCCCGAGACGCCGTTCTCTATCGTCGTCGCCATTTCCGTGGTGGCGAGGCCTACGATCGGCATCCCGATCATCATGGCTTCGCATACCGCGAGGCCGAGGCTCGTGTAGCGGATCGGGTTGAAGAAGAAGCGGTAGCGCGCGACGAATTCGGGCAGCCGGCGGTGCTGCACCTCGCCGAGCCCGCCCGCCGCCTCCTCCGCGCCCATGCCGACGAGATCGAGCGGCACCTCGCGGCGCATGTCGAGGTACACGTCGTGACCCAGCCGCCGGCCGCGGCGCGCGAGATGGTTGACCACGACGACTCCGCGCTCGAGCGTGCCGCAATAGCGTACGGCGTCCGGCACCACGACGCCGTGCGGGATCACGCACGTCGGCGTGCGCCCGCTGTTCCACATCAGCCGGTTGAAGTGCGTCACGTGCACGAGCAGCACGTTCGCGTCGTCGACCGGGTGCCGCTCGTCGAACGGCGATTCGCGCGGCGGATCGTGCTCGAGATAGACCTGCGGCAGGCGGCGCTGCGCCGGCGTCAGGATTTCGTGCCGGTCCTCGAGGTAGTGGCGGCGCGACTGAAACAGCACGGCGTCGAACTGCTCGCCGGGCAGCGCACTCACCGGCATGTCGTGCACGTTCGAGCCCCAGGGGAAGTGGCCGTAGCGGCCCGTGTACCCCGGCGGCCGGTCGGGCTTCGACAGCAGGTACAGCTCGACGGCCGCCTGACTCAAGTAGTAGAGATAGCTCCCGTGGACGTGCCAGGTGAGTATTCGCAGCGGGCGCATCGTCGTCTCGTCAAGTGCCGGCGCTCAGCAGCGCGGTCGCCTCCTGCATCACCGCCTCCACGCCCACCTGCTCCGCGCACGGCTGCCCTATCGGGCAGCGCCAATGCGCGCAGGGCCGGCAGGCGACCTCGTGGACCACCGCGCGGTGGCGCGCCCCGTCCGCCGGCGCCCAGCGCGCGGGCGACGATCCGGTAAAGATCACGACGCTCGGCACGCGCAGCGCCGCCGCCACGTGCGATATGCCGGTATCGTTGCAGACGAGCAGGCGCGCGCCCGCGAGGAGCGCCGCGAGCGTCCCACCCCGCGCCTCGCCGGCGCTATCGACGCAGGAGCCAAGCATGGCCCGTTTCACCGCCTCGGTGATCGGCGCTTCGTCGCGCGTACCGGTGAGCACGATCCGTAACCCGCGCGCCGCGAGCCGGTCGGCGACGTGCGCGAAGCGCTCGATGCGCCAGCGCCGCGCCGGAGCGCGCCCGCCGGGATGCACGCAGGCGTACTGACCGGGCTGCAGTCCGAAGCGAAGCCGCAGCGCCGCGGCGGTGCGCCACTCGTCCGGTGCGATCGGAAACTCGAGCTCCTCGCCCTGTCCCGGCACGCCGAGGAACTCGAGCAGCCGCAGGAGCCGCCGCACCTCGGGCTCCGCCTCCGGGTAGGGAAGGAACCAGTCCGGCTCCGGGTTGCCTGCGCCCGCCGGGTGGAATCCGGCAACGCGCCGCGCGCCCATGGCGGCGACGATCGCGTTCGCGTGCCGGCCGTCGCCGTGCAGCTGCAGCGCGAGGTCGAACCGCCGCACGCGCGCCGCGCGCTGGTACGCCTCGGTCTCGGCTTCCGTGGCATCGCGCTCCGGCAGCCCCTGCCCGCCGGGGAACGGAAGAAAGTCGTCGACGTAGCGGTTGAAGCGCCGCGCGAATTCCTCCGCCCACGGCAGCCCGACGAGCGTCACCCGCGCGCGGGGAAACGCTGCGCGCAGTGCGCGCAGCGCCGGCACCGCGCACAGGAGGTCGCCGAAGTGCAGCGCACGAAACACGGCGATCCGTTCCGGCGCGCGTTCGAAGCGCCGGCGCATGGACGCGATCGCATCGCGTGCCTCCAGAGCCGTCGTCCGCGCCATCGTGCGCCCGTTTCTCAGAAGACGCCGTTGTACACGGCGCACGAGCGGCACACGGCCGGCGGGCTGTCCGATGCGAGTGCGGCCCGAAACGCGCCGTAGCGCTCGCCGCCCCACACCGCCGCGACGCCGTGCTCCGCCATGTTGCCGAGATTCGCCCGATCGGGGGTCGCGACCATGCAGCACGGCATGGCATCGCCCGTATAGCTGATGTACGGGCCGCGCCACGGCCACCCGCAGCGCCCGACCTTCGAGCCCGCCACGGGCCGCGTACGCGGCAGCCGCAAGTCGAGCCCGCAGGCCGCGGCGCGCTCGCGCGCCCGACCGAAACATGTTTCGATGCGCGCCACGTCCTCGTGGAGCAGCGACTGCTCGTCCACGAAGCGCCGCATCGGGGCATAGACGACCGGCAGGCTCTCCTCGCCGAAGTCGTGGCACAAGTGCTGCACGAACAGCTCACCGATGCCGAGCTCCGCCGCGAGCTCGACCACGTCGGGCAGCTCGTGCAGGTTGTCGCGCATCGCGACCATGACGAGCCGCACCCGCGGGGTCGCGGCGCCGAGCGCGCGCCGGACCTCCAGCAGCTCGCGCAGATGGCGCGTCACCTTGTCGAACCGCGCGCGCCGCCGGATGCGCTCGAAGGTCTCCGCATGCGCGCCGTCGAGCGAGGCGTGCAGCTCCGCGAGGCCGCTCTCGACGCACTCGCGCGCCCGGCGGCGCGAGAGCAGCGTGAGGTTGGTGTTCGTGCTCACGCGCACGCCGCGCGCGTGCGCGAGCCGCACCATCTCGAAAAAGCGCGGATGCATCAACGGCTCGCCGAGGCCCTGCAGGTGCAGCTCCTCGAGCGCCGGCATCTCGTCGAGCAGCCGGCGGAACGTGTCGAACGCCATGAACGCGAGCGGCCCGTGTGGCGGACCGTCGGCGCGAAACTGCACCGGGCACATGCGGCAGCGCAGGTTGCACTGGCCCACCGGCTCGATCTGCGCGAACTTGATCGCCGCTGCGGCGCGCATCGCATCACCTCAGAAGAAGAGCACGCGATACCTCATCGCCCCCGCCATCCGCCAGAACACAGCGATCGGCGGTATCAGCGCGGACGTCAATACCATTTCGACCACGTGCCGCGGCCGCCGCGACGTGCGGCGCAGGCGCTTGAGACATAGATGTGCGGTCGCCGCCGCCCACCCGCCGCCCGCGCCCCAGGTGAGCGCGCGCGCATCGAGCACGGCGCCGCCGAGCGCGAGCAGCAGCAGCGCGAGGATGCCGTAGTAGTCCCACCGCGGGGTGGAGCGGATCGCCGCGCGGTAGAGCCGCGGGTGCTTTTTGTAGAGCAAGGCGTCGAACAGGATGCGCCGCTGGCGCCGCAGGCTCTCGCCCCAGCCCGCCGGCCGTACCGGATGCACTACCGCGGCGCGCGGCGCCTGCGCGACCTCGTAGCCGCGCTCGAGCAGCGAGAAATAGAGGTCGCTGTCTTCGCGCCACGGCGCCGTGAAGCTCTCGTCGAGGCCGCCGATCGCCGCGAGCACCGCGCGCCGGCAGAAGCAGTTGGCCGTGACGAAGCCGGCCGACGCGAGCCTTGCCGCATCGTGCTCGTGATCCGTCGGCTCCTTCGGCAGCGGCACGATCACCCGCCCCCAGACCGCGGCGCGCCCGTCGCGCAGGGCACGCATGCCTTCGCGCAGCCAGTCGCGCGCCGGTACGCAGTCGTCGTCGGTGAACGCGATCACCTGTCCGGCCGCCGCCCGCCAGCCGCAGTTGCGCGCCGCCGCCGGCCCGTGCGCGCCGTGCACCTGCACGTAGCGCAGGCGCGGGCGGCCGCCCGTCTGGCGCCGGCGCCGCGCCACGACGCGCCAGGTCGCGGCGTCGCCGGCGTCGTCGGCGACGATGATCTCGTAGAGCGGCGCCGCGTAGGCCTGCCCGAGCAGCGCCGCGAGACAGCGGTCAAGCAAGTGCGGGCGCTTGAACGTGGGAATGACGACCGATACGTGCACGCTCATAAAAGACTTTACGCTTCTCCAGCAGGAACGGTCCCAGCACCAGCGCATCGAGCGGCGAGCTCGCGAAGCACTGGAGCGCCTCGCGCGGGGTGCAGACGATCGGCTCCCCGCGCGTATTGAACGAGGTGTTGATCAGCACCGGGACGCCGGTGCGCGCGCGAAACGCCTGGAGCAGGTCGTAGTACTCCGGGTGCTGCCGGCGGCTGATGGTCTGCACGCGCGCGCTGCCGTCGACGTGCACCGCCGACGGAATGCGCGCGCGCCGCGCGGGCGCGACCGGGTACGTGAACAGCATGAACGGCGAGCTGCGGCAGCCGACGAACCACTCGCCCGCCTCCTCCTCGAGCACCACCGGTGCGACCGGGCGGAAGTCCTCGCGGTCCTTGAGCTCGTTGAGCCGCGCCTGCATGCCGCGCGCGAGCGGCGAGGCCAGAATGGAGCGCGCGCCGAGCGCGCGCGGGCCGAACTCCATCCCGCGCTGGAACCACCCGACGATGCGATCCTGCGCGAGGAGCTCCGCGACGGGCTCGAAGCTGCGCAGCCGCCGGTAGCCGACACGGGCGCCCGCGAGCAGCGCCTCGATCTCCCCGGGGGCATACGCCGGCCCGAGATAGGCGTGCTCCATGGCGTAATGGCGCGCCGGGTCGCGCCGCTCGTGCGCGTCCACCCACAGTGCCGCGCCGAGCGCGGTGCCGGCGTCTCCCGCCGCCGGTTGCACCCACATCTGCTCGAACGGCCCCTCGCGCAGCAGCCGTCCGTTCATCACGCAGTTGAGGGCGACGCCGCCCGCGAGACAGAGGTTCCGGAGGCCGGTGCGGCGGTGGAGCCACTCGGCGAGGGCGAGCACGGTCTCCTCGAGCAGCTCTTGCACCGAGCGTGCGACGTCGAAGTGCCGCTGCACGAGCGGCTCGCCGCGCCGGCGCGGGGGACCAAAACGTTCAGTGAGCCGCAGCGGCGCGATCCGGTAGCCGCCGTCGCCGTCGAGCGCCACGAGCTCGCGCGCCGCCGCGAGGTAGCGCGGCTCGCCGTACGACGCGAGCGCCATGACCTTGTATTCGTCGGACGCGTGCAGGAACCCGAGGTGCTCGGTCACCCGCTCGTACAGCAGCCCGAGCGAGTGCGGAAAATCGACCTGCCCGATGCGCTGGAGCCGGTTGCCGCGTCCGATGGCATAGCTCGTGGTGGCGCGTTCGCCGCGTCCATCGAGCGTCATCACGGCGGCCTCGAGGAACGGCGACGGCAGGAACGCGCTCGCCTCGTGCGCCAGGTGGTGGTCGACGAAATGCCAGCGCAGCCGCGCCGGCTCCGCCTGCCGCAGCCGCTCCTGCAGATGGTGCGGCACTCCGTCGCGCAGGTGCCGCGGCGCGTTCAATACGTAAGAGAGGAACAGCGGCTGCCACGGCGACTCCCAGCCCGCCGGCGGATCCGCGCTCGGTTCGAGCGGCAGCGTGACCACAGGGTCCCGGTGCCCGCGGAGCAGCTGGTGCGGAGCGAAGGCGTACGCGACGTGGTCGACGTCGTCGATACCGATGCCGGCCAGTGCGAGACAGCAGTCGATCGCGTGATACGGCAGCTCGTAGGCGCTGAACGGCATCGGGCGCTTGGCGTGCTTGATGCGCGTGAAGCGCTCTTCCTCGGCCGCAGCGACGACGCGGCCGTCCTGCACCAGGCACGCCGACGAGTCGTGGAACGCGGCGTTGATCCCGAGCGTGTACACGCTTCAGTCTCCGGCCTGCGCCAGCGCCGGTGCGCGGGCGCCGAGCGCGAGCAGCTCGAGCGCGGCGTCGACGACGGCCGCGGGCGGCACCCGGCGCAGACACGCGTTGTGCCCTTCGGGGCAAACGCTCTTGTAGCAGTACTTGCAGGGCACGTTGTGGTAGAGCACGCGGTTTTCGACCTCCCAGGGCATGTGCTGCGGATTCGTGAGGGCGTAAAGATCGACCACCGGCGTCCCGAAAGCGGCGGCAATGTGCACGGGCCCGGTGTTGTTCGCGATCAGCACCGGCGCGAGCGCGATCAGCCCGCAGAGCTCCCCGAGCGTCAGCTCACCGGCGAGCGAATGCGACGGCGCCTGCATGGCGCGGCGGATCTCCTCCACGAGCGCGCGCTCTTCCGTGCTCCCGGTGAAGATTACGGTGCAGCCGTGCGCTGCGGCGAGCATACGCGCGGCCGCGGCGAAGCTCGCCGCCGGATAGCGCCGCGACGGCGCGCTCGCGCCGGGATGCACGATCACCCAGCGGCTGTCCGGGGCGACGCCGAGGCGCGCGAGCCGCTGCTGGGCCGCCGCCCGCTCCGCCGCGGGGAGCTGCAGCCGCAGGCGTTCGTCCTCGGGCACGGCGCCGAGGCGCCCGACGAGGTCGAGCTGGCGCCGCACCTCGTGGCGCAGCCGCTGCTCGGGCTCCGGCTCGGGCAGCCAATCGGTCAACAGCTGGTAGGGGTTCTCGCGGCAGTAAGCGAGGCGCCGCGGGATCTCGGCGAGGTAGCACAGGTGCGCCGCCGGCAGCGCGCTCTGGCTGTACACCGTGAAGACGATCGCGCCGTCGAAGCGCAGCGCCCGCAGCCGGGCGATCAGCGCGCGCTCGGCCGCCGCCGAGGCGTGCGGCGCGGTCGCCTTCATCCACGGCGCCGCGTACGCGATCACGTCGTCAATTGCCGGCAAGTAGCGCGCGATCGCCGCACCGGCGGGCGACGTGAGCAGCGTCAAGCGGCGCTGCGGCTGCGTGCGCTTAAGCGCGCGCAGCGCAGGTCCGGTCATGATGACATCGCCCATGGCATCGAGGCGCACGCACAGCAGCCGCTCCGCATCGGCCCATTCCGCGGCCCGGTTCATGCGCGCGCACTCCGCCCGAAGCGAAAGCTCGCGCCCCGCTCGACGTCCATGATGTGCCGGGCCGCCGCCGGCAGATCCGGCACGATGGCGCCGGGCTGCCGCTGCGGTCCGCTGCGCCATTCGGTCTCGCCGCCGTTGTCCACGAGAACCGTGCGGCAGCGGGCGCGCACGCCCGCCTCGATGTCGTCGAGAATGTCGCCGATCATCCACGAGCGGAACGTATCGACTTCATGGATCGCCGCGGCCGAGAGCAGCAGCCCGGGTGCGGGCTTGCGGCAGCGGCAGACGACCGCGTAGCGCGCCACGCGCCCGGCCGGATGATGCGGGCAGAAGTAGAAGCCCGCGAGCGGTACCTGCTCGGCGGCGAACAGCGCCCGCAGCCGCCGCTCGACACGGCGCAGTGCGTGGGTGTCGAAGTAGCCCAACGCGACGCCGGGTTGATTCGAGACGACGATGAGCGCGTAGCCGAGCGCGTACAGCCGCCGCAGCGCCGCCCCCGCGCCGGGCACGAGACGCATGCGTTCGGGATCGACGTTGTACGGAACGTTCTCGAGGAGCGTGCCGTCCTTGTCGAGGAACACCGCCTTCACGGCCACGAGGTCTCCGTCATGGGGATTACCATGATTTCGGGAATCACGGTCTCGGGCGGACGCGTCAGCACGAAATGGATCGTGTCGGCGACGTGGCGCGGGTCCTGCAGCGTGGCCGCGTCGATGTCGGGAAAGCGCTCGAGCAGGAACGGCGTGCGCATGCCGCCGCTCACGAGCGCGGTCACCTTGATGCCGTGGGTGCGTCCCTCCACGTGCAGCGCATGGCTCAGCCCGACGAGCCCCCACTTGCTCGCGTGGTAGGCGGCGGCGTTGGCCCAGGCACGCTTCGATGCCGTAGACGCGACGTTGACGATCTGGCCCCGGCGCTGCCGCTTCATGAGGGGAAACACCGCGCGGCTCAGCCAGTACGGGGCATTGAGGTTGGTGTCGATGATCCGGCTCCAGTCCTCGAGCGCGAGCTCGTCGGCCGGCACCGTGACGTCGACCGCGGCGCTATTAATAAGAATGTCGAAGCGCCCGTGCTCCCGCGCCACGAGCTCGACCGCCGCCGCCGCGCTCTCGGCGCGGCTCACGTCCACCGCGAGCGGCCAGACCCGCAGGTCCTCGCGCGCGAACTCCGCCGCCAGCCGCTTTGCGCGGTCCCCGAGGTCGGCGCACACGACGCGCGCGCCGCTTCTCGCGAGCACCCGGCACACTTCGGTGCCGAGCCCGCCGGCTCCGCCCGTCACCATGGCCACCTGTCCCTGCAACGCTCGCATGCGTCCCTGCCTCCCTTCAGGTCGCGAGCCCGTCGACCGCCTGCCCGCCCTCAGCGCCAGCGATGCGGGCGTACACGCTCTCGAGCCGGTCGGCGACCTGCGACCAGGTGAAATGCCGCAGCACCCGCTCGCGCCCCGCGGCGCCGAAGCGGCGCTGGAGCTCGGAATCGCGCAGCAGCAGCGCGAGCCGTTCGGCGACGGCGCCGGGATCGCGGGGCGGCACGAGAAAGCCGGTACGTCCGTCCCGTACGGTGCTCTTGATGCCGCCGACGTGGGCGCCCACCACCGGGCGCGCGCACGCCATGGCTTCGACCGGCGTGATGCCGAACGGCTCGTACCACGGGGTGGTCACGAACACGTCGGCCGCGCTGTAGTAGTAGCGCAGCACGTGCCGCGGCCGCCGCCCGGTGAAGATCACGTGCTCCGCGACCCGGGCGTCGGCGGCGATCGCCCGCAGCCGCGCGATCTCCGGGTTCGCGTGCGGACAGGGTTCGTCGGTCTCGCCGCCTACGATCACGAGCTGCGCATCGATGCCGTGGCGCGCGCGCAGCTCCGCCAGCGCGCGCACGACGACGTCGATGCCCTTGCGCGGGACCAGCCGCCCGAGCTGCAGCACCAGCGGGCGATCGAGCTCGAAACCGAGCTCGCGCCGTGCGACATGCTTGTCGACCGGCCAGAGCTCCGTGGCGTCGAAGCCGCACGGCACGATCCGCACCTTGGCCGGATCGGCGCCGTACAGCGCGAGCAGGTCCTCGCGGTCCTGCTGGCACTCGGCGACGATGCAATCGGCCGCCTCGATGATGCGCTCCTCGATCGCCGGGCGCTCGGGTGGAAACCGATCGGCCTCGCCCTGGTGCAGGCGGCGCACGCGCCCGAGCGCATGGAACGTGACGGCGAACGGCAGCCCGAGCGCCGCCTTGAGCCGCATCGCCACGACGCCCGAGGTCCAGAAGTTCGCGTGCGCGACGTCGTACGTCTGCCGGCCGCGGCGCCAGGACACGATCAGCCGGCGCGCGAACTCGTCCATGTACGGCAGCAGCTCCTCCTTGGGAACGAAGCGCGGCGGACCGGCGGCGACGTGGACGACGCGCACGCGGTTGATGAACTCGACGACGTCCGGCAGCGTCTCCTGATCGCGCCGCGTGTACACGTCGACCTGGTAGCCGCGCAGCGCGAGCTGATTGGCGATCTGCGCCACGTAGACGTTCTGTCCGCCGCTGTCGACGCCTCCGAGCGCGGCCAGCGGCGAGGCGTGTTCGCTGATCATCGCAATCCTTGCGATCATGGAGCGCGTTCCCTGAAGAGGCGCGCCTGCGGCGGGTTGCGGCGCGCGTTGCGAGACCCGAATTGTTGCGCGAAATGGCGGTGATGGAGCAATCAGCAATACTACTGACCGATGCGCAGCAGCGTGCGCGTCCGGCGACAATGTCGGCGCTGCGCGACACGACCACGCGCGCTTAAAGCGCGCTCCTCGCGTGGTGATTAATCGGGCAGCGTTTGGTACTCTGCCGCTGCGCCTGCGCGCCGGAGTCGTTTCTGAGGGACCAGAAAATGCAGCTCGATCTCGCGCGACTGGCCGACGCGTTCAATGGACTGCGCGCGGCAGTCGTTGGTGATCCGCTTCTCGACGTCTATCTCCACGGCCGCGTCGAGCGGCTCTGTCGCGAGGCACCCGTTCCACTGGTGCAGGTGCAGCGCGTGCACGATGCCGCGGGCGGCGCCGCGAACGTCGCCTGCAATCTGGCGGCGCTCGGCGCGCGCGCGGCGCTGATCGGATTCGTAGGCGACGACGTCGAAGCCGCGCGCCTGCGCGGTGCGCTCGATCGCGCGGGCGTGGATGCGACCGCGCTCGTCGCGGTGCCGGGCTGGCGCACGGTGTGCAAGCAGCGGCTCGTCGGCGACGCGCAGATCATCGCGCGCTTCGACCAGGGCCGGCGCGCTCCCGCCGTCCCGGCGCTCGAAGCACTGCTGTGCGAGCACGTGCGCGCGGCGCTCGCCGCGAGCGACGTGCTCGTCGTCTCCGACTACGGTTACGGCAGCGTCAATGCGAGCGTCATCGCCGCGCTCGCCGGCCGCGCGCGGCGCCCGCGTCCGGTCGTCGTCGCCGACGGACGCGCGCTCGAGCGCCTCGCGCCGGCACGACCGAGCGCCGTCAAGCCGAGCTACGAGGAAGCCCGGCGGCTGCTCGGCGTCGGCGGCGCCGAGGATCCGGCCGGACGCGCCGAATGGGTGCAGGCCCATGCCGAGAAGCTCCTTGCCGCTGCCGGTGCGGACATCGTCGCCGTCACGCTCGATCGCGACGGCGCCGTGATGCTGCAGCACGGCCGCACCCCCTACCGCACCTACGCGCGGCCCGCCCGTACCTCGCGCGCCACCGGCAGCGGCGATACGTTCGCCGCCGCGCTCGGGCTGGCGCTCGCCGCCGGCGCCGAGACACCGGAAGCGGCCGAGCTCGCCTCGGCCGCGGCTGCGGTCGTCGTCGGCAAGGACGGGACCGCAGTCTGCACCGCGCAGGAGCTGCATCGGGTCATCGCGGGCGGCGACAAGCGCCTCGACGATCTCGACGCGCTCGCCGAGCGCGTTCACGCGGCGCGCACCGGCGGTGCGCGCATCGTCTTCACCAACGGCTGCTTCGACATCCTTCACCGCGGGCACGTGACGCTCCTCAACCGCGCCAAGGCGCTGGGCGACCTGCTGGTCGTCGGCGTCAACGCCGACGCCAGCGTGCGCCGCCTGAAGGGTCCCGCGCGGCCGATCAATACGCTCGAGGACCGCGTCAAGGTGCTCGCCGCTTTGAGCTACGTCGATTATGTGATCGCCTTCGACGACGATTCCCCGCGCGATATCATCGCGCGCATCCGGCCGGACCTGTATGTCAAGGGCGGCGACTACACCCGCGACACCCTGCCCGAAGCCGGCCTGGTCGAGAGCCTCGGCGGCGCGATCTGCATCCTGCCGCTGGTCGAGGATCGCTCCACCACCCATCTGATCGACCGCATTCGTGGCGTGGCGTGAGCGGCGACGGCATGACCAACCGAGTCGACGTTCTCGTCGCTACGTACCGGCGTCCCGCGGCCCTGGCGGTGCTGCTGACGAGCCTGTGCGCACAGACGTTCCGCGACTTTCGCCTGGTCGTCTCCGACCAGAGCGACGAGAGCGCCTTCGACGCCGATGAGGTGCGCGCCGCACTGCGCGTGCTGCGTACGCACGGCCACCCGCTCGAGATTCACC
Organism: Burkholderiales bacterium; assembly: GCA_036381895.1. GTDB lineage: Bacteria > Pseudomonadota > Gammaproteobacteria > Acidiferrobacterales > Sulfurifustaceae > JACQFZ01. The sequence goes on along the minus strand of DASVBY010000081.1, from coordinate 113,360 downwards.
GCCACCTTCCGCGCCGCGGTCTCGCCGAGCACCGCCAGTTCCTGCTCGATCGGGCGCAGGCGCCCTGCGTGCTGTTCCTCGACGACGACCTGATCCTCGAGCCCGACGTGCTCGCGCTCCTCGTGCACGCCATGGAGCGCGAGCGCTGCGGCTTCCTCGGCCAGGCGGTCATCGGTCTGAGCTACGTCGACGACGTGCGGCCGCACGAGCAGGCGATCGAGCCGTGGGACGGCCCGATCGCGCCGGAGGCCGTGGCGCCGGGGACGCGCGCCTGGGAGCGCCACCGGCTGCACAACGCGGCCAATCTCTACCACGTACAGCAGCGGCTCGCGCTTCCGCCGGGCCGCTACCTTGCCTACCGCATCGCCTGGATCGGCGGCTGCGTTATGTACGACACCGCGAAGCTGCGCGCCGCCGGCGGCTTCGGCTTCTGGCGCGAGCTGCCGCCGGCCCACTGCGGCGAAGACGTGCTCGCGCAGCTGCGCGTGATGGCGCGCTACGGCGGCGGCGGCATCCTGCCGTCCGGCGTGTATCACCAGGAGCTGCCGACGACCGTGGCCGACCGGCGGATCGACGCGCCGCACGTGCTCGGGCTCGACCGGGGGACGCTGCATGGCCCATGTTGACGTGCTGCTGCCGACCTGCGACCGGCCGTATGCGCTGACGCTCACGCTCGCGGGCCTGGCACTGCAGTCCTACACCGATTTGCGGCTCGTCGTCGCCGACCAGAACGCACAGCCGCTCGCGCAGCTGCCCTCGCTCGCGGCGCTCGCGCGCGTGATCGAGGCCCGCACCGGGCACGCGGTCGAGTGGCACCACCGCCCGACGCGCCTCGGCATCGCGGAGCAGCGCGAGTTCCTGCTCGCGCGCGCGACGGCGCCGCTCGTGCTCTACCTCGACGACGACGTGCTGATGGAGCCGTGGGTGCTCGCGGCGCTCGTCGCGGCGCATCGGCGCGAGCGCTGCGGCTTCATCGGCGCCTTCCCCGCGGGGCTCTCCTTCCGCGACGACGTGCGCCCCGGGCAGCAGCACGTCGACTTCTGGGACGGACCGGTGCGCCCCGAAGCGCTCGAGCCCGGCTCGGCGGAATGGGAGCGCCGGCGCCATCTGCACCGCGCCGCCAACCTGTGGCACGCCACCGCACGTCACGCACCGCGCACGCCGCGGCTGTACAAGGTCGCCTGGGTCGCGTCCTGCGTGCTCTACGACCGCACACGTCTGCTCGAGGTCGGCGGCTTCTCCTTCTGGCCGCGGCTGCCGCGCTACCACTCGGGCGAAGAGGTGCTGGTGCAGAACCTGCTCATGCGCCGTGCCGGCGGCTGCGCCATGATGCCCTCGGGCACCTATCACGCCGAGGAGCCATCGACCGTGCTCAACGCCAAAGGCCGCGTGGACGGGCACGCGCTCGCGCTCCTGCCCGAGCTCGCCGCGGCGCTCGGCTCCGAGAGCGCCGCCTGATGGGCGCCGCAGGACACGGGAGGAATCTGCTCGAGCGGCTGCCGGCGCTGCGCAAAGTCGCGGTCGTGCGCGCCCCGCGGCTCGGGGATTTCGTATGCGCGACGCCGGCCCTGCGGGCGCTGCGCGCCGCGCTGCCGGCCGCCGAGATCGTACTGATCACGCTGCCCGCGCTGCGCGAGCTGGTGCTGCGGCTCCCGTACGTCGACCGCTTCGCGCCGTTTCCGGGCTTTCCCGGCGTCGCGCAGCAGCTCTTCGAGTCCGGAACGGCACTCGCGTTCCTGCGGGAGATGCAGCAGGAGCGCTTCGATCTCGCGATCCAGCTTCATGGCTCCGGCGTCTACGCGAATCCGTTCACGCTGCTCCTCGGCGCGCGCGCGACCGCAGGTTTCGTGCGCCCGGAAGACGACGCGAGTCTGCTCGATGCGGCGCTGCCCTGGCCCACCTGCGGGCGCGAGAGCCTGCGGCTGCTCGCGCTCGTGCGCCACATCGGCGCCGCACCGCAGGGCGAGGAGCTCGTCTATCCGCTGATGACGGCCGATCGCCGCAACGCCGAACTGCTCCTCCACGGGCTGCCGCGTCCGCGCATCGGCGTGCACGCGGGCTCGCACGATCCGCACCGGCGCTGGCCGCTCGCGCATTTCGCGCAAGTCGCACGCGCGCTGCTGCACCGCGGCGGCGGCGCCGTCGTCATCGGCAGCCGGAGCGAAGCGGTCGAGGCGGCGGCGCTCGCACGGGCGATCGGCCCGCAGGCTCACAGCATCGCCGGCCGCACCGGGCTCGCCACCCTCGGCGCGGTGATCGCGCAGCTCGATCTCCTCGTCACGAACGACAGCGGCCCGGCGCACATCGGCTACGCGCTCGGAACGCCGACAGTCGCCATCTATCGCCGGGGCGGCACCGACCGCTACGGTCCGCCGGTTCAGGGACCGTTCGCCGCACTCGAGCCGGACGCGCCGCAGGACGACGCGCTGGTATCGGTGGAACAGGTCCTGGCAGCCGCGGAGCGGCTCCTCGGCGCGCGTACCGGCCACGTCTCGGAGCTCGCCGCATGCCCGCAAAGCGGCTTGAGGCTGTCCGCCGAATAGCGGTCGTGCGCGCGAACGGCATCGGCGACTACTGCTTCGCCGTGCCGGCGCTCGCGGCGCTCCGAAACGCCTACCCCGACGCCGAAATCGTGCTGCTCGGCAAGCGCTGGCACGCGGAGTTCCTGACCGGCCGCCCGGGTCCCGTGGATCGCGTGGTGGTCGTGCCCCCCTATGTCGGTGTGAGCGCCGAGCCCGGCGATCCGGTCGATTCCGAGGCCGAGGAGCGCTTCTTCGACGCCATGCAGGCCGAACGCTTCGACCTCGCGTTGCAACTGCACGGCGGCGGCCGCTACTCGAATCCGTTCACCCGCCGCCTGGGCGCGCGCTATACCGCCGGCCTGCGGACGCCGGACGCGGCGCCCCTCGACGCCGCGATTCCCTATATCTATTTCCAGCCCGAAGTCGCACGCTACCTCGAAGTCGTGGCGCTCGTCGGCGCGCGCCCCCTGACGCTCGAACCCGCGATCGCCGTGACCGAGGCCGATCGCGCAGAGCTCGCACAGCTCGGCCTCGATCCAAACGCACCGCTCGTCGTACTGCACCCGGGCGCGACCGACCCGCGGCGACGCTGGCCGCCCGAGAAGTTCGCCGCGGTCGGGCGCGCGCTCGCGGCGCGCGGCGCCCGCATCGCCGTCATCGGCACCGGTCCGGAGCGCGAGCTCGCGCGGCGCTTGCGCGCGCGGCTCGACGCGCCGGCGCTCGACGTCTGCGACCGCCTCAGCCTCGGCGCACTCGCCGCACTCCTCGCCGCGAGCCGCCTCGTCGTTGCGAACGACTCCGGGCCGCTGCACCTCGCCGCCGCCGTCGGCGCCGCTACGGTCGGCATCTTCTGGTGCGGCAACCTGATCAACGGCGGCCCGTTCACGCGCGCGCGGCACCGGCCGCTCGTGTCCTGGCGGCTGGATTGCCCGGTGTGCGGCCGCAACACCCTGCACGACAACTGCACGCACCGCGACTCGTTCGTGGCGGACGTTCCTGAGGAAGAAGCCGTCGAAGCGGCGCTCGCGCTCTACGACGCCGGGGCCGACCGGACCGCGGCCGGCCGCGCCGACGCGGTGGCCTGATCCGCTGCGAAGCGAGGGCGCCGCACGCGTCCTTTTGGGAACACGCGCCCGCGCGCGGTGCCGGCAATACGACGAACCATGCTCGAACGCCGAGGCCGGGCCCCTCTTCATCCTCACCTTCCTGCTCTGGCCGCTCACGTCATTCGGCGACTGGCCCGCGTTCACGATCGTCGCGCTCGTCTTCATCTACGTGCTCGCCGGGATGTCCACCGCCGGCGTGCAGCTCTGTACCGGCAATCTGGCGATGAAGCTCGCGCCGCGCGCAAGGCCACCCCGCGTACCTCGCATCAACGCCTTCACCCCGGGCGTCGCGGCCACGATCGCGCCGATCCTCGGCGGCGGCGCAGCGACCCTGTTCGAGGGCGAGGAGCCGACGTTCACGCTCCATTGGGCGTCGCGCCTCTTCGGCATTGCCGCGGAATACACTCCTGTAACGCTGACCGGCCTCGACTTCGTTTTCCTGCTCGCCTTCATCTTCGGTCTGTATTCGCTGCACCGGCCGGTCACGATCCACGAGCAGGGCGAAGTCGAGAAGGGGACGGTCTTACCGGAGTTCCATGCGCAGGTACGGCGTGCGATCGACCGCGTCTCGAGCGTCGCCGGCACCCGGGATCTCTTCGCCTTCCCGTACGCGCGGCTGATCGACCTCTTCAACCGCCGCCGCACCCGCCGTACGCCCGCCGAGTAACGGCTTGTCGGCGCCGAAATATCTCGGCTAAAGTGCGGGGGCCATGAACGCGAACATCTACAGCCTCCTCTCCACCCGCTCCTCCGGAACCCCCGACCGGCCCTGTCTCGAGACCGAGTCCGGTCGCGTCTACACTTACGGCGACCTCGATCGCGAGACCGCGCGGCTCGCCCGCTTCTTCGTCGATCTCGGGCTGAAACGCGGCGAGCGCATCGCCGTGCAGGTCGAAAAATCGCCGGAAGCGCTCTTCGTTTACCTCGCGGCGGTGCGCGCCGGCCTCGTGTATCTCCCGCTCAACACCGCCTACCAGCGCGGCGAAATGGAATACTTCCTGCGCGACGCCGAGCCGGGGCTCGTCGTCTGCACCCCGGCCGCGCACGCCACGATCGAACCGCTGGCGCGCGGCGCCGGCGCGCGCCACGTGCACACGCTCGACGAGAACGGCGGCGGCACGCTGATCGAGGCGAGCCGCGCCGCCCCGCCCGATTTCGAGACGGTCCCGGTCGAAGCGGACGAGCTCGCCGCCCTCCTCTACACCTCCGGTACCACCGGCCGATCCAAGGGTGCGATGCTGACGCACGGGAACCTGTCGTCGAACGCGCTCACCCTCTACGACTACTGGGGCTTCGGGCCGACGGACGTCCTGCTCCACGCGCTGCCGATCTTCCACGTGCACGGCCTTTTCGTCGCGAGCAACCTCGCGCTCCTCAGCACCGGGAAGATGATCTTCCTGCGCAAGTTCGACGCGAAGCAGGTGCTGCAGCACCTGCCGCGCGCGACCGTGTTCATGGGAGTACCCACCTACTATACGCGGCTCCTGGCCGAGCCGGACCTGAACGCCGAGGTCTGCCGCAACATGCGCCTCTTCATCTCGGGCTCCGCGCCGCTGCTGAAGGAGACGTTCGCCGAGTTCCGCCGCCGCACCGGACACACGATCCTCGAACGCTACGGGATGTCCGAAACCAACATGAATACCTCCAATCCGCTGAACGGCGAGCGGGTGGCGGGCACGGTGGGCCTGCCGCTGCCGGGCGTCGAGGTGCGCGTCGTGGACGACGACAACCGCCCGGTGGCCACGGGCACGATCGGCAACATTCAGGTGCGAGGCCCGAACGTCTTCAAGGGCTACTGGCGCATGCCGGAGAAGACCCGCGAGGAGTTCACCGCCGACGGCTGGTTCAGGACCGGCGACATGGGCCAGTTCGACGCGAACGGCTACCTCACCATCGTCGGCCGTTCCAAGGACCTCGTCATCACCGGCGGCTACAACGTCTATCCCAAGGAGATCGAGACGCTGATCGACGAGATGCCCGAAGTGGTCGAGTCCGCCGTCATCGGCGTGCCGCATCCCGATTTCGGCGAGGCCGTCACCGCCGTCGTCGTGAAGCGGGCCGGCGCCACGCTCGACGAGGCGACGGTGCTCACGCGGCTCAAGGGGCAGATCGCGAACTACAAGGTGCCGAAGCGCGTGTACTTCGTCGACGAGCTGCCGCGCAACACCATGGGCAAAGTGCAGAAGAACGTGCTGCGGGACCGCTACCGCAATGGCTGAATCGCTGCTTCGGCAGTCGGCTCGTCGCGGCGCCGGGGAGACGAAGCGATGCGTTCCCCGGCGCGAATTGTACTATCGCAGCAGTTCCTGTTTGCCTTCCAAAAGGCGAGCGCCGCCGGAGATGACGTTCTGCTCTGCGCGGGAGCTGGGGCGTTCGTAAGCCGAGTCTCTCGATATCGCTCAAGTCGATGACAGCCGATCTCTCCCGCATCGAATCTGTTGCGCTCGGCCTCATTCAACAGTCCGTTCCGGCGAACAAGAGGATACTCGAACTCACTCCGGGCGCCGGTCGGCTTTCCTCGGCACTTGCGAAGCTCGGCTACCGGGTGGAAGCGATGGACATGCATCCGGAGAACTTCTCGGTTCCTGGCGTCACCTGCCACCGCGGCGACGTGAGCGCGGCGTTTCCGTTCCCGGACGATTCCTTTGACGCGGTCATCTCGGTGGAAGGTATCGAGCACCTCGAGCACCAGTACCGATTTGCCGCGGAGATCTGTCGGGTATTGAGGCCCGAAGGCACGGCGCTCGTCACTACACCCAATATCGCAAACTTCGCGTCGCGGCTTCGATTTCTGTTGACCGGCTTCTATTCGCTCGCCGAGCGGCCGAGCAGCGAGTTCGAGAAGAACTGGGTGATCGAGCACATTTACCCGATCACTTTCTGGCAGCTACGGCACATCCTTCATACGAACGGTCTGATGATCGAGCGCGTGACGACCGACAAGCATCGCCGCTCCGCTGTCATCGGCGCACTGCTCTGGCCACTCTGCTATCTGTGCACGCGCTCGGCGCTCATGAAGGAGCCCGACCCGCGCCAGCGCACGCGCAACTCGGAAATAACGCGGCAGATGCACTCCCCGGCCCTCTTTTTCGGGCGTACACAGATCGTGCTCGCGCGGAAGCGCAGGACGGACTATCTGCGCCGGCAGTCTGCCAGCTCGCCGCTTGAACCCGATCAAGCGCTGCGGCCGTCTGCGTCGAAGTAACCTCCTGTTACTCGTCGGGCTCGCGCACTTTTCAACCTGGCACGAGCCGGGCGCACTCGAAGCGCAAAGCCCGTTGCGTCCACTTCCTTGCCTGGTGCCCGGGGCCGGAATCGAACCGGCACGGCCCTTTCGAGCCAACGGATTTTAAGTCCGTTGCGTCTACCAGTTCCGCCACCCGGGCATGGCACGCGAAGTGTAAAGGGTCGCGCCGCCTGGACAAAGCCGGATCGACGTCTCCGGCATCAGTGCGGCTCTACGGCCGCAAGGCGATCTCCAGCCGGCCGACGTGATGCTCGAGGTGATCGAGCAGGCCGTAAATGAACAGCGCAACGCCGCCCATCTCGAGCACCTCTTCCGCTGTGGCCATGAGACCGTAGACGAAGGTGTAGCCGCGCGCTTCGACGTACAGCCCCGCCGCCATCTCCATCCCGAGCGCGCCCGCCACGTAGGTCGCGCCCGCGAGCAGAAACAGGCCGCCGGTTCGCCGCGGCAGGGACCACAGGAATCGCACGTAGGCGAGCGCGAGCACGGCGACGAACGCAAGCCCGGGGATCACCCAGGCGAAGAACAGCGCCCCGCCGGTGTTCAGGCGTGCGTGCAGCGGTGTCGTCAGCATCTCATGGATTGCGGTCGCCTCGTCGAGCGACATGAGACCGAAGATCACCGCGAGCGCCGACCAGTGTGCGCGGAACGGCTGCCCGCGGTACACGGCGGCAATGACGCCGAGCAGCACGGCACAGAGGAGCAGCGTGACGGCGGAATACCAGGTAGGAAGCGCTCCTTCGCTGCTCACGCTGAAGAGCGCCACATAATAGCTCCCGCCGCGGATCGGCACGTCGTGATAGCGGAGCCAAACGGCGGGAAGATTGAGCGCATGGATGATCGCAATCGAGACGAGCAATACGCGCATGGTCGCGCGTCTCGAATGCGACAGTCGTACGACGGCCGCCGGCCGAGCCCGGGCAAGCGGGATCGACCGCGCGTGCGTTACGGCCACGGCGCGGTTCCGCCAGCCTGCGGCCCTGCGACCGGTCGTGCCGATCCGCCCCGGCCGCGGGCGCACGGTGTCTGCGGCCGGCACACGGCGGCGCGGGCAGCCGCGGAAGCGCCGGATCCGGTGCGCGCGAGGCGGTCCGTCGAAACGACGCCTGCGCGCAGCGCATCGCATCCTCCACCGGGACGTACAGAGAGGGAGAAAGCCGGCAAGGTTCGGACCTCCCGGATGGATGCGAGGAGCTCCTCACATCCGCTCGTTATAGTTCCTTGTCGCCAGAGTCGCGATCAGCGCACTCTAGCAACGAAGCGCCAGGACATTAAGGAGGGAAGAAGTAAGGTGTTTCCCGTCGACGCGCGGCGGGCGCCGGCACCGCGAGTGCCGGGCATTGCCGGGGGAAAACCGGAGGCTGGGGTCGGGCAGGAGCGTTGCAGCCCACAAGCCTATCCGAGTGGCACGACCCGGCTGGCAAGCCTTGCACCCTGCCCCGGCCGGGCAGGCATTTCTCGTGTTTCAGTACATCGCATAGAACCCGTACCCGAGGAGCACGCGGCGACGATGACGAATATCGGATTGTACGGCGCGAACCCTTTAAAGCCACTGATCCATGCTCCGCCCACGCCGCGAGCCGCTAGCACAACGATAAGAGACAGCATGAGCTGCAGACGCCGAGCGCCGCAGCGCCGCTTCCCGCTGCCGGCCAATTGGCTATGCGTGTCGTGCCGCCAAGTCCCCGAGTGGGATCGCCTCCTCGAGGGACGATTGCACTAGAGCGTGTTTGCCGGTCGCCTCGCTCGAGCAGCAGTCGCACGAGCCGCCGAGATCGAGTTCGGCTTGGACCACCTCGCGTGTACCGGCAGGACCGGTCATCCGCAACCACAGTGGCCCACCATCCGCCGCGATCGACAGATCAAAGTTCAGGAACGGGCAACACTTCCTTTCGTTCGCGACGAAGCGTGTGACGGCATCGAAAGCATCGGCCGGGAAGCGGATTGCATAGCCGTCGGGAAGATCCGTTCGCTCTTCGGCGAGTTCGTGGAAAAGTTCGCGTGCGAGTGCGAAGTGTTTCGCCCGCTCGGCCGCCGGAATGGCAGACGCCACGCATATCAGCGCACCCTCGTGACTCTCAGCGCTCATGTCGGTTGACCTCCAAGGTTTGTACTTGCCTGACGATACGCCGGTATCCTTCACATCGATCGCCGCGCGCTGCCCCCCTTTCCCGCTGCGCTCCCGACCGTCGCCGCCGGCTCGATCCCGGCCGCAGGCCGAGTCACGGTGAGCCGACGCCTGGATCCGGTTTCTGCCGGGCGACGGTCCGATGGCAGGCTACTTCGCGCTCGAAAACCACCGGTCGGAGCCGGCACCCTTGACCGGTCCCCCGCCTGTCAACGGATCCGTTGAGATGTCCGCGGACCCGTACCGACCCGCAAATGCTTTAACCCATGCGGTTTGCTGCCGTTACGGGGACGCCGCTGGATGCTATGGAAAGAGAAAAATGGAGGCTGGGGTCGGAATCGAACCGGCGTACACGGCTTTGCAGGCCGCTGCATAACCACTCTGCCACCCAGCCGCATTCTATGGGCGCCGCTGCGGGGCTGCTGTCCGCAGAGGCAAAAACGGGGAGACGTCAGACGTCTCCCCGCAGGAATCTGGAGCGGGCAACGAGGCTCGAACTCGCGACCTCAACCTTGGCAAGGTTGCGCTCTACCAACTGAGCTATGCCCGCGGAATTCGGCCACCATTCTAAGCGGCAGCCCCTTCCCGTTCAAGGTGAGCGGCGCTCCGGCCGGACCAGGTCCACCCAGGCCAGCCTTATATAAATGAGCATGGACCAGAGCGTGAGGCCGGCGGCCACGTAGAGCAGGATTTCGCCCGTCCGCACCACCGACAGCCCCGCGATCGGTTCGCGCCAGAGCAGCACCGCGATCGCCACCATCTGGGCGGTCGTCTTGATCTTGCCGACGTAGGAAACCGCCACCCGCGAACGCTTGCCGTATTCCGCCATCCATTCGCGCAGCGCCGAAACCGTGATCTCGCGCCCGACGATCACGAGCACCACGATCGCGAAGAGCCGCGGATCGAGCACGCCGGCGAGGATGTGCGGGTCGGAGGCGAGCATCACGAGGGCCGCGACCACCATGAGCTTGTCGACCACCGGATCGAGGAACGCGCCGAAAGGCGAATGCTGCTGGAGCCGCCGGGCGAGATAACCGTCGAGCCAGTCGGTGAGCGCGGCCACGACGAACAGCACCGTGGTCAGCACGTGCGCCCAGCTGTACGGCAGATAATACGCGACGATGAAGAGCGGGATCAGCGCCAGCCGCAGCAGCGTCAGCGCGTTCGGCGTGTTCCATACCATTATTCTTGCTAGTCCCGCTCGTGCAATGCGTCGTAAATCCGCTGCGCCAGCGCCGGGCTGATGCCCGGTACCCGCGCCAGGTCCTCGACCCCCGCGCGCTCCACTTCGCGCATGCCGCCGAGGTTCTTGAGCAGCAGCTGCCGGCGCTTCTCGCCGATGCCCGGGATGCGCTCGAGCGGCGACTCCACCCGGGCGCGGCCGCGCCGCTGGCGATGCCCGGTGATCGCGAACCGATGCGCCTCGTCGCGGATCTGCTGGATCAGGTGCAGGGCCGGGGAATCGGCGGGCAGTATAGTGGGCACCTCACCCCCGGACAAGAAAAGCCGCTCGAGCCCGGGCTTGCGCTCGCGCCCCTTGGCGATGCCGATGAGCTTCAGCCCTTCGACCTGCAGCTCGTCGAGAACCGCGGCCGCCGCCGACACCTGCCCCTTGCCGCCGTCGATGAAGAGCACGTCGGGGATCCGCCCCTCGCCTTCCTTCACCCGGCGGTAACGGCGCGTCAGCGCCTGGGCGAGCGCGCCGTAGTCGTCGCCGGGCTGCACGCCTTCGATATTGAAGCGGCGGTAGTCCGACTTGACCGGGCCGTTGCGATCGAACACCACGCACGCCGCCACGGTCGCTTCGCCGTGGGTGTGGCTGATGTCGAAGCACTCGAGGCGCTCCGGCACCTCGTCGAGCCCGAGCGCCGTGCGCAGCGCCTCGAAGCGCGCCTCCATGTTGAGCCGGTCGTTCGCCGCCCGCCGCGCTTCCTCGAGGGCGTTGCGCTTCGCCATCTCGACCCAGCGCCGCGGCGCTCCGCGCAGCCGCGCGCCCGCAACGAGCGTTACTTTGCGCCCCGCGAGCTCGGCGAACACCTGCTCGAGTACCTCCTTGTCCGCGACCGTCTCGCTCAGGTAGATCCGCTCCGGAATCGGCTTGCCCGCCGCACCGGCCGCGCTCAGGTAGTACTGCGGCAGGAACGCGCTGAGCACTTCCTCGGGCTCGGCGCCGCGGCCCGACTTCGGGAAGAAGCTCTTGGAGCCGAGATTCATGCCGCCGCGGATGAACGTGGCCTCGATGCAGGCGACTTCGCCTGCGGTCGCGACCGCGAACACGTCCGCGTCGCCCGCGTCGCGCGTGATGTACTGCCGTTCCTGCACGCGCTTGAGCGCAGCGATCCGGTCGCGGTAGAGCGCCGCGGTTTCGTAGTCCTGGCGCGCCGCGGCCTCCTCCATGCGCTTCATCATTTCGTCGATCACCACGCGGCTCTTGCCTTCGAGGAAGAGCACCGCGTGGCGCACGTCCTGAAGGTAGCGCTCGCGCTCCACCAGCCTCACGCAGGGCGCGGAGCAGCGCTTGATCTGATACTGCAGGCACGGCCGGGTGCGCGTGCGAAAGAAAGTGTCCTCGCATTGGCGTACCGGGAAGACCTTCTGCAGCAGGTTCAGGCTCTCGCGCACCGCGCCGGCGGAGGGATACGGCCCGAAGTACCGCCCCTTCTCGCGCCGCGCGCCCCGATGGAACGCGAGCCGCGGCCACTCCTGCGCCTCCGAGACGAAGATGTAGGGGTAGCTCTTGTCGTCCCGCAGCACCACGTTGTAGCGCGGCCGCAGCGACTTGATCAGGTTGTTCTCGAGCAGCAGCGCTTCGCTCTCGGTGTGCGTGAGCGTCACCTCGATCGCGTGGGTGTGGCTCACGAGGGCCTGGATCTTCGGCGACAGCGCCCGGCCGGCCGGCCGGAAATAGCTGCTGACGCGCTTCTTGAGCGCGCGCGCCTTGCCGACGTAGAGCACCTCCCCCTTCGCGTCCACGAAACGGTACACGCCGGGCGCGTTCGGAAGGTTGCGGATGGTTCGCTGCAGATCGACGGACATGCTTTGGTGTGCGGCCGTCCCGGCCGCGCCTCGCTCCCGGTGTCGGTCGCTTCGGTCTCGCCGGCGCCCTCGCCCGGCCGTCGGCGACGCGACGCCGAGCGGCCGAACTCTGGCGCGGTCGCCCATCCGGCAAGCCGCGTCGCGCTCGGTGGCGCGCGGATCCGGATCGAGAATCCCGCAGCCGGTGCGCGGCCCGGCTCCGGAAACCAGGGGCGGCGCTATTTTCCTGCGCCGGCGGCGGGAATGGAACCGCGGCGCCTCAGCCGTCGAGCCGCTTACGCGCCCGCCGCACGACCTCGGCGAACATCGCCTCGGTGAGCCGGCCGGTCTGCGTGTTGTAGCGGCTGCAATGGTAGGAATCGAGCAGCGCGCGTCCGCCGGGGAGCGCGTGCTCGTTGCCGTGGCCGAACGGAAAGTGGCGCACCTTGAGATCGAGCGCCTGGAGCACCGCGGCGTGCGCGATCGCACCGAGCGCGAGGACCACGCTTCCCGCCCGCAGCGCCGCGAGCTCCGCCGTCAGGTAGCGGTTGCACTGCCGGATCTCGGCCGGCAGCGGCTTGTTCCCGGGCGGCAGGCACTTGACCGCGTTCGTGATGCGGCAGCCGATCAGACGCAGCCCGTCGTTCGGGTCCGCCCCCTCCGGCTGGGTGGCGAAGCCGTAGCGGTGCAGCGTCTTGTACAGCAGGATGCCGGCATAGTCTCCGGTGAACGGGCGCCCGGTGCGGTTCGCGCCGTGCATCCCCGGCGCGAGCCCGACGATGAGCAGCCGTGCGCGCCGGTCGCCGAAGGGTGCGACGGGCCGCGCGTGATAATCGGGATAGTCCCGCCGCACGGCCGCGAGGTGCCGCGCGAGGCGCGGGCAGGCGCGGCAGCCGAGGTCGAATGCGATCGTCATGACCTCGCAACGATAACAGATTCGCGCAGCGCGGATCGACGAATGGCGACGCGGCCCGCGGCCCGCCCGGCGCATCACGTGGCGACAGCGTCCAGCCGCCGCCCTCACCGCCTCGCGCTGCCGTCGGCCTCCCGCGCGCGAACACAGGCAATTCGAGATTGCCTGGTTCGGCCGCGCGCCCGATGCGGCCGACGTCGCGCCTTCGATCTTCCGAGGCAAGCGCATGTCGTTCGCCGTCCCGCGGTTCCGGCTGGAGCTCGGGCAAGCCCGTCTCGAATGCCTTTACTCTCCGCTCGGGCAGCGCCTCTCGCAGCGCGCCACACCCGCGCGAGGCGCAAAAAAGCCCGGATGCCGCTCGCGCGCCATCCGGGCCCGGGACCTGCCGCAAGCGCGCGTCAGCTCACGCGCACGATGTTGGTGCCGTAGAAGATCTCCTGCATCTCGTGCTTCAGGCGCTGCGGTACCGTTTTCGCTTCCGCCGGCGACAGCTCCGACTCCTTCACGCCGAACAGGTAGTTGTCGAGCCGGAACTCCTTCAGCATGAGCTTCGTGTGGAAGATGTTCTCCTGATACACGTTCACGTCGATCGCCTGGTAGCGATGCAGCGTCGGCTTGTCGATGAAGTTCTGGATCGAGTTGATCTTGTGATCGATGTAGTGCTTGGTCCCGCGCACGTCGCGGGTGAATCCGCGCACGCGGTAGTCGATGATAACGATGTCCGACTCGAACGAGTGGATCAGGTAGTTCAACGCGCGCAGCGGCGAGATCTTCCCGCAGGTGGACACGTCGATGTCCGCGCGGAACGTGCTGATACCGTTGTCCGGGTGGCTCTCCGGATAGGTGTGCACCGTGATGTGGCTCTTGTCGAGGTGCGCCACCACGGCATCCGAGTGCAGCCGGCGCGCGTGCGCCTCCGGCAGCGGCCCGGGAGCCTCCGGGTTGAGCGGCTCCTCGGACAGCGGCAGCTCGGAGATGAGCATGGTGACGCTCGCTCCCTCCGGATCGTAGTCCTGCTGCGCGATGTTGAGGATGTTGGCGCCGATGATGTGCGCCACCTCCGTCAGGATGCCCTTCAGGCGCTCGGCATTGTACGCCTCGTCGATGTAGGCGATGTACTCCTTCTGCGCCTGCTCGCTCGGGGCGTAGCAGATGTCGTAGATGTTGAAGCTGAGCGTCTTGGTGAGATTGTTGAAGCTCTCGAGCTTCAGCTTCTTGAGCGGCCGAATCGGATCAACCAACGTGATGTTACCTCCAGCGCGCGCTGCCGGACGCGTATTGGTCATTATTATCGGTCATCCCGTGGGCGAATCAATAAACTTCAGAAAAAAATTTCACGCGAGCTCCGTCACCGCCGCGATCGCGTCGCGGTACGCCGCGAGCCGCGTCAGTTCTTCCGGCAGCGGCCGCCCGCGCATGCGCACGCGGCGCAGCTGCGAGGCCGCATCGTCGCGCCAGTGCAGCTCTTGAAGCACCTGTTCCGCGCCGGCCGGATCGTTGCAGACGAGCACCATGTCGCACCCCGCTTCGAGCGCCTGCAGCGCGCGCTCCGCCATGCCGCCGGCCCCCTTTGCGCCCTCCATAGACAGATCGTCGCTGAAAACGATCCCCTGAAACTTGAGACGCCGGCGCAAGACTTCCTGGAGCCAGAAGCGCGAAAACCCGGCAGGTTGCGCGTCCACCCGCGGATAGACGACGTGCGCCGGCATGATGCCCGCGAGCCCGCGCTCGATCAGTCGCTCGAACGGCACGAGATCCTCCATGGCGATGTCCGCGTAGCTGCGGTTGTCTACCGGCAGCGTCAGGTGCGAATCGGCGGCGCAGCCGCCGTGGCCCGGAAAATGCTTGCCGGTCGCCGCCATTCCGGCTTCGGCCATGCCGGCGACGTAAGCGGTTGCGAGATCGGCGACGGCATCGGGCTGTCCGTGGAACGCCCGGTCGCCCACGATCTCGCTCAGGCCCCGGTCGAGGTCGAGCACGGGCGCGAAACTGAAGTCGACGTCCACCGCCCGCAGCTCGGCCGCCATGAGCCAGCCGGCCGCGTGCGCCAGGCGCCGGGCGCGCTTCGGATCGCAGTCGTAGATTTCCCCGAACCGCCGCGGCGGCGGGAGCCGCGTGAAGCGCTCGCGAAACCGCTGTACGCGCCCGCCCTCGTGATCGACCGCCACCAGCAGCCGCGGCTCGCGGATCTCATGTATCTCCTTAACTAGCGCCGCGATCTGCTCCGGCGAGCGGTAGTTCCGCGAGAAGAGGATCACGCCGCCGGCCAGCGGATGCCGCAGCCGCTCCCGCTCCTCGGGCGCGAGCTCCGGGCCCGCCAGGTCGAGCATCACCGGTCCGAGCGTCATCGCCTATTCCTTTATGAGTACGCCGGCGCCGACCGGCACGCGCTCGAAGAGCTCCACGAGCTCGCGATTGCGCATCTTGATGCAGCCGCGCGAGCTCGGCACGCCCATCGGATCCTCGTCCGGGCAGCCGTGGATATAAATGTAGCGGCGCATGGTATCCACGTCGCCGAACCGGTTGCGCCCGGGCTCGAGCCCCGAGAGCCAGAGAATGCGTGTCAGGATCCAGTCGCGGCCGGGAAAGCCGGCGCGCAGCGCCGGCGTGCAGATCTCCCCGGTCGGGCGCCGCGATACGAAGACGCTGCTGAGCGGCTGCCCGGCGCCGATGCGCGCGCGTACATAATGCAGGCCGCGCGGCGTGCACTCGCTCCCCCGGCGCTCGCCCGGTCCGTTGCGCGCGGTCGACACCAGCGTCTCCATGACCGCGCGGCCGGCGGGATCGCGCAACACCAGCGTCTGCCGGCCGATGTCGACTTCTATGCGGTAGGCGCCCGGCGCACTCATCGGAGAAACAGCGCGATCGACTCGACGTGGTTCGTGTGCGGGAACATGTCGGCGACGCCCGCGGCCGCGAGCCGGTAGCCGCGCGCGTGCACCAGGTACTCGGCGTCGCGGGCGAGCGTCGCGGGATTGCAGCTCACGTAGACGATCCGGCCGGGCGCTGCGGCCGGCAGCGTCTTCAGCGCCTCCATGGCGCCGCCGCGCGGCGGATCGAGCAGAAGCTTGTCGCACGGCGGCACGGCCCAGCCGCCCGCCGCCGGCGCCGCGTACAAGTCCGCCATATGGAACTGCACGTTGTCCTGGCGGTTGCGCCGCGCGTTCGTCCGCGCCCGCCCGACGAGCCCGGCGTCGCCTTCGAAGGCGACGACGCTGCCGGCCCCGCGCGCGATCGGGAGCGTGAAGTTGCCGAGCCCACAGAAGAGATCGACGATCCGGTCGCTCGGGGCCGGTTCGAGCAGCTCGACCGCGCGCGCGACCAGCGCCCGGTTGACGGCCGCATTCACCTGGATGAAATCGGTCGGTCCGAACGCGAGCGTCACGCCGAACGCCGGGAGCGCATAGGTGAGCTCCGGCGGCGGCAGCGGCGCCAGCGGCTCGATGCTGTCGGGCCCCCGCGGCTGCAGGTATACGGCGGCGGCGTGCGCCGCCGCGAACGCCGCGAGACGCTCCCGATCGGCGGCCGTGAGCGGCTCGAGATGCCGGAACACGGCGGCAAGCGCCGCGTCGCCCGCGGACACCTCGACCTGCGGGAGCCGGTCGGGGCGCGAGAGCCCGCCGATTAGCGCGTGCAACGGTGCGAGCAGCGCCGAAAGCCGCGGATCGAGCGTGAGGCATTCGTGCAGCGAGGTGATGTACGAGCGCCGCCGCTCGCGGAAGCCGACCAGCACGCCGCCCTTCTTCGGAACCAGGCGCGCCCCGAGGCGAGCGCGCCGCCGGTAGCCCCGGTCGGGTCCGGCGATCGCGGGGAGCCAGCGCTCCGGCTGCACGCGCCCGACGTGCATCAGCGTCTCGGCCAGGATCTGCTGCTTGGCGGTGAGCTGCGCCGGCGCCGCCAGGTGCTGCAGCGTGCAGCCGCCGCACACGCCGAAGTAGCGGCACGGCGGCGCCACGCGATCCGGGCTCGGTTCGAGGACCTCGAGGAGCGTCCCGGTGTCGTAGCGGGCGCGGCGCTTGCGGTAGCGCAGCCGCACGCGCTCGCCCGGCAGCGCCCCGTCGACGAAGGTGGCCTTGCCGTCGATATGGGCAACGCCCGCCCCTTCGTGGCTGAGCGATTCGATGCGCGCAATCGCTTTATCGGTGCGCGGCGTGTGCCGGGCCGCCGGCGACGAAAAAATGGATTCGGCCATCGCCGGCCTCAGGCCGCCTGCTGCCCTTCCCAGGCGGCGAGGAACTGGTTGAGGTGAGGCTTGTCGGCGGCGCGCAGCGCCTCCCGCACCCGCTGCGTCTCGCGCTCCCACCCGGTCTCGTCGAGATTGCCGCGCATGAGCTCGAAGCGCAGGTAGACGAGGTAGGTGTTGAGCGCGTCGGTCTCGCAGTAATTGCGGATCTCTTCGATGCACCCCGCCTGGAACTGGTCCCAGACCGCCGCCCCGCTGCGGCCCATTTTCCCCGGGAGCCCGAGCATGACCGCGATCTCGTCGAGCGGCGCGGCCGCGCGCGGCTGGTAGTTCGAGAGCACATCCATGAGGTCGGTGTGGCGCTCGTGGAAGCGATTCAGGTAGTTGTTGAAGCGAAAGCTCTGGTCGCTGTTGCCGGTCTCCCAGTACCGCGGCGCCGAAATGCCGTACTTGAGCGCGCGGTAATGCAGTACCGGCAGGTCGAAGGAGCATCCGTTCCAGGTGACGAGGGTCGGGGTGTAGCGCTCGATGCCGTCGAAGAGCCGCCGGATCAGCTCGGCTTCGCCCGAGGTCGGCTCGCCGAGCGACCAGACGCGCAGACTCTCTCCGTGGCGCAGCACCGCCGCGATCGCGACGATCCGGTGCATGTGGTGGCGCAGGAACTCGGAGTCGCCGGTCTGCTCGCGCCGCTTCGCCGCAAGCACCCGCGCGACGTCCGCGTCGCTCAGACCGTCGAGGCCGTACAGCCGCCGGCCGGTCTCGACGTCGGGAACCGTCTCGATGTCAAACGCCAGGATATTCATATGCGAAGCTCGCGCCGCCGAGAATGCGCAGCACGCCGCGGAACGGCCGGGCAGAAGAGATCGCGCAGCGCGTCAGCCGTTCGTTGTCCTCGTCGGCCGCCGAAGCAACCCGCGATCGTCGCAATCGCTTGCTTTCCTCCGCGTCCTTGCAGCTCCCGATCCCGGTCAATCCGGAAAAACGCCGGTCGAGAGATAGCGGTCGCCGCGGTCGGGGATGATCACGACGATGGTCGCATTCGTCACTTCCGCGGACAGCCGCAGCGCGGCGCTCATGGCGCCGCCGCCCGAGACACCGCCGAAGATACCCTCTTCGCGCGCGAGCCGGCGCATGGTCTCCTCCGCTTCCGCCTGCGTCACCTCGATGATGCGGTCGACGCGCGACGGGTCGTAGATCTTCGGCAGGTACTCCTTCGGCCACGCACGGATTCCGGCGATCGACGCGCCCGGTGCCGGCTGCACGCCCACGATCTGGATGTCGCGATTTTTCTCCTTGAGGTAGCGGGACACGCCCATGATCGTGCCGGTCGTGCCCATCGAGCTCACGAAATGCGTCACCCGGCCTTCGGTATCGCGCCAGATCTCCGGTCCCGTGCCCTCGTAATGGGCCCGCGGATTGTCCGGGTTCGCGAACTGGTTGAGTACGATGCCCTTGCCTTCCGCCTGCATCCGCTCCGCGAGATCGCGCGCGCCCTCCATGCCGGCTTCCTTCGACACCAGCACGATTTCGGCGCCGAAGGCTTTCATGGTCGCGCGGCGCTCGGCGCTCATGTGCTCCGGCATGATCAGCACCATGCGGTAGCCCTTGATCGCCGCCGCCATGGCGAGCGCGATGCCGGTGTTGCCGCTCGTGGGCTCGATCAGCGTGTCGCCCGGCTTGATCTCGCCGCGCTCCTCCGCCAGCCGGATCATCCATAGCGCCGGCCGATCCTTCACGGAGCCGGCCGGATTGTTGCCCTCGAGCTTCGCGAGCACGACGTTCGAGGTGCGTCCGGGCATCCGCTGGAGCCGGACCAGCGGCGTGTTACCTACCAGGGATTCGATGGTTTTCATGCGGGAGAAATGTACACGTTTCGCCTCCCGGTTTTAACCGGGAAGCGCAAAATGGCTGAAGCCGCTTCGGCGGCCGGTCCGGAAGGCGCACCTCAGCGTACGCCGCCCTCCGCACGCGCCTCGCGGCTGCTCCCGGCCCCGCTCGCGGGGCTTTCCTGCACCGAATCCTCGCCGACCTTCAGACGAAACTTCTCCCGGGGCGTCGGCTTGACGAGGAGCACCGGACAGGTGAGGCGCACGAGGAGCGCCTTCAGGACCGCCGCGTGGCCGCGGGCGAACCGCCCGTGCCAGCCTACGATCAGCAGGCTCGTCTGCTTGCGCTCGATCAGCGTGAGCAGCTCGGCCGCGATGTCGCCGTGGAGCAGGCAGAAATCCTCGATGAGCCGGCGCTCCTCGGTGGTACAGAGCGGACAGGCGCGCTCGACGAGCTCGTTCAGGAGATGGGGGAACTCGTGGTACGAGGCGTCGGGATAGAACGGCGCCCCCGGCGGGGAGCTGCTGTCCTGTGCCGTCACCACGTGGGCGACCGTGACCGAGAGCTCCAGGGCGCCGGCAAGCTTGAGCGCCACCGCGAGCGACTCGTCGGTGCCGACCTCGCCGCTCAGCGGCACCAGCGCCGAGCGCCAGGGCAAGGATTCCTTGTAATTGGGCGGCAGCAGCACCACCGGACTGCGGGCCTGCTCGATCACGGCGCGTGCCACGTGCCCCACCTCGCGATCCGGCCCGGCAGTCGCACGCCCGCCGGCGCCCCAGGCGGTCATCACGATGAGATCGATGTCGTAGCGGCGTTCGGCCTCCAGGATTTCGGCGGCTGGATCGCCGCTCAATCGGTGGAAGTCGAGCAGCGCCCAGTACTTCGCCGGCACGCCGAGCTCCCGCAGCGCCTCCTCCGACGGCTTCGGGGAGTCGACGCTCAGGACGTGCAGCCGCGCCCCGAGACGCGATGCCAGCCAGGTCGCGACCCCGAGGCCCTTCAGCGCGATGCGTGAGCCGTCGAGCGGCACCGCGATCGCCCCATAAGACTTCATGCCTCCTCCTCGCGCGACCACCGGAGCGGATAATCGCACCCTCGGTAGCGCAGCGTAAGCTCGACCGTCTGCCAATTGGGCGGCGTGCGTACGGCCTCGGGATCGAACCGCGGTCCCTCGGCACCGAGGCGCACGCCGAGGAACCCGAACACCAGCGTGCTCCAGGTCCCGCCCATGGTGGCGGCATGCACGCCGAGCGCGCTGTTACCCATGGCATTCGAAAGATCGAGCCAGAGGCTATGGCGCCAGTACTCGAGCGCCTCTGCCTGCCGCCCGAGACGCATGGCGAGCGCCGCGTGCACCGGCGGCGAGAGGCTGCTCCCGTGGTCGGTGCGGGGTTCGTAGTAGTCGTAGTTGACGGCGAGCGCGCGGTCGCTGAAGCGTTCGGGGAAGAGATACGGCAGCATCAGCACGTCGGCCTGCTTGATGAGCTGCGACGCGTTCACGGCCTCCGCCTCGAACAGCCGCCGCAGCGGCGGATGGAAGCGCTCCTCCGGCCGAACCCGGTAGTCGCGCCGCTCGAAGTAGCCGCGGAACTGCTCGATCGGCCGCGTCTCGTCGGGCTCGGGGCAGTAGAGCTTCGCCGCAACCGCATCCCACTCGGCGGGGTCGTCCTCGGTCAGCTCGAGCCGGCCACACAGCGCTTGCCATCGGTCCGGATGATATTGCGCGAGCCAGCGCCACGCACGCGCCGCCTGCTCGAGGTTAAAGCGCGCCATCCAGTTGGTGTAGGCGTTGTCGTCTACCGTGTGGTGGTATTCATCCGGCCCGGTGACGGCATTTATATGGTAAACGTCGCCGGCGCGGGTGCAGCGGCTCGTCCAGAAGCGTGCGGTCTCGAACAGGATCTCGGCGCCCGCCTCCGCGAGGAACGCCTCGTCCCCGGTCGCCTCGACATAGCGGCATATGCCGTACGCGACGTCGGCGGTCACGTGCACCTGCTCGAAGCCGGTGTAGATCGGAATCACCTTCCCGCTCGTCTTGAGCACGATCTGCCGCGGCGTGACATCCGCGCCCGTCACGGTCGACTCCCAGGCGTAGCAGGCGCCGCGGTAACCGAGCTCGGCCGCGCGCCGCCGCGCGCCGTCGAGCGTGTGGTAGCGATACAGCAGCAGCGCCCGTGCGAGATCGGGATGCGTGTGCAGGAAGAACGGCAGCATGAAGACCTCGACGTCCCAGAAAACGTGCCCCTCGTAGGCGCGTCCCGAGAGCGTACGCGCGCCGATAGAAACCTTCGGGTCGCCGCTCGCCGCGATCCGCAAATGGTAGGCATTGAAGCGCAGCGCCTGCGTGGTCGGCGCGCTGCCCCCGACGCGCACGTCGGCCGCGCGCCAGTGCTCGGCCCAGCGGGCCTCGTGCGCCGCACACAGCGCCTCGAAATCCTCCCAGGCGTGCGCGCGCAGGTGCGCCCGGGCACGCGCGGCCGGATCGCCGCCGTCGCGGCTGGTGTATATCGCGACGAAGCGCCGCCAGCGCAGCGGCACGCAGGCCTTTCCGGCCGCCTGAACGTACACCGCGTCCTTCGGCTCCCCGTCGAGTCGCATGCGCGTCGCGATCGCGACGCGGAAGCCCGACGCCCGGGTGTCGTAGACGCGCAGCTCCCCGCCGTCCAGCCGCTCCGGTTCCGCCGGCACCACGTGCGGGTGATGCTCGGCGAGCTCCGGGTGGTGCAGCGAACCGTCGATCTCGATCAGCGCGTCGAAGTTCTCGCAGGTGACGCGTACTTCCTGCATCAGCAGATGCGGGTCGGCGGCCGAGGCGGCGCGCCAGGTCTCGAGCGTGGTCCGCCGCCCCTGCTCGTCCTGAAACAGGTAGTGCAGGTGCACGCGCCCGGTGCGCAGATCGAGCACGCGCCGCAATGACCGCCACGGCCCCTGCACCATGTCGAGCGCCTGCCCGTCCACGGCTATGCGCAGCCGGAAAGGAAACGGCAGCGAAACGAGCTCGCTGTAGGCGTAGTCGCCGCGGCCCACGGTCATGAACTCGAGCTCCGAGTACGGAAGCTCGGTGTGCTTGCGGTCGTAGATGCCGGCGACGAAGAGATTCGCCTGCGACGCCGGCAGCGGAGTGTCGAGCGCGCCGCGCACGCCCAGGTAGCCGTTGCCCACAGTGAACAAGCTCTCCATCTCGCGCTCGCGCGCCGGATCGAAGCCTTCCTGCTCGACGTGCCACGCCTCTTCCAGCGTCGCCGGTCCGGCCGCGCGCGCTCGCGCCTGCTCGCGAAAGCGCGCATCGAGCGCCGCCACGCTGAGCTCGCCGAGATCCGGCACCACGACGTCGGCCCCGCTGCGCATCAGCGCCTCGCGGTTGCCGCCGCGATCGACGCCGACCACGAGACCGAATCCGCCGCGGTCGCCGGCGAGCACGCCCGCCGCCGCATCCTCGACGACCACCGCCTCGGCGGGGAGCACGCCGAGGCGTTCCGCCGCCGCGCGGAACGTGGCGGGATCGGGTTTGCCGGGGAGCTCGCGCGCCGCCGCCTCGACGCCGTCGATGATCGCATCGAACAACCCCTCGAGCTGCACGCTGCGGAGCACTTCGCGTCCATGGCGGCTCGCGGTGACGACCGCCACCGCGACACCGGCCGCGCGCAGCGCCTCGATGAGCGCGACCGTCGACGCGTACGTCTCGACGCGCCCGGCCCGCAGCCGCTTCTCGAACAGCGCGTCCTTGCGGTTGCCGAGCCCGCAGACCGTCTCCGCCTCCGGGCCGTCGCCCGGGTCGCCGAACGGGAGCCGAATGCCGCGCGCCGCGAGGAAGCTCTTCACGCCCTCGTAGCGCGGCTTGCCGTCGACGTACGCGAGATAATCGGCCTGCGGATCGAACGGCCGGAACGCGGGCAGCCCGCGGCGCGTGCGCTCCTCGAGGTACTGGTCGAAGAGCTCCTTCCACGCGGCCGCGTGCAGCCTCGCGGTGCGCGTCACCACGCCGTCCATGTCGAAAATGACGGCGCGGAAAGCGGGCGTGCCGCCGGGGCGCGCCGCCGCGCTCATGCGCGCGCTTGCAGCAGCCGCGCGCGCTCGCCGAGCGCGCCGAGCAGCTCGTCGAAGGGTTCGACGAACTTGCGTACGCCTTCGCGCTCGAGCTCGACGCTCGCGGCATCGAGCGACACGCCGAGGCGCTCGAGCGCGGCCGGCAGCGCCATCGCCTCGAGCAGATCGGTCTCGAGCCGCAGCGCCGGACGCCCGCGCTCGCGGTAGGCGGCGAGCGTTTCCGGCGGCACGGTGTTCACGGTCTCCGGGCCGATCAGCGCCTCCACGTACTTGATGTCGCTGTAGCGCGGGTCCTTGGTCGAGGTCGAGGCCCAGAGCAGCCGCTGCGGCTGCGCCCCCTGCTCCGCCAGGCGGCGCCAGCGCTCGCTCGCGGTCCACTGCTTGTACTGCTGATAGGCGAGCCGCGCCGAGGCGATCGCCGCCTGGCCGCGCAAAGCGTGCGCTTCCTCGCTGTCGATGGCATCGAGGCGCGCGTCGACCAGCGTATCGATGCGGCTCAGGAAGAAGCTCGCGACCGAGGCGATGCCGTCGATCGGCCCGCCGGCCGCGGCGCGCGCCTCGAGGCCCGCGAGGAACGCCTCGACGACTTCGCGGTAGCGCGCGACCCCGAAGATGAGCGTGACGTTGACGTTGATCCCTTCGGCGATCAGCGTCCGGATCGCCTCGAGGCCGGCGCGCGTCGCCGGAACCTTGATCATGGCGTTCGGACGGTCGAACGCCGCCCATAGACGCCGCGCCTCCTCGACGGTCGCCGCCGCGTCGTCCGCGAGGTGCGGCGACACTTCGAGGCTGACGTAGCCGTCGCGCCCGCGCGTCGCGCTGTACACGGGGCCGAAGGTGTCGGCGGCCGCCTGCACGTCTTCGAGCGCCAGCGCCTCGTAGAGCGCCTTGGTGTCGAGGCGCTCCCCGAGTCGCGCACGGATCGCCTCGTCGTACTGCCCGGTCTGCCCGATCGCCTTGGCGAAGATCGCGGGGTTCGATGTGAGGCCGGCGAGGCCGTCGGCCTCGATGAGCCGCTGCAGCGTTCCGCTGCGCAGCAGCTCGCGGTTGATGAAATCGAGCCAGATGCTCTGCCCGAGCGCGTGTAGCTTCAACAACGGATTGTCCCGCATGCGTCATCTCCCTATGCAGCTGCGGCTGTTACGCGACACGGCGGCGCCGCCGGACGCCGCCCGTGCGCCCAGTTTACGCTTTTTGGGATTTGGTTGCGGGCGTATCGTTCCTTCGCGGCGCGCCGGCTCGGTTTGTGCCGATCCGCCCATCCCGGGGACGACCCGGCCGCCAGGGCGGTTTCCCGATCAGTAACGGCGCACGTCGCCCGTGCGCCGGAAGGCCTGCAGCGCAGGCGGGGGCGGCGGGCGGTCAGCTCACCTTGCGCAGGTCCTCGATCACCTTGCCGTCGTTCGGGAGCGCGCTGGCTTCCACGAACTCCACCTCGCCGCGCAGGCGGGTGACGTCGCGCACCGCGTTCTCGACCTGCTGCTTCAGGCCCTCCGGGGCGCTCGCGCCGTCGAGCGCGCACAGCACGCGCATGCGGTCCGCGCCGTCGAGCGAGTCGACGACTACGCGCGCGCGGCGGATCACCGGGAAACGCCGCACCACGTCGGCGATCTGGTGCGGATGCACGAACAGGCCGCGGACCTTGGTGGTCTGGTCGGCGCGCCCCATCCACCCCTTGATGCGCATGTTCGTTCGCCCGCAGGGGCTCAGACCCGGCAGCACGGCCGACAGGTCGCCCGTCCCGAACCGGATGAGGGGATAAGTCTCGTTGAATACGGTGACCACGACTTCGCCGACTTCGCCCGCCGGAACCGGCTCGCCCGTCCCCGGGCGCACGATCTCGACAATCACGCCTTCGTCGACCACGAGCCCCTCGCGCGCTTCGGTCTCGTAGGCGATCGCCCCGAGATCCGCGCTCGCATACGCCTGGAACGCCTGCACGCCGCGGGCGATCAGCGCATCGCGCAGCGACGGCGGGAAGGCTTCGCCGGACACGAGCGCCTTCTTGAGGAAGCCGAAGTCGTGCCCGAGCTCGTCGGCCTTCTCGAGCAGTATCCGCAGGAACGACGGCGTCCCGGTGTAGCCGGCCGGACGCAGGTCCGCCATGGTCGCAACCTGCAGCTCCGTCTGCCCGACGCCGCCCGGAATGACCGCGCAGCCGAGCGCGAGCAGGCCGCTCTCGAGCATCGAGCCCGCGGGCGTCAGATGGTAGGAGAAGCAGTTCTGCACGAGGTCGCCCGCGCGAAATCCCGCCGCGTAGAGCGAGCGCGCGAGCCGCCAGTAGTCCGCGTGCCGCGCTTCCGGGTCGTAGATCGGCCCGGGCGAGACGAAGATCTTGCCGAGGGCGCCGGGCGCGACCGTGGTCATACCGCCGAACGGCAGCTGCCGCCGCTGCAGCGCGTGCAGCTCGCTCTTGCGCGTGACCGGCAGCCGCGCGAGCGCCTCGCGGCTCGTGATGTCCTCGGGCTCGATGTCCGCGAGCCGCTCCGCGAAGAACGGCGCGCTGCGCTTGGCCTTGGCGAGCAGCTCCGGCAGCGCGGCGAACAGCGCGCGCTCGCGCTCTTCGGGATCCCGTGTTTCGAGGGCGTCAAAGTGGCTCATGACACGCATGTCCTCCGCGCGCGGCGGCCCGGCGGCTCGCCGCCGCGTACCATCCTCGTGACTCCGACCGCCGGCAACACGCCGCGACCTCGGGCGGCGGTCCTGCGCCGTCCCCGCCGGCGCCGCATCTGCGGGCAGCGCTACAGCCAGCGCTTGCGCCGCTTGAAGGATTTGATGTTCTTGAACGATTTCCGCTCGCCGCTCCCGCCGAGGTAGAACTCCTTCACGTCCTCGTTGTTCGCGAGCGCCTCGGCGGTGCCGTCGAGCACCACCTTGCCCTGCTCCATGACGTAGCCGTAGTGGGCGATCTGCAATGCGGCGCGCGCGTTCTGCTCGACGAGCAGGATCGTCACGCCGAGCTCGCGATTGAGGCGCTCGATGATGCCGAACACCTCCCGCACGAGGAGCGGCGACAGACCCATCGAGGGCTCGTCCATCAGAATGAGCTTCGGCCGCGCCATGAGCGCGCGCCCGATCGCGAGCATCTGCTGCTCGCCGCCCGAGAGGTAGCCGGCGAGGCCCGTGCGCTCGCGCAGCCGCGGGAAGTAGGCATAGACGCGCTCCATGTCCGCGCGCACGTCCGCGCCGCCGCGGGTGAACGCGCCGAGCCGCAGGTTCTCCGCCACGGTCATATCGGCGATGATGCGCCGCCCTTCCATGACCTGGAAGATGCCGCGGCGCACGATCGCATCCGGCTCGAGCCCGTTGATGCGCTCGCCCGCGAACGTGATGTCGCCGCGGGTGACCTCGCCGTCCTCCGCCTTGAGCAGGCCCGAGATCGCCTTGAGTGCGGTCGATTTCCCGGCGCCGTTCGCGCCGAGCAGCGCCACGATCTGCCCTTCGGGGACCTTGAGGCTCAGGCCGCGCAGCACGAGGATGACCTCGTTGTACACGACCTCGACGTTGTTGAGCGCGAGCAGCGGCGCGGCGGCGGCTGCCGCCGCGCCCGCCCGCTCAGCGCGGTGCGGCTGCGCCATGACCACCTCGCGCCGCGATTGCGCGATCCGGGCTCACCAGCCGAGCCACTCCTGCTTGCGCGGCAGCTTGACGGTCGCGATCTTCGTCATCTTGATCGCGCCGCTCTCGATCAGCTCGGGAACCGCGGCATCGGTCGGGCCCTTGACGCTCGCCCGATAGAGCTCCACCTCGAGCGTCGGCCGGTGATCCTTCGCACTCCAGGTCGACGGCTTGCACACGCCCTCGGCGCCCTTCGGCACCCAGTTCTCGCGGGTTTCCATCCCCTTCTTGATGCTCTCGCCGCTGATGCCGCCGTTGTTCGCGGCCCACTCCATCGCCTCCTTCATGTAGAGCACGGTGCAGGCGCCGGCGAGATAGTGGATCGGCCGGTACGCGGTGCCCGAAGGATCGGACATCTTCGAGATCGCCTTCATGAGCTTCATCCCGGGCACGTCGTCGTTCCAGATCGCGCCGGTGCGCACCGGGAACACGACGCCGTCGGCGGCCTCGCCCGCGGCCTTCATGGCGTTCTCGTCCATGCCCCAGACGTTGCCGAGGAACTGCACCTTCACGCCGGCGGCATGGCACGCCTTGAGCACCGAGATGTTCGAGCCGGCGGTGTTGCCGAGATACGCATAGTTGGCGCCGGCCTGCTTGAGCGTCAGGCACTGCGCGGTGTAGTCGCCGGGCGTGAGCGCGAACTGAATCGCGGGCAGCACTTCGAAGCCGAGCTCCCTGGCGTAGGCCTCCGCCGCCGCCTTGGGCGCATTCGGGTACGGGTGGTTCGCGCCCATGTGCACGTACTTGGGCTTGCCCTTACCGCCCTTCTTCTTCCAGTCCTCGGCCGCCCACTGCACCATGGCGCGCGCGGCGTCCGAGTACGACGGGCCGTAGAAGAAGTTGTACGGCGCCGGCTTGTCGGCCTTGGAGCCGCCGGCCGGATCGGTGAGCGCCGCGGAGTACGAAGCGGAGTAGTACGGAATCTTGTCCTTGCTCACGAACGCGACCAGCGCTTCGGTATCGGCCGTGCCCCAGCCCTGGATCGCGACCACGCGGCCGGCCCAGCCCTTGTACGCCGAGACCGCGCGCGGCACCTGGTAGGAGTAGTCGATCGTCTCCGCGGCGATCTTGCGGCCGCCGATGCCGCCGTTCGCATTGATCCAGGCGATCGTGTCGGCGACGCCCTGACCGTACGGCGTACCCACGTCCGAGGTCGCGCCGCTGTAGTCCGCCAGGTGTCCCACGTGGATGTCCTGCGCAGCGGCGGGCACCCAGGCCGCCGCCGCGAGCGCCGCGCCCGCGAATGCGGCGCGGAGTACGTGACCGGTATTGCGCATGTCGGGTTCTCCTATGAGTTGTCGTTCGGTCAATACGAGAACGGGTACAGCTTGAAGTACGCGCGAATCTGGCGCCAGCGATGCGCCAGCCCATCCGGCTCGAAAATGAGGAACAGAATGATGACCGCGCCGATCGCCATCTCGCGCAGGAAGGCGATGCCCTCGTTCAGCCCGAGCGCCCGGTCGATCGGGCTGCCGGCGAGCTGTCCCGCGAGCGCGGCCATGACCTCGGGCAGCAGCACCATGAACGCCGTGCCCATGAGCGTGCCCATGATCGATCCGAGCCCGCCGATGATGATCATCGCGAGGAACTGGATCGAGAACAGGATCGTAAAGCCCTCGACCGACACGAAACCGAGATAGTGTGCGTAGAGCGCGCCGCCGATGCCGGCGTAGAACGACGACACGCCGAACGACATCGTGCGGTACTTGGTGAGATTCACCCCCATCATCTCGGCCGAGAGATAGTGGTCGCGCACCGCCACCAGCGCGCGCCCGTCGCGCGTACGCATGAGGTTGGTCGCGAGCAGGTACATGACCACCACGTACGCGAGCACCACGTACAGGTAGCGCGCGTCGGTATTGAAGGCGTAGCCGAAGACGCTCAGGCTCTCCGCCGGGGTTCCGGCGACGCCGCCGGTGAACCACGTGGCGCGCGCGAAGAAGTCCTGGAGGATGAACTGCGCCGCGAGCGTCGCGATCGCGAGGTACAGGCCCTTGAGGCGCGCCGCCGGGATGCCGAACACGAGCCCGACCACGGTCGTCGCGAGCCCGGCGAGCGGGATCGCTAAGAACACCGGCACGCCGAAGTTGTTGTTGAGGTAGGCGGACGCGAACGCGCCGAAGCCGAAGAACACCGCGTGCCCGATCGAGATCTGCCCGGTGAAGCCGACGAGTATGTTGAGCCCGAGCGCGGCGATGCCGAGGTAGCCGATCTGGATCAGGATGCTGAGGCCGTACTTGTCGAGGTAGAGCGGCGCCGCCGCGACCAGCGCGATGCCGGCGACGCAGAACGCCGCCGAGGTGCGCGTCGGGAAGATCGTCGTGTCCGCCCCGTAGCTGGTCTTGAAGTCGCCGCTCGGGCGATCGTAGGCAACGCTCGTCATCAGACGCGCTCGATGTCCCGGGTGCCGAACAGCCCGTACGGCCAGATCATGAGGATCACGATCAGCACGTAGAACGGCGCGACCTCGTACAGGTTGCCCCAGTGCAGGAACTGGCTGTCGAAGTAATGCGCCACGTTCTCGAGCAGCCCGACGATGATGCCGCCGATGACCGCGCCGACGATGGAGTCGAGGCCGCCGAGGATCACCACCGGAAACACCTTGATGCCGAAGAACGACAGCGCCGACGACACCCCGTTGACCACGCCGACGACGACGCCGGCGACCGCCGATACCATCGCGGAAATGCCCCAGGACAGCGCGAACACCGTGCGCACCGACACCCCGAGCGACTGCGCCGCCTGCTGATCGAACGCCACGGCGCGCATGGCGAGACCCATGCGCGAGAACTTGAAGAACCAGGCGAAGCCCACCATGATCAGCAGGCTCACGGCGAGCGACATGACGTACACGGTCTGCACCTGCAGGCCGAGCACGTCGACGGTCTGCGCGGCGAAGATCGGCGGGAACGGCTTCGCGAATACGCCGAACATCCACTTCATCAGCGCCTGGAAGAAGATCGACAGCCCGATCGTGACCATGATGACCGAAATGACGGGCTCGCCGATGAGCGGCCGCAGCACCACCACCTGCAGCAGCAGCCCGAACGCCATCATGAACGCGAGCGTGATGAGGAACGCCGCGTAGAACGGCAGCGGGTAGCTGGTGAGCAGCCACCAGCAGACCCAGGCGCCTACCAGCAGGAACTCGCCCTGCGCGAAGTTCACCACCTGGCTCGCCTTGTAGATCAGCACGAAGCACATCGCGACCACGCCGTAGAGCGTGCCGACGATGAGGCCGTTCAGCAGCAGTTGCAGCAGCAGCTGGGTATCCATTGTTCCCCCGTCAGGCGGCGCGCTCGCGCAGCGCGCTCGGCGCGACCGGTTCGGGGGCGCCGACGTCGACCACCTTGAGGCGGGTGCGCACGCGCTGTTTGGTGCCGTCCTGGAACGTGATCACGGTGTCGATGTCGATCTCCTCGCGCCCCTGGTAGATCGCCTGGATGATGTCGCCGTACTTCTCGGCGATGACGCCGCGGCGCACCTTGCGCGTGCGCGTGAGCTCGCCGTCGTCCGCATCGAGCTCCTTGTAGAGCAGCAGGAACTTGCGGATGCGCTGCGCCGGCGGCAGCGCCGCGTTCACCTGTTCCACCTCGCGCCGCAGCAGGTCGTACACCGCCGGCTTCGCCGAGAGGTCGGTATAGGTGGTGAACGCGATGCGGTTCTTCTCCGCCCACTTCGAGACGATCGAGAAGCGGATGCAGATGATCGCCGCGAGGAAATCGCGCTGGTGCCCGATGATGACGGCCTCGGCGATGTAGGGGCTGAACTTGAGCTTGTTCTCGATGTACTGCGGCGAGAAGCGGTCGCCGTGCGCCGTGACCGCCATGTCGCGCACGCGGTCGATGACGACGAGGTGGCCCTTGGCGTCGAAGTAGCCGGCGTCGCCCGTGTGCATCCAGCCGTCCGCCCGCAGGTCCTTGGCGGTCGCGGCCTCGTCCCGGTAGTAGCCGAGGAAGATGTTCGCGTGGCGCGTGACGATCTCGCCCACACCGTTCTTGTCCGGCTGATCGATCCGGATCTCGATGTCCCGATCGAACGGGACGCCGACGGTGTCGAAGTCCACCTCCCCGGGCGGATGGATGGTGTAGGCGCCCATGAGCTCCGTCTGCCCGTAGAGCTGGCGCAGCGGCACGCCGAGCGCGAGGAAGAAGCGGAACGTGTCGGGTCCGAGCGCCGCCCCGCCCGTCGCCGCCGAGCGCAGGCGCGAGAAGCCGAGGCGGTCGCGCAGCGCCCGGAACAGCAGCAGATCCGCCAGGCGCGAGCGCCGGCCCTTGGCGAGCGCCGCCATGCCGAGCTTCATGCCGAAGGCGTAGAGCGCGCGCTTGAGCGGCGAGGAATCCATGATGCGCGCACGCACGTCGGCCGCGATCTGCTCCCAGACCCGCGGTGCCAGCAGCAGGAACGTCGGCCCGATCTCGCGCAGATCGGCCATCGTGGTCTCGGGCTCCTCGACGAAGTTCACCCGCATGCGGCATAAGAGGAATTTTCCGAGCGCGTAAATCTGCTCCATGATCCACGGCAGCGGCAGCACCGACACGTACTCGTCCTGCGCGTCCTTGGGGTCGACGTTGAGGTACCACTCGCAGTGGCGGATGATGCGCCCGGCCGGCAGCATCGCGAGCTTCGGATGCGCCGTGGTGCCGGAGGTGGTGCAGAGCACCGCCACGTCCTCGCCTCGCGTCGCCGCGACGAGCTCGTCGTACAGCCCCGGCTCGGCCGCGGCGTCGGCAGCGCCGAGGCGGTCGAGCGCCGCGAGCGCAATCAGCCGCTCGTCGCGGTACTTGCGCATGCCGCGCGGGTCGGAATAGACGATGTGCCGCACGCTCGGAATGCGGTCGCCGAGCCCGAGCAGCTTGTCCACCTGCTCCTCGTCCTCGGCGAGCACGACCTGCACCCCGGCATGGTTGATGAGGTAGGCGACCTCTTCGTCGAGCGACTCGCGGTACATGCCGAGGCTCATCGCCCCGAGCGCGTGCGCCGCGATTTCGCTGCATACCCAGTCGGGCCGGTTGTCGCCGATGAGCCCGACGACGTCGCCGCGCGCGACCCCGAGGCGGCGCAGCCCGTAGGTGCGCACGCGCACGCGCTGCGCCACGTGCCGCCAGGTGTACTCGCGCCAGATCCCGAACTCCTTCTCGCGCATCGCGATCTCGTCCGGGTACTCGGCCGCGTTGCGCTCGAGCAACTTCGGAAACGTGTCTGCCGTCACGACGTAGCCCTCCATTCGTCCTCGGGCGCGCGCAGCAGCTCGTCCTCCTCGCCGAGATAGGCGCGACGCACGTGCTCGTTCGCGAGCACTTCCTCGGGCCGCCCTTCGGCGATCTTGCGGCCGAAATCGAGCACCATGACCCGGTGCGAAATGTCCATTACCACGCCCATGTCGTGCTCGATCATGACCACGGTCATGTTCCACTCCTCGTTCAAGTCGAGGATGTAGCGCGCCATGTCCTCCTTTTCCTCGAGGTTCATGCCCGCCATCGGCTCGTCGAGCAGGATCAACTTGGGCTTGAGTGCGATCGCGCGCGCCAGCTCGACGCGCTTGCGCAGCCCGTAGGAGAGCGTCCCGGCGACGGCCTTGCGGATGTGCTGAATCTCGAGGAAATCGATGATCTCTTCGACTTCGCGCCGGTGCGCGAGCTCTTCCTCGCGCGCGCCGCCGAACCAGTAAAGCGAGCCCGTGAACAGATTGTTCTTCAGGAGATGATGGCGCCCGACCATGATGTTGTCGAGCACCGTCATGTGCCCGAAGAGCGCCAGGTTCTGGAACGTGCGGCCGATGCCCAATGCGGCGCGCCGGTTGGGCGGCACCCGCGTGATGTCGCGGCCCTCGAAAAGGATGCGTCCTTCGGTCGGCGAATAGCGACCGGAGACGCAGTTGAGCAGCGAAGTCTTGCCCGCGCCGTTCGGGCCGATGATGGAGAAGAGCTCCCCCTTCTGCACCGCGAAGCTGACGTCGCTCAGTGCTTTCACGCCGCCGAAACGGATGGAGAGCGCCTGGGCCTCGAGCAGCGGCGTCTGGGTCAGCTGTGTACCATCGCCTGATGCAGACGTCATTTCCCCGTCCAACACGGCAGCCGGGTGCCGTGCCCGGCCGTAGTTTTGGTGTGGGCGCCCCCGCTGGATATACTGTGCCCAGAGACTAACCGATGCAACCACCCGCAGTTGTCGTCCGGACGACAATATGGCCGCGCGGCCGATGAACCAGCTCGCCGTTCCCGCCGCCGACGCCGCCGCCAAGCTCAGCCGGCTGCTCGCGGTATCGGTCTGGACCCGCACGCTCACGCCCGAGCAGCGGCGGCGGGTCGAAGCCGAGACGCTCGTGCGCTGGGTGCCGAAGGGTGGCTACATCTGCCGGCGCGGCGAAGCCGTCGAGTTCTGGATCGGCATCATCGACGGGCTCGGCAAGATGACCAACACCTCCGCCACCGGCAAGGTCACCACGTTCACGGGCGTCACGACCGGCGGCTGGTTCGGCGAGGGCACGATCCTCAAGAACGAACGCCGCCGCTACGACGTCGTGGCGCTGCGCGACAGCGACGTGGCGTACATGCCGCGCAGCACCTTCATGTGGCTGCTCGACACGAGTATCGACTTCAACCGCTTCCTGCTCGTGCAGCTGAACGAACGCCTCGGTCAGTTCATCGGCATGGTCGAGTACGACCGTCTGCTCGGTCCGGACGCGCGCGTCGCCCACTGCCTCGCGGCGCTGTTCAATCCCACGCTCGCGCCCGGCATCGAGCCGCTCATCAAGATCTCGCAGGAGGAGATCGGCCACCTCGCCGGGCTCTCGCGCCAGCGCGTGAACCACGCGCTCAAGGTGCTCGAGGCCGCGGGCCTCGTGCGGCTCGAGTACTGCGGCGTCACGGTGCTCGACCTCGAAGGGCTGAAGACGTTCGGAGAGTAGCCGCCGAGCCCGCGCCATCGCTCACCCCCCGCCGTGCTCGGTTGCGCCTGCGAGCTCGCGCGCCCGGCGCCAGAGCAGCTGCACCATGTCGATCCCCATGAGCGCGAACGCGAGCGGCACCATTCCGAGGACCAGCCATAGCGGACAGAATTCCGTACCGGTCCGCATCGTGCGCACCGCGAAGCTGTTGACGGCGAAGCGCGCGACGTTACGAGAGGATCACACCCGCGATCGCAGGCCGCCACCCTGGAAAGTGATCGGAGAGACGTCATGAGCGAAGACAAGAAGCCGCTGCTCGTCGAGCGCGCGGGCCGTGTAGTCACGTTGACGTGGAACCGGCCCCAGGTGCTGAATGCGATGAACGCCGAAGGCGCGCAGGCGCTGCTGCACGAGCTGCTGCGCATCGAACACGACGCGACGGTCGGCTGCGTGGTTTTGGCCGGCGCGGGCCGCGCCTTCATGGCGGGCGGCGACCTCGAGGTCATGCGCGCACAGCTCCCCGATCCGCGCGCGGCGATCAAGGGGCTGCTCGATCCGTTCCATGCGGCGATCCGCCTCATCGAGCGCATGCCGCAGCCGGTCGTGGCCATGGTCCAGGGCCACGCCGCCGGCGCGGGCGCAAGCCTGGCGTTCGCGGTCGATTTCGTCGTGGCCGCGCAGTCCGCGGTTTTCACCCTCTCCTATGCGAAGGTCGCGACGAGCCCGGACGGCGGCGCCACCTACTACCTGCCGCGCCTGGTCGGACTGCGGCGCGCGCTCGAAATCGCGATGCTCGCCGGGCCGATATCCGCGGCGCGCGCGCTCGAGCTCGGCCTCGTGAACCGCGTGGTCCCGGACGAACACCTTCACGCCGAGGCACACGCATTCGCCCGCCGGCTGGCGGAAGGGCCGGCCGCTGCTCAGGCCGTCACGAAGCGGTTGCTGCGTGAGTCGTTCGACCGGCAGCTGCAGGCGCAGCTCGAGGCCGAGCGCGAAGGCTTCCTGAGCTGCAGCGTCACCCCTGACTTCGCCGAAGGCCTGCAGGCATTCGCGGCCAAGCGTGCACCCAAGTTCGGCCGGCGCGACGACGAATGACCGCGGCACGCGAAAGCGCGCTACCCGTACCCGCTACCCGAGAGCACCGACCGGCGAACGGCTGCGGCTATTGCCGCAAATGAGCGGCGCCGGGCGCGCAGCGCTTGCGCCTGCGCGTCCGACGAGCAGTCCCGCGATCGAGCGAACGCCAGGCGGCGCGCCGACTGTACCCGCGTCGCCGTTCGCATTGGTTACGCCGGAATCGTCGGCCGAATCCACCCGCTCTCGATCGCGACGACGCCGGCGCTGCGCAGTTCGGTGAGCACTTGCTCCGCCAGAACGGGCATCGGCCTGCCAATGAACCGCTCGTTGAGGTCTACGTAGCAGCGCACCTGCGCACAGTACGGCGCGAACTCCTCCACGCGCATGCGCTGCTTCGCGAGCAGCGCGAACGCGAGCAGCGACTTCATGACGTGGCGTGCGTTCTTGGCGGGATCGGCCCGAAACGCGTCGAGGCGGCTGCGCGCCCGCGCGAGCGCGCCGCGGACGTCGGCGAACGGCTTGCCGTGTCCGGGGATGACCCAACGGGCGCCGAGCGCCGCGATGCGGTCGAGCGTCGCATGCGCCGCCTCGATCGCCGCCTCGAGCGACGGCAGTGGAAACAGCGCCCCGAAACCGTTCTCCCAGAGCGCGTCGCCAGTGATCGCGATGCCGTGCTCCTCGCACCAGTAGACGAGCGCGTTCATGTCGTGGCCCGGCGCCGCGATCGCCTGCCACTCGAGCCCGCCCGCCCGGAAGCGGTCCCCGGCGGCGAGCGTGTCGGTGTAGTCGAAGCGCTCGATGACGTGATCGGCGTACTCGATGAGGAAGGCCTCGCGGCTCCACGCACGCACGTTCGCCGCATCCCCGGCGGGTATCGTCACCGCGCAGCCGTAGCGGCGGACCAGCGCGGCGTTGCCGCCCACGTGATCCGCATGACAGTGCGTATTGATGACCCGCGCGAGCGGGCGCTCGCCGAGGTGCTCGGGCGCGGCGAGCAGCCGCAGGGTCTCGTTGCTCGAGGCGGCATAGCCCGAGTCGATGAGCACGTGCCCCGCTTCATCGAGCAGCAGCACCTGGTTGCAGTTGAGCCAGCCGCGCACGATCACGCGCACGGACGGCGGAAAAGCGCTCAACACGAATTCGGTACTCCCTTTCGCTGACAACTGCGTGGTCGCGGGAACGCTCGGTGGTGCCCGTATCCGGGTCATTGTCGCATTGCGACAAGCACGGGGTTAATACCATCCGGCGCGGCATCGAAAGTGAAATCGCCAGGCGAGAAAGCCGGCGAGTCGTGCTTTGGCATGATCCTTTGGCACGTGTTCGGCCCTCGGGCCGGTTATGCGGGAGTCGACCATTCGGCTGGTCGCACCTCGCGTGGGCGAGATACTCCTCCTCGGACCGACGCCCGAACTGCCACGTCCCGCGCCCTGGTGCATAAGCAAAGAGAAGCTGGCCGAGTGCGCTGTCCCCCGCAAGGAATTGACACGAAGTCGGCCGCGGCGAGAGCCTTGCTGCGGTCGATCGCCGCGAACTATCGCAACGTCGAATACATCGAGCCCGCGGACTTCTTCTGCGACGCGGAGACTTGTCCCGTGATCAAGGACGGCTACGCGCTCTATTGAAACGCCTTTCACGTCTCGTCCACCGCGGCCCGCCATTTCGCAATGTCCTGCCTCGAGCGAAAGCGCCGCTTGGCGGCCGAGCAAGATCACTAAAGAGGCCAAATCACCGCGCCCGTATCGCCCCGAGGCATCGGCTGCACGGGTCTCGCACTCGGCGCCCAGTTCCGGCAACGAGTCGCAGAAGACGCCGTGCGAGGCGGGCCGCCGGGCGGCGACGTGCGCCTCGAGCCAATCCGGCGGCGCCCGCTTCGTGCTACCCGATCAGAGGCGCCCTCATGCCTTTCGCGCCGCGAGCCCTCATCGATCGCGCGCTTGTTACGCACATGTCGAGGAGGGAGCGCATCGCCAGCCGCGCTCCGCTCCGGGGACGCGTTGCCTCTTGCTTCGCGCCCGGAACCTCTCTACCTTCACCCACCACTAACTGAGCACGGGCGCAGGCACGCCCGCCTTACCGAATCACGAAGCGACATCCATCATGACCGATCCCATTGTCATCGTCAGCGCCAAGCGCACTCCCATCGGCGGCATGAACGGGCAGTTCGTGTCCGTTACCGCGACCGAGCTCGGCAGCGCCGCGATCCGCGCGGCGGTCGCGGCCTCCGGCCTGCAGCCGGGCGACATCGATGAAGTGATCATGGGCTGCGTCCTGCCCGCCGGCCTCGGGCAGGCTCCCGCGCGCCAGGCGGCGCTCGGTGCCGGCCTGTCGAAGTCCACACCCTGCACCACCCTCAACAAGGTCTGCGGCTCCGGCATGAAAGCGGTCATGCTGGCGCACGATCAGATCCTCGCCGGTTCCGCGCGCGTCATGGTGGCTGGCGGCATGGAATCGATGTCGAATGCGCCGCACCTGCTGCCGAAGGCGCGCCAGGGCTACCGCTACGGCCACGTCAGGGTGCTCGACCACATGGCCTACGATGGGCTCGAAAACGCGTATGACGGCAAGGCGATGGGCGCGTTCGCCGAGGCGACCGCGGAGAAGTACGGCTTCACCCGCGAGCAGCAGGATGCCTATGCGCGCGAATCGGTCACCCGCGCCCAGCGCGCGGTCGCGACCGGGTTGTTCAAGGCCGAGATCGCCCCGGTGACGGTCAAGAGCAAGGGGGGCGACGCGGTGATCGACACCGACGAGACCCCGGGACAATGCAAGATCGAGAAGATCCCGACGCTGCGCCCCGCGTTCAAGCCCGACGGCACCGTGACCGCCGCCAGCTCCTCGTCCATTTCCGACGGCGCCGCGGCCCTCATCCTTATGAGGGAGTCGGAGGCGCGCGCCCGGGGACTCGAGCCGCTCGCCCGCGTTGTCGGCCA
Source organism: Burkholderiales bacterium (assembly GCA_036381895.1). GTDB lineage: Bacteria > Pseudomonadota > Gammaproteobacteria > Acidiferrobacterales > Sulfurifustaceae > JACQFZ01. The sequence continues at coordinate 75,861 of DASVBY010000081.1, read as the reverse complement.
TGCGACCAACGCGCACGAGCCCGAATGGTTCACCACCGCCCCCGTCGGCGCCATCGCGAAGCTGCAGCAGCGGCTCGGCTGGCAGCCGAAGGACGTCGACCTGTACGAGATCAACGAGGCGTTTGCGGTCGTCACGATGGCGGCCATCAAAGACCTCGGCCTCAGCCACGATAAGGTCAACGTACACGGCGGCGCCTGTGCGCTCGGACACCCGATCGGCGCGTCCGGCGCGCGGCTCATCGTCACACTGCTGCACGCGCTCCGCGCCCGCGGCGGCAAACGCGGCATCGCCTCCCTCTGCATCGGCGGCGGCGAAGCGACCGCGATCGCCGTCGAGATGCTGTGACGGCGGGCGCGTGACTTCGTGCCGCGGGGGCGGAGGATCGGAAACGGCGTGACTCGTCCGGTGCGCGCCCGGCGTGCGCCGCCGACGGCTCCGGCCGCCGCCGTCCGCCGCGCCCTCTCGATCTCCGATTTCGCCGCTTCCGGTTTTACAATGCACGCATGGATTTCGCACTGACCGAAGAACAACGCGCGTTCCAGCAGACCGCGCGCGAGTTCGCGCAAAACGAGCTGGCGCCGCACGCCGCGCGCTGGGACGCGGAGTGTATTTTTCCCAAGGACGTCATCGCGCAGGCCGGCGCCCTCGGCTTCTGCGGCCTCTACGTACCGGAGGAAGCCGGCGGCCTCGGGCTCTCCCGCCTCGATGCCGCCATCGTCTTCGAGGAGCTCGCCGCGGGCTGCACCTCGACCACCGCCTTCATCACCATCCACAACATGGCGACCTGGATGATCGCCACCTGGGGCACGCCGGCCACGGTCGAGCGCTGGTGCCCGGCGCTCGCCCAGGGCACGAAGCTCGCGTCCTATTGCCTCACCGAGCCCGGGGCCGGCTCGGACGCCGCGAGCCTCAAGACCACCGCGCGCCGCGACGGCGATGCCTACCTTATTAATGGCTCGAAGGCCTTCATCTCGGGCGCCGGCTCGACGGACGTGCTCGTCGTCATGGCGCGCACCGGCGACGCCGGAGCCCACGGCATCTCGGCGTTCGCCGTCCCGGCGGACAGCCCGGGCATCAGCTACGGCAAAAACGAGCGCAAGATGGGCTGGAACAGCCAGCCGACCGCGATCATCAACTTCGACGACGTGCGCGTACCCGCCGCGAATCGGCTCGGCGCCGAAGGCGAAGGCTTCAAGATCGCGATGCAGGGCCTCGACGGGGGGCGCATCAACATCGGCGCCTGCTCAGTCGGCACCGCGCAGGCGGCGATCGATGCCGCCCACGCCTACATGCAGGAGCGCCGCCAGTTCGGCCGGCGGCTCGCGGATTTCCAGGCGCTGCAGTTCAAGCTCGCGGACATGCTGACCGAGGTCGTCGCCGCCCGCCTGATGATCCGCCGCGCCGCCGCGCAGCTCGACGCCAAAGCGCCCAGCGCGACGGCGTTCTGCGCCATGGCCAAACGCTTCGCGACCGACGCCGGGTTCCGCGTATGCGTCGAGGCACAGCAGATCTTCGGCGGCTACGGCTATCTCAAGGACCATCCGCTCGAGCGTTTCGTGCGCGACACGCGCGTGCACCAGATCCTCGAGGGGACGAACGAGATCATGCGCGTCATCGTTGCGCGCGAAGCATTCAAGGACGGCGCCCTGGACCAGTTGAGATGAAGCATCCCCCGGTGCGCGACGGCGCCCGGCGCCCGGGCGGGATCCGGCCGGCCGCCGCGCCCCGACGACGCAACCAGCGAACAGACGAGGAACGCCGTCATGACCGACCTCCTCAGGCTCGAACGCCGCGACCACACGGCGCTCGTAACCCTGAACAATCCGCCCGCGCATACCTGGAACCGCGAGAACCTGACCGGCTTGAAGCGCCTGGTCGAGGAGCTGAACGCGGACCGCGACATTTACGCGCTCGTCATTACCGGTGACGGCGAGAAGTTCTTCTCCGCGGGCGCGGACGTGAAGCTCTTCGCCGACGGCGACAGCGCCGTCGCGCGCGAGATGGCCGAGCTCTTCGGCGCCGCGTTCGAGACGCTCGCGCGCTACCGCGGCGTCTCGATCGCCGCCATCAACGGCTACGCCATGGGCGGCGGGCTCGAGTGCGCCCTCGCCTGCGACCTGCGCATCGCCGAGGAGCACGCGGTGCTCGCGCTGCCCGAAGCGAGCATCGGCCTCCTTCCCTGCGGCGGCGGCACGCAGAACCTGCCGTGGCTCGTCGGCGAAGGCTGGGCCAAGCGCATGATCCTCTGCGGCGAGCGCCTGACCGCGGAGCAGGCGCTGCGCATCGGACTCGTCGAGGAAGTCGTACCGAAGGGCCGCGCGCGGGACGCCGCGCTCGCGCTCGCCGAGAAGGTCGCCGCGCAGAGCCCGCTCAGCGTCGCCAGGTGCAAGGCACTCATCCAGCGCGCCCGCTCGGGGCCGATGGTCGAGGCGCTGCCGCCCGAGCGCGCGGCGTTCGTCGAGCTCTTCGGCACACACGACCAGAAAGAAGGCGTCAACGCTTTCCTGCAGAAGCGCAAGCCCCAATGGCAGAACCGGTAGTCCTGTTCGAAACGCGTGCGGCGCGCGGCGGCCGACAGGTCGCGTTCGCCACCCTGAACGCCGAGCGCGCACTCAACGCGCTCTCGCTCGAGATGGTCGATCGGCTCGCGGCGCAGCTCGCGAGCTGGCGCGACGACCCGGACGTCGCCTGCGTCGTGCTCCAGGGCGCGGGCGAGCGCGCCTTCTGCGCCGGCGGCGACGTCGTCGCACTGTACCAGGGCCTGGTGCGCGACGACGCCGAAGCGCGCGCCGCGATCGAGCGCTTCTTCGCCCACGAGTACACGCTCGACTATCGCATCCACACGTACCCGAAGCCGATCCTCTGCTGGGGGCACGGCATCGTCATGGGCGGCGGTCTCGGCCTCATGGTCGGCTGCTCGCACCGCGTCGTGACCGAAGGCTCGCGCGTGGCCATGCCCGAGATCAGCATCGGCCTCTACCCGGACGTCGGTGCCTCCTGGTTCCTGCCGCGCCTCCCCGGCCGCGCCGGGCTCTATCTCGGCCTCACCGGCACGCACCTGAACGCGGCGGACGCCCTGTTCGCAGGGATCGCCGACGGCTTCGTGCCGAGCGCCGAAAAGTCGGCGCTCTACGCCGCGCTGCTCGACGTCGAATGGCAGGAATCGCCGCGCGCGAACCGCCGGCTGCTCTCGCAGCTGCTGCGGGGTTACCGCGGCCGGCACGCGCCGCCCGAATCGCCTCTGCGCGCGCACTTCGACGTCGTGAACGAGGTCACGGACTACGACACCGTCGAGGAGATCCTCGACGCGCTCGCCGCGCGCGCGCCCGGCGACCCCTGGCTCGAGCGCGGGCTCGACAACCTGAAGCGCGGCTCGCCGACGTCCGCCAAGCTCATCTTCGAGGCGTACCGCCGCGCGCGGCACCTGTCGCTCAAGGAGGTCTTCGCGTTCGAGCTCGGGCTCACGCTCCAGATCACGCGCCATCCCGATCTGCGCGAGGGCATCCGCGCGCGCCTCATCGACAAGGACAACCGGCCGCGCTGGTCGCCGCCGACGCTCGCCGAGGTGAGCGAAGCGTACGTCGAGGAGCATTTCGCCTCGCCGTGGCCCTCCGATCAACATCCGTTCAGGAACTGGTGAACCATGAGCACTGCACCCGCATCCTCCCTGCCCGGCCTCGACTACGGCCTCGGGGACACGATCGAGATGCTGCGCGAGAGTGTGCGCAGCTTCGCACAGGCCGAGATCGCCCCGCGCGCCGCCGAGATCGACCGCCGCAACGAGTTCCCGAACGACCTCTGGCGTAAGATGGGCGCGCTCGGCCTGCTCGGCATCACTGTCGAGGAAGCCTACGGCGGCGCCGGCCTCGGCTACCTCGCGCACGTCGTCGCGATGGAGGAGATCTCGCGCGCCTCGGGCTCGGTCGGGCTTTCCTACGGCGCGCACTCGAATCTGTGCGTGAACCAGATCCGGCGCAACGGCACCGAAGCGCAGAAGCGCAAGTATCTGCCGAAGCTCATCAGCGGCGAGCACGTCGGCGCGCTCGCGATGTCCGAGCCGAACGCGGGCTCCGACGTGGTGTCGATGCGCCTGCGCGCCGAGCGCAAGGGCGACCGCTACGTGCTCAACGGCAACAAGATGTGGATCACGAACGGACCGGACGCCGACACGCTTGTGGTCTACGCCAAGACCGATCCCGACGCCGGCCCGCGCGGCGTGACCGCGTTCATCGTGGAGAAGGGCTTCAAGGGATTCTCGACGGCGCAGAAGCTCGACAAGCTCGGCATGCGCGGTTCGAACACCTGCGAGCTGGTGTTCCAGGACTGCGAGGTGCCGGAGGAGAACGTGCTCGGCGAGGTGAACGGCGGCGTGCGCGTGCTCATGAGCGGACTCGACTACGAGCGCGTCGTCCTCGCCGGCGGCCCGCTCGGCCTCATGGCCGCGTGCCTCGACGTGGTGCTCCCGTACGTGCACGAACGCAGGCAGTTCGGGACGCCGATCGGGGAATTCCAGCTGATCCAGGGGAAGCTCGCCGACATGTACACCACGTGGAGCGCGTGCCGCGCTTACGTCTACGCCGTCGCACGCACCTGCGACCAGCTCCCGCCCGGAGCGCGCAGCCCCCGCAAGGACGCCGCCGGCGCCATCCTGTACGCGGCCGAGAAGGCGACGTGGATGGCGGGCGAGGCGATTCAGTGCCTCGGCGGCAACGGGTACATCAACGACTACCCGACCGGGCGGATCTGGCGCGACGCGAAGCTCTACGAGATCGGCGCCGGCACGTCCGAGATCCGCCGCATGCTGATCGGCCGCGAGCTGTTCCAGGAGACGCTGTAGCGATGCGCCGGGCGAGCGGCCGAATCCTGCGCCACGCACGCCAAGGCACACCGCTGAGAGCTACCCCTTCGCGTCGCCGGCGTTCCCGGCACCCTTCGTGCTCCGAGGAGGTTCGCGTCACATGAAACCGCCCATAGACTTCTACTTCGACTTCTCGTCGCCCTACGGCTATCTCGCCTCGGAGAAGATCGACGAGCTCGCGGCCCGCTACGGACGCACCGTGACGTGGCACCCGGTGCTGCTCGGCGCGATCTTCAAGGTCACGAACACGATCCCGCTGGTGCAGATGCCCGTCAAAGGGCAGTACTACGTTCGGGACTTCGCGCGCTCGGCGCGCTTCCTCGGCGTGCCGTTCCGGCTCCCGGATCCCTTCCCCGTCGCCACGCAGAACGCCGCGCGCGCTTTCCTCTGGCTGCAGGACCGCGATCCGGCGCAGGCGCGCGCCTTCGCCCACGCCTGCTACCGCGCGTACTTCGTCGACAACGTCAACATCTCGGAACCCGAGGGGGTACTCGCCGTCGGGGCGCGCCTCGGGATCGACCGCGCGGCGCTGGGCGCAGCCATGGCCGACCCGCAGCTCAAGGAGCGCTTTCGCGCGCTCAACGAAGCGGCCATTGCCCGCGGCGTCTGCGGATCGCCGTACTTCATCATCGACGGCGAGCCCTTCTGGGGCGCCGACCGGCTGCCGCAGGTCGAGAAGTGGCTGCAAACCGGCGGATTCTAGCGTGGCCGTCATCGAGAGCCGCCTGAAGACGAACAGCGACGAGTTCCGTGCGAACGCGGAGGCACTGCGCGCGCTCGTCGAAGACCTGCGCGCCAAAGTCGCCGCCGTCTCCGAGGGCGGGAGCGAAGACGCCCGGCGCAAGCACGTCGCCCGCGGCAAGCTGCTCGTGCGCGACCGCGTCGCCGCACTGCTCGACCCGGGCGCGCCGTTCCTCGAGCTCTCCCAGCTCGCCGCCTACGGCATGTACGGCAACGAAGTCCCGGCCGCCGGGATCGTCACCGGCATCGGGCGCGTCATGGACCGGGAATGCGTCATCGTCGCGAACGATGCCACGGTGAAGGGCGGAACGTACTACCCGATGACGGTGAAAAAGCACCTGCGCGCTCAGGAGATCGCACGCGAGAACCGCCTGCCCTGCATCTACCTGGTCGACTCGGGCGGAGCGTATCTGCCGGCGCAGGACGAGGTGTTTCCGGACCGCGACCACTTCGGCCGCATCTTCTACAACCAGGCGAACATGTCGGCACTCGGCATCCCGCAGATCGCGGTGGTCATGGGCTCGTGCACCGCGGGCGGCGCCTACGTGCCGGCGATGTCGGACGAGACCGTGATCGTCAAGAACCAGGGAACGATCTTTCTCGGCGGTCCGCCGCTGGTGAAAGCCGCGACCGGCGAGGTGGTGAGCGCCGAGGATTTGGGCGGCGGCGACGTGCACACGCGCATATCGGGCGTCGCCGACCACCTCGCCGAGAACGATGCGCACGCCCTGAGCCTCGCCCGGCGCATCGTCGCGACCCTGAACCGCGCGAAGACGGTGCCGCTCGCGGTCCAGGCCCCCGAAGAGCCGAAGTACGACCCGCAGGAGCTCTACGGCGTCATTCCGCGCGACACGCGCAAGCCCTACGACGTGCGCGAGGTCATCGCGCGCCTCGTCGACGGCAGCCGTCTCGACGAGTTCAAGACGCGCTACGGCACGACCCTCGTCTGCGGCTTCGCCCACCTCCACGGCTACCCGATCGGCATCGTCGCCAACAACGGCATCCTGTTCTCGGATTCCGCGCTGAAGGGCGCGCATTTCATCGAGCTTTGCGCGCAGCGCGGGATCCCCCTGCTCTTCCTGCAGAACATCACCGGGTTCATGGTGGGGCGCAAGTACGAGTCGGAGGGCATCGCCAAGCACGGCGCCAAGATGGTCACGGCGGTCGCGTGCGCGCGCGTGCCGAAGTTCACCGTGATCATCGGCGGCAGCTTCGGCGCCGGCAACTACGGCATGTGCGGGCGCGCCTATCAGCCGCGCTTCCTCTGGACCTGGCCGAATGCGCGCATCTCCGTCATGGGCGGGGAGCAGGCGGCCTCGGTGCTGGCGCAGATCCGCCGCGACGCCCTCGAGGCCGCGGGCAAGCACTGGAGCGCGGAGGAGGAGGAAGCGTTCAAGGCCCCGATCCGCGCCCAGTACGAGACCCAGGGACACCCCTACTATGCCACGGCGCGCCTCTGGGACGACGGCGTGATCGATCCCGCCGACACCCGCCGGGTGCTCGGTCTCGCGATCTCGGCGTCGCTCAACGCGCCGATCGAGCGCACGACCTTCGGCGTGTTCCGGATGTGATGCGTACCGTCGTTCACCGCGACACAGGATGCGGAGCGCTGCGCACGAGCATCGCGGCGATCGGTCGGCGTGAACGATCGTTCACCCGCGCCTGCGTCGATGTTCTCGTCTTTTCCCGACGTCCTCTGCATCCTCCGCGATAAAGAACCATGTACAAATCGCTCGACATCGAAATCCGCGACCGGGTCGCCACCGTCTGGATGAACCGCCCGGACACGCACAATGCCTTCGACGAGACGCTGATCCGCGAGCTCACGGCCGCGTTCGAGGGCATCGCCAAGGACCCGGCGGTGCGGGTCGTGGTCCTCGCCGGGCGCGGCAAGAGCTTCAGCGCCGGCGCCGATCTCAACTGGATGAAGCGCGCGGCACAGGCGAGCGCCGAGGACAACCGGCGCGAGGCGCGCGCCCTGTCGAAGATGTTCGACACCCTCCACCGCCTGCCGAAGCCCACGATTGCACGGGTGCACGGCGCGGCGCTCGGCGGCGGCGTCGGGCTCACCGCCGCCTGCGACATCGCGGTGGCCTCGACCCGCGCGAGCTTCGCGACGACCGAGGTACGCCTCGGGATCATTCCCGCCGTGATCAGCCCCTACGTCGTCGCCGCCATCGGGCGGCGCGCCGCGCAGCGCTACTTCCTTACGGCCGAGCGCTTCGACGCCGTTGAAGCGCATCGCCTCGGGCTGGTGCACCTCGTGTGCGAGGAAGCGGCGCTCGACGCGACGATCGCGGGCCTCGTCGACGCGCTGCTCGCCGGCGGACCGCACGCGCAGGCGGCGGCGAAGGAACTGCTCGACCACGTCGCCGCGCGGCCGATCGACGAAGCCGTGCGCGAGGACACGGCGCAGCGCATCGCGGTCGTGCGCGCGACGGCCGAGGCGAAGGAAGGCATCGGCGCATTCCTCGAGAAGCGCAAGCCGCGCTGGGATGGCTAGGAGCGCGGCCGGCCGCCCCCGCGGCCGCCGGATCAAGCACGACAAGACGATGTTCCACAAGATTCTGATCGCGAACCGCGGCGAGATCGCCTGCCGCATCATCAAGACCGCACGCCGTCTCGGCATTCCCACGGTCGCCGTTTACTCGGACGCCGACCGCGGCGCCCGCCACGTGCGGCTCGCCGACGAGGCGCTGCCGATCGGGCCCGCGCCCGCCCGCGATAGCTATCTGAATAGCGCGCGCCTGATCGAAGCCGCGCGCGCGGCCGGCGCCGACGCCGTGCATCCCGGTTACGGGTTCCTCGCCGAGAACGCCGACTTCGCCGATGCGTGCGAGCGCGCGGGCATCGTGTTCATCGGCCCGCCCGCTTCCGCCATCCGCGCCATGGGCTCGAAGAGCGCCGCCAAGGCGCTGCTCGAGAAGGCGGGCGTTCCGCTCGTGCCCGGCTACCACGGCGACAGCCAGGACGCGGACTACCTCGAGGAACAGGCGGCGCGCATCGGCTATCCCGTGCTGATCAAGGCTTCGGCGGGCGGCGGCGGCAAAGGCATGCGCATCGTCGCCACGCCCGCGGAGTTTCGCGCGGCACTCGCCTCGTGCCGGCGCGAAGCGGCGTCGAGCTTCGGCGACGACCGCGTGCTGCTCGAGAAATACATCACCCGCCCGCGCCACGTCGAGATCCAGGTGTTCGCAGATCGGCACGGAAACTGCGTGCATCTCTACGAGCGCGACTGCTCGGTGCAGCGCCGCTATCAGAAGGTCGTCGAAGAGGCGCCGGCGCCGGGGATGACGGCGGCGCGGCGCGCAGCCATGGGCGATGCGGCGATCGCCGCCGCGCGCGCCGTCAACTACGTCGGGGCCGGCACCGTCGAGTTCATCGTCGCGCCGGACGGTGCGTTCTATTTCATGGAGATGAACACGCGCCTGCAGGTCGAGCATCCGGTGACGGAGATGATCACGGGGCTCGATCTCGTCGAATGGCAGCTGCGGGTGGCGGCCGGCGAAGCGCTGCCGCTCGCCCAGGACGAGGTCCGGCTGCGCGGCCACGCGATCGAGGCGCGCGTCTACGCCGAGAACCCGAAGAGCGATTTTCTGCCCTCCCCGGGGCGGCTGCTGCATCTCGTCCTGCCGGAGGAATCCGCCCGCGTGCGCGTCGACAGCGGGGTCGAGGAAGGCGACGCCATCACCCCGCACTACGACCCCATGATCGCGAAGCTCGTCGTCTGGGGCGAGACCCGCGAGCGGGCGCGCCAGGGCATGCTCCAGGCGCTCGCCGCCTGCCGCATCGTCGGCGTCGGCAGCAACGTCGAGTTTCTCGCGCGCCTGATGCGATGCGCCGCCTTCGCCGGCGCCGATCTCGACACCGGGCTCATCGAGCGCGAGCGCGATGTCCTGCTCGCGCCGGCCGAGGCCCCGCCGCGCGAGGCGTACTTGCTCGCGGCGCTCGCCGAACTCCTCCGGGACCAGGAGGCCGCGCGCGCCCGCGCCGCCGCGAGCGGCGATCCGTACTCGCCGTGGCACGCCGCCGACGCCTGGCGGCTCAATGCGCCGGGCGCGCGGCCGCTCGTCTACCGCTGGGGCGAGCGCGAGATTCAGCTCCTCGCGAGCGCCGCCGGGGACGGCTACCGCCTGTACTTCGACGGCGCGGCGGCAACCGTGTCGGGCCGGCTGGAGCGCCACGGCCGCGTCCGCATGACCGTCGACGGCCGCGTCGTCGACGGAGCAGTCGTGGCGATCGAGCGGGCGCGACACGTGTTCCTCGACGGGCGCGCCTGCGTGCTCGAGTACATCGATCGCCTGCACCACGACGCCGAGACCGAGCTGCACGAGGGCGGTCTGCGCGCGCCGATGCCCGGCAAGATCACCGCCCTGCTGGTTGCCCCGGGCGCGGCGGTCGAGCGCGGCGCGCCGCTGCTCGTGCTCGAGGCCATGAAGATGGAGCACACGATCACCGCGCCCACCCGGGGCACGGTGCGTGCGGTGAACGTCAAGGTCGGCGACCAGGTGAGCGAGGGCGCGGAGCTGATCGACATCGCGCTCGAGGACTGAGAGTGGATTGCGCTCCCGCCGCCGCAGTACACTGCGAGCCGAGTCCGACTGTGATCGCACGATGGCGCTGCCGAGGCACGTAAAGATCGTCGAAGTCGGGCCGCGCGACGGGCTGCAGAACGAGCCCGCGCCGGTGCCGACCGCGACCAAGATCGCGCTGATCGAACGCCTGGCAGACGCGGGCCTGCCCGTCGTCGAGGCCACCGCGTTCGTGTCCCCCAAATGGATACCGCAGATGGCGGACAACGCCGACGTGCTCGCGGGTCTCAGGCGCAAGCCCGGCGTCGCCTACCCCGTGCTGGTGCCGAACATGAAGGGCTTCGAAGCCGCCCTCGCCGCGGGCGTCGAGGAGATCGCCGTCTTCGGCGCCGCCTCGGAGTCGTTCTCGCAGCGCAACATCAACTGCTCGATCGCCGAGAGCTTCGAACGCTTCCGGCCGGTCGTCGAGGCGGCGCGCGCGCACGACATTCGCGTGCGCGGCTACATCTCGTGCGTCATCGCCTGCCCGTACGAGGGCCCGATCGCGCCGGCTCAGGTCGCGGACGTCGCCGAGCGGCTGTACGCGCTCGGGTGCTACGAGATCTCGCTCGGCGATACGATCGGCGTCGGCACGCCGGGACGAGTGAAGGAAATGATCGAAGCGGTCGCCCGCCGCGTGCCGATCGGGAACCTGGCCGGGCACTACCACGACACCTACGGCCAGGCGCTCGCGAACATCTACGCGTCGCTCGAGCTCGGCGTCGCGGTGTTCGACAGCTCTGTCGCGGGTCTCGGCGGCTGCCCGTATGCCCCGGGCGCGAGCGGAAATGTCGCGACCGAAGACGTGGTTTACCTCCTGCAGGGCCTCGGCATCGAGACCGGCGTGGACCTCGAGGCGCTGGTCGACGTCGGCGATTTCATCTGCGATGCCCTCGGGCGCGACACCACCTCGAAAGTCGCCCGCGCCCTGCTCGCCCGCAGGCACCGGGACCGCCCGCGCGCCTAGCGCGGCCCCGCACTGCGCCGGCCCCGAGCACAGCCGCGGCACCGTTGACCTGGAGCATGCCCGACTGTCTCCGGCCGACGAGACCACTTTCCCTCGAGGCCGTCACGCTGCATATTACGACCACACGGCGAATCCGGAGGCCCACCGTATGAACCAGCCCGTCTCGACCCAGTCCGTATCCGTTCCTGCCGTCCCCCTGTACATCGGCGGCCAGAAGGTAACGTCGACCAGCAAGGAGTGGCGCGACGTGATCAATCCGGCGACCCAGGAAGTGGTGGCGCGCGTGCCGTTCGCCACGATGGAAGAAGTCGACCGCGCCGTCGCCGTCGCCGCCGATGCGTTCCGCACCTGGCGCAATACGCCGCTCGCGCAACGCGTACGGGTCCTGCTCAAGTTCCAGCAGCTGCTGCGGGAGAACACCGCGCGGCTCGCCGAGGTCATCACCCGCGAGCACGGCAAGACCCTGCCCGACGCCGAGGGCGAGGTGCTGCGCGGCCTGGAGGCCGTCGAGCATTTCTGCTCGATCGCGACCCTGCAGCAGGGCGACATCGCCGAGAACGCCGCGACCGCGATCGATGTCTACACACTCAAGCAGCCGCTCGGCGTCGGCGCCGGCATCACGGCGTTCAACTTCCCCGTCATGCTTCCCTGCTGGATGTTCCCGGTCGCGGTCGCGTGCGGCAACACCTTCGTGCTCAAACCCTCCGAGCAGGATCCCTCGCCGGCCGTCATGCTGGTCGAGCTCGCGCACGAGGCGGGCCTGCCTCCCGGCGTGCTCAACGTGGTGCACGGCGGCCCGGACGTCGCACGCCGGTTGTGCGAGCACCCGGACATCAAGGCCGTGTCGTTCATCGGCTCGACCCGCGTCGGCACGCAGATCTACCGGTGGGCGGCGGAAGCCGGCAAGCGCGCGCAGTGCATGATGGGCGCGAAGAATCACTGCGTGATCATGCCCGACGCGCACAAGGATCAGGCGATCGACAACGTCATCGGCTCGGCGTTCGGCGCGGCCGGCCAGCGCTGCATGGCGAACTCCGTGCTCGTGCTCGTGGGCGAGGCGAAGCGGTGGCTGCCCGAGATCGTCGAGCGCTCTCGCAAGCTCAAGGTCGGCCCGGGCACCGATCGCACCGCCGACCTGGGCCCGCTCGTCTCGCAGGCGGCGAAGGCGCGCGTCGAGGGCCTCATCGAGTCGGGCGTCAAACAGGGCGCGCAGCTCCTGCTCGACGGCCGCGGCTGCAAGGTGGACGGCTATCCGAACGGCAACTTCGTCGGCCCGACGATTTTCGCCGGCGTGGAGCCGCACATGGACATCTACACGCAGGAGATCTTCGGGCCGGTGCTCTCGGTGGTCTCCACCGATACGCTCGACCAGGCGATCGCTTTCATCAACGCGAATCCGAACGGCAACGGCACGGCGATCTTCACGTCGTCCGGATGGGCGGCGCGTAAGTTCCAGAACGAGATCGACGTCGGCCAGGTCGGTATCAACGTGCCGATCCCGGTGCCGGCCGCCTACTTCAGCTTCACCGGCTCGCGCGCCTCGAAGCTCGGCGATCTCGGCCCGAACGGCAAGCAGGCGGTCGAGTTCTGGACGCAGACGAAGACGGTCACGGCCCGCTGGTTCGCGCCCGATGCCGCGCAGGGACAGGTGAACACCACGATTTCGCTGAAGTAGCGGACCTGCGCAGAGGGCCGCGCACACGGGTAGCTTTCGGAAGCAGCGTGTTCGGGACGTTCGCGCGGCCTCCCGCGGTACCGGGAGTCTCGACGGCGACGCCGCGGGAGGTCGTGCTGCCCGACTCTGCGGGTAGGAGTACGGCCGGAGCCGGCCGCTAACGTTTGCTGGGGGGAACAACGATGAGCGCAGACGTCGCTTTTCTCGGTCTCGGCAACATGGGGTTGCCGATGGCCCTGAATCTCGTCAAGGCAGGTGTTTCGGTGAGCGGCCACGACCTCGTGAAGGCGCAGGTCGAGAAGTTCCTCGCCAACGGCGGAACGAGCGAGGGGGACAGCACCGCCGCCGTGGCCAAGGCCAAGGTCGTGATCACCATGCTGCCGGCGAGCCGGCACGTGGAATCGGTGTACCTGGGCGAGAACGGGATCCTGAAGCACGCGCAAGCCGGCACGCTCCTCATCGATTGCTCGACGATCGCCCCCGACGTGGCGCGCCGGGTCGCCGCGGCCGCCGCGGAGCGCGGCCTGACCCTGCTCGATGCGCCGGTCTCGGGCGGCACCGCCGGGGCCGCGGCCGCAACACTCACGTTCATGGTCGGCGGCCCCGCCGAAGGGCTCGCTGCCGCCAAGCCCTACCTTGAGAAAATGGGCAAGGCGATCTTTCATGCCGGCGGTAGCGGGGCCGGCCAGACGGCCAAGATGTGCAACAACATGCTCCTCGGCATTCAGATGATCGGGACGTGCGAAGCGATCCGCCTCGGGATGGCGAACGGCCTCGACCCTAAGCTGCTCTCCGAGATCATGAGCAAGAGCTCGGGACGCAACTGGGCGCTCGAGGTGTACAATCCGTGCCCCGGCGTGATGCCGAACGTTCCGGCGGCGCGCGGCTACAGCGGCGGCTTCGGCGTGGACCTGATGCTGAAGGACCTGGGGCTCGCGGTCGAGAACGCGCTTTCGACCGGGACGAGCGTGCCGCTCGGTGCGCTCGCGCGCAATCTCTACAGCCTGCACAGCCAGTCGGGCGCGGGCAGCCTCGATTTCTCGAGCATCTTCCAGATGTTCGCTGCGTCGAAGTAGCGCGCGAAACCGCAGGCGAACGCGCAGATGCACTTGCCGCTTCGAACTCTAGCTTTGCTTTCCGTATGACCGACACACCTCTCTGGCAGCCCTCGCCCGAGCGCGCGGCGCAAGCGAACCTGACCGCGTTCATGCGCGCCGTGAACGCGCGCCACGGCACCCGGTTCACCGACTACGACGCCCTCTATCGCTGGTCCATCGAACAGCCGGAGGCGTTCTGGGCCTCGGTCTGGGGCTTCTGCGAGATCAAGGCCGCGAACCGCGGTGAACGCGTGCTCGTCGACGGCGACAAGATGCCCGGCGCCCGCTGGTTCCCGGACGCGCGGCTCAATTTCGCCGAGAACCTGCTGCGCCGGCGCGACGACGCCGACGCGCTCGTGTTCTGGGGCGAGAACCGGGTCAAGCGGCGCCTGTCGCACGCCGAGCTCTACCGCCAGGTCGCCGCGCTCGCCGCGGCGCTGCGCGCGCTGGGCGTCGAGCCGGGCGACCGCGTCGCCGCCTATCTCCCGAACCTGCCGGAGACGATCGTTGCCATGCTCGCGACGGCGAGCCTCGGCGCGATCTTCTCCTCGTCCTCGCCGGACTTCGGCGTGCAGGGCGTGCTCGATCGCTTCGGACAGATCGAGCCGAAAATCCTGTTCGCCGTCGACGGCTACTACTATCGCGGCAAGGTAATGGACTGCCTGCCGAAGGTGGCGGAGATCGCGCGCCGCCTGCCCTCGGTCGAGCGCACCGTCGTCGTGCCGTACGTTTCCGAACGCCCCGATCTCGCCGGCATCCGCGGCGGGATCGCGTACTCGGACTTCGTCGCTCCGTACGCGCACGAGACCGAGATCCGCTTCGACCCGTTTCCGTTCGATCAGCCGCTCTACATTCTCTACTCCTCGGGAACCACCGGCGTGCCGAAATGCATCGTGCACGGGGCCGGCGGCGTGCTGCTGCAGCACGCCAAGGAGCACCGGCTGCATTGCGACCTCAAGCCGGGCGACCGCCTGTTCTACTTCACGACCTGCGGCTGGATGATGTGGAACTGGCTCGCCTCGGGGCTCGCCGCGGGCGCGACCCTGCTCCTCTACGACGGCTCGCCGTTCCTCGACGACGGCGGCGCCATCCTCTTCGACTATGCCGACGCCGAAGGCATGACGCATTTCGGAACGTCGGCGAAGTACATCGACGCGATCGCGAAGGCCGGCCTCGCGCCGGCGCGGACGCACCGGCTCGAGCGCCTGCGCACCATGCTCTCGACCGGCAGTCCCTTGTCGCCCGAGGGTTTCGACTACGTCTATGCGAACGTCAAGCGCGACCTGTGTCTGTCCTCGATCTCGGGCGGGACGGATCTCATCTCCTGCTTCGTGCTCGGCAATCCGCTGCTGCCGGTGTACCGCGGGGAGATCCAGTGCCGCGGCCTGGGTATGGCGGTGGAGGTCTACGACGACGAGGGCCGGCCGCTGCACGGCGAGAAAGGCGAGCTCGTCTGCACCCGCCCCTTCCCGACGATGCCGCTCGGCTTCTGGAACGATCCCGACGGCTCCAAGTACCGCGCCGCGTACTACGAGCGATTCCCGAACGTCTGGTGCCACGGCGACTACGTCGAGCTCACGCCGCACGGCGGCATGATCATCTACGGCCGCTCGGACGCGGTGCTCAACCCCGGCGGCGTACGGATCGGCACTGCCGAGATCTACCGCCAGGTCGAGAAGCTTCCGGAGGTGGTGGAATCGCTCGTGATCGGGCAGGACTGGCCGCCCGGGAACCTCGGCGACGTGCGCGTGGTGCTGTTCGTGCGGCTGCGCGACGGGCTCACGCTCGATGAGGCGCTGATCGCGAAGATCAAGCAGACGATCCGGGAGAACACGACCCCGCGACACGTGCCGGCCAAGATCGTGCAGGTCCCCGACATTCCGCGCACCAAGAGCAACAAGATCGTCGAGCTCGCCGTGCGCAACGTGGTGCACGGCCGGCCGGTGAGGAATATCGAAGCGCTCGCGAATCCCGAGGCGCTCGAATACTTCCGCAACCGCCCCGAGCTGCAGGACTGATCCGCGCCGCGCGCCGGCTCGGGAGCGCCCGCGCGCCGACGACCACCCGCCTATTCGATCGGCTCGACGTGCTCGAGCACGAGCTGGAGCGTGCGGGCGCCGCGGAACTCGTTGACGTCGAGCCGGTACGCCGCGCGCACGCGCGCCCAATCGGGCGCGCTCCCCTCCGGCGCCAGATGAAAACCGATCGCCTCGACCCGCTTGCGGCCCTGCTGGCGCAACTGCAGTTTCAGATGCCGTTCGCCGACCACGCTCCGCCCCACGACCTCGAACACACCGTCGAACACCGGCTCCGGAAAGCTCTGGCCCCACGGCCCGGCGTCGCGCAAGAGCGTCGCGAAGCGCAGGTCGAGGTCGCTGTCGGCGAGCTCGCCGTCGGTCCAGATCCGCCCGAGCAGATCGTCCTCGCTGAGCACCCGGCCGACCTCGGCCGCGAACGCCTCGCGGAAGCGCTCGAAGTGCGCCCGCGGCAGCGTCAGACCCGCCGCCATGGCGTGGCCGCCAAAGCGCGTGAGCAGCCCGGGGTGCCGGGCCGCGATGGCGTCGAGCGTGTCGCGGATGTGCAGCCCCGGCACCGAGCGCGCCGAGCCTTTGAGCTCCCCGCCGCCCGCCGGCGCGAACGCGACCACGGGGCGGTGCAGCTCGTCCTTGATCCGCGAGGCGACGAGACCGATCACGCCCTGGTGCCACCCCTCGTCATAGAGGCACAAACCGCGCGGCAGCGCTGCCGCTTCGAGGTCGAGCGCCCGCACCGCCGCGAGCGCCTGCTCCCGCATCTCCGCCTCGAGCGCGCGCCGCTCGTGGTTGAGCCCGTCGAGCCGCTGCGCGAGCGCGAGTGCGCGCTCCGCGTCATCGGTGAGCAGGCACTCGATGCCGAGCGACATGTCGGCGAGGCGCCCGGCCGCGTTGAGCCGCGGCGCCAGGCCGTAGCCGAGATCGTTCTCGGTCAGACGCTCGCAGGCGCGGCCCGATACGAGTGCGAGCGCGCGGATGCCTTCGAGCGTGCGCCCGGCGCGCATGCGCCCCAGTCCCTGCGCCACGAGCACGCGGTTGTTGTGATCGAGCGGCACCAGGTCGGCGACGGTGCCGAGCGCCACGAGATCGAGCCAGCGCGCGGCGTTCGGCTCGGGCAGACCGCGCGCCGCGAACCAGCCGCTCGCCCGCAGCCGCGCGCGCAGCGCCGCCATGAGGTAGAACGCCACCCCCACGCCTGCGAGATGCTTGCTGGCGAAGCCGCAGCCCGGCTGGTTCGGATTGACGATGGCATCGGCGGCCGGGAGCCGGGGTCCGGGGAGGTGATGATCGGTGATGAGCACGCGCATGCCGCGCGCCTGTGCGGCCGCCACGCCCTGGACGCTCGAGATGCCGTTGTCGACGGTGACGATCAGGTCCGGCTCGCGCTCCGCAGCGAACTCGACGATCTCGGGCGTCAGCCCGTAGCCGTATTCGAAGCGGTTCGGCACCAGATAGTCGACCGCGGCCACACCCATCTCGCGCAGCGCCCGCACGACGAGCGCGCAGCTCGTGGCGCCGTCGCTGTCGAAATCGGCCACCACCAGGATGCGGCCGCCGCGCCCGATGACGTCGCTCAGGAGCCGCACCGCGTCCTCGATGCCCTTCAGCTGTCCGGGCGGCAGCAGCCGTTCGAGCGAGCGATCGAGCTCCCGGGGCGAGTACACCCGCCGTGCGCGATAGGCGCGGCGCAGCACGGGATGCAGATCGCGCGGCAGCTCGTCGGGAACGCTTTCGTCGATCGTGCGGCGGACGATCGTTCGCGTGGTGGAACGCCGCGGGAACGTCACGGTTCCCATCGGGGCACGGCCGAAGAGTTCATTATTGTTCCGTCGGGCGTCTCGGCGCCCGTATGGTATCAGCGATAGGCGCTCAACGGACGCCGCCGCCGCCACCAGCGGCGCGTCTGGGCCGCTGTAAGGCGGTAAGCGCCGCCGCCCAAGTACAGCGTCAGCGCGGCGAGCTCCTGCGTCCTGAGCGCGCTCAGGAGCGGCGCCATCCAGTCCCGCTCGAGCTGCTCGACGAATATGCGCCACTGCTCGCGCTCACCGTACTGTACCGCCGCGCGCAGCTGATCCAGCACCACGAGGTGCGCGCCGCGCGCGCTCGCCTGGCGCTGCCACTCGGCGAACGTTCCCGGGCGCGCGCTCGTGCGAATCTGCGCGAGCCGCGCGAGCGCGAGACTCACCGGCTCTTCGCTGCTCACCTGTACCCACTCGACCGGCGCGACGCTCGGCAGCCGGCCCCCGCCCCAGAACCAGAGACTGTTGATGGGCAGCTCGCCGCGCCGCTCGCGCTCCGCGTTTACGGCCGCGGTGTGCAGCAGGATCTGCACTTCGTTCAATACCGTGTGCCACGCCTTGCCGTCGCGCCCCTGGGGCAGATAGGGATGGATATCCTTCCCGACCACATGCGGCAGCGCCGTGGTCGTGATGCGCGGCACGCGCGGCGGCTTGAGGTACCAGCGCCCGGGGCGCGGCGCCTTGAGAAGCCAGCCGTCGGCGGCATAGGTCTCGCTCACTTCGGCGGCGAGGCGGCTCGCTTCCTCCTGGCTGAGCGGAACCGCCTGGGTGTCGAACAGGATCAGCCGATCGCGTTCGGGGCGCAGGTGGACCGGATCCGCCCGAAGCCACCAGCCCTTATCGATGACCCCGAGATCGAGCACGCGGGTAACGGACGCGACGGGAAAATCGCCTTCCTCGGGTGCTTCCACGCCGAAAAGAGCAAAAAGCTGCTCCTCCAGGCATCCGCCCGGGACGGAGAGGCGGTCGGCCCGGGCGAGGATCGTACCGAGCGCCGGCGCCGCCGGAATGTCGTCGCGCTCCCCGCCGTCGACGGAGAAGTCGAGGAGTCCGGGGATGAGCAGCGTCAAGGAAGATCTATCCGAAGAATCAGCGGTATAGATCACCTTTCGCGCCTTCTTGTCAGCTTGAGCGGATGGAGGCAAACACGCGGTTGAGGGCGATTCTAGGGAAGTTTGGGCCGCAAAAACAGGCTCAGGCCCCTGGCCTGAGTCTTGCATTCATGCGATTCAACGCCTTCATTTACCGTCAGACAAGTGTTGAGCGCGGAACGGCGGTTGGAATCGACAGCGAACC
This sequence comes from Burkholderiales bacterium, assembly GCA_036381895.1. Taxonomy (GTDB): domain Bacteria; phylum Pseudomonadota; class Gammaproteobacteria; order Acidiferrobacterales; family Sulfurifustaceae; genus JACQFZ01. The sequence goes on along the minus strand of DASVBY010000081.1, from coordinate 56,823 downwards.
CGCGACCCATTCCCGCGGTCCCCCCTCCTTCGAGCAGCATGCAGGCGCCGGCGGATTTCGCTCAGGCGCTGGCCGAGTACCGTTCCTGGTGCGAAGACGTCTCGGGCGCGATCGCCGAATACCAGACCTGGGCCGAGCAGTACGGCGAGACCGACGGCGAGCAGGATCTGCGCATGTACGAGCTCGCGCAGCGCCTCAAGGACGAGCGCCTCTGCCTCGCGCTCGTCGGGGAATTTTCCCGAGGCAAGACAGAGCTCTTGAACGCGATCTTCTTTTCGAGCTTCAAGCAGCGTCTGCTCCCGGCCGCGGCCGGCCGCACCACCATGTGCCCGACAGAGCTGCGCTTCGACGAGAACATCCCCCCCTGCGTGCGCCTGCTCCCCATCGAGACGCGCAAGACGGCCACCACGATCGCCGAGTACAAGACCACCCCGGTGCACTGGACCACCCTGCACATCCTGCGTCCCGATTCGCCGGACGAGGTGCGCCAGGCGTTCCTCGAAGTCGGACGCACCAAGAAGGTCAGTACCTGGGAGGCGCAGGAGCTCGGCCTCTACACCCCGCCGCCAGGCACCCGGCCGTCGGTCCACACCTACCTCGAAGTGCCCGTGTGGCGGCACGCGATCATCAACTTTCCGCACCCGCTGCTGCGCCGCGGCCTCGTCGTGCTCGACACCCCGGGCCTCAACGCGCTCGGGGCCGAGCCCGAGCTCACGCTGCGCATGCTGCCCGAAGCGCACGCGGTGCTGTTCGTGCTCGCCGCCGACGCCGGCGTCACGCGCAGCGACCTCGAAGTCTGGCACAAGCACGTCGTCGGCGCCCGCGGCGTGAACGGCGCCGGCCGCTTCGTAGTGCTGAACAAGATCGACGCTCTCTGGGACGAGCTGCAGGACGCGACGCGCGTCCAGGAAACGCTGGCGCGACAGATTCAGGAGACGGCGCGCACGCTGAACGTCGACCCGAAGAACGTCTTCCCGCTGTCGGCGCAGAAGGCGCTCGCCGGACGCGCGAAGGAGGACCGGGCGCTGGTGCTGCGCAGCGGCATCGCACGGCTCGAGCAGCGGCTCGCGCAGGACGTGATCCCGGCCAAGTACGAGATCATACGCGGCAAGGTGGTGTACGAGGTGAGCGGCCGGCTGCGCGACAGCTGCACGCTGCTGCAGGCGCGCATCGCCGCCGTCGACAAGCAGCTCGCGGAGCTCAAGCAGCTCGGCGGCCGCAACGTCGACGTCATTCACAAGATGGTCGCGCGCATGCGCGCGGAGAAGGACAAGTACGATCAGGAGCTGCAGGGCTTCGAGACGACGCGCCTCGCGCTCGCGGCGCAGGCGAAAGCGCTGCTCGCGCCGCTCAGCCTCGCGAGTCTCGACGCGCTCATCTCGGAAACGCGCACGGAGATGCACGACAGCTGGACCACCCACGGCCTGAAGCAAGGCATGGCCACCTTCTTCGCCGGCACACGCGCGCGCATGGAGGAAGTGGGCCGGCGCGCCGAAGGCCTCAAGCGCGAGGTCGAGGCGATCTACGAACGCCTGCACACGCAGTACGGCTTCGCGCGGCTGCAGCCGCCGCCGCTGTCCCTGCTGCCCTACGTGCTCGAGTTCAAGCGCCTCGAAGAGAAAGCCGAAACGTTTCGCAACAGCCCGGTCACGGTGATGACCGAGCAGCATTTCGTGATCAAGAAATTCTTCATCACGCTCGTCGCGCAGGCGCGGCACCTGTTCGACGAGTGCAACAAGACGGCGCGGGCGTGGTTCCAGGCGCTGATCGCGCCGCTATACGCGCAGCTGCGCGACCATCGCGCCGCCATCGACCGGCAGCTCGAGAGCCTGCGCAAGATCCACAAGAACGTGGATGCGCTCGGCGCTCAGATCGCCGACCGCGAAGCGGTGAAGCAGGATCTGCTGCGCCAGCTCCGGCTCCTCGAAGGCCTGCTCGAACGCATCCACCGGCCGCTGTGAGCGGCGGCCCCGAAGGGCGCGCGACGCGCGCTCGCCGCGAGCGGCTCGCTCCCGCCCGTCCTTTGCGGTTCCCGAATCGCTCTAATCCCGGCTGGCCCAGGCGATCAGCCGCTCGGCGATACGATCGAGCGGCAGTACCTCGCACACGCCGCCCTCGCGGATGGCGCGCTCCGGCATGCCGAAGACGAGGCTCGTGCTCTCGTCCTGAGCGATCGTGAGCGCGCCATTGCGCCGCATGGCCCACAGACCGCGCGCGCCGTCGCCGCCCATTCCGGTGAGAATCACGCCGACGCCATGAAACCCCGCGGCGGCGGCGACCGAGCCGAACAGCACGTCGACCGAGGGACGATGCAGGTTCACCGGCTCGCCGTCGTACACGCGCACGCGATACCCGTTTGCGGCGCGCGTCACGTCCATCTGCCGGCCGCCGGGCGCGATCAGCGCCATCCCGGGCTGCAGCCGGTCGCCGTCGCCCGCCTCCCGCACCTCGAGCACGCACTGCGCGTTCAGGCGCTCGGCAAAGTAGGCCGTGAAGCGCGGCGGCATGTGCTGCACCACCACGATCGGCGGCATGTTCTCCGGCAGGCGCTGCAGGATGTCGCCGATCGCCTGCGTACCCCCCGTCGAGGCGCCGATGGCGATCAGCCCGTGCTCGCGCCGGCCGGCCGCGAGCGCCCCGGAAGCGGGGCTTTGCGGGGGCGGCAGGCGCGGTGCGCGGCCGAGCTGCACCTGCGCCGCCGCGCGCACCTTCGCGCGCAGCTCCGCCCCGACCGTCGGGATCGTGGTGCGCGGATCGCCCTGCGGCTTCGCCACGACGTCCACCGCACCGAGCTCGAGCGCCCGCAGTGTCGCGCTCGCGCCCTGGGACGTGAGCGAAGACACCATCACCACGGGCATGGGCCGCAGGCGCATCAGGTTCTCGAGGAACTTGAGCCCGTCCATCCCGGGCATCTCCACGTCGAGCGTGAGCACGTCCGGGTGCAGGCGCTTGATCTTCTCGCGCGCGACGTAGGGATCGGGCGCGGTGCCGACCACTTCGATGTCGTCTTCCTCGCTCAGGATCGCGCACAGGAGCTGCCGCATGACCGCCGAATCGTCGATCACGAAGGCGCGCACCTTCGCGCCGGGAGGTCGCAGCGGAGACGGCGAGGCGCCGGGGGGCGGCCCCATCAGAAGAGCTCCACGTCGCCGTCGAGGCGGCGGCGCTTGAGGCTGATGAGATACACCATTTCCTCCTGCGCCGTGCGCTCCGCCTCCTGCTGGCCGAGGTACTTCACGAACACCCGGCTCGTGGCGGTGTGGAACACCACGCGCCGCGGATGGTAGCCGCCGACGTCCTGCTTCACGATCGGAATGCGCTCCTGCTCGAGGAACTTGCGCACGAACTCGATGTTGCGCTGCGGGACGCTTTGCGCGCTCTCCCGGATCCGCAGCACGTGGCCGCCGCCGAACACTTTCGCCCGAAAGCGCGCACGGCTGGCCCCGAGCTTCATCAGATCGCTGATCAGGAGCTCCATCGCGAAAACGCCGTAGCGCGCGCTGTTCGGGTTGCTCGGGTCGACCCCTTCCGGCAGCATGAAGTGGTTCATGCCGCCGATGCGGGTCTCGGGATCGTAAAGGCACGCGGCGATGCACGATCCGAGCACGGTGTCGATCAGGAGCGGCTCCCGGCTCGTGCGCAATCCGCCGATGTGAATCGTGACCCGCGGCGTGTCGCCGTCGCCGTCCGGCAGGCGCCGGCGCGAGGGGATCGGCGGTGCGGTCGTGCTCATGCTCTCCCCACGTACTGGTACACGCTTTGGCCCATGTGCCGCAGCCGCCCGCCGCCGTCGACGAGCGACTCCGAATGTCCGAGCAGCAGGTAGCCTTCGGGGCGCAGCAGCCGGCTGAAGCGCTCGACCAGCCGCCGCTGCGTCGGGCGGTCGAAATAGATGATCACGTTGCGGCAGAAAATGGCGTCGAACGGGCCGCGCATCGGCCAGGGATCGTCCATGAGGTTCAGCCGCCGGAAGCGGATCAAGTCCTTGAGCGCCCCCTTCGCCCGCACCCGGCCGGCGTCGCCCGCTTCGAAGTACTTGTGCAGCAGGGCCGGCGGAATGCGCTCGGCCTGCTCGTACGTGTATTCGCCGCGCTCCGCGTGCGCCAGCACGCGCGTGTCGATGTCGGTCGCAAGGATGCGGATGTCCCAGAGCTCCCCGGGCGGAAACGCCTCGCGCACGGTCATGGCGATGGTGTAGGCCTCCTCCCCGCTCGCCGTGCCGGCGCTCCAGATCCGCACGCGTCGCGCGCCCCGTGCCCGCACCTCCGGGAACAGGCGATCCTTGAGGAACCGGAAATGGTGCGGCTCGCGGAAGAAGTCGGTCTTGTTCGTGGTGATGCAATTGATCATCTCCACGAGCTCCTCCCCCTCCGGGTCGCGCTCGGTGAGCAGCGCGTAGTAGTCGGCGAAGGACTCGAGCTTGTGGTGGCGCAGCCGCCGCGCCAGGCGCGCGTACACGAGCGCGCGCTTGTGATCGGAGAGCGCAATCCCGGTGTGCGCGTGAATGAAATCGCGCAGCCGCCGGAACTCGGCGTCGGTCAGCTTGAAGGTCGGCAGTCCGACCGGAGGCGGCGGCGACGATGCGAGCATGCTTCCACTCCAGCCGCCGCGCTGCCCGGAGCGCCGGGAGAGCGACGGCCACTACGCTAAAACTCCGTCCAGTCGTCGTCCGCTCCGACCGCGCGCCGTGGCCGCAGCACCTGCACTTTGCCCTCCGCGGCCGCCGGCTTCGCCGCCGCCTCGCGCTTCGGGACCGGCGCCGGCCGCTTCACCGGGGCCGGTGCGGCCACCGGCGCCGGCGCCGCGATGCTGCCGCCGGGCAGCTTGAACTCGGCCACCAGCCGGCGCAGATGCTCGGCCTGCGCGGACAGCGACTGGCTCGTCCCGGTCAGCTGCTCCGCCTGCGCCGCGGTCGCCTGTGTGGCGTTGTCCATGTGCACGATGGCGCGGTTCACCTGCTCGATCCCCGACGCCTGCTCCTGACTCGAGACGTTGATCTCCGATACCAGCTCGGCGACGCTCTTCACCTTGCCAACGATACTCTCGAGCTTGGCGCTGGTGATGCCGACGAGGTGCGCGCCGTCGCCGACCTTCTCGACGCTGTCGCTGATGAGCGCCTTGATCTCCTTCGCGGCCTGGGCGCTGCGCTGCGCGAGATTGCGCACCTCGCTCGCCACGACCGCAAAGCCGCGGCCGTGCTCGCCGGCGCGCGCTGCTTCGACCGCGGCGTTGAGCGCCAGCAGGTTCGTCTGAAACGCGATGTCGTCGATCACGCCGATGATGTCCGCGATCCGGTTGCTGCTGCTGTTGATGAGGTCCATCGAGCGCTTGAGCGACGCCGCCATGGTCACGCTCTCGTTCGCTGCCTCGGCCGACTCGGCCGCGAGCCGGTCGACCTGCACCGCGTTGTCGGCGTTGTGCTTGACCGTGCTCGTCATCTCCTCCATCGAGGCGGCCGTCTCCTCGAGCGAGCTCGCCTGCGCCTGCGCCGAGGCCGAGAGCTGCTCGGCGGCCGCGTTCAGCTCCTGCGCGCCGCGATACACCGCCTCCGCGGTCTCGGCCACGCGCCGCAGGCTCTCGCTCAGGCGCTGCACCATGTTCTGCAGCAGTACGGCGGTCACGGCCGCATCGTCCGTGCGGCTGCGATCGATGTCGATGGACACGGTCAGATCGCCATCGCTCAAGCGCCGCAGCACTTCGTGCAGGCGCTGCAGCGGCTGCGTGATCGAGCGGCCGGCGTAGAGAACGACGCCCACGGTGAGGAGCAGCGCCGCCCCGAGCAGCCCCCATACCCACGTGCGCGCGTCGCGGTAGGCCCCCGCGAGCCGGGCGTAGGCTGCGTCCGCGGCCGCGCGCGCCTCCGCCGCCCCCTGGGCCGCCTGCACCGCGCCGGCATGCACCTCGGCCGCCAGGCGGTTCATCCGGCTCATGCCGTGCAGGCCGATCGCGGCGCTGCCGACCAGCACGAGCAGCACGGCGCCGGCGGCGAGCAACAGCCTGCCGCGCACCCCCGCTCCCTTCGCCCGTATCGTTTTCATATCCGTTCCGTCTCCCGGGCGTCAGGCCGCAGCTTCGGCGGCCTCGGCCAGCGTTTCCTGATTGATCAGCTTGTCGACGTCGATCAGCACCAGCAGCTTGTCATCGACCTGCGTCAGGCCTTGCACGAACTGGCGGTTCGCCTGGCCCTCGAACTCGGGCGGCGTGCGCCGGTCCTCGGGTGCGAGCGCGATCACGTCGCTCACGGCATCGACCACGAGACCCGCGAGGCGCCCCCCGACGTTCACGACCACGATGACCGTGAGCGCGTCGTAGGGAACCTCGTCGAGGTTGAACCGCAACCGCAGGTCGATGATCGGGACGATCGTGCCGCGCAGGTTGAGCACGCCCTTGATGTAGCGCGGCGAGTTCGGCAGCGGCGTCACTTTGGTCCAGCCGCGTATCTCCTGCACCTGCATGATCGGAATGCCGTAGTCCAGGCCGTCCAGGCGGAACGTGAGATACTGCTCGGAATCGCCGGAGCGCGGCGTGCCGGTAACGGAGACTGTATCGTGCATTGTTTCCCCTCTAATGAAGTGCCGTCGAGAACGCCGCCTGCGCCGCGCCGAGCGCGACCGGGGCGGCCAGGGAAGCGGCGCTGTACGCCTGCCGCACGAGGCTGCCGGCGTCGAGTATGAGCGCGACGGTGCCGTCGCCGAGGATCGTCGCCGCCGAAATCCCCTCGAGCCGCGCGCAGTGCGGCTCGAGACTCTTCAACACCACCTGCTGCTGCCCGAGAAGCTCGTCGACGAAGAGGCCCGCGCGCCTGCCGTCCGCTTCGATGATCACCACGATGCCCTGGTCGAGCTCGCGCGCCCGCGCCGGCAGATTGAACAGCCGGTCGAGCCGCAGCAGCGGCAGGTACTCGCCGCGCACGCTGATGATCTCCGGTCCGCCGGCCGGCTGGCTCACGCGCTCCGGCTGCACCCGTAGCGTCTCGGCGATCCAGGCGAGCGGCAGGATGTAGATCTCGCTCCCGACCTGCAGGCTCATGCCGTCGACGATGGCGAGCGTGAGCGGCAGCCGGATGATGAAGCGCGTGCCCCGCCCCGGCACCGAGCTCACCTCGACGCCGCCGCCGAGCGCGCGGATGTTGCTGCGTACGACGTCGAGGCCAACGCCGCGGCCCGAGAGATCGTTGATCGATTCGGCCGTGGAGAAGCCGGGCATGAATATGAGCTCGTCGATCTGCGCCGGCTCGAGCTCGGCCTCCGGCGCGACGAGTCCGAGGGCGCGCGCCTTGGCGAGGATGCGCTGGCGGTCGAGGCCGCGGCCGTCGTCCGACACCTCGATGACGACGTTGCCCGCCTTGTGATAGGCATCGAGCCGGATGCTTCCGTACGCCGGTTTGCCCGCGCGCCGCCGTTCCTCCGGGGTCTCGATCCCGTGATCGATGGCGTTGCGCACGAGGTGCGTGAGCGGATCGGTGATGCGCTCGATGATCGCCTTGTCGAGCTCGGTGCGTTCGCCGCTGATCGCGAGCTCGACCTGCTTGCCGAGCATGGCCGAGACGTCGCGCGCGAGCCGCGGGAAGCGGCTGAATACGAAGCCGATCGGAAGCATGCGGATGCCGAGAACGGCGTCCTGCAGATCGCGCGTGTGCCGCTCGAGCTGCGCCACGCCGGCGCGCAGCCGTGCGAGCCGCTCGGGAGTGAAGTCCTCGACGAGCTGCGACAACATCGTCTGCGTGATCACGAGCTCGCCCACGATGTCGACGAGCGCGTCCACCTTGGCGGTGGCGACGCGAATCGAGGTCGCTCCCTTCTCCTCCGTCTTCGGTCCCGGATCGCTCGGCGCGGTCGCGGCCGCGATCGGGCGCAACTGCAGCTCGCAGTCCCCGACCACCCAGGCAAACACCTCGTCGAGCGCGCTCCGCGCCACCGGCTTCTGCAACGTGAGGCTCCAGCCGAGGTAGCACAGCTCCGGGTCGAATTGCTCCCACGCCGGCAGCCGCGAGGTATCGGCGCGCACCACGAGCTGCCCGAGCTCGGCAAGCGTGCGCAGCAGCCGCAGCGGATCGTTGCCCGTATGGAAGAAGCGTTCGTGCGGATGGAACTCGATCTCCCAGCCGCTCCCCGTGCTCGCTACCGGCTCGAGCGCCGACGACGCCGGCCGCCCCGCGGTCTGCGCGCGCTCGAGCGCGCCGCGCAACGCCTCGGCTTCGGCCGGCGGCGCCGCGCCGTCGCGCGCCGCCAGCAGGAATGCCCGCAGACAGTCGACCGCACGCATCAGCAGGCCGACGACTTCGAGATCGAGCGCGCGCCGTCCGGAGCGGATCTCGTCGAGCAGCGATTCGAGCGCGTGCGCGAAATGCGCGACGTCGGCGAACCCGAAGGTGCCGCTCCCGCCCTTGATCGAATGCGCCGCGCGGAAAATGCGGTTGAGGCGCTCGGCGTCGAGCTCCTGGGCGCCGCCGCTGCGCTGCAGCATGCGCTCGATGTCGAGCAGTTCTGCCTCCATCACGGCGACGCCTTCGAGACTTTCCTCGAAGTACGTCGAGTGGAATCGCCGCAGGTCGATCGCCACGCGTCTACCCCAAAACCTTGCGCACGACGTTGACCAGCTGCTCGGGATTGAACGGCTTGACGATCCACCCGGTCGCGCCGGCGCTCTTGCCCTCGTCGCGCTTGCCGGCCTGCGATTCCGTCGTGAGCATGAGGATCGGCGTGAACTTGTACTGCTCCATGGCGCGTAGCGACTTCACCAGCGTGATACCGTCCATGTTCGGCATGTTGACGTCGGCGATGACCAGGTCCACCTTGCGGCCCTGCGCCAGCTTGAGGGCCTCGGCGCCGTCGGCCGCCTCGATCACCTCGTACCCCGCGCTCCCCAGCGTGAAGCTGATCATCTGCCGCATGGACGCGGTGTCGTCTACCGTCATGATGGTTGGCACTGATCTCCTCCTTCCGTCTAGAACAGTTCCACGGACGGCCCGCTCGCAGGCGCGCCCACCGCGCGCAGCTTGCGTAGCACGGAATCGTTCGCCTCGTCCGCGGCCGGCGCCGGCGCCTCCGCCCCTTCCGCTGGCTTCGACGGGAGCAGGTTCTTCCCTGCCGCCATGGTTTCCTGCGTGAGCTGAAACAGCGTGCGGCGCAGCTCGTCCATCGGCTCGAGCATCGCCTTGAGCTTCTGGCTGGTGATGTCGTGGAACTGCAGCGACACCACCACGTTGTGCACGTCCTGCGCGATCTCCCGGCTGATGGTGTTGATACGGCTCACGGTCTCCGCCACCTCCCGGTTCTTGGCCTCGAGCGAGCGCGTGAGCTCGAGCACTTCCTGCTTGATCTTGAGCGCGTGCTCCATGTCGGCGGCGGACAGGTTGCGCATGTCGCCGTAGGTCTTGTGCAGGCCGACCTTCACCGCCTTGAGGTGCTGGCGAATGCGATCGCTGAACTCGTGCGAGCGCTGGCTCAGGCGCCGTACCTCCTGGGCGACCACGGAGAAGCCGCGCCCGTGCTCGCCGACGCGCGCTGCTTCGATATCGGCGTTGAGCGCGAGCAGGCTCGTCTGGTCCGCGAGCTTCTCCACGTCGAGCAGGAAGCCATCGATCGCCTGGGTGCGGCTCTGCACGCCGTCGAGCTCCTTGACCATCTGCACCGAAAGATCGGCCACGCGCACGACCTCGTCGGCCATCTTGGTGAGGCGCTCGTCGGACACCCGGATGAAGTCGGTCAGCGACTGCGGCGCGCCTTCGCCCGCGCCGCCTTGCGTGCCTTCGAGCAGCTCCATCGCCTCGCGCGCCTGCAGCGTCGCCTTGTTGATGACCGCCTGGAAGCTGCTCGAAATGGTGTTCGCCGCCTGCTCCGTGTGCTGCACGACCGCATGGATCTCCTTGCGCAGCACGAGCGCGGCTTCGCTGTAGCGATGCGCCACGTCCACCCACCGGCGCAGCAGGTCCTCGAGCCGGCGGCGGTGGTTGTCCGCCTCCATGCTCTGCAGGATCTGGTCGACGGGCGGAATCTCGCCGATCTCTTTGTTGGTCTCGCGCAGCAGCACGGCGATCTCGTCCTCCTCCGCTGCCGCGGTCGTGTCCGATGCTTCGCCGGGCGCGGGCGCGAACACCGCCGACGTCTGCTGCATGCGGTAGCGCTTGACGCCGTGCCCGACGAGCAGCACGACGGCGATCAGCGTCGCGCAGCCGCTGCCGATCGCGACCACGGTCGGCACGTGCGCGAGCGTCCACGCCCAGGAGCCGATGCAGGCGGCGGCCGCCCAGGCCCACCAGCGGGTAGCGAGCGATGCGGGAATCATCGCGGCAGCCCCAAAGCCGTCGACAGGCCGAGCAGCTCGGCGCTCGCCGCGAAGGCGTCACTCACCGCTCGCCACTGGAGGTCGAGGTCGCGCGCGCGCGCGCCCTCGAGAAACGCGAGCAGGAGTTGCAGTCCGGCGGCGTCGACGCGCTCGAGCCGCGCGGCGTCGAGCTCGAGCGGGAGCGCGCGAACCAGCGCTTCGTTCAGCGTCGCGTGCGCCGCGCGCGCTTCGCGCACGTCGAGCGTGCCCTGTAGAGCCACCTCGGTACGGTCGGTCTGGCAGGTCAAGCTAACCGGCTGCATCGTGTACCTGTATCGCGGCGCGCTTGGCCGGCGGCGTCACGACCACGTTGCGCATCCGTTCTTCTTGCTCCTGTAAGTAAAGCAAGAGATATGCCGAATAACAGGGACATAGGCGGCTCCGCGCGGGTATGCGCCGACATCCCGGCGCAGCACGCAAGTATCTGGCCTGAAAAGGAAAAGAGCTAGGCCAGCCGCTCGAGGATCGCGCGTTCAACGGCGGCTGCTTCCGCCGCGACGCGGGTTACAGGCGAGGTATTGTGCTTGATGGCGATATCCGGATCTTTCAAACCGTGACCGGTCAGCGTGCACACGATCCGGCTGCCGGCGGGGATGCGTCCGGTGCGCAGGTCGCGCAGCACGCCCGCGATCGAGATGGCCGAAGCCGGCTCGCAGTAGATGCCTTCGCGGCTCGCGAGCAGCCGCTGCGCGGCGAGAATCTCCTCATCCGTGCACTCGTCGAACCAGCCGCCGGACTCCCTTTGCGCGGCCCACGCCTTGTCCCACGACTGCGGATGGCCGATGCGGATCGCGGTGGCGACGGTTTCCGGCTCGTCGATCATGCGTCCGCGCAGGAACGGCGCGGCGCCGGCCGCCTGGTAGCCGACCATGACCGGCCGCCGGCGCGCGGCGCCGAGCTCGTGATACTCGCGGTAGCCCATCCAGTAGGCGCTGATGTTGCCGGCGTTGCCGACCGGCAGGCAATGGTAGTCGGGGGCGTCCCCGAGCGCTTCCACGATCTCGAACGCCGCGGTCTTCTGTCCGTGCAGGCGGTAGGGGTTGATCGAATTGACGATGGTGACCGGCGTCCGCCCGGCCATGTGCTTGACGAGCTGCATCCCGGCATCGAAGTTGCCCGCGATCTGCAGCACGGTCGCCCCGTGCACCATCGCCTGCGCCAGCTTGCCGAGCGCGATCTTGCCTTCGGGAATCAGCACGAAGCAGGCCACGCCGGCGCGCGCCGCGTAGGCGGCAGCGGACGCCGACGTATTGCCGGTCGAGGCGCAGATGATCGCACGCGCGCCCTCCGCCACCGCCTGGGTGACCGCGACCGTCATCCCGCGGTCCTTGAACGAGCCGGTCGGGTTGAGCCCCTCGTATTTGACGTAGAGCTCCGCCTCGACGCCCGCCTCCCGCGGGACGTTCTCGAGCCGGATCAGCGGGGTATCGCCCTCGCCGAGCGAGATCGGGCGCGCCGCCGGGGCGAGCGGCAGGCGCGCCCGGTAGCGCTCGATCAACCCCGTGTAGCGCGCCGGTGCTTCAGTGCCAGTCGGCATGCAGGTGCTCCAGGCGGATGCGGATCACGCGGCCGCGGATCGCGGCGAGCCGCTCGATGCGCGCGATCGCCTCGTTCATGCGTTCCTCGACGATCGGGTGCGTCAGGATGATGACCGGAACGATGCCGTCGCCGTCGGCATCCTCCTTCTGCAGGATCGCCTCGATGCTGATGCCCGCGTCGCCGAGGATGCGCGTGACGTCGGCGAGGACACCCGGGCGGTCCTCGGCGTGCAGCCGCAGATAATACGAGGTGCGCACCTGCGCCATCGGCAGGATCGGGATGTCGGCGAGCGCGTCCGGCTGGAACGCGAGATGCGGCACGCGGTTCGTCGGATCGGTGGTGAGCGTGCGCACCACGTCGACCAGATCCGCGACCACCGCCGATGCCGTCGGCTCGGCGCCGGCGCCGGCGCCGTAGTACAGCGTCGGTCCGACCGCGTCGCCCTTCACCACGATCGCGTTCATCGCGCCGTCGACGTTCGCGAGCAGCCGCCGCTCGGGAATCAGGGTCGGGTGCACGCGCAGCTCGACGCCGGCTTCGGCGCGGCGCGCGATGCCGAGGAGCTTCAGCCGGTAGCCGAGCTCCTCCGCGTAGGCGACGTCCGTGCGCATCACCTCCCGGATACCCTCCACGTAGGCGTCGGCGAACTTGAGCGGAATCCCGAACGCGATCGCCGCGAGGATGGTGAGCTTGTGCGCGGTGTCGATGCCGTCGATGTCGAAGCTCGGGTCGGCCTCCGCATAGCCGAGCCGCTGCGCCTCGGCGAGCACCTCGGCGAACTCGGCGCCGCGATCGCGCATTTCCGAGAGGATGTAGTTGGTCGTACCGTTGATGATGCCCGCGACCCACTCGATGCGGTTCGCCGCAAGCCCTTCGCGCATCGCCTTGATGATCGGCACGCCGCCGGCGACCGCGGCCTCGAACGCGACCATGACGCCGCGGTCCTGCGCCGCACGGAAGATCTCGTTGCCGTGCAGCGCGATCAGCGCCTTGTTCGCGGTGACGACGTGCTTGCCGTTCGCGATCGCCTGCAGCACCAGCGTCCGCGCGGGCTCGTAGCCCCCGATCAGCTCGACCACGACGTCGATCGCCGGGTTCGTCACCACGCGCTCCGCGTCCGTGGTCAGCTCGACGTTATCGATCGGGCAGGCGCGCTGCTTCGTGAGATCGCGCGCCGCCGCCTGCACCACCTCAATGCGCCGGCCCGCGCGCCGGGTGATCTCCTCGCGGTTGCGCGAAAGCACTGTGAGCGTGCCGCAGCCAACGGTCCCGAGCCCGAGCAGGCCGACACGAACCGGCTCCGCGGCGACGTCGCGCGGCGGGAAATCGGACGCCGGACGGCTCATGCGCTGCCACGCCTGGCGTCGACGTACACGCGGTCGCGCCGGAAGACCTCGCGCAGCGAGCGGATCGCCTGGCGCGTACGGTGCTCGTTTTCAATGAGCGCAAAGCGGACGTACTGATCGCCGTACTCGCCGAAGCCGATCCCCGGGGACACCGCGACCTTGGCCTCGGCGAGAAGCTTCTTCGAGAACTCGAGCGAACCGAGGTGGCGGTAGACTTCGGGAATGCGCGCCCAGACGAACATCGTCGCCTTGGGCTTCTCGACCGGCCAGCCGGCCGACTCGAGGCCGCTGCAGAGCACGTCGCGGCGCTTCTGGTACGTGCGCCGGATCTCTTCGACGCAGTCCTGCGGGCCTTCGAGCGCGAGGATCGCCGCGATCTGAATCGGCGTGAACGTGCCGTAGTCGAAGTAGGACTTGAGCCGCGCCAGCGCGCCGACGAGGCGCTCGCTGCCGCACATGAAGCCGATGCGCCAGCCCGGCATGTTGTAGCTCTTCGAGAGCGTGAAGAATTCGACCGCCACTTCCTTGGCGCCGGGAACCTCGAGTATCGAGGGGGCGCGGTAGCCGTCGAACACGATGTCGGCGTAAGCAAGATCGTGCACCACCCAGATGCCGTGCTCCCGTGCGATCGCGACCACCTTCTCGAAGAACGCGAGGTCGACGCACTGCGTCGTCGGATTCGCGGGAAAGTTGAGCACCAGCATCTTCGGCTTCGGCCACGAGTCGCGGATCGCCTTCTCCAGCTCGGCGAAGAAATCGACCTCGGGCGTGAGCGGCACGTGGCGGATATCGGCGCCGGCGATCACGAAGCCGTACGGGTGAATTGGATACGCGGGATTGGGTACGAGCACGGCGTCCCCGCGGTCCATGGTCGCGAGCGCGAGGTGCGCCAGCCCTTCCTTCGAACCGATCGTGACGATCGCCTCGCGTTCGGGATCGATATCGACGTCGAAGCGCCGCTTGTACCAGTTCGCGATCGCGCGCCGCAGCCGCGGAATGCCGCGCGATACCGAATAGCGATGGGTGTTCTCGCGGTTCGCGGCCTCGCAGAGCTTCTCCACGATGTGCCGCGGCGCCGGCCCGTCGGGGTTGCCCATCCCGAAGTCGATGATGTCCTCGCCGCGGCGGCGCGCTTGCGCCTTGAGGTCGTTGACGATGTTGAAAACGTACGGCGGGAGCCGCTTGATTCTCGGGAACTCGTCCATTGCTTACCGCGGCCGGGCCGCTGATGTAGTATGCGAGTATGAGAGCGCGAGACCGTCACTATTATAGGGTCTGGGCCACCGGCTGGAAATCGCCGGCCCGCGGGATTGGGCACGCGCCGGCCGGTGCACGCGACGGCCGTCGCGGCCGCGGCGACGGAGCGCAGGCGCCATGAAGATACAGCTCGAGCAGGCCGGCCATCAGAACGCCATTCGCGCGTACGCGCCCGGCCGGATCACCATCAATCAGGACACCTACACGGCGAGCCTGATCGTCACTCCCGAACGCATCATCCCGGACTGGCGGCCGCGGGCCTTCGGCGAGATCACCGAAGCCGACATCGCAGCCATCGCTGCGCTCGAGCCGGAGGTCGTGCTGCTCGGCACCGGGGCGCGGCTGCGCTTTCCCCCGCCGGCGCTCACCCGGCCGCTGATCGAGGCGGCGGTTGGCTTCGAGGTGATGGATACCTGGGCGGCGTGCCGCACCTACAACGTGCTGATGGGCGAGGGTCGGCGGGTGGCGGCGGCGCTGCTGATCGAGGTCGCCGCCTGACGGACTTCCCGCGCGCGCCGACCGCCCGGCGCGCCGGGTTGCTGCGGGCGCCGGGCGCTAGAACAGCGAATCCACCGAAAAGCCGGCGCGCTCGAGGATCACGCGCAGCCGCTTCAGCGCCTCCACCTGGATCTGGCGCACGCGTTCGCGCGTCACGCCGATATCGGCCCCCACCTCTTCGAGCGTCGAGATCTCGCGGCCGTTGAGCCCGAAGCGGCGCTCCACCACCTCGCGCTGCTTGTCGTTGAGCTCGTTCAGCCATGCCTCGATCAACGCCTGGAGGTCTTCCTGCTGGCGCACCTTCTCCGGGTCGAGCGTGCGCTCGTCGGCGATGGCATCGAGCAGCGAGCGGTCCGGGTCGTCGTCTAGCGGCGCATCGACCGAGGCCAGGCGCTCGTTGAGCCCGAGCATGTGCTTCACGTCCTCGATCGGCTTGTCGAGGAGCTGCGCCACCTCCTCCGGCGTCGGCTCGTGGTCGAGCTTCTGCGACAGGTAGCGCGCGGCGCGCTGGTAGATGTTGATCTCCTTGAGGACGTGCACCGGCAGACGGATCGTGCGCGTCTGGTTCATGATGCCGCGTTCGATCGTCTGGCGGATCCACCAGGTGGCGTAGGTCGAGAAGCGGAAGCCGCGCTCGGGGTCGAACTTCTCGACCGCCCGGATCAGACCGAGGTTGCCTTCCTCGATGAGGTCGAGCAGCGCGAGGCCGCGGTTCATGTACCGCCGCGCGATCTTCACCACCAGGCGCAGGTTGCTCTCGATCATGCGCCGGCGCGCGGCCGCATCGCCCTTCTGCGCGCGGCGCGCGTAGTACACCTCTTCCTCCGCCGTAAGGAGCGGGGAGAAGCCGATTTCCTTCAGGTACAGCCGCGTGGCGTCGGCCTGGGCGTAGTTGTCATCCGCCGCGCTGCTGTCCTCTTCCGCATCCGCCGCCTCGACCTCGGGCGACTCCTGCTCCTCGTCGACCTCCTCTTCGCCGTCGACCACCGACGCGACTTCGTCGTCGGTTTCCTCGATCGAGCGCCGGCCGCGCTTGGTCGCGCCCGGGGATTTGCTTTTCTTGCGGGAACCCGACGGTTTGCGTGCGGACATGCCTACTTCTTCGGAAGAAAGTCCAATGGATCAACCGGTACACCGCGTCGCCGGATCTCGAAGTGCAACTTGACGCGGTCAGTTCCGCTGCTGCCCATCGCGGCGATCTTCTGCCCAGCCCTTATCACGCTCCCTTCTTGCACGTAGATCGCGCCGCAGTGCGCGTACGCGCTGAGATAATCCGCGTTGTGCTTGATGATAATAAGCTGTCCGTATCCGCGAAGTCCACTGCCCTGGTATACGACCTTGCCCGCGGCAGCGGCGCGCACGTCCTGTCCCGCAGTGCCCGCGATGTCGATGCCCTTCGCGCCGTTGCCGGGCGCGAATCGCGCGATGACGCGACCTTCCGTCGGCCACTGCCACGCGATCGCTCCTGTCGCCGGCATGTCGTCAACACGCACCTTGCGCACCGCACGCGGCGCACCGCCGGCACTGCCCCTGGCCGCCTCGGGCGGCGCGACGCGCAGGCGCTGCCCCGGATGGATGACATAAGGCGGCTCGAGCCCGTTCCAGGCTGCAAGATCCCTGTACGACACCCCGACGTCCTGCGCGATCGCATAGAGCGTGTCGCCGCGCGCGACGACCCGGTGATCCGGCGGTGGCGGGGACGCCGCCTTTGCGCGAGCGGAACCCGGCGGATATAGCCGCAGCCGCTGCCCGGGGCGGATCAGATACGGCGGTTCGAGGCCGTTCCATTCCGCGAGGTCACGGTAGTCGCGCCCCGATTCCCAGGCGATGCTGTAGAGCGTATCGCCCGCGACCACTTCGCGGTACGGCGCCTCCGGTGCCCGCGCCGGCGTGCCCCGCTCTTGCACCACGGCAGACGTGCGCGCCGCGCAGCCGACCACGCCGGACAGGAGACCGATCGCAAGACAAAAACCGGCGCGCCAACGTCGTACGTGCCTGCGCACGATGCCGGCGGCCTCAGGCGGGATCCTCGATCAGGGGGACGAAGCTGACGCGCGCGAGCCGCTCGTGCACGTAACCGGAGTCGGTGCGCCGCACCACCAGGAGCTCCTGCGCGTTCGCCGGCCCGACGGGGATCACGAGACGCGCCCCCGGCGCGAGTTGCTCGAGCAGCGCGTTCGGCAGCGTGGCGGGGGCGGCAGTGACGATGACGCCGTCGAAGGGCGCGTGCTCCGGCCAGCCGCGGCTGCCGTCGCCCAGTTTGAACTGGACGTTGCGCACGCCGAGCCGCAGCAGGCGCCCCCGCGCCACGCGCAGCAGCGGTTCGAGCCGCTCGATGGAATACACCTGCTTGACGAGGCGCGCGAGCACGGCGGTCTGATAGCCCGAGCCCGTACCCACTTCGAGCACGCGGTTGAGCTGGCCGCCCGCGCGCAACAGTTCCGTCATGCGCGCGACGATGTAGGGCTGCGAAATCGTCTGCCCGTAGCCGATCGGAAGCGCCGTGTCCTCGTAGGCGCGGCTCGCAAGCGCCTCGTCGATCAGTAGATGCCGCGGAACGCTGCGGATAGCGTCGAGCACGGCTTCATCCTTGATCCCCTCGCTGCGCAGCCGCTGAACCAGCCGCTCGCGCGTGCGCGGAGAGGTCATGCCGATGCCGTTGATATCCGCCACGTCGCTTCGCTCACAGACTCTTGAGCCAGGAAGCCACCTGCTCCAGCGCAGTATATCGGGTCATGTCGACCTGCAAAGGGGTGATCGAGACGGCGTTGCGCCGGATCGCATCGAAGTCCGTTCCCGGACCCGCATCCGCTTCCGGGCCCGACGGCCCGATCCAGTAGACCGGGTTGCCGTAGGGATCGGCCGCCCGGAACGCCGCCTCCGCCTTGTGGCGGTAGCCGAGCCGCGTGGCCTCGAAGCCGCTGATCGCCTCGAGCGGCAGATCGGGCACGTTCACGTTGAGGATGGTATCGGCCGGGAGCGGATCCCGCCGCAAGCGGTGGACCAGACGGACGGCGACCTGCGCCGCGGTCTCGAAGTGACGGCCGGCCGAGCCGACGAGCGAGATCGCGATCGCCGGTGCGCCGAGGAACCGGCCCTCGATCGCCCCCGCGACGGTGCCCGAATAGAGCACGTCGTCGCCGAGATTGGCGCCGCGGTTGATGCCGGACACCACCATGTCCGGCTGGCGTTCCATGAGGCCCGTTACGGCGAGATGCACGCAATCGGTGGGCGTGCCGTCGACATAGATGAAGCCGTTGTCGGCGCGCCGCACGCGCAGCGGTCGATGCAGGGTCAGGGAGTTGCTGGCGCCGCTGCGATCGCGGTCCGGCGCCACGACCTCCACTTCGGCGATTTCGGCGAGCGCGCGCGCGAGGCACGCGAGTCCGGGCGCGAGATAACCGTCGTCGTTGCTCACCAATATGCGCATGCGGCCGCGCTCAGGGAGCCCTGCGCGCGCGGGCGTCGCCGCGCCCGCGCGTCGTCGGGCGCGGATGCCGAAGCGGAAAGCTCATGTGTGAACCGGGGTCGGTGCAGAAAAAGCCGGATCCGGGAATTTTGGTCGGGGCGGCGGGATTTGAACCCACGACCACCACCACCCCAAGGTGGTGCGCTACCAGGCTGCGCTACGCCCCGCTCGATTGCTTCGCGGCCGCGCGTACGCCGCGGCCGGCCGCTATGATACGCGAGCGCGCGCGGCCTGACAAAACGGCAACCGCACGACGGGTCTAGGGACCGTCGAGCAGCCGCAGCACTTCTTCCAGCTCAGCGATGAGCGTGCGCACGGTCTGTACGCGCTCGCGCTCGAGCGAGGTCGAGCTGTCCATCGCGAGCTTGTTGCGGGCGCCGCTGATGGTAAAGCCTTCGACGTACAGCAGGTTGCGGATCTGGCGGATCAGCACCACGTCGTGGCGCTGGTAGTAGCGCCGGTTGCCGCGGCGCTTCACGGGCTTGAGCTGCGGAAACTCCTGCTCCCAGTACCGCAGCACGTGCGGCTTCACCGCGCACAGCTCGCTCACTTCACCGATGGTGAAGTAGCGCTTGCTGGGAATGGGCGGCAGCTCGAGGTTGTCGGCCGGGTCAAGCATTCACTTCAGCCTGGTTGTTGGTCTTATCGGCTGAGGGCACCCTGTCCATCTTCAGGCGGACGTTGCGCTCCACGCGTTCTTTGAGCTTATGGCTCGCCCGGAACGTCACGACGCGCCGGGCGGTTATGGGAATTTCCTCGCCGGTCTTCGGGTTGCGGCCCGGGCGGGAGTTCTTGTGCCGCAGACCGAAGTTACCAAAACCAGACAGCTTGACGTGCTCCCCGTTCACGAGAGCGGCGCGAATGTGCTCGAAGAACAGCTCGACGAATTCCTTGGCCTCCCGCTTGTTGAGCCCAAGTTCGTTGAACAGGCTCTCGGCCAGGTCCGCCTTGGTCAGCGCCATATCGATGCTCGGTCCGTGGTTGTTGTACGATCGCCGCTCGCTACCGCCGTAACTGAGCCCCCAGACTGGTCTGCAGGGCCTCGATTACCTGCGCCTCGAGCGTGTCTACCTCCGCTTCTCTAAGGGTGCGCGAAGAATCCTGGAAGGTCAAGCCCAAAGCAAGACTTTTTCTTCCGGAATCAATACCTTCGCCGCGATACACATCGAACAGCTGAAGATTGATGAGAAGCGGCCCCGCGGCCTCACGTACGGCGTCCAAAACGGCCTGCGCCTCCGTGGTCTCGGGCACGACCACGGCGAGGTCGCGGCGCACGGCCGGGAAGCGGGATATCTCGACGAACGCCGGGACCCGTCGCTCGAGCAGCGCGCCGAGACGCAGCTCGAACAGCACCACGTTACCGGTTTCCAGGCGCGCCTGCAGCGCGGGGTGGAGGGTACCGATCCATCCAACCCCTTCTCCCCCTAGATGTATAGCAGCACTTTGCCCGGGATGCAGCGCCGGATGGGCGGCCGCGACGAAGCGCACGTCGTCCGCGCACCCGGTGAGCGCAAGCACCGCCTCGACGTCGCTCTTGGCGTCGTAAAAATCGACCTCCCGTCGCGCGAACCCCCACTGCTCGGGCGCGGCAGCGCCCGCAACCGCGCCCGCGAGCATGACTTCTTCGCGTGCGGTCGGCTGTGTCAGGAAGCGCCGCCCGATCTCGAAGATGCGTATGCGATTCTGTTGCCGGTTGCGGTTATAACGCAGCGCCTGCACCAATCCCGCCCACAGGGTCGTTCGCATCACCGCCATGTCGGCGCTGATCGGATTGCTCAGACGCTCCGGCGGCGAGCCCGGGTCGAGCAGCTGCTGCAGCTCCGGGTCGACGAAGCTGTAGGTGATGACCTCCTGGTAGTCGCGATCGACGAGCATCGCCCGCAGTCGCGCCACGCTCTGCCGGCTCTCGGGAAGCTCGGGCGCTCTTGCAGGCGCGGCCGGCAGCGTCACCGGAATCCGGTCGTACCCGAGGACGCGCGCCACCTCCTCGATCAGGTCGACCTCGATGCCGATGTCGAAGCGGTACGACGGCGGTATCACGCGCCAGCCCTGCTTGTGCCGCTGCACCCTCATGCCGAGCCGCTTCAGGATATCCGCCGCGCGGCGCGGCTCGACAGCGCTACCGAGTAGCTGCGCCAGCCGCTCGGCGCGCAGCACGATCGGGGGGCGTGCGCGCGGCGCGGCGCCGGCGACCGTGATCGGTCCGGCGCGGCCGCCCGCGATCTCGAGCAGCAGCGCCGTAGCCCGCTCGAGCGCGCGTACCGGAAGCGTCGGATCAACGCCGCGCTCGAAGCGCTGCGAGGCGTCCGTCTGGATGCCCATGGCGCGTGCGTACCGCGCGACGCTCATCGGGTCGAAGTGGGCACTCTCGAGGAACACGGCGTCGGTCTCCGCGCCCACTGCGGTTTCTTCCCCGCCCATGACGCCCGCGAGCGCGATCGGCCCGCGGTCGTCGGTAATCAGCAGCGCCCCGCTCGGCAGCGCGACGCGGCGGCCGTCGAGCAGTGTCAGCGTCTCGTTCTCGACGGCCGTGCGCACGCGAATGGAGCCGCGCAGCTTCGCGAGATCGAACGCATGCATCGGCTGGCCGAGCTCGAGCATGACATAGTTCGTGACATCGACGACCGGATGCAGGCTGCGCACGCCGGCGCGGCGCAGCCGCTCCCGCATCCAGAGCGGCGTGCGCGCGTGGCGATCGAGCCCTTCGATGACGCGCCCCGCGTAGCGCGGGCAGGCCTGGCGCGCGTCGATCCGCACGGCCACGCGCCGCCGCGCCTTGACGCGCGCCGGCCGGATGGGCGGCGCGTGCAGCCTCGCGCCCGTGAGCGCCGCGACTTCGCGCGCGACGCCGGCCACGCTCAGACAGTCGCCGCGATTGGGGGTGAGATCGAGTTCGAGGGTGACATCATCGAAGCCGAGCGCCTTGGCGAGCGGCGCGCCCGTGCGCACGGCCTCGTCGAGGAGCAGCAGCCCGTCAGCGTCGCCGTCGAGCCCGAGCTCGGTCGAGGAACAGAGCATGCCCGCCGACTCGACGCCCTGGATCACGGCTGCCTCGATCCTGCGGCCGTCGGGCAGCTGTGCGCCGGGCAGCGCGAGCGGCGCCTTAATCCCGGCGGCCACGTTCGGCGCCCCGCAGACCACCCGCACCCGCTTCCCGCCGCCTGCCTCGACCTCGCACACCGTGAGCCGCGGCGCCCGCGGGTGCGCTTCCACGCGCCGCACCCGGCCGACGACCACGCCTTCGAGCGCGGGACCGGCCGGTGCGATCGCGCCGACCTCGACGCCCGCGAGTGTCAGGCGCTCGGCGAGCGCGCGCGGCGCGAGCTTCACCGGTACCCATTCACGCAACCATTCGTAACTGAGCTTCATCGGCCACTCCGCACGTCATCTGAACTGCTGCAGGAAGCGCAGATCGTTCTCGTAGAACAGCCGCAGGTCGTTCACCCCGTAGCGCAGCATGGCGAGCCGCTCGACCCCGAGTCCGAACGCGAAGCCGGTGTAGCGCTCGGCATCGATGCCGACGTAGCGGAACACCTCCGGATGCACCATGCCCGAGCCGAGCACCTCGAGCCAGCCGCTGCCCTTGCAGACGCGGCAACCTTGCGCCCCGCAGACGAAGCAACTGATATCGACCTCGGCGCCCGGCTCGACGAAGGGGAAGTACGACGGCCGGAAGCGCACGGCGAGATCCGGGCGGTCGAAGAACCGCGTGAGGAACTCGGTGAGGAGTCCCTTGAGGTCCGCGAAGGTGACGCGCTCGTCGACCAGCAGGCCCTCGATCTGGAAGAACATCGGCGAGTGCGTCACATCCGAGTCGTTGCGGTAGACGCGCCCGGGTGCCACGATCCGCAGCGGCGGGCGGTGCGCCTCCATGTAGCGCACCTGCACCGGCGAGGTGTGCGTGCGCAGCAGCCGCCGCGCGTCGAAGTAGAACGTGTCGTGCATCGCGCGCGCCGGATGGTGCGCGGGAATGTTGAGCGCTTCGAAGTTGTGGTAGTCGTCCTCGATCTCCGGGCCGTCGGCGATGGCGAACCCCATCCCGACGAAGATCTGCTCGAGCCGCTCGAGCGCGCGCGTGATCGGATGCAGCCCGCCGACGCCGAGCCCGCGCCCCGGCAGCGTGACGTCGATCCGCTCGCGCTCGAGCCGCGCCTCCTGCGCGCGCGCCTCGAGATCGGCGCGGCGTTCGCGCAGACGCTCGGTCAGGCGGTCCTTCGCCTCGTTCACCCACTTGCCGACCAGCGGCCGCTCCTCGGGCGCGAGGCTCCCGATCTGCTTCAGCTGCTCCGTCAGCAGCCCCTTCTTGCCGAGATAGCGCACGCGGATGTCCTCGACCGCGGCGACGTCGGCGGCCGCAGCAGCGGCCGCTTCGGCATCCGCGACGAGCTGCTCCAGCTGCCGCTGCAAGGACTCGATGGTTTCAGACATGCGGGTTCACCTGAAAAACAAAAAAGGGAAAGGTCGGAGGACCTTTCCCTCGGTTGTCGTAATGCTGGCTCCGCCGGCGCTCGCGCCGCGGCTCCTTGCTAGCCCGCGAGGGCGGCTTTGGCTTTCTCGACCAGTGCGGAAAAGGTCTTCTTGTCGTGGATCGCGATGTCCGACAGCACCTTGCGATCGATCACGATGGCGGCCTTCTTGAGTCCGTTCATGAATCGGCTGTACGACAGCCCGCATTCGCGCGCGCCGGCGTTGATGCGCGCGATCCAGAGCGACCGGAAATCGCGCTTGCGCACGCGCCGGTCGCGGTAGGCGTACTGCCCGGCCTTCATCACCGCCTGATTGGCGGTCTTGAAGTTCTTGCGCCGCGCGTTGTAGTAACCCTTCGCCTGGCGCAGCACCTTCTTGTGTCGCGCGCCCGCGGTTACGCCGCGTTTGACTCTCGGCATGGCTCAGCCCTCAGGCGTACGGCAGCATCTGGCGCACCAGACGCTGATCGGAATCGTGCACCATGGTGGTGCCGCGCAACCCGCGCTTGCGCTTCGAGCTCTTCTTCGTAAGGATGTGGCGCAGGTGCGAGTGGGAGCGCTTGAACCCGCCTTTGGCGGCGCGCTTGAACCGCTTGGCTGCGCCGCGATTCGTCTTCAACTTGGGCATTTCGATACTCCGCATTCTCGTGCCCGCCGCATGCGCGGTCGATGCACTACTGTCAATGTTTATGGGGGCTGATGATCATCACCATCTGCCGGCCCTCGAGCTTCGGGAACTGCTCCACCGTCCCGTAAGGCTTGAGGTCCGCTTCCACGCGCTTGAGCAGCTGCATCCCCAACTCCTGATGCGCCATCTCGCGCCCGCGGAACCGCAGGGTGACTTTCGCCTTGTCCCCGTTCTCGAGGAAACGTATCAGGTTGCGTAGTTTGACCTGATAGTCTCCGACGTCCGTCCCCGGACGAAACTTCACTTCCTTTACCTGGATCTGCTTCTGCTTCTTCTTGGCCGCATGCCGGCGTTTGCTTTCTTCGTATTGGTACTTGCCGTAGTTCATGATGCGGCAAACGGGCGGGGAGGCTTGCGGCGAGATCTCCACGAGGTCGAGATCCGCCTCCTCGGCTTTGCGCAGTGCTTCCTGCAGCGAAACGATTCCGATCTGCTGACCGTCCACGCCGATGAGTCGGACTCTCGGCGCGGTAATCCGCCCGTTTACGCGTAGTTCTCTATCCGACGCGATGTTTACTTTCCTCCAAAAAATTAACGCCGCGACTCGCGACCTCCCGGGCGAGCTTCTCGGCGAAGGCAGCCGGCGTCATGCTGCCCACGTCCTCACCCTTGCGCGTGCGCACGGCAACCGTGCCGTCGAGCGCTTCGCGCTTGCCGATCACGAGCAAATAGGGAACGCGGCGTAACGTATGTTCGCGGATTTTAAAGCCTATTTTTTCGTTTCTCAAGTCAGCCTCGACCCGGAAGCCCCGGGATCGGAGCCCCTCCGTGACGCGCCGCGCGTACTCCGCCTGCTGGTCCGTGATGGTGAGCACCTGCGCCTGAACCGGCGCGAGCCAGGCCGGGAAAGCGCCGGCGTACTCCTCGATCAGGATGCCGATGAAGCGCTCGATGGACCCGAAGATGGCCCGGTGCAGCATGACCGGGACCAGCCTGCTGCCGTCCTCGCCAATGTACTGCGCGCCCAGGCGGCCCGGCATGGAGAAATCGACCTGGATCGTGCCGCACTGCCAGACGCGGCCGATGGAGTCGCGCAGGGAGAACTCGATCTTGGGTCCGTAGAACGCCCCCTCCCCCGGCTGCAGCTCCCACGGCAGCCCCTTGCTGTTCAGCGCCCGCTCGAGCGCCTGCTCGGCCTTGTCCCACGCCTCCTCCGACCCGATCCGGTTTGCCGGCCGGGTGGAGAGCTTGTAGAGGATGTCCTTGAAGCCGAAGTCCGCGTACACCCGGTGCAGCATGTCGATGAAGCTGCTCACCTCGGGCTGGATCTGCTCCTCGGTGCAGAAGATGTGCGCGTCGTCCTGCACGAAGCCGCGCACCCGCATCAGCCCGTGCAGCGCGCCCGACTGCTCGTTGCGGTGGCACGAACCGAACTCCGCGAGGCGCAGCGGCAGATCGCGGTAGCTCTTGAGGCCCTGGTTGTACACCTGGATGTGCGCCGGACAGTTCATCGGCTTCACCGCGTACAGGCGCTTCTCCGACTCGGTGACGAACATGTCGGCATGGAACTTCTCCCAGTGCCCCGAGCGCTCCCAGAGCGAGCGGTCGAGCAGCATCGGCGTGCGGATCTCGCGGTAGCCGTGCTCGCGCCACAGCGCGCTCATGTACTGCTGGATGGTCTGGTAGATGCGCCAGCCGTGCTCGTGCCAGAACACCATGCCCGGCGCCTCCTCCTGCATGTGGAACAGATCGAGCTGGCGGCCGAGCTTGCGGTGGTCGCGCTTCTCCGCCTCCTCGAGCCGGTGGAGGTAGGCCTTGAGCTGCTCCTCGTTCGCCCACGCGGTTCCGTAGATGCGCGCGAGCATCTCGTTCCGCGCGTCGCCGCGCCAGTAGGCGCCGGCCGTCTTCGTGAGCTTGAAGGCGCGCAGCTTCCCGGTGGACGGCACGTGCGGCCCGCGGCAGAGGTCGACGAAGTCGCCCTGGCGATAGAGCGAAATCTCCTCGTTCTCGGGAATCGACTCGATGATCTGCGCCTTGTACTCCTCGCCCTGGTCGCGGAAGAACTTCACCGCCGCGTCGCGCTCCATGACCGAGCGCTCGACCGGGTAGTCGCGCTTCACGATCTCCGCCATGCGGCTCTCGATCCGCCGCAGGTCCTCCTCCGTGAAGCCGCGCTTGTACGCGAAGTCGTAGTAGAAGCCGTCCTCGATCACCGGACCGATCGTGACCTGCGCCTCCGGGTAGAGCTCCTTGACCGCCTGCGCGAGCAGGTGCGCCGTCGAGTGCCGCAGCACTTCGAGGCCGTCCGGGTCGCGGTCGGTGACGATCGCGACCTCAGCGTCCTCGCTCACGCGGTACGAGGTGTCGACCAGGCGGCCGTTCACGCGCCCGGCGAGCGCGGCGCGCGCGAACCCGGGGCCGATGTCGGCGGCGATCTCGGCGACGGTGACGGGCTGGGGATACTGGCGCTGGCTGCCGTCGGGCAGGGTGACGATGGGCATGCTACGAAACCTTTTCAGTGGCGACCACTACGACAGGCCGCGTGAATTTTCCGCTCGAGTGGAAGTGCCAAACTGGTAGGCGCGAGTGGGATCGAACCACCGACCACCACCATGTCAAGGTGGTGCTCTACCACTGAGCTACGCGCCTGAGACCGCGGAAAATAGCACAATCTCGAAGGGGGTCACAAGGCGCAGCGCTCAGCGCCGCCCGCCGCTCGCGATGCCGAAGTTGCGCTCGCGGATCTTGCGGATCTTGTCCCGGATCGCGGCCGCCTGCTCGAACTCCAGGTTGCGGGCGTGCTTGTGCATCTGCTTCTCGAGCTTGTTGAGGAGCTTGCTCAGGGCGCTCGGGGCGAGCCCGGCGTACTCCGCGTCGTCCTCGGCCGCCAGCACCGGTGCCCGCCCCTCGCCCGCCCTCGGGTAGCGGCCCGGATGCACCCCGTCGATGATCTCCTTGATCTCCTTCACGATGCCGCGCGCCACGATGCCGTGCTCGCGGTTGTAGGCGAGCTGCTTCTCCCGGCGCCGCTCCGTCTCCTCGATCGCCGCACGCATCGACTCGGTGACGGTGTCGGCGTACAGGATCACCTTGCCGTTGATGTTGCGCGCCGCGCGGCCGATCGTCTGGATGAGCGAGCGCGTGGAGCGCAGGAATCCCTCCTTGTCGGCGTCGAGGATCGCGACCAGCGACACCTCCGGCAGGTCGAGGCCCTCGCGCAGCAGGTTGATCCCGACCAGCACATCGAACGCCCCGGAGCGCAGGTCGCGGATGATTTCGGCGCGCTCGACGGTATCGATGTCCGAATGGAGGTAGCGCACCTTGACCCCGTGCTCGAAGAGGTACTCGGTCAGGTCCTCCGCCATGCGCTTGGTGAGCGTGGTGACGAGCACCCGCTCCTGCGCCTTGACGCGCGCGCGGATCTCCGACAGCAGGTCGTCGACCTGCGCCGCCACGGGCCGCACTTCGACCTCGGGGTCGACGAGCCCCGTCGGCCGCACTACCTGATCGATGACGACGCCCCGGCAGCGCTCGAGCTCGTAGGGGCCGGGGGTCGCCGACACGAAGATGGTCTGCGGCATCAGGCGCTCGAACTCATCGAACCGCAGCGGCCGGTTGTCGAGCGCCGAGGGCAGACGGAAGCCGTACTCGACGAGCGTCTCCTTGCGGGCGCGATCGCCGCGGTACATGCCGCCGAGCTGCGGCACGGTCACGTGGCTCTCGTCGATCACGAGCAGCGCATGCTTCGGGACGTAGTCGAACAGCGTCGGCGGCGGCTCGCCCGGCCTGCGCCCCGAGAGGAAGCGCGAGTAGTTCTCGATGCCGCTGCAGTAACCCACTTCGCGCATCATCTCGAGATCGTAGAGGGTGCGGCTCTCGAGGCGCTGCGCCTCGACGAGCTTGCCCTGCGCGCGCAGCTCGGCGAGCCGCTCGCGCAGCTCGAGCTTGATCTCGTCGATCGCCTTGAGCAGGGTCTCGCGGCCGGTCACGTAGTGCGTCTTCGGATAGACGGTGGTGCGCGTGAGCGTCGCCGCGACCTCGCCGGTCAGCGGGTCGAACTCGGACAGCGCCTCGACCTCGTCGCCGAAGAGCTCGACCCGCACCGCCAGACGCTCCGATTCCGCCGGGAAGATGTCGATCACGTCTCCGTGCACGCGGAACGTGCCGCGCGCGAGCTCGACGTCGTTGCGGCTGTACTGCATCTCGGCGAGCCGCCGCAGCATGGCGCGCTGCTCGATCTGCATCCCGCGTTTCAAGTGCAGCACCATGGCGTGGTAGGCGCTCGGGTCGCCGAGGCCGTAGATCGCGGACACCGTGGCGACGATGATGGTATCGGGCCGCTCGAGCAGCGCCTTGGTCGCCGAGAGGCGCATCTGCTCGATGTGGGCGTTGATCGAGGCGTCTTTCTCGATATAAGTGTCCGAGGACGGTACGTAGGCTTCCGGCTGGTAGTAATCGTAGTACGAGACGAAGTACTCGACGGCGTTGTGCGGAAAGAAGTCGCGCATCTCCGAGTAGAGCTGCGCGGCGAGCGTCTTGTTCGGGGCGAGGACGATCGTCGGGCGCTGCACCCGTTCGATCACGTTCGCGATCGTGAAGGTTTTGCCCGATCCGGTGACGCCGAGGAGCGTCTGGCACGCGTCGCCGCGCGCGAGTCCCTCGATCAGCGACTCGATCGCCTGCGGCTGGTCGCCTGCAGGCGCAAACGGGCTCGACAGCCGGAATTTCCCGCTCATGTCCGGTTCCTGTTCCAGACGAGAATCATATCAGCGCCGCGGCGCGCGCTTCGACCGCAGGTGCCGGCCGGCGCCACCGTTCGAGCGAAGCACGCGGTGCCGAGTTCTGCGTGCCGTCGGCCGGGCGTCACGCCTCGCGGGTCGTCGAATGCTTCGTATTGACCCCGCCGAATGCGCACCCTTACTATACGCGCCTTTCCAGTCTTCCCCGGTAGCTCAGCCGGTAGAGCAAGCGGCTGTTAACCGCTTGGTCGGGGGTTCGAGTCCCTCCCGGGGAGCCATTTCCAGCGTCTCGGCTGACGGCCTCTCAAGCGGCGCCGCGGAGCTCTCCGCGGCGCGCACAAGGGTCGAGCAAGGCGTTGTCCGGCTCGGGAGAATCCCGGCGAAACTCGCGCCGCGGCGAGAGTATACTGCCCGCATGCGAGCCCTCCTCGTCTTACTCGTGGCAGCTGCGCTCTCGGGCTGCGCGACCACCTCGACGCCCAAAGCCATCCGCGAGCCCCCACCCGGCGATCCGGCGCTGGCCGACGTACGCGCGAACCCGAGCGGTTACCTCGGTACCCTCGTGCGCTGGGGCGGCGCGATCGCAGGCATCGAGAACCGTGCAGACGAAACCTGGCTCGACGTCGTCTCGCGGCCGCTCGACAGCTCCGGCCGCCCGCGAACCGAGGGCGACAGTGCCGGCCGCTTCCTCGCCAAGGTGAAAGGCTTCCTCGATCCGGCGGTCTATCGCGACGGCCGGCTGGTAACGGTGTCCGGGCGGGTGAGCGGAGAGATGACACGCCCGATCGGCGAGTACCCGTACCGCTACATCGTCGTCGACGCGGAAACCACGCAGCTCTGGGAGCCGCTGCCGGAGCGACCGTACTACTATTACCGCGACCCGTTCTACGATCCGTTCTACGACCCGTTCTGGCCGGCTCGCCCCTATCCCTGGTACTGGCCCTATCCGTACTACCCTTACTGGCGCTAACCGATGCGCGTATCGCCGCCCGCCCTCATTGCACCCCTGCTGCTTCTCGCAGCGTGCGCCAGCACGCCGCCGCTCGATTTCGAGGGCACCGACCGCAGCCTGACACCGGCGGAAGCCGCAGCGCACATCGAGACCGCCAGAGGACGGCGCGTCGCCTGGGGCGGCGTTATCGTCAGCACGCGCAACCTCGAGCACACCACCGAGATCGAAACCCTCGGCTACCCGCTCGACGATTCCGGCCGCCCGCAGACCGGCGCGCCGGCACAGCGTCGCTTTCTTCTCGTACGTGAGGGTTATCTCGAGGCGGCCGACTTCCGCAGCGGAAGGCTGGTCACCGCCGTCGGCGGCGTAACGGGCACCCGCCGGGGACGCGTGGGCGAGGCAGAGTACGTGTACCCGGTGCTCGAGGCGGAAGAGATCTATCTCTGGCCGCTCGGCGAGCGGGCCCCGCAGGGCTCGAACGTGCGTTTCGGCGTGGGCATCGGCGTCATCATCCGCTGACCCGGCTCGCGGCCCGCCAAGCGGCCCACCCTCGGGGATTCCTCGCGCCCGCCCGACCGCCGCGCCGTCAGCCGCTCGGCCCGCGGCGGTAGCGCTGCGGCGGGCAGGGCCCGCTAGCCCCGCGCTTCGAGCAGCACGAACGCCACGGCGTAGTCGGCTTCGTCGGCGAGACTCAGGTGTGCCGCGTGGATCTGCCGCTTGCGCAGCAGTGCCTCGGCGGCGCCGGAGAACACGAGCACCGGTTTGCCGTCCGCGTCGTGCCCCACAGCGATATCGCGCAGCCGCAGACCGCGCACGAAGCCGGTACCGAGCGCCTTCGCTGCCGCCTCCTTCGCCGCGAAGCGGCGTGCGAGGAAATGCGCCGGCCGGAGGCTGCGGCGAAAGTCTTCGAGCTCGGCGGACGTGAGCACCCGCGCCGCGAAACGCTCGCCGAAGCGCTCGAGACTGCGCTGCATGCGTTCGACGCGCACGATATCCGTGCCGATGCCGTGGATCACTGGCCGCGCGCCTCGCGCATCAGGCGCTTCATTTCGCGTACGGCGGCCTCGAGACCGCTGAACACGGCGCGCGCGACGATGGCGTGACCGATGTTCAGCTCCGCGATGCCCGGAATCGCGGCCACCGGCTGGACGTTGTGGTAGTTGAGGCCGTGGCCGGCGTTGACCTTGAGCCCGAGCGCCCGCCCCTGCTCCACGGCGCTCGCAATGCGGGCGAGCTCGTGCCGCCGGCGCGCCTCGTCCGGCGCGTCCGCGTAGTGTCCGGTATGCAGCTCGATGACGGGAGCTCCGATCGCGGCCGCGGCCGCTACCTGGGCGGGGTCCGGGTCGATGAACAACGAGACCCGGACGCCCGCCGATGCCAGCTCGGCGCAGCTTCGCGCCAGACGCTCGCGGTTGCCCGCGACGTCGAGGCCGCCTTCGGTGGTGAGCTCCTCGCGCCGCTCGGGGACGAGGCAGCAGTCGTGCGGCCGCACGCGGCGGGCGAACGCGACCATCTCCTCGGTCGCCGCCATTTCGAGGTTCATGCGCGTCTGCAGCAGTCCGCGCAGGCGCTCGACGTCGTGCTCCTGGATGTGGCGGCGGTCTTCGCGCAGGTGCAGCGTGATGAGGTCGGCCCCGGCCTGCTCCGCCAGCAGCGCGGCATGCACCGGGTCCGGGTAGCGCGTGCCGCGCGCCTGGCGCAGCGTCGCGACGTGATCGATGTTGACGCCGAGCTCGATCATGACGGAAGCGCGCTGCGCCCGGCCGCTGCCGGAGCGCGTTCCTGGAACAGACGCCGGCTTTGCAGCGGCTTGTCGCCGAGGTGTGCCGCGAGCGCTGCGCGCATGAGCGCCTTCGCTTCGCGCAGGGCCGTCCCGTCCTCGAGCCGCTCTTCGGCCAGTGCGAGCAGGCTCGCGCCGCGTACCCGCACGCCCCGCAGGCGGCCGGCGAGCTCCGGGTGGCGCACGCGCACCGGCCCCTGCTCGAGCACGTAGTCGTAGATCGCCTCCGGCTCTATCGGCGCGTTCTGCTCGGCGTCGCGCTCGAGCAGCAGCCCGTAGCCGATCTCTCTCAGGAGATGTTTCTCGAACACGCGCAGGACCGCCTCGTGCCGCGCCTCATCCGCGAGCCCGGCGAGCGCGGCGCGGTAGCGGTCGTAGAGCGCCTCGTGCGGATCGTGTCGATGGAGCAGCCGGACCAGCAGCTCGTTCAGATAGAAGCCGCAGTAGAGGGACTTGCCGGCGAGCTCGATGGCGGGCCCGTCGGGCTCGGCGCCCGTGAGCACCATGAGCTCGCCGCGCCCGCTCCAGCCGATGAGCAGCGGCTGAAACGGCTTCAGCACGCCGCGCAGGCGGCTGCTCGGCCGCCGTGCACCCTTCGCGATCAGCCCGAGGCGGCCGTGCTGGCGCGTGTAGACCTCGAGCAGCAGGCTCGTCTCGCTGTAGTTGCGCTGGTGCAATACGAAGGCGCTTTGCTGCTGTTCGCGCATGCAACTTCACGCGCCATGGAACGAGGCGCCGGACGCAGGGAGCATACCTCGCCTCGCACCGATGCGCCACGCGCTACGCACGCCCGCCTACTCCTCGTGGTAGCCGAGGCGCTGCAGCGCCTGGACGTCGTCCGACCAGCCCTTGCGCACCTTCACCCAGAGCTCGATGTTGACCTTGACGCCATGAATGCGCTCGAGCGCCCGCCGCGCGCGCACCCCGACCCGCTTCAGTCGCTCGCCGCGGGCTCCGATCAGGATCGCCTTCTGACCCTCCTTCTCCACCCAGAGCGTCGCCGCAATGTCGAGCCGGTCCTTCGTGCGCCGGTAGCGGCCGATCTCGACGGCGGTCGCATGCGGTACTTCCTGGCCGTAGAGCGCGTAGACCTGCTCGCGCACGAGCTCGGCGGCCTGGAACCGCTCGCTCTTGTCGGTGCGCTGCGCGACCGGGTAGATCGGCGGCTGCTCCGGCAAGTACCGCGGGAGCGCGCGCTCGAGCGCGGCGATATTGTCGCCGGTGCGCGCCGAGAGCGGCACGATCTCGGCGAACGCCATCCGGCTCGCCGATTCCTCGATCAGGGGCAGCAGCGCCGCACGATCCTTGAGGCGGTCGATCTTGTTGATCACGAGCAGCACGGGGATGGTGAGCTGCCGGGCGACCTCGAGTCCGAGCTCGTCCTCGGGCCGCCAGCCGTCGGCCGTGATCATGAGCACCACGGCATCGACGCCTTCCACGCTCCCGCGCGCGAGCCGTGCGAGATAGCGGTTGAGCTGCCGCCCCTCGGGCGGGTGCAGGCCGGGGGTATCGACGTAGACGATCTGCGCCGCCTCCGTCGTGCGAATGCCGAGCACGCGATGCCGGGTGGTCTGCGGCCGGCGCGACACGATGCTCACCTTCTCGCCGACCAAGCGGTTGAACAGCGTCGACTTGCCGACGTTCGGGCGCCCGAGGATCGTGACCAGCCCGCTGCGAAAGGCGCCCGCCGTCACGGCGGCTCGAGCCGCTCGAGCGCCGCGCGCGCCGCCTCCTGCTCGGCCGCGCGCCGGGTGCCGCCCTCGCCGCGCGTGCCGAACCCGAGGCCGGGCACCTGGCATTCGACGACGAAACGCTGGTTGTGCGGATCGCCGGCGGCCTCGATCACGGTGTAAACCGGCGTCGGCAGCGCCTGCTTCTGCAGGTACTCCTGCAGCCGGGTCTTCGGGTCCTTCGGCACGCTCCGCGGATCGAGCCCCGCGAGCGCCGGCAGGAACAGCCGCCGGATCAGGGCCGCGGCCGGCTCGATGCCCCCGTCGAGATAGACGGCGCCGAAGAGCGCTTCGAGCGCATCGGCGAGGATCGAATCGCGGTCGAACCCGCCGCTCTTGAGCTCGCCTGCCCCGAGCATGAGCGACTCGCCGAGCGCGAGCCGGCGCGCCACGAGGGCGAGCGATTCCTGCTTCACCAGGCTCGCCCGCAGCCGCGTCAGCTCGCCCTCCGTGAGCTCCGGAAAGCGCGCGTACAGCTCGCTCGAAACGACGAAATTGAGGACGCTGTCGCCGAGGAATTCGAGGCGCTCGTAGTGTTCGGCGCTGCGGCTGCGATGCGTGAGCGCCCGTTCGAGCAGCGCAGGATTGGCGAAGTCGTAGTTGAGCCGCCGGCAGAGCTCGGATTGGGCCTTATTCAGCGGCACTGACCTGGCGTGCATGGTCGAACACGAGCAGCGCCGATATGTTGTAGGCGAGCGGCACGACCACCTCGTACGAAATTCCGATCACTTTTGATCTGCCCTGCGTCTGAACGTTCACCTGCGAGGCGCTCACGTTCGTGACGTTGTCGATGTCGAAGCGCCGGCCGAGGCGCTCCGCGAGCTCCGCCTTCGACATGGCGCCGACCCCGGGCTCGCTTGCGAGACCGTCGAGGGCGGCCTTGACCTTGAGGTCCTCGAGGTACGGCGGCAGCAGCTTGAACAGCAGGAACAGGAAGAAAACGGCGACGGCGATCACGAACGCCGCCCCCCACATCGTCATGCCGCTCTGCCGCGTACGCACCATAGTTCGCTCCCCCTGAAGGACTACGGTAAGAATAGTAGCAGCTCAGCGAATGAAGGTGCCGATGCGCTCGAAGGCGATGCGCTGCCAGAACCAGGGATCGGCGGCGGTGCTATCCCAGGAGAACCAGATGAGGAACGCCTTGCCGACCAGGTTCTCCTCGGGCACGAAGCCCCAGTAGCGGCTGTCGTTGCTGTGGTCGCGATTGTCGCCCATGACGAAGTAGTGCCCCGGCGGGACGACGTACTCGCGCGACGACGGATCCGGAGTCGCGGACACCAGAATGGCGTGCTCGACCCCGCCGAGGCGCTCCGTCATCCGGGCCGCCTCGTACAGCACTTCGCCGTTGTGCTGTACGGTGTAGGCCGTCGGCTGCCCCTGCGGTACGAGCTCGCCGTTGATGTAGAGCCGCTTGCCTTCGTAGCGGATGCGGTCGCCGGGGAGCCCGATCACGCGTTTGATGTAGTTGATCGACTCGTCGCGCGGGAAGCGGAACACAGCCACGTCGCCGCGCGCGGGGGCGCCGAGGTCGAGCACCTTGGTGTTGATGATCGGCAGGCGGATGCCGTAGGAGAACTTGTTGACGAGGATGAAGTCGCCGACCAGGAGGCTCGGCAGCATCGATCCCGAGGGGATGCGAAACGGTTCGACCACGAAGGAGCGCAGCACGAACACGACGAGGATCACCGGAAAGAAGGCGCGCGCATACTCCACGTAGAGCGGCTCGCGCGCCGCGCGCCGCGCCGCCTCCTCGCTGCCGCCGGCCTGCACCACCGCCTTCGCCGCGCGCACGCGCGCCTCCGCCCACGCCCAACGGTCGAGCGCCCAGATGATACCGGTGGCGACGACCAGCACGAACAGGATCAGGGAGAAATCCACGGTTACTTGCTCTCGACCCGCAGCACGGCGAGGAACGCCTCCTGCGGGATTTCCACGGAACCGAGCTGTTTCATGCGCTTCTTGCCCTCTTTCTGCTTCTCGAGCAGCTTGCGCTTGCGGGTGACGTCGCCGCCGTAGCACTTGGCCGTGACGTTCTTGCGCAGCGCCTTGACCGTCTCGCGCGCGATGATCTTCGAGCCGATCGCCGCCTGTATCGCAACGTCGAACATCTGGCGCGGAATCAGCTCGCGCAGCTTCTTCACGAGCTCGCGCCCGCGGTACTCGGTCTGCTGCCGGTGCACGATGATCGACAGCGCATCCACTTTATCGCCGTTGATCAGCACGTCAAGCTTGCACACGTCCGAGGGGCGGAACTCGAGGAAGTCGTAGTCGAGCGAGGCATAGCCGCGGCTCACCGACTTGAGCCGGTCGAAGAAATCGAGCACGACCTCGTTGAGCGGCAGCTCGTAGGTGAGGACGGCCTGGCGGCCGTGGTACATGAGGCCCTTCTGTACCCCGCGCTTCTCGACGCACAGCCCGATGACGCCGCCGACGTACTCCTGCGGCACCAGAATCGTCGCCTTGATGATCGGCTCGCGGATCTCCGCGATCCGCTGGGGTTCGGGGAGCTTCGCGGGGTTCTCCACGCGCAGCGTCTCGCCCTGAGTGGTCTCGACCTCGTACACCACGGTCGGCGCGGTCGTGATCAGATTCAGCCCGTACTCGCGCTCGAGCCGCTCCTGAATGATGTCCATGTGCAGCATGCCGAGGAAGCCGCAGCGGAAGCCGAAGCCGAGCGCCTGCGAGGTCTCGGGCTCGTAGTGCAGCGACGCGTCGTTGAGCGAGAGTTTCGCGAGCGCCTCCCGGAACGCGTCGTACTGCGCGGAGTCCACCGGGTAGAGCCCGGCGAACACCCGCGGCTTGATCTCCTTGAAACCGGGCAGCGGCTCGGGCGCCGGGCGCTGCGCGTGCGTGATCGTGTCGCCGACGCGCGCGCCGCGCACGTCCTTGATCCCGGCGACGACGTAGCCCACCTCCCCGGCGCTCAGCGCCTCGACCGGGCGTCGCTTCGGCGTGAATACGCCGAGCTCCTCGACCGCGTAGTCGCGGCCGGTCGCCATCAGCCGGATCTTGTCCTTGACCGCGAGCCGCCCTTCCATGACGCGCACGAGCGAGATGGTTCCGAGGTAGTTGTCGAACCAGGAATCGATGATGAGCGCCTTGAGCGGCGCGTCCACCCGCCCGCGCGGCGGCGGGATCTGCGCCACGATCGCCTCGAGGATATCCGCGACCCCCTCCCCGGTCTTCGCGCTCGCGCGGATCGCGTGCTGCGCATCGATGCCGATGATGTCTTCGATCTCGCGGATCGCGCGCTGCGGGTCCGCGGCCGGAAGGTCGATCTTGTTGAGCACCGGCAGGATGGTGAGATCGAGCTCGGCGGCGGTGTAGCAGTTCGCCACCGTCTGCGCCTGCACGCCCTGCGACGCGTCGACGACGAGCAGCGCCCCCTCGCACGCCGTGAGCGAGCGCGACACCTCGTACGAGAAGTCGACGTGTCCGGGGGTGTCGATCATGTTGAGGCGGTAGATCTGGCCGTCGCGCGCCCGGTAGTCGAGCGCGACGCTCTGCGCCTTGATGGTGATGCCCCGCTCGCGCTCGAGCTCCATGGAATCGAGCACCTGCTCCTGCATCTCGCGCTCCTGGAGCGCGCCGCAGAGCTGGATGAACCGATCGGCGAGCGTGGACTTGCCGTGATCGATGTGCGCGATGATGGAGAAATTACGGATTCGTTCCTGCTGCCAACCGCTCATGGGCTCGTGCCGGCCGGGGCATGAAAAAGGGCGCTCGCCACGGCGCCCCGTCGACTGCGGGTCGGCCTCCGCTCGGCCGAGCGGGCCCGACCGCGGCTAGGATAACCGATTTCCGCCAACCGAATAAACGCGCGGCTCAACGGAGGCTCAGCGCGAGAAAGAGGAACGACGGACCGCGGCGCACGCGCAGCAGCGCCGGCCTGTCCGCCGGCGTCTGCGTCATCAGCCGGTAGAAGTTACCGATGCCGGCCACGGGGCGTCCGTCCACCTCGGCGATGACGTCGCCCGGCTGCAGTCCCGCTTCCCGTCCCGGCCCATCGAGCACCTCGTCGACGTGCACGCCCTGGCTCACCTGGTACTGGCGCCGCTGCGCCGCGGTGAGCTCGCTCAGCACGAGCCCCAACCGTCCGCCGTCCGGCCTGGCCGACGGCGCCGCGACGCGCGTTGCCGGCTCCTCGCTGAGCTCGCCGATGGGCACCACCACATCGATCGTGCCGCCGTCGCGCCGGAACACCTTGAACCGGGCACGCGTGCCCGGGGGTGTGAGCCCGACCAGGGGCGGCAGCTCGGACGAGAGCGCGATCGGCCGTCCTTCGTATTCGAGCACGATATCGCCGGGCCTGAGCTCCGAGCGCGCCGCCGGCCCGCCCGGCAGCACGTCGGCGATCAGGGCGCCGCGCGGCCGGTCGAGACCGTACGCACGCGCGAGCCCGTGCGTCACCTCCTGCAGGCTCACGCCGAGCCAGCCGCGGTGCACCCCGCTGCCGGCTTTGAGCTGCTGCGCGATGCGCATGGCGATGTCGATCGGGATCGCGAACGCCACACCGGCAAAGGCGCCGGTGCGGCTGTAGATCTGCGAGTTGACGCCGACCACCTCGCCTTTCAGGTTGTACAGCGGTCCGCCCGAGTTGCCGGGATTGATCGCGACGTCGGTCTGCAGGAACGACACGTAGTTCTCGTTCGGCAGGCTCCGTCCCTTGGCCGACACGATGCCCGAGGTCGCGGAGCTCTCGAACCCGAATGGCGCGCCGATCGCGAGCACCCAGTCGCCGACGCGCAGCCGCGCCGGATCCCCGATGGTCACCGGGCGCAGGTCGTTCGCGTCGATCTTGAGCAGTGCGACGTCGCTGCGCCGATCGGCGCCGACCAGGCGCGCGCGGTACTCGCGGCGGTCGGCGAGGCGCACGACGATCTCGCGCGCGCCGTCGACGACGTGCGCACAGGTAAGGATGAACCCGTCGCGCGAGATCACGAACCCGGAGCCGAGCGAGGTGCCGTCCCCGGACTCCGGGGCGCCTTCGCCCCAGTCCGGTCCGCCGTCGCGCCGCGGCTGCAGCGTACTCACGTTCACCACCTCGTCGACGTGCGCCGCCACGAGCGCGGCGAAATCGGGGGCGGCGCGCGGCGCCGCCGGCGCGAACCCGGGCGCGGCGAGCAGCGCGCCGAGTGCGAACCGCCGCAGCACGTTCGGAACGATCGCGGGCATGGCCGTTACTGCGTCGGGACGGGAACGAGCGAATCGCCGATCATCGCGATGGTCTTGGGCGGGACTTCACCGACCACGGTAACGTAATGGCCGTCGAGCACCTTGCCGAAGGCATGCAGCGCCCCCATACGCACCGGTCCCTGCAGCATACCGGCCGTGCCGCGATCGCCGAGGCGTTCGACGAAAACCGAAACCGCAGCCAGGCTGTCGCTGTACACCAGTTGCTCGACCACGCGGTTGCCCAGCGGCAGCCGCCGGATCACGCTGCTCGACAGCCGGAAGCCCTGCGGCAGCTGCGCGGCGCGCCAGCTCTTGGTCGGCGCCTCGCGCGCCACCTCGCCGTCGCGATACCACGTGAGACCCTCGACCGGAGTCTGCGGCTCGAGCGCGGCGTCGGGAATAGCGGCGCCGATCGCGATCTGCGTGAACATGAACTGCTCGAGCGGGCGGCCGCTCCCATCGACCAGCTCCGCCTTGACCAGCAGTCCGGTCTCGCGGTCGGCCCAGAGCCGGTAGCCGTAGCGATACTCGTCGCGCGCGCGAATGGTGAGCTGCTGCGCCAGCCGCCCGGCGATGCGCGCGCTCTTCCCGAGCTCGACCGTGTAGTTCTGCTCGAGGTCCGCGAGGCGTTCGGGGACGATGGCCAGGAACCCCTTGCCGTCGAGGCGGCGGTGCTCGACGTACACCGATTTCTGGTCGGGCAGGTAGCACAGCACTTCGTCGTTGGTGCGGATCACCTCGCGCGCCGGGCCGGTGAGGGACACCAGCCGCGAGGTGACGACGCCCTTGTCCACGCGATGAAACACGCGCATGGTGTCGAGCTTTCCGCCGTGCTGGTAGACGAACGTACCCTCGTACGTCAGCTCCTGCGCGGCGCGGTGGATGCGCAGCAGCCACTCCAGCGCCTCGCCCGCGGCCGCGCGCGCCGGCAGGTAGAGCACCACGACGACGAGCGGCAGGGGGAGAAGACGGTGCCAGCCGGTCATTGCTCGGCGTTGCCGTGCGCTACCACGCGCACGTACGGAAACAGGCTCGCCATGCCGCCGGTCGGCATGAATTCGTTGTGCCCGACGAGGTACGGGCTCAGGTGATCGGTGGAGTCTGACGGAACGGTAGAGGCGGCAACTTCGGCGGCGGGGGAAGCGGTGGCGACGCGGGCATCGGGGGTGGTACCGAGCGGACTATGCAGCGCCTGCATGCCGAAAATCGCGATTCCGGCGATTGCGGCGGCGGCCGCGAACCCGCCCGCGACCGGCCAGAATCGCAGTGCCCCCCGCGCATCGCCCGGCGCTGCTCCCGTTTCGAGCCGGGCGAGGATGCGCTCGGGCAGATCGGCCGAGACGACCACGCCGAGCTGGCGCGTCATCGCCGAGCGGATCAGGTGGTAGCGCTCCCAGGCGCGCCGCAGCTCGACGTCCTCGCCGAGTGCGTTCAGCACCCGGCGCTCGTCGACCTCGTCGAGCTCGCCGTCGATCAACGCGGAAAGTCTTTCCTTCATGACCATACCGACTCGTCTTATCGTTCCAACAATGGACGCAACTCGTGATCTATCGCCTCGCGCGCGCGGAAGATGCGCGAGCGCACGGTACCGATCGGACAATCCATCACCTGCGCGATCTCCTCGTAGCTCAGCCCCTCGATCTCCCGCAGGGTGATAGCGGTGCGCAAGTCTTCGGGCAGCGATTCGATCACGCGATTGACCGTCGCGGCGATCTCGTCCGACAGCAGTACCCGCTCGGGGGTGGCCTGGTCGCGCAGGCTCTCGCCGCTTTCGATCAACTCCGCCCCCTCCACCTCCATGTCGTTGCTCGGGGGTCGCCGGCCCTGCGAATCGAGATAGTTCTTGGCCGTATTCACCGCGATCCGGTACAGCCAAGTATAGAACGCGCTCTCGCCGCGAAACCCGTTGATCGCGCGATACGCCTTGATGAACGCTTCCTGCGTGACGTCTTCGACTTCGCCACGGTCACGCACGTAGCGCCCGACGAGCTTCGCCACCTTGTGCTGGTACTTGCGCACCAGCAGATCGAACGCCCGCTTGTCGCCCCGCTGCACCCGGGCGACGAGCTTCTGGTCGATGCTGCGCTCCGACATCAGGCGGCTCGTCCCGAAGCTGGACGCAGGCATCCGATTGCCAATAACTGACCGGCGCTCATGGATAAAGTTCGACTCTCCAGCGGGTGTTTTCGGTTGTTATTGTGCTCGTGCGTGGCGCGGACAGCCGGTGGCAGCGGAAAACCGTCGAGGTGGCACACGAGGGGGCTATGATAGGATAACCTCGACGCGACAACTACTGCGCCACTCCCCCGCCAAATCCGGAATGCCACCGTTGGTTCACGCGGACGTGCTCGTCGTCGGCAGCGGCGTCGCCGGCTTGAGCCTCGCGCTGCGCCTCGCGGACGAGCGGCGCGTCACCGTCCTCGCCAAGGGACCCGCGACGGAAGGCGCGAGCTTCTATGCCCAGGGCGGCGTCGCTGCGGTGATGGACCCGAGCGAGGATTCCTTCGAGGCGCACATCGAGGACACGCTGGTCGCAGGCGCCGGGCTGTGCCGGCGCGAAACCGTCGAGTACGTGGTGCGCCGGGGACCGGCGATGATCGCCTGGCTGCGCGCGCAGGGTGTGCCGTTCACCACCGCGGCCGGCACGGCGCCGGGCGGACTGCATCTGACGCGGGAAGGCGGCCATACCTTCCGGCGCGTGGTGCACGCGGAGGACGCAACCGGCCGCGCGATCCAGACGGTGCTCCTCGGCAAGGCTCGCGCCCATCCCGGTATCACGCTGCTCGAGGACCACGTCGCGCTCGACCTCATCACCGCCGCCAGGCTGGGCCTGTCCGGCCCCGACCGGTGCCTCGGCCTCTACGCCCTCGACCGCCGCAGCGGCATCGTGCGCGCCATCGGCGCGCACGATGTGGTGCTCGCGACCGGCGGCGCCTCAAAGGTGTACCTCTACACCAGCAACCCCGACACCTCCACCGGCGACGGCATCGCCATGGCCTGGCGCGCCGGCTGCCGGGTGGCCAACATGGAGTTCATGCAGTTCCACCCGACCTGCCTGTACCATCCGCGCGCCAAGTCCTTTCTCGTGAGCGAGGCGGTGCGCGGCGAAGGCGGACGGCTGCTGCTGCCCGACGGCACCCGCTTCATGCCGAATCACGACCCGCGCGCCGAGCTCGCGCCGCGCGACGTCGTCGCCCGCGCGATCGATTACGAGATGAAGCGCGGCGGCCTCGACTACGTGCACCTCGACATCAGCCATCGCGACGCCGATTTCGTCCGCAGCCACTTCCCGACCATTCATGGCCGCTGCCTGGAGCTCGGATACGACATGACCCGCGAGCCGATTCCGGTCGTGCCGGCGGCGCACTATACCTGCGGCGGCATCGTGACCGATCTCGACGGCCGCACCGACCTCGAGCGGCTCTACGCCATCGGCGAATGCGCCCATACCGGACTGCACGGTGCCAACCGGCTCGCGAGCAACTCGCTGCTCGAATGTCTCGTCTTCGCGGAATCGGCGGCGCGCGCGATCGCCGCGGCGCCGCCGCCGGACGCGGCGCCGCCCGCCCTTCCCGCCTGGGACGAGAGCCGCGTGACGGACGCGGATGAACTGGTGGTCGTGGCGCACAACTGGGACGAGCTGCGCCGCTGCATGTGGGACTACGTCGGCATCGTACGCACCACCAAGCGCCTCGAGCGCGCGCGCCGGCGCATCGAGCTGCTGGCCGAAGAGATCCAGGAGTACTACGGCCACTTCCGGGTCACCAACGACCTGATCGAGCTGCGCAACCTCGTCCTGGTCGCGGAGCTCATCGTGCGCTCTGCCCTCTCGCGCAAGGAGAGCCGCGGTCTGCACTACACCCGCGACTGGCCGATGCCCGCGCCCGAGTACGGCGGGCGCGATACGGTGCTCACGCCGCCGTCTGCAGCCGCAGGCGCACGCGCAACCGCCTGAAGGGCTCGGGCGAAACGGCATCCGCCGGGACCAGGACGCCGACGGCGCCTCCGCCCCGCACGGCGCGCACCACGAGCACCGTCAGCCACGGATGCACCCAGTGCTCGACGAGCCGCACGGGCTCCCAGTCGCCCCCGCCCCTGCGGATCGCACAGGTGTCGTCGCCGCCGACCCGGAACGCCGTAATTGCGCGCGGGCCGCGCCGCCACGCGTGCCGGCGCAGGGCGCGCCAGAGGGCGGCTGCCACGAGCGCCGCGAGCAGCAGCCGCAACCAAAGCACGAGCGGCAGCAGCGCGCAGATGATGAGGGCGCCGCCATGCACGGCGGCGAACACGGCGGCGAGTCCGCGCGACGCACCGAGCTCGAGCGTGAGCTCAGCGGGCGATGCGGTCGACAAGCGCCGCCAGCTCCGGATCGGCGGGACGCGACCGGCGATAGCAGTACTCGAGCAGCTCGGTGTCGGGCAGGTCGAGCAGGCGCTCGAGCGCCGCGTACTCGCGGGCGTCGAGGTGTGGGAAATCGCGGGCGAGGAAAGCCTGGAACAGCAGATCGAGCTCGAGCATTCCGCGCCGGCAACGCCAGCGCAGCCGCTCCCGGCGGCGCGTCTCATCCATCGGCGTATCCATGCCCCCGGCGGTCGCGAAGCCTCTTCTCGCGCTCAGGCCGCGCAGCGCCGCCGCTCGCCGGCGCGGCCGCTCACGTGACCCGCTTGACCAGCATCTGCTTGATGTGCCCGATCGCCTGACTCGGGTTGAGGCCTTTCGGGCACACCTCGGTGCAGTTCATGATCGTGTGGCAGCGGAACAGCTTGTACGGATCCTCGAGGTCGTCGAGGCGCTCGCCGGTCGCCTGATCGCGGCTGTCGGCGAGGAAGCGGTAGGACCACAGCAGCGCCGCCGGTCCCATGAACTTGTCCGGATTCCACCAGAAGGACGGACACTGCGTCGAGCAGCAGGCGCAAAGGATGCACTCGTACAAGCCGTTCAGCTTGTCGCGCTCCTCGGGCGACTGCAGCCGCTCGCGCTCGGGCGGCGGGTCGTTGTTGATCAAGTACGGCTTGGCCGCGTGGTACTGCTTGAAGAACTGCGACATGTCCACGATCAGGTCGCGGATCACCGGCTGACCGGGCAGCGGCTTC
The DNA here is from genome assembly GCA_036381895.1 of Burkholderiales bacterium. GTDB lineage: Bacteria > Pseudomonadota > Gammaproteobacteria > Acidiferrobacterales > Sulfurifustaceae > JACQFZ01. Next base: position 13,822 of record DASVBY010000081.1, on the reverse strand, counting down.
AGCACCACGGGCTCCTTGAGGTCGGCGATACGCGTGATGCACGCGAGCCCGTTCTTGCCGTTGATGTTCATCGCGTCCGAGCCGCACACGCCCTCGCGGCAGGAGCGGCGGAAGGCGAGCGTATCGTCGATCTCCTTGATGCGCACCAGCACGTCGAGGAGCATCCGGTCGGTCGGCTGCAGGGCGATGTCGTAGTCCTGCATGTACGGCTTGGCGTCGACTTCCGGGTTGTAACGATAGATGGAAAAGCGCACGTCAGGACCTCGCTAACAGAACTGCAACCGCGCTGTGGTCAAATGTCTTTCGCAACGCGCCCGCCGCCGCGGACGCATGAACTAATACGTCCGCGCCTTCGGTTCGAACGGCTCCACGGTCAGCGGCTTCAAGTGCACCGGCCGGTACTCCAGGCGGTGGCCCTCCCTGAAAAAGAGCGTGTGCTTGAGCCAGTTCACGTCGTCGCGTTTCGGGAAGTCGGCGCGGTCGTGCGCCCCGCGGCTCTCCTTGCGCGCCTCGGCCGACACGAGCGTCGCCACCGCCACCTCGATCATGTTGTCGAGCTCGAGCGCCTCGACGCGCGCAGTGTTGAACACCTTCGACTTGTCCTTGATCTCGGTGCGGCTGGCGCGCTCGGCGACTTCCTTGATCTTCTTGACCCCCTCGACCAGCATGTCCGGGAAGCGGAACACGCCGCAGTGCGCCTGCATCGTGCGGCGCATGTCCGCGGCGACGTCCGCGACGCGCTCGCCGTTCTTCTGGCTGTCGAGGCGCGCGAGCCGCGCGAGCGTGCGGTCGGCCGCGTCCTTCGGCAGGTCCTTGTGGCCGGGGTTTTCCCGCAGGAACCGGATCGCGGAGTCCGCGGCCGCACGGCCGAACACGAGCAGGTCGGTGAGCGAGTTGGTCCCGAGGCGGTTCGCGCCGTGCACCGAGGCGCAGGCGCACTCGCCGGCGGCGTAGAAGCCGGGCACCGGCACCTCGGGGTTGCCGTTCTGCGGCACCACCACTTCACCCCGGTAGTTGCTCGGCAACCCGCCCATCTGGTAGTGCACGGTGGGCACCACCGGAATCGGATCGCGTACCGGGTCCACGTTCGCGAACTTCTTCGCGATCTCGCGGATGCCGGGCAGACGCTTCGCGATCTTCTCCTCGCCCAGGTGATCGAGCTTGAGCAGGACGTAATCGCCCTCGGGACCGCAGCCGCGGCCTTCCTTGATCTCCGTCGCCATCGCCCGCGACACGACGTCGCGGCTCGCGAGATCCTTCATGTTCGGCGCATAGCGCTCCATGAAGCGCTCGCCGTTCTTGTTGAGCAGGAATCCCCCCTCGCCGCGCACACCCTCGGTAATGAGCACGCCCGCACCGGCGACGCCGGTCGGATGGAACTGCCAGAACTCCATGTCCTGCAGCGGAATGCCGGCGCGTGCCGCCATGCCGAGCCCGTCGCCGGTATTGATGAACGCGTTGGTGCTCGCGGCGTAGATACGCCCGGCGCCGCCGGTGGCGAAGATGGTGGCGCGCGCGTGCAGGATCGAGACCTCGCCGGTCTCCATCTCCATCGCCGTGACGCCGAGTACCTGCCCGCTCGCATCGCGGATCAGATCGAGCGCCATCCACTCGACCAGGAAGCGCGTATTCGCGCGCACGTTGCGCTGGTACAGCGTGTGCAGCATCGCATGACCGGTGCGGTCCGCGGCCGCGCACGAGCGCTGCACCGGCTTCTCGCCGAAGTTCTGCGAATGCCCGCCGAACGGCCGCTGATAGATGGTGCCGTCGGGGTTGCGGTCGAACGGCATGCCGTAGTGCTCGAGCTCGATCACCGCCGCCGGGGCGTTGCGGCACATGAACTCGATCGCGTCCTGGTCGCCGAGGTAGTCGGAGCCCTTGACCGTGTCGTACATGTGCCAATGCCAGTCGTCCGGCTCCATGTTGCCGAGCGCGGCGCCGATGCCGCCCTGCGCCGCCACCGTGTGCGAGCGCGTCGGAAACACCTTGGACAGCACCACGGTACTCAGTCCTGCTTCCGAGAGCTGCAACGCCGCCCGCAGTCCGGCGCCGCCGGCGCCCACGACGATCGCGTCGAACCGATGCACCGGCAGCGTCATGCCCGGCCTCCGAAAAGAATCTGCACGGCCCAGACGGCGAGCGCGATGAGCCCGAAGGCGGTGATAGTGCTCACCGCGAAGCGCAGGCCGGTAGGATGGATGTAGTCCAGGTAGATGCTGCGCAGGCCGGTCCAGGCGTGCGCAAGCAGACTTCCGACGAAAAGCGCCCACGCGAGGCGCACCGCCGTCGAGTCGAAGTATTCGGTCCAGCCGGCGTAATCGGGCGCCGGTGCGACCAGCAGGAAGACGAGCAGATATATGGTGAACGCGCCGAGGTAGAGCGAACTCAGGCGCTGAATCAGGAACGCAGCCGTTCCCCGGTGGGCGCTGCCGAGCGGACGCGGGCGGCTCATAGTGCGACCCCCACGACGATCACAGTGAGCACGGAGGCGATGAACGTCAGCCACGCGCTGCGGCGCGCGTTCGCGAGGTCGTACCCCACGTCGATGTCCAGCAGCAAATGTCGTATCCCGGAGTAAAGGTGCTGCACGAGGAGCCAGAGCGCGAGCAGCGCGACGGCGCGGCCGATACCGCTTCCGAGCAGCGCCTGCACCTGCGCGAAGCGCTCGGGGCCCTGCAGCGACGCGTGCAACGCCCACAGCGCGAACGGCGTGATGAGCGCGAGCACGGCGCCGGTGATTCGGTGGGTGATCGAGACGACGGCGCCGATCGGCTGTCGTATCTGGAGCAGATTGAGAAAGACCGGACGCTTGGCGGTTTGTTGCATCGCTTTTCTTGGATTTTCGGCTCGGCAGGAAGGGAACACCCTCAAAGCACCCTGCGGCGGCGGGGTATTATATAGGGCCTCGTCACCGTCTGGAAGCGATCTTCGCCATGAGCACGCCCGGCAACTCGGCGCAGCACGACTGGGACGCCTTTCTCGAAGGGCGCGGCGCGGTACGCGTCGACGGCGTGGTCGCGGCGTTCGGCGACCCCGAAGCCGCGCCGCGCGATGCCACGGTGCTCGTCGACCTCTCGCACTTCTCGATCATTCGCGCAGCCGGCCCGGATGCGGCCGCGTTTCTCAACGGACAGCTCACGTGCGACGTACACGAAGCGAGCGAAACGCACAGCCTGCTCGGCGCCTGGTGCAGTCCGAAGGGCCGGATGCTGGCGGTGTTCCGGCTATGGCGCGCGCAGGATGCCTACCTGCTGCAGCTCCCGCGGGTGCTGTGCGCCGACACCCTCAGGCGCCTGCGCATGTACGTCCTGCGCGCCAAGGTGACGCTCGATACGCTCGATGACACGCACGTGCGCTTCGGCGTCGCCGGACCGCGCGCCGCCGCGCTCCTCGAGGAGCTCCTCGGCACCGCGCCGACGAGCGACGACGGCGCTGTCACCGCGGACGGCGTAACCGTACTGCGGATCGCGGGCGCCCACGCGCGCTTCGCGCTCGTCGCGCCCTTCCCCGAGGCGCAGCGGCTGTGGGCCGCGCTCGAGCGCGGGGCGCGTCCAGCGGCGGCGGCGGTATGGGACTGGCACGATATCGCCGCCGGCATTCCCGTGGTGCTGCCCGCCACCAGCGACAAGTTCCTGCCGCAAGAGGCGAATCTCGAGCTCCTCGGGGGCGTCAGCTTCACCAAGGGCTGTTACGTCGGCCAGGAGATCGTCGCACGCGTGCACTACCGTGGGCGCGTGAAGCAGCGCATGTACCGCGCGCACGTCGCGCAGGAAACTGCGCCCGCGCCGGGAGAGCCGATCTACGCGCCGGAGCTGCCGGACCAGGCGAGCGGCACGGTAGTCCTCGCCGCCCCGGCGCCCGAAGGCGGCTATGGCCTGCTCGCGGTGATCTACAGCGATCGGGTGAACCTGAAACTCTGCCTCGGCAGTCCCGCCGGCACGCCGCTCAGCGTCGAGGCGCTGCCCTACGCGATCACCGACGCGCCGTAACGGCGAAACCGGCCGAACGCGCGGTCAGCGGGCCGCGGTCGCACCCCTTGTCGGTGCCCGGGCGGTGCCGGACGTATCGTCGATCACCTGATAGAACGTCTCGCCGTTCTTGATCATGCCGAGCTCGATGCGCGCGCGCTCCTCGATCGCCGCCAGTCCCTGCTTGAGATCCACCACCTCGGCCGCGAGCGCCTGGTTGCGCTCGCGCAGCCGCGCGTTCTCCGCGCGCTGCTCGGCGATCTCGCGCTGCAACCGCCAGACGGCGAGCACGCCGCCGCTGCCGAGCCACAGCGGATACTGCAGCACGACCAGGAGCGCGATCAAACCGTAGAAGGCCAGGCGCCAGGGCGGCATGCGTCGCACGCGAGCTGTCCGGCGGTTGTCGTTGCGCGCAGATTAGCGCACATTCCGCAGAAGATGAACGCGCGCCGGCCGCGCTTCGTCGGCGCCGTGCCCGGCCTCCTCAGGCGCGCTTCCTCGCCAGCGCGGCGCGCCCGGGATAACGGGCGGCGGCGCCGAGCGCCTCCTCGATGCGCAGCAGCTGGTTGTACTTGGCGATCCGGTCGGAACGCGAAAGCGAACCGGTCTTGATCTGCCCCGCGCCCGTTGCCACGGCGAGGTCCGCGATAAACGCGTCTTCGGTCTCGCCCGAGCGGTGCGAGATCACCGCGGCATAACCGGCGGCGCGCGCCGTGGCGACGGCCTCGAGCGTCTCCGTGAGCGTGCCGATCTGATTCACCTTAATAAGAATCGAGTTCGCGATGCCCTGCTCGATCCCCTGCTTCAGAATCCTGGTATTGGTGACGAACAGGTCGTCGCCGACGAGCTGCACCGTGGCGCCGAGCCGCTGCGTCAGCACCTTCCACCCTTCCCAGTCGCCCTCGGCGCAGCCGTCCTCGATACTCACGATCGGGTAGCGCGCGCACCAGTCGGCGAGCACGTCGACGAACTCCGCGGCCGTGAGCTCGCGCTTCTCCGAGGCCAGCACGTAGCGCCCGTCCTTGTAGAACTCGCTGCTCGCGCAATCGAGGCCGAGCGCGATGTCCTCGCCGAGCCGGTAGCCGGCCTTCTCGATGGCCTCGATGATCACCTGCAGCGCCGCCTCGTTCGACGGCAGATCCGGCGCGAAACCGCCTTCGTCGCCGACCGCGGTGTTGAGTCCGCGTCCGTGCAGCACCTTCTTGAGCGCGTGGAACACCTCGGCGCCGTAGCGCAGCGCCTCGGCGAACGTCGGCGCCCCGAGCGGCAGGATCATGAACTCCTGCAGATCGACGCTGTTGTCGGCGTGCGCGCCGCCGTTGATGATGTTCATCATCGGCACGGGCATGACGAACTCGCCGCCGCGGTTGAGGTAGCGGTACAGCGGCTGCCCGGCGTCGGCCGCCGCCGCGCGCGCCGCCGCCATCGACACCGCGAGCATGGCGTTCGCGCCGAGGCGCGACTTCGTCTCGGTGCCGTCGAGCTCGATCATGGCGCGGTCGAGGCCCGCCTGATCGGCCGCGTCGCGGCCGACGAGGAGCTTGCGGATCTCGGTATTGACGTTCGCGACCGCCCGCGTGACGCCCTTGCCGAGGTAGCGCTTCGGATCGCCGTCCCGCAGCTCCAGCGCCTCGCGCGAGCCGGTCGATGCGCCCGAGGGCACCGCGGCGCGGCCGGTCGCCCCGGACTCGAGGATGACGTCGGCCTCGACGGTCGGGTTGCCCCGCGAGTCGAGGATTTCGCGGGCCCGGATATCGGCAATCTTGGACATGCTCGGTTTTCCTCTCACTTGACGAAAAACGCAGAGGACGCCGAGGCGCCGCAGAAGAATCAGGCAACCGACCCGTCCTCCTCTGCGTCCTCCGCGTCCTCGCGGTGAATCCCGTGTGCTAGCCCGACATCAGCGCCTGCTCGGCGAAGCCGCGGCGCTTCACCACCGCATCCAGCTCCTTCAGCGTCTCGAGCAGCTCCCGCATGCGCCCGAGCGGCCAGGCGTTCGGCCCGTCCGAGAGCGCCTTCTCCGGATTCGGGTGCGTTTCCATGAAGAGCCCGGCGACGCCAACCGCGACGGCCGCGCGCGCGAGCACCGGGACGAACTCGCGCTGCCCGCCGCTGCGCTCCCCCTGCCCGCCCGGGAGCTGGACCGAGTGCGTGGCATCGAACACGACCGGACAGCCGGTCTCGCGCATGATCGCGAGCGCGCGCATGTCGGACACCAGGTTGTTGTAGCCGAACGAGACGCCGCGCTCGCACACGAGCACGCGCCCGCGCCCGCCGGCGGCGAACGCCTTCTCCACGACGTTCTTCATGTCGTGCGGCGCCAGGAACTGGCCCTTCTTGATATTGACTGGCTTGCCGGCGCGCACGACGGCCTGAATGAAATCGGTCTGGCGGCAGAGGAACGCGGGAGTCTGCAGCACGTCGACCGCCGCGGCGACCGGCGCGATCTCGGGAATGTCGTGCACGTCCGTGAGCACCGGTACGCCCACCTCGCGCCGTACTCGCGCGAGGATCTCGAGGCCGCGCTCGAGCCCCGGGCCGCGAAACGACGCGTGCGAGCTGCGATTGGCCTTGTCGAAGGAGGATTTGTAGATGAACGGGATGCCGAGCGCGCCCGTAATCTCCTTGAGCTGCTGCGCCGACTCGAGCGCGAGCGCTTCGGACTCGATCACGCAGGGGCCGGCGATCAGGAAGAACGGCCGCCCCAGGCCGATCTCGAACCCGCACAGCCTCATCGAACCGCCGCCTGCCGACGCTGGGCGCTCGCGCGGCGCGTACGCGCCGCTTCGATGTAGGCGCTGAAGAGCGGATGCCCGTCGCGCGGCGTCGAGGTGAACTCGGGATGGAACTGCACGCCGATGAACCAGGGATGGTCGGGCAGCTCGATCACCTCGACCAGCATGCCGTCGGTGGACGTCCCGGCGATCACCAGCCCCTTCCCCTCGAGCGGCTCGCGGTAGTTGTTGTTGAACTCGTAGCGGTGCCGGTGGCGCTCGACGATCACGTCCTTGCCGTAGATGGCGTGCGTGCGCGTTCCGGGGCGCAGCCGGCACTCCTGGGCCCCGAGGCGCATGGTGCCGCCGAGGTCGCCGCCGGCGCTGCGATACTCCTTGATGCCCTCGGGTGTCATCCATTCGGTGATCATCGCGATTACCGGGTGCGGCGTCTTCGGGTCGAACTCGGTGCTGTGCGCGCCTTCGAGGCCGGCGACGTTGCGCGCATATTCGATCGCCGCCACCTGCATCCCCAGGCAGACCCCGAGATACGGCACGCCGTGCGTGCGCGCGTAGCTCGCCGCGGCGATCTTGCCTTCGATGCCGCGCTCGCCGAACCCGGGGCCGACGAGGATCGCGTCGGCGCCCTCGAGCGCCGCCGTGCCTTCGGACTCGATGAGCTCGGAATCCACGTAGCGGATGTTGACCCGCGTACGCGTGTGGATGCCGCCGTGCTTGAGCGCCTCGCTCAGCGACTTGTACGACTCGGTCAGGTGCACGTACTTGCCGACGAACGCGACCTCGACCTCCCCGGTCGTGTGCTCCATCGCGTGCACCACCTTGTCCCATTCGGACAGGTTCGCGCGGCGCGCGTTGATGCGCAGCTTCTCGACCACGATCTCGTCGAGCCCCTGCTCGTGCAGCAGCCGCGGAATCCTGTAGATGTTGTCGACGTCCGGCGTCGAGATGACCGCGCGCGGCGCGACATTCGTGAACAGCGCGATCTTGCGCCGCTCGTCCTCCGGCAGCATGCGCTCGGAGCGACAGAGCAGGATGTCGGGCTGAATTCCGATCGAAAGCAGCTCCTTCACCGAGTGCTGCGTCGGCTTGGTCTTGAGCTCGCCGGCAGCGGCGATGTACGGCACGAGCGTCAGGTGCACGAACACACAGTTACCCGGTCCGTGCTCGATGCCCATCTGCCGGATCGCTTCGAGGAACGGCAGCGACTCGATATCGCCGACCGTGCCGCCGATCTCGACCAGCGCGATGTCGGCGCCCGCCGCGCCCTCCTCGATGCAGCGCTTGATCTCGTCGGTGATGTGCGGAATCACCTGCACGGTCGCCCCGAGGTAGTCCCCGCGGCGCTCCTTGCGGATCACGTTCTCGTAGATCTTGCCCGTAGTGAAGTTGTTGCGCTTGCCGACCCGCGTGCGCACGAAGCGTTCGTAGTGCCCGAGATCGAGGTCGGTCTCGGCGCCGTCGTGCGTGACGTACACCTCACCGTGCTGGTACGGGCTCATGGTGCCCGGATCGACGTTTATATAAGGATCGAGCTTGAGCAGCGTGACCTTGAGGCCGCGGGCTTCCAGGATGGCGCCGAGGGAGGCGGCGGCGATGCCCTTGCCGAGAGATGAAACGACGCCGCCCGTTACGAAAACAAATTTGGTCATGGAAACCCGTTCTGCCTAAATGAGTCGCCGGCTGCAGCCGCATTGCGCGGCCGCTTGCACGGTCAGGGCCGAAGCGTACGCCCGGGAGCCGTTGTGGACCCGGGGGACTATGCTTGCCGCGACGTCGGAACGGAAGCACACGGTACCAGAGCGGGTCCGTTTGCACAACCGCACGCCGCGAACCGAAACGGCGCGCGCAATCGACGAGCGCCACGCTCGCTGCGTGCGCGTCGGCGCCGATGGCACGCGGCTAGCGCAGGCAGCAACCTCCGGGCGTTGTCGGCTCGCGCGACGGTTGTTCGAGCACGAGTGCGAGCCCGGATTCGTCGTCGCGCGCGGCGTAGGGATCGCAGACCCAGCGATCGCCGACCGCGGCGAGCGTGTCGTCGACGTAAACGAGCGGCAGGCGCGCACGCTCCCACGGCGGCATGCCCGCTTCCTGCAGCAGCTTCTTCAGCTTGCGATGGTGGCCGCGCAACAGGCAGCGCTCGCCGCCGCGGCGCAGTCGCACGCGCAGCGTCTTCCCGGCGATGCGCGCCTGCGACAGACCGCGTCCGTACACCGGCGCCGCGCGCAGCCGCCACGCGCCGCCCGGCCCCTCGAGCGCCTGCGTCGGCTCCCACACGGCTTCCCATGCGCCGGTGGCCGCCCGCACATGCGCAAGCCACACCAGCCGGTCGCGGTAGCGGCGTACCTCGCCCTCCGGAAGCCGCACCGCCGCGTGCCGCGTCCGCGGCGTCGTCTCGATTCGCGCCACCACTTCGCGCAGCACGCGCTCGGACGGTGCGCGTGCGCCGTGCGCGCGCAGCCAGTAGCGCAGCGCATTGCGGCGGCGCTCGGGAGCGAGCGCGTGCAGCGCGGCGACCGAGAGCCCGCCCTCCTCGTCCGCGCACGCCGCCGCGTCCTCGCGGCCGAGCGCCTCGAGCAGCGCGAGCGCCTCGGCCTGGTGGCGTGCGGCCGCCGCCAGGCGTGCGGTGGCGCGCGGCCAGCGCTCGGCGAGCACCGGAAGCACGCGCCGGCGCAGGAAGTTGCGCGCGAGACCGATGTCGCGGTTGCTCGCATCCTCGACCCACGCGAGCCCGTGCTCGGCGGCATAGCGTGCGAGCGCCGCCCGCGGAAAGCCGAGCAGCGGGCGCGCGATGCGCCCCGGGCCGAACGGCGCGATCGCGGGCATCGCGGCGAGACCGGCCGGCCCCGCGCCGCGCAGGAGCTGCAGCAGCAGCGTTTCCGCCTGGTCGTCCTCGTGGTGTGCGGTCAGGAGCACCGCGCCCGCGGGCAGCAGCCGGCGGAGCGCGCCGTAGCGCGCGCGCCGCGCGGCCTCCTCGAGCCCGAGCGCGGCGATGTCGCGCACCGCCACTCGTTCCGCGCGGTACGGCACCGCGAGCGCCGCGCACACCGCCGCCGCGTGCCGGGCCCACGCGGCGGAGGCGGGCTGCAGCCCGTGATCGATGTGCACGGCACTCAGCTGCCATGGCGCCCGCGCGCGCAGCGCCGCCGCGGCGTGCAGCAGGACGTGGGAATCCATGCCGCCGCTGTAGGCAACGACGAGCGGGTCCGTCGGGGTGAGGCGCAGGGATTCGGTCAGTACGTGCGCGAGGGCGTCGGGGTCGAAACGGTCGCGGGGGGATCGTTCCTGAGGCGGCGATCGCTCCGCGTCAGGATTCCTGGAATTCTCCATAGCGCATCAGCCGCTCGTAGCGCGCCGCGAGCAGCTGCTCGGGCGGGATCGGGCGCAGTTTCTCGAGCTCCTCGAGCAGCACGGCTTTCAGACGCCGGGCCATTTCGTCCACGTCGCGATGCGCCCCGCCGAGTGGCTCCGGTACGACGACATCGATGAGACCGAGGCGCGCGAGGCGCTCGGCGGTGATGCCCATGGCCTCGGCCGCGGCCGCGGCCTTGTCCGCGGCGCGCCACAGAATCGATGCGCAGCCCTCGGGCGAGATCACCGAGTAGGTGCTGTACTGCAGCATCAGCGACCGGTCGCTCACGCCGATCGCGAGCGCGCCGCCGGAACCGCCCTCGCCGATCACTACGCTCACGATCGGCGTCTCGAGGCGCGCCATCACGTAGAGGTTGCGTGCGATCGCCTCGCTCTGGCCGCGCTCCTCGGCGCCGACGCCCGGGTACGCGCCGGGCGTGTCGATGAAGGTAACGAGCGGCAGGCGAAAGCGCTGCGCCATCTGCATCAGTCGCAGCGCCTTGCGGTAGCCCTCGGGCCGCGGCATGCCGAAATTGCGCCGCACCTTCTCGCGCGTGTCCCGGCCCTTCTGATGGCCGATTACCATGATCGGCTCGCCCTCGAGCCGCGCGAGGCCGCCGACGATCGCCGGGTCGTCCGCAAAGTTGCGATCGCCGTGCAGTTCGTGGAAGTCGCTGAACATGCGCTGGACGTAATCGAGCGTGTACGGCCGCAGCGGATGGCGCGCGACCTGCGAGACCTGCCAGGGGGTGAGCGAGGTAAAAATGGATTCGGTCAGCCGGCGGCTCTTCGCCCGCAGCCGGTCGACCTCCTCGGCGATGTCGGCGCCGTGGGGCGCCGATTGCAGCGCCTCGATCTTTGCCTCGAGCTCGGCGATCGACTGCTCGAAGTCCAGGTAATTATGGTTCATTGTCCGCCTTTAGACTTCTAGACGACGGCGCTCGCGCCGGCCAGCGACGGCCGCGGCGGGCGCCTCCATCAGCGGTACTCGAGGTGAACGTTCCGTTCTCCGGCCAGCCGGCCGAGGCGTTCGAGAACGGCGCGGCTAGGAACGATCCGCCATTCTTCGCCGAGCACCAGCTCGACCTCGGCTGCCTCGCTCCGGTAGCGCACCCAGACCGGGCACGGCCCCTGGCTCGGCGCGAGGATCTGCTTGAGCTCGTCCACGAATCCGTTCGCGGCGATCGCGGCGTCGACGGCGATGACGACCCGGGAGCCGAACGCCGCGCGCGCCTGGTCGATATTATAGATCTCCTCCGCGGACATTTTGAATCCGCCGGTGTACTCGTCGACCGACACGTGCCCCTTCACCACGAGGAGCGCGTCCTTCACCAGCAGCTCGCGGTAACGCTCGAACAGCTCCGCGAATACCGCGAGCTCCAGGCGTCCGGTGCGGTCGTCGAGCGTCACGAACGCCATGCGGTCGCCGCGGCGCGTTTGCATGATGCGCAGGCCGACGACGAGGCCCGCGACCACGATGGCGCGGTCCTCGGTCGGCTTGAGCTCCGCGATGCTACTGCTCGCGATGTGCTTCAGGTCCTGCATGTAGCGCTCGATCGGATGGCCCGTGAGATACAGCCCGAGCGTCTCCTTCTCGCCTTCGAGGCGCTGCTCCTCGCTCCATTCCGGGACCTGCTCGTACGCCGGCGCCGCCGTGGTCGCGACCGTCCCGCCGAAGAGATCGCCCTGCCCTGCGGCGCTGTTGGTCGCGTGCTGGTCGGCTTCCGCGAGCGCGCGCGTGAGCGACGCCATCAGCGCGGCGCGGTGCGTGCCGAGACTGTCGAGCGCGCCGGCCTTGATGAGCGATTCGAGCACGCGCCGGTTCACGCGCCGCGCGTCGAGGCGCTTGCACAGATCGAAGAGGTCGGTGAACGGGCCGCCTTCGGTGCGCGCCTGCTGAATCGCCTCGATCGCCGACTGTCCCAGGCCCTTGATCGCGCCGAGCCCGTAGAGGATCGTCTTGTCGTCCACCGGCACGAATTCGTACTCGCAGCGGTTGATGTCGGGCGGCAGCACCGTGAGCTTCATGTCGCGGCACTCGGCGATCATGGTGACGACCTTGTCGGTCTTGTCCATATCGGACGAGAGCACCGCGGCCATGAACGCGGCCGGGTAGTGCGCCTTGAGCCAGGCCGTCTGGTACGCGATGAGCGCGTACGCGGCGGAATGCGAGCGGTTGAAGCCGTAGCCGGCGAACTTCTCGATCAGGTCGAAGATCTGGGCCGCGAGCTTGGCGTCGACGCCGCGCTCGCGCGCGCCGTTGACGAACGTCTCGCGCTGCTTCGCCATCTCCTCGGGCTTCTTCTTGCCCATGGCGCGGCGCAGCAGGTCGGCCGACCCGAGCGTATAGCCCGAGAGCACCTGCGCGATCTGCATCACCTGCTCCTGGTACAGGATCACGCCGTAGGTGGGCTTCAGGATCGGCTCGAGGCTCGGATGCGGGTACTTGACCGGCGTGCGCCCGTGCTTGCGGTCGATGTAGTCGTCGACCATGCCGGACTGCAGCGGCCCGGGCCGGAACAGGGCGACGAGCGCGACGATCTCCTCGAACTTGTCCGGCTTGAGGCGGTTGATGAGGTCCTTCATGCCGCGCGACTCGAGCTGGAACAGCGCCGTCGTCTTGTACGACTTGAGCAGCGCGTACGTCGCCGGATCGTCGATCGGGATCTGCGAGATCACGAGCGGCGCTTCGCCGCTCCGGGCGCGGCTGCGGTTGATGATCTTGACCGCCTTGTCGATGATCGTGAGCGTGCGCAGCCCGAGGAAGTCGAACTTCACGAGCCCGAGCTTCTCGAGGTCCTCCATGTCGAACTGCGTGACCGCCTGGTGGCCGCCCTGCTCGCAGTAGAGCGGCATGAAGTCGGTGAGCGGGCTCGGCGCGATGACGACACCGCCCGCGTGCTTGCCGGCGTTGCGCGCGAGACCCTCGAGCATCCGGGCGGTGTCGATGAGCGCGCGCACGTCCTCTTCTTTCTCGTAGCGCTCCTTGAGCAGGGGCTCGATCTCGAGCGCGCGCTCGAGCGTCATGCCAATCTCGAACGGCACGAGCTTCGCAATCTTGTCGACGTAACCGTAGGGGTGGCCGAGCACGCGCCCGACGTCGCGCACCACCGCGCGCGCCGCCATGGTGCCGTGGGTGATGATCTGCGCGACCTTTTCCGCGCCGTAGCGGCGCGTCACGTACTCGATCACCTCGTCGCGCCGCTCCATGCAGAAATCGACGTCGAAGTCCGGGAGCGAGACGCGCTCGGGGTTGAGGAAGCGCTCGAACAGCAGGTCGTACTTGATCGGATCGAGCTCGGTGATGCCGAGACAGTAAGCGACGAGCGACCCGGCGCCCGAGCCGCGGCCGGGCCCGACGGGAATGCCGTTGCGCTTGGCCCACTGGATGAAGTCGGCGACGATCAGGAAGTAGCCGGCGAAGCCCATCTTCACGATCACGTCGAGCTCGAGCGCGAGCCGCGCTTCGTACTCGCCGGCGCGGCGTGCGCGCTCCTCCTCCGTGAACGCGCCGAGATGGCGCTCGAGGCCGGCGCGGCTGTTGCGCCTGAGCACCTCGTTCACGTCCTCGTCGGTACCGCCGCCCTCCGCGGTCTCGAACTTCGGCAGGTAGTAGCGTCCGAAGGTGATGCGGTAATTGCAGCGGCGTGCGATCTCGACGCTGTTCGCGAGCGCCTCGGGGACGTCGGCGAACAGCTCCTGCATCTCGGCGCTCGAGCGGAAGTACTGCTGCGGCGTGTGCCGCCGCGGCCGGCGGGTGTCGGTGAGCAC
>DASVBY010000080.1:0-4206 GCA_036381895.1 Burkholderiales bacterium | reverse complement strand
CTTTGCCGGATCGAGGCGTGCGTCCATGCAGGTCAGGATCGCGAAGCGGCGCGCCGGAGGAAGCGGCAGCTTGCCCTTGTCGCCGAAGCTTTGCGCGTAGCGTGCATTCGCGGCCAGTATTTCGTCCCGTATCCGTGTCATGGCGTCGACCTCCTCCTGTGTTGGCTGGGATCGCCTGCCTTTTCGGCAGCGCACGCCCGATTACATGCCGTCGTGCCGCCCGGCGCCAGGAACTCTTGCGCATATGGTTAGCACCGTCGTGCACTATGAGCGCGGCCGCGCCGCGGATATGCGGGCGGCGAAAGGCGGGGGCCTGATGCAACGACCGTAGGGCGGCCGTTTCAGCAGCCGAGCAGCGCCGCAAGATGCGCGATGCTCGTGGCGTGCAAGGTGTTTTCCGGCTTCGGCGAGACGTCCTTCGGACGTCCGAATTCCAGCGGCCGCTCGATGTAGGCCGTGAGCAACCCGCACGCCCTCGCGCCGGCCAGGTCCTCGTGATGCGCGGCCGCGAGCATGACCTCCTGCGGCGCGACGTCGAAGACGCGCGCGACGCCGAGGTACGTGTCCGGGTGCGGCTTGTACTTGCGGAACACCTCGGCCGAGAGGATGCAGTCCCAGGGGAGGCCGGCACGCTTCGCCATGTCGGCGAGCAGTCCGATGTTGCCGTTCGACAGGGTGCAGATCATGTAGCGCGATTTGAGGCGGGTCAGTCCCTCGACCGCGTCGGGCCACGGGTCGAGCCGGTGCCAGACCTTGTTCAGGTGCCGCTTCTGCGCTTCGTCGAGATGGGTGACACCGAACCGCTCGAGGATCTCATCGAGGATCATCCGGTGCAGGTCGTCGATCGACGTCCACCCGAGCTCGCCCGACATGACGCGCTGCATCGCCGGCTTGTAGCCGGCGCGCCAGGCGAGCGCGAACTCGGATCCGTCGACGCCGAGCCGCATCGCATCGACCTCGCGCGCAATGGTGCCGTGCCAGTCGACGACGGTGCCGAACACGTCGAAGGCGATGACCTTGATGGCAGTGATGTCCGGGGTGCCGTTCATGGGTTCAGCGCTCGCCGAGGGGAGCCAAGCATAACAGCAGGCGCGCCGCGCGGCTGCAGGTCTCGCGTGCGCGTTCTCGCCCTCGGGAAGGGCGCTGCGGGGCCGGCGCGCCGATGCGGGGGAGGCCGGGCGGGCGCCGCCGCGGGGCGCGCGGTCCGCCCGGCGGAGCGCTACTCGAGCGCCTTGACCATGTCCTCGAGCACCTTCTTGGCGTCGCCGAAGGTCATCATGGTCTTGTCCATGTAGAAGAGCTCGTTGTCGAGCCCGGCGTAGCCGGCGGCCATGGAGCGCTTGATGACGATGACGTTGCGCGCGCGGTGCGCTTCGAGGATGGGCATGCCGAAGATGGGGCTGCCGGGCGTCTTCGCCGCGGGGTTCACGACGTCGTTCGCGCCGACCACGAGCACCACGTCGGTCGACTGGAACTCGCTGTTGATGTCCTCCATCTCGAACACCTGGTCGTACGGGATCTCGGCCTCGGCGAGCAGCACGTTCATGTGCCCCGGCATGCGGCCCGCGACCGGGTGAATCGCGTACCTCACGCTCACGCCCTTCTCGCCGAGCTTGTGCGCGAGCTCCTTGAGCGCGTGCTGCGCGCGCGAGACGGCGAGACCGTAGCCCGGCACGATGATTACCGATTCGGCGTTGCCCATGAGGAAGGCCGCGTCGTCGGCGCTGCCCGAGCGGTACGACTTCTGCTCGGCCGCGGCCGCCATGCCGCCTTCCTGGCCGAACCCGCCCAGGATCACGTTGATGAACGAGCGGTTCATCGCGCGGCACATGATGTAAGAGAGGATCGCGCCGCTCGACCCGACGAGCGAGCCCGAGACGATCAGCATCGAATTGTTGAGCGAGAAGCCGATGCCGGCCGCCGCCCAGCCGGAGTAGCTGTTGAGCATCGATACCACCACGGGCATGTCGGCGCCGCCGATCGGAATGATGATGAGCACGCCGAGCACGAACGCGAGCGCCGTCATGACGAGGAACGGCGTCCACTGCTGCGTCGCGAAGAACCAGAGGCCGAAGCCGATCATGGCGAGCGCGAGCAGCAGGTTCAGCCAGTGCTGTCCCGCGAACACAATCGGGGCGCTGCGGAACTTGCCCGAGAGCTTGCCGAACGCGATGACCGAGCCCGAGAACGTAATCGCGCCGACGAACGTGCCGATGAAGAGCTCGAGCCGGTTGCCGAGCGGGATGGCGCCCTCGGCCCCGGCGATGCCGAACGCCCCCGGCTCGTGCACCGCCACGATCGCGATCAGCACGGCCGCGAGGCCGACCAGCGAATGCATCGCGGCCACGAGCTCGGGCATCTTGGTCATCTGCACGCGGCGCGCGATCACGGTGCCGATGGCGCCGCCGATGACGATGCCGAGCGCGATCAGCGCGAGGCCGGCGCCCGCCTCCGCGCGCGCCTGCGCGATGAGCGCCACGGTGGTCGCGATGGCGATGGCCATGCCGACCATGCCGAACACGTTGCCGGCGCGGGCGGTAGTCGGGTGCGACAGGCCCTTCAAGGCCTGGATGAAGCAGACCGACGCGACGAGATAGAGCAGGGTGACGACGTTCGCGCTCATTGCTTCTTCTCCGCTGCCGGCCGCTCTTTCTTCTTGAACATCTCGAGCATGCGCTGTGTTACCAGGAAGCCGCCGAACACGTTCACGGCGGCCAGGGTCACCGCGACGATGCCGAGCGTGTTGCCGAGCAGCGTGTCGGTCGCGCCGGCGGCGAGCATGGCGCCGACGATGATGATGGCCGAGATCGCGTTGGTCACGGCCATGAGCGGGGTGTGCAGCGCCGGCGTCACGTTCCACACGACGTGATAGCCGACGTAGATCGCGAGTACGAAGATGACCAGGTTGATGACGGTCGGATCGACTTGTTCCATCGTTGAATCCTTAATCGTTGCGGGCCGGCTTTATGGGTCTCAAACCGCAAGGAACGCGACGGAGGCATAGATGTCGTGGATCCGGTCTCCCGGCGCCCGTTGCGTCCCTCGCGGTTCAGGTCCGTTGCTTGGCGAGCTGGCCGTCGCGGCACACGAGGGTGGCGGCGACGATCTCGTCTTCGAGGTTGAGGGCAAATCTGCCTTCCTTGTCGGTGACGAGCTTCAGGAATTCGAGCAGGTTGCGCGCGTAGAGCGCGGAGGCGTCGGCGGCGACGAGCGCCGGCAGGTTGGTCTCGCCGATGATGGTGACGCCGTGCTTGACCACGGTCTTGCCCGCCTCGGACAGCGCGCAGTTGCCGCCCTGTTCGACCGCGAGATCGACGATCACCGAGCCGGGCTTCATCGAGCGCACCATGTCCTCGGTGATCAGGGCCGGCGCTTTGCGGCCCGGGATGAGGGCGGTCGCGATGGCGATGTCCGCCTGCTTGATGCGCTCGGCGACCGCGGCGGCCTGGCGCTTCATCCAGTCGGGCGGCATGGGGCGGGCGTAGCCGCCGACGCCCTGGGCGATCTCGCGCTCCTCGTCGGTCAGGAACGGCACGTCGATGAACTTGGCGCCGAGCGACTCGACCTGCTCCTTCACGACCGGACGCACGTCCGACGCTTCGATGACGGCGCCCAAGCGCTTCGCGGTCGCGATCGCCTGCAGGCCGGCGACGCCGGCGCCGAGGACGAGCACGCGCGCGGCCTTCACGGTGCCGGCCGCGGTCATGAGCATCGGCATGAAGCGCTGATAGGCGTTCGCGGCGAGGATCACGGCCTTGTAGCCGGCGATGTTCGCCTGGGAGGAGAGCACGTCGAGGCTCTGCGCGCGGGTGATGCGCGGCGCCGCCTCGAGGGCGAAGGCGGTGACGCCCCGCGCGGCGAGCCGGGCGAGGCCGTCCTGATCGAAGGGGTTGAGCATGCCGACCACGATCTGGCCGGCCCGGAGCAGGGGAAGCTCCTCGGCCTGCGGTGCGCGCACTTTGAGCAGCAGCTCGGCCTGACCGTAGACGTCCGCGGCCGAGGCAACGATGGTGGCGCCGGCCTGGCGGTAGGCGTCGTCGGTGGCGCTCGCCCCGATGCCCGCGCCCGCCTGGACGAACACCTGGTGGACGCCGCCGGCGCTGAGTTTCTTCACGGTCTCGGGTGTCGCGGCGACGCGGGTCTCCCGCGGCCAGACCTCGGCCGGGATGCCGATGCGCATGGTGGTCTCCTCCGAACGTTCTTGTG
>DASVBY010000079.1:0-37446 GCA_036381895.1 Burkholderiales bacterium | reverse complement strand
GTCGGTCGGCGGCCTCGGCGGCTCGCCGTTCGCCGAGGGCGCCGCCGGGAACCTGGCGACCGAGGCGTTGGTGTACGTGCTCGACGACATGGGCCTGTCGACGGGCATCTCGCTGCCGCGCCTGCTGGACGCGGCAGCGCTCGTGGAGTCGCTCGTCGCTCACCCGCTGCCGTCGGCGGTCGCCAACGCCGGCCCCCGCCTGCCGGTGGCCTGACGCCGCCGTGCCGTGGTGCGAGGAGTGCAGCCGCTTCTACAACCCCACCTCGATGAACCGCGACGGCACCTGCCCGACGTGCGGCAACTCGATCGCCGCCCCGGTGAAGACGCCGTGGCACTTCAAACTGCTCCTGGCCGCCGTCGTCCTGTACCTCGGCTGGCGCGCAGTCCAGCTCGTGGAATGGCTCGTCGGCCGGTTCTGAACCACCGACCCCCACTTTCATCACATGAAATGGAAGTGGGGGCCCTGACCACCATTTTCATCGCCGATCTTGCGATCCGGGCTCGCGAGGGACGCCGCCGGCGTCCGCTACGCTGTCCCCCTCACGGGCTGTGGCGCAGCTTGGTTAGCGCGCTTGACTGGGGGTCAAGAGGTCGGGAGTTCAAATCTCCCCAGCCCGACTCAGGCGTCGCGCCGCGTCACCGCGAGGTAGCCGACGGCGACCAGCACGAGAGCCAGGCCGACGAAGATCGCCGCCTCGGTCCACTGGAACGGCCAGTAGCGGCTCGCGGGATGGAACGTCGTGCGGATGTGGTAGCCGAGACTGCCCATGCACCGGTCGGCGGCGGCGCGGTCGACGGCGGCCGCGCACGTGGCGGGCATGCGCAGCGGACCATGTACGACGTGCCCGGCGCCGTCGACGAGGTCGGATCCCATCATCCATGCGCCGGCCGTTCGCACCGTCGGTGCGAACATCGACTCGGTGCCGTGCTTCACCGCGGCGAAGTGCGGGCGCACGGACAGTTCGACGAAGAGGCGGACGACGAGGAAGCCGGCGATCGTCACGCCGACGGCGGGGAGCGTCCGCCGCAGCACCGCGCCGGCGGCGAAGCCGAGCGCGACGGCAAACACGCTGTACGCGACCGGCGCCAGGTTCTGCGTGTCGAACTGGAGGCCGTCGAAGCGGAAGTCCATGAGGCCGTTGAGCGGACCGGACCACCACGTCACGAGGGCCGACATCGCCGCCGCCAGCACGAGCGTGAGCCCGAAGACGACGGCGAGCTTGGAGACCAGCCAGCGCCGCCGCGAGACCGACTGCGTCCACGCCAGCACGTGCGTCGACTGCTCGATCTCGCGGGACATCAGTGTGGCGCCGAGGAACACGCCGAGGACGAGCGGCACCGCGACCGAGAGGTTCACGAGGATGCGCGGCAGCCGGAAGCTGTCCATGAGGCCGAACGGCGCGCAGTCGGTGCAATGGCGGAGCGTGTCGTACTGGTGCGCCATGCGGTCCC
The DNA here is from genome assembly GCA_036381895.1 of Burkholderiales bacterium. Taxonomy (GTDB): domain Bacteria; phylum Pseudomonadota; class Gammaproteobacteria; order Acidiferrobacterales; family Sulfurifustaceae; genus JACQFZ01. The sequence continues at coordinate 35,994 of DASVBY010000079.1, read as the reverse complement.
CGCTCACCCCGAGCAGCACCGCCAGCACGGCGAGCGCGACGCCGAACACGAGCGTCTGTGATCGGTGTTGACGCCACAGGACCCAGCTCACGACGCGACCACCAGCTCTCGCGTCTCGCTCGACCCGAGGTAGGCGAGCACGATCTCCTCGAGCCCGGCGTCCTCCACGTGCCAGGCGCCGTCGAGAGGACCCGTGCCGATCCGGGCGATGACGCTGACCTGCCGTGGTGTGCGGTCGACGTGCACGACGTGGTGATGACGGTGGAGGCCGTTGACGTCCACCGTCGACGCAGGCCCGGTCAGGACCTTGTGGGCAGCGACGACATCGTCGATGTCCGCGCACAGCGCGAGCTCGCCGGCGGTCAGGAGGACCAGGTGGTCCGACACACGCTTGAGATCGGCGAGGAGGTGGCTCGACAGCAACACGGTGAGGTCGTCGGCGGCGACCGCGGCGGTCAGCGTGGCGAGGAAGTCGCGTCGCGCCAGCGGGTCGAGCGCGGCGACCGGCTCGTCGAGCAGCAGCACGCGCGGGCGCATGGCGAGCGCGATCGCGATCTCGAGGAGCTTGCGCTTGCCGTAGGCGAGCACCGCCGCCTTGCGCTGCATGACGTCGGCGAGATGGAAGCGCGCCGCGAGCTCCGCGGCCTCGTCGTCGATCGCGCTGTCGGCGCCGAGCGCCCGCCACCAGCGCGCGCCGCGGCCCTCGCGCTGCGCGATCGCGAGCGCGAGCGTCTCGAGCGGCGTCAGATCGGCGAAGAGCTGGTTGATCTGGAACGTGCGCACGAGCCCGCGCCGCACGCGCGCCTGCGGCGCGAGCCGGGTGATGTCCTCGCCGTTCAGGAGGATCCGCCCGGCCGAGGGCGCGAGCACGCCGGTCAACAGATTGACGAGCGTGGTCTTCCCCGCCCCGTTCGGTCCGATCAGCGCGTGGCGTGCGCCCGGAGCGAGCGCGAGCGCGACGTCGTTCGTGGCGGTAATGCCGCCGAAGCGCTTGCAGAGGCCTTCGGTCTGGAGCACCGGCTTCATGCGACGTCCTTCGTCGAGAGCCGGCCGCCGCGCAGCCGCGCGGCGAGACGCGCGAGCGCCTCGCGCGCGAGCCCGAACGTGCGCTCGCGCCCGGCGAGCACGATCGCGATCAGCACGATGCCCATCCAGAACTGCCAGTACTGCGGCGTCGCCGTGGCGAGCGCGTCCTGGATGAGCTTGAACACGACGGCACCGACGATGCCGCCGTAGAGGTAGCCGGTGCCGCCGATGACGAGCACGAGCAGCACGTCCGCCGAGCGGTGGAACTCGAGCACGTCGAGCGAGGCAAAGCCGGTCGTCTGCGCGAGCAGCGCCCCGGCGGCGCCGGCATAGGCGCCGCCGAGCGTGTACACCGCCATCAGCCACCGGTTCGGATCGATGCCGATCGCCTGCGCGCGCAGGCGGTTGTCGCGGATCGCCTTGAGCCCGTAGCCGAACGGCGAATGCACGAGGCGCCGCGCCGCGAGGAAGAGCACGAAGAGCACCGCGAGGCTGTAGGCGTAGGCCACCCGCCCGGCTAGGTCGAACTCGAAGCGGCCGAGGAGCGGCCCCATGACCACGCCCTGCAGGCCGTCGGCGCCGCCGGTGATGCCGTCGAAGCGGTTCGCGAGCTCGAGCAGGATCAGGGACACGCCGAGCGTCACCATGAGCCGCGTGAGGTCGGTGCCGCGCAGCACCAGCGGGCTCGTCGCGAGCCCGAGGAGCCCGGCGACGAGCGCGCCGACTGCGAGCCCGGCGAGCGGGTCGTCCATGGCGTGGATCGCGAACAGCGCCGCGGCGTAGGCGCCGGCGCCGAAGAACGCGGCGTGCCCGAGCGAAAGGATGCCGCCGTAGCCGAGGATGAGATCGAGCGAGACAGCGAAGAGCGCGAAGATCGCGATCTCGTTCAGGATCAGCGCGTGCTGCGGGAGCAGGAAGTACGCCGCGACGGCCGCGAGCCACACGGCGAGCTCGAGCGGCCGCCAGCGCGCGGCGTGGACCAGCCGGGGTCGTACGGACGCCGTACTCATCAGCGCGCCGCCTCCGCGAAGAGGCCGTGCGGCCGCAGCATCAGCACCGCGATCATGACGCTGTAGATGATGAACGCCCCGAGCTCGGGCACGTAGTACTTCCCGGCGACGTCGGCGATGCCGAGGATCAGCGCCGCCGCGAGCGGCCCGGTCACGCCGGTGGTGCCGCCGACCGCGACCACGATCAGGAAGTACAGCATGAACTTGAGCGGGAACGTCGGATCGAGCCCGAGGAGCTCCGCGCCGAGCGCGCCGCCGAGCCCCGCGAGTCCGGAGCCGAACGCGAACGTGAACAGGAAGATGCGGTTCACGTCGATGCCGAGCGCCGCGGCCGTCGCCCGGTCGTCGACCGCCGCGCGCAGCCGGCTGCCGAAGCGCGTGCGCACCACCGCCCATTGCAGCGCCGCCGTGAGCACCGCGCACAGCACGATGATGAACAGCCGGTAGCGGCCGATGCCGACCCCGGCGACCTCGAACCGCCCCTGCAGCGCCTGCGGGAGGCGCACGAACTGCTGCTGCGAGCCGAAGAAATAGTCGACGGCGGCGATCGAGACGAAGACGAGCCCGATCGAGAACAGCACCTGATCGAGGTGCGAGCGCTGGTACAGCGGCCGGTAGAGCGTCGGTTCGAGGAGAGCTCCGAGGAGCGCCGGCACGAGAAACGCGAGCGGCAGGCACAGGAGGAACGGCACGCCCGCCTGGTTCGTCAGGACCGCCGTGAGGTAGCCGCCCGCCATGGCGAAGGAGCCATGCGCGAGGTTGGCGAAGTTCATGAGGCCGAGCGTCACGGCGAGCCCCACGGCGAGGACGAAAAGCAGCATGCCGTAGGCGACGCCGTCGAAGAGCAGTGTCAGCATAGGAGTGCCCCGGCGCGGCGCGCCGGGGCGCGATTGTCGCTACGAACCGGACTTGCCCGGGTCCTTCACCGCCCGGAAGGTGTGGAACTCGACGTTGTACAGCTCGCCGTCGACCCGCTCGACCTTGCGCATGTAGACGTTCTGGACCACGTCGCGCGTCGCGGGATCGATCGACATCGGCCCGCGCGGGCTCTCCCACGCCATCCCCTTCATGGCGTTCACCAGCGCCTCGCCGTCGGTCGAGCCCTTGGTCTTCTTGAGCGCTTCGTAGATGAGGTGCATCGCGTCGTAGCCGCCGACGCCGAAGAAGTTCGGCCGCATGCCGCTCGCCTTCTTGAACGCCGCGACGAACTCCTTGTTCTTGGCCGAGGGGTGCGCCGCCGAGTAGTGGTGCGAGGTCACGACCCCGAGCGCGACGTCGCCCATGCCGTTCAGGATGTCGTCGTCGGTCACGTCGCCGGTCGCGATCAGGCGGATGCCGGACTTGGCGAGCCCGCGCTCGATGAACTGCTTCATGAAGATCGAGCCGACGCCGGAGGGCACGAACACGAACACCGCATCCGGCTTCGCGTCCGCGACGCGCTGCAGGAACGGCGCGAAGTCCGGGTTCTTGAGCGGCACGCGCAGCTCCGCCAGGATCTCGCCGCCCGCGGCGGTAAAGGTCTTCTTGAACGTGGTCTCGGCGTCGATGCCGGGTGCGTAGTCGGTGACGAGCGTCACCACTTTCTTGATGCCGTTCTGCGCCGCCCACTCGGCCACCGGCACCGTCACCTGCGGCAGCGTGAAGCTCGTGCGCACGATGAAAGGCGACTTCTCGGTGATGATCGAGGTCGCGGCCGCTGCCACGATCATCGGCACCTTGGCCTTGGTTGCGATCGGGGCCGTCGCGAGCGCGAGCGGCGTGAGCCCGAAGCCCGCGAGGATGTCGACCTTGTCGTTGACGACGAGCTCCTGCGCGAGCCGCCGGGTGGTGTCGGCGACCGCGGCATCGTCTTTCACGATCAACTCGATCTTCTTGCCGGCAACCGTATCGCCGTGCTGCTGCATGTAGAGCCGCACGCCCGCTTCGACCTGCCGGCCGGTCGACGTGAACGGACCGGTCATGGGCAGGATCAGCCCGATCTTCACGGTGTCGGCGGCAGTAGCGGCAGCGGGTACGGACACCAGGCCCGCGATCAGGCAAGCCGTCACGACCGACAGAAGGCGTTTCAGCATCGCTTTCTCCTCTATTCCGTTTTGCTATGCCAGAAGCCGGCCGCCCGCCGCGACCGGCGGCTCGCGGCGCCGTGCGCGCGTATCGGCTTAGGGATGGCGAGCGCGCAGCGCGGCCACCCGAATGGCGCAGTGGTACAACACATCGCCGCGCGCGGCAAGGGGCAATGTGCCAGGCCGCCGCATGGCCGCCGCTGGCCCGCGCACCAGCGCGTGCTGTCGCCCGGTAACCGAACATCGTGCGCCGCTCGTGCACCCGTTCGATATTCGGGATCGCGATGATCGCGCGGTGCGCCGGGCCGAGGCGCGGAGACGCGACGTCCAGAATCCGAGTGCTGCGGTTTTCTTTTGGGTAGCGCGGGGCAGCACCAGACGCATACGTCGTCCCGGCGCAAGCCGGAATCCAGCCGGCCCGGGGGGTCGTGGCCACGCCGCCCGGGAAGGATAGCGCTCCGAACGACCGGCGCCGACCCATGGCGGCGCCACAATGGATCCCGCGCACCTGCTGCGTGCTCGTTCGAAAGGGCGCTCCGCCCCGAAGAGACGCCGTGCTACCGGCCCTCGCTTCGTGCGCGGCGGATCAGGTTCGCGCCCGGGACGAGCGCCATCGCATTCTGGTCCCCGAGCGCGAGCTGCAGGTTGCGGTGCGCGATGCGCGCGTGCTCCTGCATGATCGCCTCGGCGCGCGCGCCCTGGCGCGCCGCGATCGCCTCGACCACGGCGCGGTGCTGCTCCTGCGCGACGACGAGCACGTCCCGCGCGGCGGGAAGCGTCGCCTGCGCCATGACGAAGCCGTTCGGCGAAGCGAACGGCAGGCTCACGGCGCGCTCGATCTGCCGGCGCAGCACCTCGCTCGCCGCCGCCTCGACGAGCAGCCGATGGAAGCGGTCGTTGAGGGCCACGTACTCCGTGAAGCTCGCCATGGTGCGATCGCCCGGGGCGAGGACGGCATCGATGCGCGCGAGGCAGTCGCGAAGCTCGGCCATGATCGCCGCGCCGACGCCGCGTTCCGCGGCGAAGCGCGCCGCGAGCCCTTCGAGCGTGCCGCGCAGCTCGATCGCATCGTGGATCTCGGCTTCCGTGAACGCCCGCACCGCATAGCCGCGGCCCGCGGTTTCCTCGAGCAGCCCCTCTTCGCGCAGCCGCGCGAGCGCCGCGCGCACCGGCGTGCGCGAGACGCCGAGGCGCTCGACCATGCCGAGCTCCGAAATACGCATGCCCGGGCCGAGCTCGCCGTCCAGGATCAGCTGGCGCAGACCGAGCAGCGCCTTGACCGTCTGGGAGAGGGTGAGCTCGCCGTTATCGCTCATGATCCGCGCCTCGTGACCCGCGCCCGAAAATGGAGCGCGACGCCGGAGCGAGCCTGGGTCCTGCGATCGGGCGAGCCGCGGTGCATCGGACACCTATAGATATAGTGGCGGGCACGCCATTGTATACATGCGGCATGTCGTCTGCGCAGTGCCCTCCGCAGATTTGCACGAACGCCCGCCCTGCACACGCCTGTCCGCGGGACGCATCTTGGTGGCTTTGGTGCTGCTGTATACAATCGCCACCTCAACGCGCTGCACGACAACCGGCAGCCCAACCGAAGAGGCGAATCCGCATGGCCAAGTACGCGCCGAGGCTGGACCTGGACCGCCTGGTCGCCATCGATGTCCACACGCATGCCGAAGTGTCGAGCCGCGCGCCGCGCGACCCCTGCTCGATCATCCTCGACGAAGCCAAAGCCAGGTACTTCAAGGAGAGCGCGCGCCCGACCATCCCCGAAGTGGCGCAGTACTACCGCGAGCGCAACATGGCGGCGGTGATCTTTCCGGTCGATACCGAGTCCGAGGCCGGCATCTGGCGCATCGCCAACGAAGAGGTCGCGGAGCTCGCGGCCGAGAACGCCGATGTGCTGATCCCGTTCGCGAGCATCGACCCGGCCAAGGGGAAAATGGGCGTGCGCGAAGCGCGGCGGCTGATCGAGGAGTACGGCGTGCGCGGCTTCAAGTTCCATCCGTCCGCGCAAGGCTTCTACCCGAACGACCGCAAGGCCTACCCGCTCTACGAAGTGATCGCCGCGGCGAAGCTCCCGGCGCTGTTCCATACCGGCCAGACCGGCGTCGGCGCCGGCATGCCGGGCGGCGGCGGCGTGCGGCTCAAGTACTCGAACCCGATCTACATCGACGACGTCGCCGTCGATTTCCCCGAGATGCCGATCGTGCTCGCGCATCCCTCGTTCCCCTGGCAGGACGAGGCGCTCTCGATCGCGACGCACAAGGCGCAGGTGTACATCGACCTCTCCGGCTGGTCGCCGAAGTACTTCCCGGCGAACCTGATCCAGTACGCGAACACGCTGCTCAAGCACAAGGTAATGTTCGGCACCGACTACCCGCTGCTGACGCCGGACCGCTGGCTCGCCGACTTCGAGAAGCTGCCGATCAAGCCGGAGGTGAAGCCGCTCATCATGAAGGAGAACGCGATCCGGCTGCTCGGGTTGCGGGACGCGAAGTGAGCGAGCACGATGCCGCGGGACGCGAAAACGGTCGATTCGCGTCGCGGCGCCGGCGCCATCGGCCGCGCTCCGGTACGCGGCCCGGGCACTGAATTCCGGATCGCGGGCGCCCGCGGCACGCTCGTCGGAAATGAGGGTATGCAGTCGTGACTAGAGCACCGCTTGCCAAGCTGAACCTCCTGCCGGTCGACATCGAAGTCGAACGGCTGCCGGGCGGCGGGATGATCCTGCGCTCGCGCCAGCCGCTCGGACCGTATCCGCGCCGCTTCACCGAGAAGCTCGCGTATTGGGCCGAAGCCGCGCCCGACCGCACCTTCCTCGCCGAACGCACGGACAACGGCGCGTGGCGGCGGGTCACGTTCGCCGAAGCGTACCGGCTCGCGCGCAACATCGGGCAGGCGCTGCTCGAGCGCAAGCTCTCGGCCGAGCGCCCGATCGCGATCCTCTCGCCGAACAGCATCGACATGGCGCTGCTCATGCTCGGCGCGCTGCACGTCGGCGTGCCGTATGTGCCGATTTCGGTCGCCTATGCGCTCATGTCGACCGACTACGGCAAGCTCAAGTACATCTTCGATCTGCTCGAGCCCGGCCTCGTGTACGCCGGCGACGGGGCGCGCTTCGCCCCGGCGCTGCGCGCCGTGGGGCTGCGCGGCGCCGAGCTCGTCGTCGGCGCGAATCCCGTTGCGGACCTGCCGGCGACGCCGTTCGCCGAGCTCGCAGGCACGGCGGCCGGACCCGCGGTCGAGCGCGCGTTCGAGCGCATCGAGCCGGAGACGATCGCCAAGATCCTGTTCACGTCCGGCTCGACCGGCATGCCGAAGGGCGTGATCAACACGCACCGGATGCTCTGCTCCAATCAGCAGTCGTGGGCGCAGACCTATCCGTTCCTCGCGGAGAAGCCCCCGGTCCTGGTCGACTGGCTCCCCTGGAACCACACCTTCGGCGGCAACAACAACTTCGGCAACACGGTGTGGCACGGCGGCACGCTCTACATCGACGAGGGCAAGCCGATGCCGGGACTGGTCGAGAAGACCGTCGCCAACCTGAGGGAAGTCTCTCCGACGATCTACTTCAACGTGCCGCGTGGCTACGACATGCTGGTGCCGTACCTCGAGCGCGACGCGCAGCTGCGCGACAACTTCTTCCGCCGCCTCGATTTCCTCTGCTTCGCCGGCGCGGCACTGCCGACCCATTTGTGGGAGCGGCTCGACAGGCTCGCGCTCGCGGCGCGCGGCGAGCGTGTACTCATCGTCTCCGCCTGGGGCGCGACCGAAACGGCGCCGGGCGTGACCGCGGTCTATTTCGAGACCGACCGGCCGGCGACTATCGGGCTGCCGCAGCCCGGCACCGAGCTCAAGCTCGTGCCGAACGGAGACAAGCTCGAGATGCGCGTGCGCGGCGTCAACGTAATGCCCGGCTACTGGAAGCGCGAGGACCTGACGCGCGCCGCGTTCGACGAGGACGGTTTCTACCGCATCGGCGACGCCGGGAAGCTCACGGACCCGAACGACCCGAGCAAGGGCATCGAGTTCGACGGCCGCATCGCCGAGGACTTCAAGCTGCTGACCGGCACCTGGGTGCACGTCGGGAGCGTGCGCGTGAGGGCGATCGCCGCCGGGGCGCCGGTAATCCAGGACGTGGTCGTGACCGCGCCGAACCGCCCGGACATCGGGCTCCTCGTGTTCCCGAACGAGGCTGCCTGCCGCGCGCTCTGTCCGGAGCTCGCGAACGCGCCGCTCGCGGACGTCGTCGCCGACCCGCGCGTGCGCGGCCGCGTCGCGGCGGCGCTCGAGACGCTCGCGGCCGCTGCCACGGGCAGCACCAATCGCGTCGCGCGGGCGCTGATCCTCGCGGAGCCGCCCTCGATCGACGCGAACGAGATCACGGACAAGGGCTACATCAACCAGCGCGCCGTGCTCACGCGGCGCGCGGCGCTGGTCGAGAAGCTCTACGCCGAGCCGCTCGATCCGGACGTGATCGTGCCGGGCGGATCGACGCGGCCGGGCACGTGACGCCGCGGCGGCGCGCCCGAAGCGCCCGTTGGGCTTTTGGCATCAAGCCCCGGCGGAATCGCGGCATCTAGAGCGCGCAGACAGAATGCCCCACCACCGACAGGAGAAGTTGTCATGACCAAACGTACTGCTCCCCCATTTCGCGCCGATCATGTCGGCAGCTTCCTGCGCCCGCCGGAGCTCCTCGAGGCGCGCGAGAAGTACCAGAAGGGCGCGATCACGCGCGCCGAGCTTCGCGCCGCCGAGGACAAGGCGATCCGCGACATCGTCAAGTTCCAGGAAGACGTCGGCATCAGGTCGATCACCGACGGCGAGTTCCGGCGCACGTACTTCCACATCGACTTCCTCGAGCAGCTCCAGGGCGTCGAGACGGCGGGCGGCTTGACCGCGCACTTCCACAGCAAGAAGGGCGAGGTCGATTTCGCGCCGCCGGTGCTCAAGGTGACCGGCAAAGTGCGGCACGAGAAGCCGATCCAGCTCGAGGACTTCAAGTTCCTGAAGTCGGTGACCACGAAGGGCACGCCGAAGGTCACCATTCCCTCGCCCACGATGCTGCACTTCCGCGGCGGCCGCGAGGCGATCAGCAAGGAGGCGTATCCGGACATGGACGCGTTCTTCGAGGACGTCGCCGCCGCTTATCGCGAAGAGATCCGCCAGCTCGCGGACGCCGGCTGCACCTACCTGCAGCTCGATGACACCAACCTCGCCTACCTCTGCGATCCGAAGATGCGCGAAGGCGCGCGCAAGCGCGGCGAGAACCCGGACGAGCTGCCGCGGCGCTACGCGCGCTTCATCAACGCCGCGATCAAGGACCGCCCCGCGGGCATGACCATCGGGACGCATCTCTGCCGCGGCAACTTCAAGAGCGCGTGGGTGGCCGAAGGCGGCTACGAGCCGGTGGCCGAGGTGCTGTTCAACGAGCTCGACGTCGACTGCTATTTCCTCGAGTACGACGACGAGCGCTCGGGCGACTTCGCGCCGCTGCGCTTCGTGCCGAAGGGGAAGATCGTCGTGCTCGGGCTGGTGACGACCAAGGTGGGCGAGCTCGAGTCGAAGGACGACCTCAAGCGCCGCATCGACGAGGCCGCGCGCTACGTGCCGCTCGAGCAGCTCTGCCTCTCGCCGCAGTGCGGCTTCTCGAGCACCGTGCACGGCAACGAGATCGCGCGCGAGTCGCAGGCGGCGAAGCTAAGGCTCGTGATCGAGACCGCGGAGGAAGTCTGGGGCGAGCACTGAGCCCGAAGTCGCCGCCGGCGCGGCCGGAACGATTCCCGCCCGCCGTGCTCCAGGGCGCAACAGCAGTGCTGTTGCGCCCTTTTTGTTTCGGCCGCGGCAGCCTCGGCCACGCGGGACGCGATTCCGGAATCGCTGTCCCCCGCGTTTTCCCTCATCGACTTCTCCGGGGCCGAACCGCTCGATTACGCTCGAGCATTCCGGGTTCTCCGCCGCGACGGAGCGCACTAGAGCCCGCACCAGCGAGCCGCCGCCAGGCTTTCGCGGCCCGGACGCGCGAAGTACATTTCGCGTCTCGCTGCCCGTGCAGCGTTGCCTCCCCGACGGAGATCGAAAAAGTGCCCAGACTGCTCCTCATACGCCACGGCCGCGCCGCCGCGAGTTGGGACGCCGACAGCGATCCCGGTCTCGACGAGACCGGCCGCGAGCAGGCGCGGCGGATGGCGCGCCGCGTCGCGCCGCTCGGTCCCATGGATTTCCTCGTGAGCCCGATGCGGCGCACGCGCGAGACGGCCGCCGCGCTCGCGGAGCTCTGGGGCGCCGCCCCGCGGATCGAGCCGCGCGTGAGCGAAATCCCGTCGCCGACGAGCGACCTCAAGGCGCGCGGCCAGTGGCTGCGCGAGATCGCCGCGCGCCGCTGGAGCGAGCTCGACGACGGAGCGCTCGCGCGCTGGCGCGAGGCGCTGTTCGAGGCACTGTGCGGGATCGAGCGCGATACGGTGATCGTCACGCACTACATCGCGATCAACGCCGCGGCGGGACGGGCGGTGGGGGACGAGCGCGTGGTGCACTTTCATCCCGACTACTGCTCGATCACGGAGCTGCGCAACGACGGCGGGCGCCTCACGCTGATCGAGTACGGCGCGCAGGCGGACACCCGGCTGCTCTAGCGCGACGCTCCGGCGCGCATCGCGCGCGGCCGGCGCCTCACCGCCCGCGCGCGAGATACTCGTGCGACTGCATCTCGATCAGGCGGCTGACGGTGCGGTCGAACTCGAACAGCAGCGCGCGCGCCTGCGGCTCGGCCGCGACCTGGTCCTTCTTCAGGAGCTCTTCGGGCGGCGCCTCCGCGGAGACGAAGAGCTTCACGCGGTTGTCGTAGAGGACGTCGACGAGCAGCGTGAAGCGGCGCGCCTCGTCGCGCCGGTCGGGCCCGAGCCGCGGCACGTTCGAGACGATCACCGTGTGGAACTCCTGTGCGAGCTGCAGGTAGTCGAGCTGCGAGCGGCCGCGGCCGCAAATGACGTCGAAGTCGAACCAGACGACGCCGCCCGCGAGGCGCCGGTAGGGAATGCGCCGGCCCTCGATCTCGAGCGGCGCGGTTTCCTCCCCCGTCTCGGCGATGTTGTCGAACGCCTGGCGCAGCGCCGCCTCGGCGTCCGCGCCGAGCGGCGTGACGTACGTGCGGCTGCGCTCGAGCGCGCGCAGGCGGTAATCGACGCCGTTGTCGACCTCGAGCACGTCGAGGCGCTCCTTGATGAGGCAAATCGCCGGCAGGAAGTCGTCGCGCTTGAGGCCACCCTTGTAGAGCTCGTCCGGCGCGTAGTTCGAGGTCATGCAGTAGACGACCCCGAGGTCCATGGTGCGCTCGAGCAGCCGCCCGAGGATCATGGCGTCGGCGACGTCGTTGACGTGCATCTCGTCGAAGCAGATGAGGCGCCAGCGCCGGGCGATGCGCTCGGCGACCTTGTCGAGCGGGTTCGACTGGGTCTTGAGCTTGTCGAGCTCGCGGTGCACGTCGCGCATGAAGTGGTGGAAGTGGACGCGGTGCTTGCGGACCAGCGGCACGCAGCCGTAGAACGCATCCATCAGGAAGCTCTTGCCGCGCCCCACGCCGCCCCAGAGGTAGACGCCCCGCGGCAGCGGCGGCCGCACGATCAGCCGCTGCAGCCGCGTGCGCCGGCGCGCCTTGTACGCGCACCATTCTTCGTAGAGCCGCTGCAGCCGCTCGACGGCGCGCTCCTGCGCCGGGTCGGCGGCAAAGCCGCGGCGCGCGACGGCGCGGCGGTAGGCGGTGCGGACATCGGCGGCGGGCTCGGCGGCGGCGTCCTCGGGCAGCGCGGTCAAACGCCCCCTCCTCGCGGCGTGCCCGCGCGCGGACATTCGTTCGAACGGATCACTTCGGTTGCCTCGACTGCCGCGGCAGCTACGGCCGGCGCTCGTCGTGCGCCTCGCCGTGCCGCGGCGCGCGCAGCTTAGTGGTTGCGCGGGAGCGGTGCAATCGCGGCGTACGGGCACGGCCGCCCGTCCGCGCGCCGAACCACGGGCAGGCTCTTCCGGGCCGCCGTTCGGGCGGACAAAGACTCCGGGATCGCAACTACCGGCGGCGGGATCAGGAGCCCGCTTCGAGCTCGAAGGCGATGGCGTCGAGGCCGGCGCGCGCGCACTTCTCGTCGAGCTCGCCCGACGGCGCGCCGCTGACGCCGATGCCGCCCAGGATCACGCCGCCGCCCGCGATCGGCAGCCCGCCGGCGGCGACGATCACGCCGTCGATCTTCGGCACCGAATAGGAGCCCTTGAAGCGCCCTTCGAGCTGCGACGTCGGGGCGTTGAAGGACATCGCCGTGTAGGCCTTGTGACGGCTCACGGTCACGGTGAGATCCATCGCGAGCGTATCGCGCAGCACCACCTGCGGATGGCCGCCGCGGTCCACCACCGTGACCGCCACATTGACGCCTTCCTTGCGGCAGGCGTCGAGCGTCGCGCGCGCGAGCTTGAGCGCGACATCGAGGCTGAGCCGTTGAATCGATACCGTGGCCGGAGCTTCCGCGGCTGCCGCGGCGGCGGGCGCGGCCGCGAGCGCGGCGATGACGCCGAGAACCAGTCTCATCGATGCCTCCCCTGCAACTGTCTCATGGACGGCGATAGCGCGCCGTATCATGGCAACGGCCGCCGGCAGCGGCAAGCCGCAGGCGCCGTCAGCCCATGCGCCGGCGCCGGAACGCGGCCGGCGATTCGCCGACGTTGTCCGTGAAGAAGCGGCTGAAGTGCGCCGGGTCGTCGAAGCCGAGCGAATAGCCGATCTCGGCCACCGAATCGGCGCTGTAGAGGAGCCGGCGCTGCGCCTCGAGCGCGATGCGCCGATGGATGATCTTGAGCGGCGGGACGCCGGCAACGCTCCAGCTCGCCCGATGCAGCGTGCGCTCGGTGGTGCCGAGCGCCTCCGCATACGCCGCCACCGGCCAGCGCTCGGCGTAATGGTCCTCGACGAGCTGGCGGAAGCGCTCGTACAGCTGGTGCGTGCGCGAGCCGATCGGCGCGGCGCCGTCCCGATCGAGACCCTCGAGCGCGGCGCCGAGCACGGTGAGGAGACTGCCCGAGAACAGCGGTCCGCGGCGGCGCACGTCGCTGCTCATCTGCTCCTCGAGCACGCGATAGGCGAGATCGACCTGCTGCTGCGGCGCCGAGCCCGGCGCGAGCGCGATCACGCCCGTGCGCCGCAGCCGCCCTGCGGCATTGGCGCGGTCGAGGAGCGCGATCAGCTCGGTGAAATAGCTTTCGGCGACGGTGAGCAGGAACGCGCGCGAGCGCGCGAGGAACGCGAACTTGTGCACCACGAGCGGCGGCACGAGCACGAGCGCCGGCGCGCGGATTTCGAGGCTCTGGAGATCGAACGCGACTTCGCCGGCGCCGTCCGCGACGTAGAGCAGCTGATAGAGATCGCGGTGCCGGTGCGGCGCGAGCTCCCAGTTGTACTTGCGGATGCGCGTCGAGAGCCGCTCGACGTGCGCAAAGCGCAGCGCAAACGCCTCGTGCCCGTCGGCGTAGGGGATGAACGGCGGGCCCTCTGACCGGTTGCTCACGCTCTCACGCCTCGGCGGCGACCGAGGCGCGAACTCCGCCCTGGCTCCCGAAGTCCACGTGGCCAAGAAGCGGCCGGCCGCTCCCTTGTCGCTCGCTCGCACGGTGGATAACCGGGCCGGCCGGCGCAAACCGGCCGGCGTCGCGGCTACTGCGCGGTCCAGTCGACGCTGGTCTCGAACGCGGCGGCCGCGCGGTAGATCGTCGGCTCGTCCCAATGCCGTCCGACCAACATCATACCGATCGGGCGTCCGTCCTGCATGGCGCACGGGATGTTCATCGCCGGATGTCCGGAGACGTTGAACGGGCACGTGTTCTCGATCATCTCCCAGCCGCGCGCGGTCACCTCCTCGGGCCCGGCATCGGGCGCGGGGAGTTTGGTCGCCTTGATCGGCAGCGTCGGCAGCAGCAGCAGGTCGTACGACGCGAGCGCGGCGTCGTAGGCCGCGCGCAGGCGGCGGCGCAGGTTCTGCGCCTTGGCGTAGTAGAGCCCGCGATAGCGATCGAGCGAGTAGCGCCCGAAGAGCGCCATGATCTTGATGGTGTCGGCGAAGTCGTCGCCGCTGTAGCGCCAGCCGGACACCGCCTTGCCGAGGCTCGAGAGATAGAGCCCCTCGGCGCCGGTGCCGAGCGCGTTGGTCTCGAGCATGGTGTAGAAACCGCCGTCGTGCGCGATCGCCGCCCAGATCGGAAAGCCGTAGTTGTGCATCGGGATCGAGATGTCCTCGACCACCGCGCCGAGCTTCGCGAGCTGCTGCGCCGCCGCGCGCACCTTGGCGTCGACGTCGGGCTCGGAGTTGTGCCGGCCGAAGCCCTCGCGGAGGACCCCGATGCGCAGCCCCTCGATCCCCTGGTCGAGCGCGGCCGTATAGTTCGCGACCTTGACGCCGCGCTGGCGGCTGTCGATGCCGTCGGGCCCGGCGATCACCTCGAGCAGCAGCGCGTTGTCGCGCACGGTCGCCGTCATCGGCCCGCAGTGATCGGTCGTGGGCTCGAGCGGCATGATGCCGGTGTAGGGCACGAGCCCGTAGGTCGGCTTGAGTCCGTAGATGCCGCAGTAGCACGACGGAATGCGCACGGAACCGGCCTGATCGCCGCCGAGCGAGAGCGCGACGTCGCCGGCCGCGACCACCGCGGCGGCGCCGGACGAGGAGCCGCCGGCGGAGTAGCCGGGCTTGCGCGGGTTCTGTACCTGACCGGTCGCCGAGGTGTGGCTCCCGCCCGAGACGCTGAAGTACTCGCACACGGTCTTGCCGACGATCTCGCCGCCGGCGTCGAGGATGCGGGTGACGACCGTGGCGTCGATCTCGGGCACGTACCCTTCGAGCACCGATGCGCCGTTCATCATCGGCACGCCGGCGACGCACATCGTGTCCTTGACCGCCACCTGGCGGCCGGCGAGCTTGCCCTCGGGCGCGCCCTTGATCGAGGTGCGCATGTACCACGCCCCGTACGGGTTCTCGTCGGGGCTCGGGCGCCGGCCGCCGGTGCGCGGGTAGCGCACCTCGGGGAGCTCGTCGGGCAGCGCGTCGAGCGCGGCGTAGGCGTTCGCGAGCGGCACGGTGATGCGCGCCACCGCCTCGAGATAGTCGTCGCTCGGCCGCATTCCCAGGCGCTCGGCCGCTACGCGCAGTTGGGCAGGGGTGGGATTGTCGAACATGCTGCAGCTCCTCGTTGAGTACGGTACCAGGGCGCACGACGCGGACTCCGCGTGCGCGCCGACCCTCACGTGATGAATCCGGTCACTTCGTCGATCGTCTGCACGTCGTGCAGGGCCCGCGGCTCGAGCTCGCGCACGATGCGGCCCTTCTGGATCACGAGCACGCGGTCGGCCAGGTTCGCGAGGAAATCGAGGTCCTGCTCGACCACGAGCACCGTGAGCGCGCGTTCGCGCGCGAGGCGCCGCAGGTGGTCCTCGATCTCCTCGACCACGGACGGCTGGATTCCTTCGGTCGGCTCGTCGAGCAGCAGCAGCTTCGGCTCGCCCGCGAGCGCGCGCGCGAGCGCGAGGATCTGCTGCTCGCCGCCGCTCAGCGTTCCGCCCTTGCGCTCGAGCAGGCGCGCGAGCACCGGAAAATCGGCCGCGGCGCGCGCGACCGCCTCGGGCACCGCACGCCCGACGGAGGCCGCACCCATCGCGATGTTCTCCCGCACCGACAGGCCCGGAAAAATGTCGCGCCCCTGCGGCACGTAGCCGAGGCCGCGGCGGGCGCGCGCATGCGGCGCCAGCGCGGCAATGTCGGCGCCCTCGAAGAAAACCTCCCCCGCGCTCGCCGGCAGCAGCCCGATCAGCGTCTTCAGGAGCGTGGTCTTGCCCATGCCGTTATGGCCGAGAATGCCGAGGATCTCGCCCGCGTGCGCCGCGAGATCGATGCCATGCAGGATCGGAATCTGCTTGTAGCCCGCCCGCAGCCCGCGCACGCTGAGCAGCTCAGCCATCGAGCCCTCCCGCGCGCTGGCCGAGATAGGCGTCGCGCACCTCGGGATTGCGCAGGATCGAGTCCATGGTGTCTTCGACGAGTACGCGGCCGCGGTGAAACACGGTCACCTTCTCGGCGATGCGCCGGATGAAGTGCATGTCGTGCTCGACGATAACGAGCGTTCGCCGTCCGCGCATCGCCTTGATCAGCGCGACCGTGGCCTCGACCTCGTCCGCGGTCATACCGGCGGCCGGCTCGTCGAGCAGCAGCAGATCCGGCTCGCCCGCGAGCACCATGCCGAGCTCGACCCATTGGCGTTGCCCGTGCGAGAGCGTGCCGACCTCGTCGTCGGCGCGCGCGGCGAGGCGGATCTCCCCGAGCAGGTCCGCGGTGACGGCGTCGGCGCGGCGGGCGCCGTGCGCGCGCCGCGCCGCGAGCCACAGGTTCTCCGCGACCGTGAGGCCGTCGAACAGGCTCGGCACCTGCGTCTTGATGCCGACGCCGCGGCGCGCGATCTCGAACGCGGGCCGGCCGGTGATGTCCTCGCCCTTGAGCACGATGCGCCCGCGCGACGGCGCGAGCTGGCCGGTGAGCATCTTGAAGAACGTGCTCTTGCCGGCGCCGTTGGCGCCGATGAGGCAGCGCAGCTCCCCCTCCTCGAGCGCGAAATCGACGCCGGCAACGGCCGCGACCCCGCCGAACGTGCGCCACAGATCGCGCGCCTCGAGGATCACGGCGCGCGCTCCCGCGGCACCGCGCGGCCCGCGCCCAGGAGCCGCCGGCCCCACTCGCGCAGCGACGGCACGAGCCCTTTCGGCACGAGCATCACCGCGGCGAGAAAGAGGACGCCGAGCACGATGCTGGGATTGCTCGCCTCGGCCTCGCCGAGCCAGGCGGTGAGGCTTTGCACGATGAAGCAGCCTAGGACCGGGCCAATCAGCGTGCCGAGCCCGCCGAGCAGCACCCAGACGATGATCTGCGCCGCGAACCCGATCGAGAACACGCCGGGACCGATGAACGACCCCCACGCCGCGTAGAACGCGCCGGCGAGGCCGGCGATCGCGGCGCCGAGACAGAACACGCCGAGCTTGTAGAGCCGCACGTCGTAGCCGAGGAGCTCCGCGCGCAGCTCGTTCTCGCGCACCGAGACCACGACGCGGCCGAAGCGCGTGTTCACGAGGAGCCGCAGCCCCAGGTACACGACGAGGAGGAGCAGCGCGGCGGCGTAGAACGTGCCCGCGAAATCGAGCGGCGCGGCGGCGAACGGGAGGTTCAGCGGCGGCACCGAGGGAATGCCGTTGTAGCCGCCGAGCGGCGCGTCCCCGATGCGGTACGCGGCGCCGGAGGTGCTGTTGATGAGGTTGTAGAGAATGAGCGACACCGTGAGCGAGATCACGGCGAAGTAAACGTCGCTGATGCGGCCGAAGAACGCGAAGTAGCCGATGACCGCGGCCGCGACGACCGGCAGCGCGACCGCCGCGAGCAGCCCCGGCGTGCTGCCGGCGAAGTTGATCGCGGCGATGGCATAGGCGTAGCCGCCGAGGCCGAAGAACGCCGACTGCCCGAAGCTCAGGATCCCGCCCATGCCCCAGACGAGCCCGAGGCTCAAGGCCAGCGTCGCGAGGATCGCGTAAACCGAGAGATTGAAGATCGTGTAGACCTCGACTATCTGCGGGAGCGCCACGATCAGCGCCGGACCCGCAACGGCCGCGGCAATGAAGCTCTTCGAGCGCAGCTCGCGCATCAGACGCTGCCCCGCAGGAAGCGGCCGGTGATGCCGGCCGGCAGGAAGCGCAGCAGCACGATGGCCGCACCGAGAAGCGCCACCTCGCCGAGCACCGCGGTCGAAGCGAAGGTCGCCGCCTGATTGATGGTGCCGAGCAGCGACGAGGCGAGCGCGGTGCCGGCGAGCGGCGACGCGCCGCCGACGATGACGGTGATGAACGCCTTGGCGATGTAGGTGACGCCGATGACCGGAAGCACGCCCGCGATCGGCGCAAGCACCGCGCCCGCGAGCCCCGAGACCGCGGCGCCGATGCCGAACGTGATCGAGTACACCGCACGCACGTTGGTGCCGAGCGCCGCCGCCATTGCGGCGTTCTGCATGGTGCCGCGGGCGATGAGCCCGAACGGCGTGTAGCGCAGGAGCACGTACAGCGCCGCGAGCAGCGCCAGCGCCACCCCGATCACGAAGAACGTGTACGCCCCCTCCTGGTACGCGCCGATTCGAACGCTCCCGAACGGCGGCGCCACGCCTTCCTGGAAGTAGCCGAGCGTCTCCGAGGCGATGCCGATGAAGAGCAGGCTCAGCCCCCAGGTCGCGAGCACCGTGTCGACGATGCGGCCGTAGAGGTGGCGGATGATGAGGCGCTCGACCACGACGCCGATCAGCGCGACCACGAGCGGCGCCACGACGAACATCGCCACCCAGAAGTTGACCCCGGCTTTGACGGCGAGAACGAAAGCGAAGCCGCCGATCATGAGGAACTCGCCATGGGCGAAATTGATCACGCCCATCATGCCGAAGACGATCGCGAGCCCGACGGCGATCAGGAACAGGCTCCCGACCGCGTAGAGCACCTGCACCAGAATCAGGATGGCGGTATCGATGTGACCCCCCTCCGCAAACATGCGCGTCGATACCGGCGTCTTCCGGGTCCCTTGCCGTGCTCGCGGGCGGGACCCGCCGCGCCGGCCCTTCTGCCGATCCGTGGACATTCCGACTGCCGGCCCCGCCGCGGCGTACGCGGCGGGCCGGCAGCCGGCGGAGCCTGGCCGGCCGTGACGCCCGGATCCCTACACCTGCGGCGCGAACTGCTTGTTCGTGTTCGGGTTGCGCAGCAGGTCGCAGCGGTTGTCGTTCGGCATCGGCGGCACCGCGTCCCAGCGCTCCTGCACCTGAAACGCCCCGTTCCTGACCTCGGCCAGATACATATTGAGCACGGCGTGATGCGTCGGCGGATCGATCGCCACGCGTCCGCTCGGGCCGTCGACGGCGATGCCGCTCTCGAGCGCCTTGATCACCGCTTCGCGCTCCACCGAGCCCGCTTTCTTCACCGCCTCCGCCCAGAGGTGCATCGCCTGGTAGTCGGCGATCGAGAGCGATCCGAGGTAGCCGTAGTCCTTGCCGAAGCGCCTGGTGAAGCGCGCGAGGAACGCCTCGTTCGCCGGCGTATCGAGCTCGTCGAAGTAGTTCTTCACCGTAACGAGGCCTTCGCTCACCTCCGGCGGCATGCGCTTGTGCTCGCCCGAGTCGCCGAGCGTGTGCGACGCCATCGGGATCTTCTTGTTCATGCCCGCGGCCGCCCACTGGCCGTAGAACGAGCCGTGCGCCGGACCGACGAAGATGTTGAACACCACGTCGGGATCGGCCTGCTGGATCTTCGCGATCGTCGGGCCGAAGGTGTTGACGTCGAGCGGGAAGAAATCCGCCGCGATCACCCTGCCGCCCGATTCCGCAGCGATCTTGCGCACCCAGTCGGTGGAGTAGTGGCCGAAGTTGTAGTCGGCGGCGAGCACGTAGATCTTCGGACCGAAGCGCTTGATGATGTGCGGAATCAGCTTCACCAGGAGCTGCTGCGGCGTCGGCCCGGTCACGAAGGTGTTGCGGTCGCACAGGCCGCCTTCGTAGATCATGTTGTAGAAGTAGAGCGTCTTCGCGCGGTCGAGCACGGGACGCGCCACCTCGCGCGCGGCGCTGGTGATCGCGCCGTGCACCACCGCCACCCGGTCGCGCAGCGCGAGCTGCTGCGCGAACTGGCCGTAGAGCTGGTTCTGCGACTGCGTGTCGTACTGCACGATCTCGATCCGGCGCCCGAGCAGCCCGCCCTGAGCGTTGATCTCCTCGGCGGCGAGCTGGATGCAGCGCGCCTTGCCGGTGCCGAACGCCTGCAGCGGGCCGGAGAGATCGACGAGGACGCCGACCTTGATGCTGTCGCCCTGCGCGGCCGCGCCCCAGGACAGCAACCCCGTCGAGGCGCCGACGAGTCCCGCGGCCGCGCTCTTCATGAACGTGCGTCGTGTAACCGCCATAGATCCTCCTCCGAGCTCTTGTTCTTGGAGTCGTGCCATCCGAACCGGACCCGATCCGGGCGCGGGTCGCCCTCGGGAGCATGAAGCGGCTGTCGACCCGGGAAAATGCCGAAATCCGATCCGCACTTGGATGTTTCGGACACCCGCGGCGCCGCGCGCGATTGACGGCCTGCAGCGGCGGCCGCAGGATAAGCCGGCCGCCAGCCGCGGAGCGAACGCCACGGAGCGCGCTACCCGCTCCGCGGTGGCCGGCGCGAACCGTGCGGGCAGGCCCGTGCGCGATTAGCGGCGACACAACAACCGACGACGCCCCGAGGAGATCCCGTGCAGACAGAGCTGACGCTGTTGGTCTGGTCGGTCGCGCTCACGTTCGTACAGATGCTGGTCGCCACGGCCGGCGCCAACCGGCAGCTCGGCCTCACGGCGCTCGTCGGCAACCGCGACAGGCTGCCGGAGCTCGCCGGCTGGGCCGGGCGCGCGCAGCGTGCGCACCGCAACATGCTCGAGAACCTGATCCTGTTCGCCGCGCTCGTGATCGTCGCCGTGCTCGCCAACCGCACCAACGAAACCACGGCTCTCGGGGCGCAGCTCTTCTTCTGGGCGCGGCTCGTGTATGCGCTCGTGTACGTGATCGGCATTCCCTGGGTGCGCACCGCCGTCTGGGCGGTTTCGGTGATCGGCCTGATCCTGATCTTCTCGCAGCTCGTCTGAGCGATCGTCCGCAGGAGAGCTTCGCCATGTGGCGCCGCGTCGTTCTCGTCCTCGTCGCGCTCATCGCGCTGATCGTCCTGTACCTGCTCTACTGGCCGACCGGCATCGATCCGCAGCCCTGGGATCCGCCGCCGGCGCCGGCGCTCGAAGGCCCGTACGCGCCCAACGACCGCCTCGCGCACGTCGAGCGCCTCGCCGAGGGCGTCGGCGTCGCTCCGGAGACGATCGCAATCGACGCGGAAGGCCGCCTCTACGGCGGGTTCGCGGACGGGCGCATCGTGCGCGTGAACCCCGACGGCAGCGGCGCCACGACGTTCGCGCACACCGGCGGACGGCCGCTCGGGCTCGAGTTCGACTCGCGCGGCAACCTGATCGTGGCCGACGCCGACAAGGGCCTGCTCGCGGTAGCGCCGGAAGGGAACATCACGGTGCTCGCGACCGAGCACGGCGGGGTGCGGTTTCGCCTGGTCGACGACGTCGCGATCGGCCGCGACGGCACGATCTACTTCACGGACGCGTCGCACAAGTTTTCGCTCGCCGAGCACCTCGACGACTTCATGGAGCACGGCGCGAACGGGCGGCTCCTCGCCTACGACCCGACGACGCGCGCCACGCGGCTGCTGCTCGGCGATCTTTACTTTGCGAACGGCGTCGCGGTGAGCCCCGACCAGACGTTCCTGCTGGTGAACGAGACGAGCAAGTACCGCGTGCGCCGCGTGTGGCTCGCCGGACCGAACCAGGGCGAGAGCGACGTGCTCATCGACAACCTCCCGGGCTTTCCCGACAACATCGCCTTCAACGGACGCGATACGTACTGGATCGCGCTGGTGGCGCCGCGCAACCGCGAGCTCGACGCGCTGCTTCCGCGCCCGCGGCTGCGCGCGATCGTCGCGCGGCTGCCGCAGGCGCTGTGGCCCAAGCCCGCGTGCCACGCGTTCGTGCTCGGCATCGACGCGGACGGCAAGGTGGTGCAGAACCTCCAGGACACGAAGTGCGCGCGCTACGGCTTCGTCACCGCCGTCACCGAGCACGCGGGCGTGCTCTATCTCGGCAGCCTCACGGAACCGGCGATCGGGCGGCTGAAGCTCGACTAGGCGGCCGCGGGCAGCGCGCGGCGCTCGAAGCGCGCGAGCCACAGACTGAGCGCCGCGCCGGCGGCCGCGGCGGCGAGCAGCACCACGCTCGCCGCTTCCCAGCCCCCGCCCCAGGTCACGGCCGCCGCGACCAGCGGCGGGCCGCCGAAGATGCCGACGTTGCTCAACTGCACCACGACGCCCTGGAGCGTCGCGACCTCGGCCGCGGAGCCGGCGTACCGCGGGACGCCCGACATCACCGCCGCGGGAATCACCCCGACGACGAGATTGAAGAGCAGCGCACAGGCATAGCGCGCGGCCGGTGCGCCGCCGGGCGCATAGATCCCGACCGCGATCAGACCCCCGAGCAGGAACGCGGCCGTCATGATCCGGCCGCGCGGCACGCCGCGCTGCGCGAGCCGCGTGCCGTAGAGGTTGCCGCCGACGTTCGCGAGCATCATGGCGGCCGCGAGCAGCGATCCTTGCGCGAGGCCCGCGTCCTGCGTCTGCTGTACGTAGGTCGGCAGCCACACCAGGACGCCGTAGAACGAAACCGTGTACGCGGCGAAGGCACTGCCGTAGAGCCACGGTACCGGCTGCCCGAGCGCGCGCCGCAGATCCGTGAAGGTGCGCGCCTGCGTCCGGTGCAGACCCGCATAGTGGCGCCTGAGCGCCGCGAGCGCGGCGACACAGGCGAGCGCGGCGGCCGCGAGCACCGCCCACCAGCCGCGCCAGCCGAGTGTTGCGAGCGCGAGCGGGCTCAGCGCGAGCGCCACGCACACGCCGAACGGGAGGTAGGCGCTCCAGAGCCCGAGCGTCAGGCTGCGCCGCGCGGGCGCGCTCGCGGCGACGAGCAGCGCCGGCGCGGACACGGCGACCGCGATGAAGCCCGCGCCTTCGAGCACCCGCGAGGCGAGCATCCAGGCGGCGGACTCGGCGGCGCTCCCGGCGAGGCCGCCCGCCGCGAGCACGACGAGACCGACGACGCAGAAGCGAAACGCCCCGAGCCGATCCGCACTCAACCCGAACGGCAGCGCCGCCGAGAGGCCGATCAGGTTGAACATCGACACGAGCCAGCTCACGGCGATGAGCGACAGCCCGAGCTCCTCCTGGAACAGCGGCAGCGCCGGCGGCATCTTGCCGACGTAGCCCGCGGCGACAACACCCGCCGTGAGCGCGGCCGTCACGGCGGGCCAATGCGTGCGTTGCGTGGAAGACACCCGAGGTCGTTATCGAGCGAGGCGCGAAGCGGGCCATTCTAGCCCGGGCGGCGCCGGAACGCGCGCGGCGTCTTACTCCGCCGGCGGCAGCGGCACGTCGAGCTCGCGCGCGAAGTTGACGAGGATCTGCGCGGTTGCGCCCCAGATGACGCGGCCGCGGTAGTTGAACTGGTAGTAGCCGACCTCGATACCGTTAAAGCGGCGGGTGTGCCACTCGCAGTTGCGCGGATCGAGCACGAAATCGAGCGGCACCTCGAACGCTTCGTCCACTTCGAAGGCGTCGAGCTTGAGCGTCACGTCCGGGTCGACGAAGCCGACGACGGGGGTGATACGAAAGCCGGTGCGGGTTTCGATCGGGGCGAGCTGCCCGACGACATCGACGTGCGCCGGCGCGATGCCCATCTCCTCGTGCGTCTCGCGCAGCGCCGCGGCCACCGGATCCGCGTCGTGCGCCTCGATGCCGCCGCCCGGGAAACTGATCTGTCCCGGGTGATGATGCAGATGCTGCGTGCGCTGCGCGAGCAGCAGTGTGAGGCCGACGGGCCGCTCGAACAGCGGCACCAGCACCGCGGCCTCGCGCAGGCCCGCGGCCGCCTGGGGCGAGCCGAGCGCGGAGAGCCGGGCGAGTCGTTCCGTGATGAGCGCGCGCATGCCTAATAAATGGGGTCCTGTCCGAAGCTTATACAGCCGCTTTCGGGCCGGGCAAGAAAAAGTCGGGCAACCGCGCGGGCTTAGGGAGGCTTCCCGCGCGGCGCAAGGCGGAGGTCGGTGATCGGGACCGAAGGTGTGCCGCGCGCCCGGCGCGCCGGCGAAGGTACATCCCGCGGGCGCCGGCCGACCGCACGTCGCCCGGGCGCGCAAATCGTATTACGGGAATTTCGCGGTCCGCGCAAAAAGTGTAACAAACGCGACGCGCCATTATAATCCGGGTGTCGGGCCTCGCCCTTGCCGAGGCCGGTCGCGCCGAAGCATCTGTAGCGGAATCGAGGGCAGCGATGGCAACCGTCAAGAAGACCTACCGCGACCGCCGGCTGGTGCCGGTGTACTGCCACCAGTGCGTCGCCGGACCCGATCTCATGCGGGTCGAGGTGGAGAACGGTGTGGCGACGCGCATCGAGTCGAACTACGGCATTCGCGACGCGCATCCGGGCGGCGGGCGCGTCTGCGTCAAGGCTTACGGCTTGATCCAGAAGACCTACAACCCGAACCGGATCAAGCAGCCGATGAAGCGCACCAACCCGAAGAAGGGGCGCGAGCACGACCCCGGGTTCGTGCCGATCTCCTGGGACGAAGCGCTCGATCTCGTCGCCGAGAAGCTGCGCGCGATCCGCGCGAAGGGTCTGCTCGACGAAGCGGGCTACCCGCGCCTCGCGTTCACCTCGGGCGGGGGCGGCACGCCGATCCAGTTCATGGGCACCTGGCCCGCGTTCATGTCCGCGTGGGGTCCGCTCGATCAGGGCTACGGCAGCGGCCAGGGCCTCAAGTGCTACCACTCCGAGCACCTCTACGGCGAGCTCTGGCACCGCGCGTTCATCGTCGCGCCCGACACCCCCTACTGCAACTACGTCATCAACTGCGGCAACAACATGGAGGCCGCGGGCGGCGTCGTCGGCATCTGGCGCCAGGCGGACGCGCGCGTGCGCGGCATGAAGCGCGTGCAGGTCGAGCCGCATCTGTCCGTGAGCGGCGCGGTGTCGGCGCAATGGGTGCCGATCAAGCCGAAGACCGACGCGGCGTTCCTCTACGCGCTCATTCATCGCATCCTCATCGAGCGCGACTGGCGCGAAGTCTGCGACGTGCCGTTCCTCGAGCGCATGACGAACGCGCCTTACCTGATCGGCCCGAACGGCTACTACCTGCGCGATCCGGCCACGCTCAAGCCGCTCGTCTGGGACAGGAAGGAGCACCGCGCGCGGCCGTTCAGCGACGAAGTCGCCGAGCCGCTGCTCGAAGGGAGCGTCATCGCCTCGGGCGTCGAGATCGGCGCCGACGACGACCGCTGGGTGCACGAGCGCATCGAGGTGAAGCCCGCGTTCCAGCGGCTGCTCGACCACATGCGGCCGTACACGCCGGAGTGGGCCGAGCGCGAATGCGAGGTGCCGGCGGCGACGATACGCCAGGTCGCGGACGAGTACCTCGCCCACGCCTGCGTCGGCGAGACGATCGAGATCGAGGGCCGCACCCTGCCCTTCCGCCCGGTCGCGGTCATGCTCGGCAAGACCGTGACCAACGGCTGGGGCGGGTACCAGGCGTGCTGGGCGCGCACGATGCTCGCGGCGCTCGTCGGTGCGCTCGAAGTCCCGGGCGGCACGCTCGGGACCATGGTCAAGCTCAACCGCCCGGCCGACAGCCGCCACAAGAGCGTCGCCCCGACCGAAGACGGCGTGCTCACGTTCCCGTTCAACGAGACCACGAAGGAGGGCTGGCAGCGCCAGCCGCACATCCGCAACGCCTACCGCATGCTCGTGCCGCTCGTCGGTCATTCGCCGTGGTCGCCGGCGCTCGGCCCGGCGCACCTGCCGTGGCTGTTCCAGAAGGCGCCGCCGAAGGAGCTGCGCACGACCAGGCCCGACGTGTGGATCTGCTACCGCACGAATCCCGCGATCTCCTCGCTCGAGGCGCCGAAGGTCGCGCGCGAGATCGCCGAGTTCCCGTTCACGGTCGCGTTCGCCTACACCATCGACGAGACCAACTGGATGGCGGACGTGCTGCTGCCGGATGCGACCGACCTCGAGAGCCTGCAGCTCATCAAGATGGGCACGACCAAGACCACGGAGCACTACTGGAAGCACGAGGGTCTCGCGATACGCCAGCCGGTCGTCGAGGGCGTGGTCGACTGCCGCGACATGACCGACATCGCGACCGAGCTCGCGAAGCGCGTCGGCATCCTCAAGGAGTACAACGCCGCGATCAACCGCGGCGCCGCGCTCTGCCGGCTGAAGAGCGACACCTACGACTACAGCCTCGATCCCGAGGTCGCGCACGACCGCGACACGATCTGGGACGCGCTCGCCAAAGCGGCGAGCCACGAGCTCTCGAACGGCGAGGAGGTCCACGGCATCGACTGGTTCAAGGAGCACGGCTACATGCTGCGCCCGTACTCGCAGCTCGGCTGGTACCTGTACCCGACCATGGTCGATCGCAACGTGCGCTTCGAGCTGCCGTACCAGGAGCGCATCCTGCGCCACGGCACCCAGCTCGCCCGGCGGCTGCACGAGATCGGCGTCGCCTGGTGGGACAAGCAGCTCGAGGAGTACGAAGCGCTGCCGGCGTACCACCCGTTCCCGGACATCTGGATCAACTACGCGAAGGAGGTCGGGCGCGACCCCGAGGAGTTCCCGTTCTGGGCGCTCACCGCGCGCAGCATGCAGTATTCCTGGGGCGCGAACGTCGGCATTCCTCTTATTAATGAGGTGGCGCAGAACGTCGCCGGCCACAAGGGCGTGATCATGAACCGCCGCCGCGCGCGCGCGCTCGGGATCGAGGACGGCGATCCGGTCGTGATCGAATCCGCGGTCGGCCGCACCGAGGGCTACGCGGTGCTGCGCGAAGGCATCCGACCCGACACGGTGCTCATGATCGGGCAGTTCGACCACTGGGCGACGCCGTTCGCGAAGGACCTGAAGCTGCCGAGCCTGAACTCGCTCACCGCGATCGCGCTCTCGCTCACCGACAGCACCGGCAGCAGCGCCGACATCGCGCGCGTGAACGTACGAAAGGGCCAAGGCCCGCGGAGAACCCCATGAGCAGCGCCGCAACGACGCCCCGCTGGGGCATGGTGGTCGACATCAACCGCTGCGTCGGCTGCCAGACCTGCACCGTCGCGTGCAAGCACGCGAACGACACCGAACCCGGCGTGCAGTGGCGCCGCGTGCTCGACGTCGAGGTCGGCGCCTACCCCGACGTCGAGCGGCTGTTCCTCGTGGTCGGCTGCCAGCACTGCGCCGACCCGCCGTGCGTGCCGGTCTGCCCCACGGGCGCGACGCGCCAGCGCGCCGACGGCCTCGTCACCATGGACTACGATACCTGCATCGGCTGCGGCTACTGCGCGGTCGCGTGCCCCTACCAGGCGCGCACCATCGCGCACGACAAGCGCTGGTACTACGGCGTCGAGACGCCGCAGGAGCGCGCGGTCGCGCATCCCGAGCGCATCGGCGTGGCGCAGAAGTGCACGTTCTGCATCGAGCGCATCGACGAGGGCGTCGAGCTCGGGCGCAAACCGGGCGAGGATATCGACTACACGCCCGCGTGCGCGGCGTCGTGCGTGGCGTCGGCGATCACGTTCGGCGATTTCAACGACCCGCAGAGCACCGTCTCGCGCCTCGTCGCGGAGCGCGCGAGCTTCCAGATGCACGCCGAGCTCGGCACCGACCCGCAGATCAAGTACCTCTACGAGGTCCCGGCGGCACCGGGCCGCGACCCGGCGCCCGAGGACATGAGCGACGAGGCGCTGCGCGATCCCTCGAATCCGCTCGCGGGCAAGCTGCAGCGCTTCTGGGACTTCCGCGCCGCGATGAACTTCACGCTCGGCGGCATGGGCTCGGGGCTCGCGTTCCTCGCGGCCGCGGCGCACCTCCTCGGCGGCCTGCCGGAGCGTGCGTTCCTCGGCCTCGCGACCACCGCGGGCGTGCTGATGGCGGTCGGGCTCTTCTTCGTGTTCCTCGAGATCGGCCGCAAGCTCCGTTTCCTCTACGTGCTGCGGCGGCCGCAGACCTCGTGGATGACGCGCGAGACGTACTTCGTCGCGCTGTTCTATCCGGCGCTGGTGCTCGACTGGCTGTGGCCCTCGGCGCCGCTGCACGCGCTGATAGGCATCGCCGGGCTCGGCTTCCTCGTGTGCCAGGCGCGGATCCTCTATGCCGGCAAGGGCATCCCGGCGTGGCGCGCGCCCCTCATCCCCTGGATGCTCGCCGCCACCGGCCTGCTCGAGGCGACCGGGCTTTATGCCGCGGCGCACGCGCTCTACCCGGGCGCGGTTCCGTTCGGCGGGGGCTTCGCCGCGCTCGGCATGCTGGTCGCGCTCGCGACCGGCGGGCTCTGGATCGGCTATCGCCTGAGCGCGCGCAGAAACGGCATCCCGCCGCTCGCGCGCGACGCGATCAACCGCGTGGCGCCGTACGTGACGCTGCTCGGGCATGCGGTCCCGCTGGCCGCGTTCGCTTTGATCGCGGGCGGGACGGGCGGGCCCGGGATGGCGGCGATCGCGGGCATCGGCGCCGTGCTCGGCGGCGTACTGTGGAAGTTCACCGTGATCACGCGCGCGAGCTACCAGCAGGGCTTCGCGCTGCCCAGGATTCCGCAGCGCGGCTCCGGCAAGCGCGCCGCGCCGCCGCGTCTCAACCTCGCGAGCCTCGCCGGCCGGCATCCGAACTGAACGTCGCCGACCGCCGGCATCCGAGGCGAGATAACGCGAAACCGGCCCGGGCGATAAGCGAGGGACGCCAAGCGCGTGTGGCCGCGATCACGCGATGCCCTTTGGCAATCTCGAGCCACGGCTGCCTTGGCGGAGGCAAACCACGGCTGTCATTGCGAGGAGCGAAGCGACGAAGCAATCTGGCGAACCTCGGAGAGCGGCTTTAGGACACTCTCAAGGAGGAGTTAGGAGATTGCTTCGCGTCGCTCGCAATGACAGCGAAGTCGAGCGCGGCCCCGGTCAGGTAGCCGCTGGGTGGGGCACGACCACGCTTTCGGAGCCGCATTCGCTGCGATCGCCCGGGAACCTGATCTATCCGATTCGAGTAGCCCGGACCATTCGCAATAGGGCTCCCACGGAGCCACGGGCACCCGGTCATGGGCAAGCTCGCCGGAGTTTCGC
Organism: Burkholderiales bacterium; assembly: GCA_036381895.1. GTDB lineage: Bacteria > Pseudomonadota > Gammaproteobacteria > Acidiferrobacterales > Sulfurifustaceae > JACQFZ01. The sequence goes on along the minus strand of DASVBY010000079.1, from coordinate 7,075 downwards.
GACGGAACGCGCTGCGCCATGCGTCTGTCCATAAAAGTCGTTCCTATCGTCGTGGCGGTGCTCCTGGCATCGGCAGCCCCCGGCACCGATGCGGGCGCCGCGCCTGCCGGGGAGAACAAGCGCATGGTTGCACTCGTCACCGGTTCCACGTCCGGCCTGGGGCGTGAAGTGGCGCTGCGCCTCGCGTCGCGCGGCCTGCACGTCATCGTGCACGGACGCGACGGCGGGCGCGGCGAGGCGGTAGTCGAGGAAATCGCACGGCGCGGCGGGAGCGCGCGCTTCTACCGCGCCGATTTCACGCGACTCGCCGACGTACGCCGGCTCGCGCAGGACATCCGCCGCGACTACGACCGGCTCGATTTGCTCGTCAACAACGCCGGCATTGCGCTGATCGGCGGCCCGCGGCGCGTCAGCGCCGACGGCTACGAGCTGCACTTTCAGGTCAATTACCTCGCGCACTTTCTGCTGACGGAGCTGCTCCTGCCGTTGATCGAGCGCAGCGCGCCCGCCCGGATCGTGAACGTCGCCTCCGGGGCGCAGACGCCGATCGATTTCGCCGACCCGCAGATCGAGCGGAACTACGACGGCTGGCGCGCCTACGGACAGAGCAAGCTCGCGCAAGTCATGTTCACCCGGACGCTCGCCGAGCGGCTCGCCGGCACCGGCGTCACGACCTACAGCCTCCACCCGGCGACGTACATGGACACCCCGCTCGTACGCGACGCCGGCATCACGCCGATCAGTACCGTCGACGAAGGCGCCGACGCGGTGATGCGACTCATTACCGAAGAAGGCCTCGAGAACGGCGCGTACTTCAGCGGTCGGCGCCCGGCCCGCGCGCACGCTCAGGCGTACGATAAGAACGCGCGCGAGCGCTTGTGGGCGCTGAGCCGGAAGCTCGTATCGCAGACGGAGTAGGTCGCGCGGCGATTCCCTCGGGCGAGCCGCTTGGATTCGGCCGGGACAAAGGGGCCGTCACCGGCCTCGGGTGCGAGCGGGTCAGCCTTCCGCAGCCATGCGCTTTCGCCGCGCGATTTCGGCCGCGCTCGGCTGTTCCGCAGCGAACGATCCGGTGCGCACCTCTCCGGCCGGCACGTACGTGTGCATTGCGACGCCGGTGGTCGACATCTTCGCGTCGATCAGCCGCAACGCCATGGGCACCGCGCCCGTGCCGAAGAGCCGCTTGCCGCGGCCGAGCACGAGCGGAAAGATCATGAGCCGGAACTCGTCGATCAGCCCGCGGCTCAACAGCGTCTGGATCAGCTCGCTGCTACCCTGCAGCAGCAGCATCGGTCCGTCCTGCTGCTTGAGGCGCGCGAGCTCGGCAGCGGCATCCCCCCGAATCGCTGTCGAGTTCTGCCAGGCAAGCGGCTCGCGCGAGGAAGTGACGACATACTTCCGGGTGGCGTTGAAGACCTTGCCGATGGGGTCGTCCTCGGGGACGTACGGCCAATGCGCCGCGAAGATCTCGTAGGTCTTGCGCCCGAGCAGCAGCTCGAACGGGACCGAGAACACTTCCCCCAATCGTTGCCCCATGGTGTCGTCGAAGTAAGGGAACGTCCATCCACCCAGGGCAAAGCCTCCCGTCGGGTCCTCCTCGGGACCGCCGGGCGCCTGCATCACGCCGTCGAGACTCACAAAGGTGGCCGCCACCATCTTTCGCATGGGTGACTCCGTTCGCTTTCGGGATGATCCAAGGACGTTCCCGCTACGTCCGACCCGACATTCGGGACGCGGCGGACATTATCGGCCGGCACCGCGGCCGGTCCCAGGAGCACGAGACAAGGACCTTCTCGTCACTTGATCGCGCCGACCGTGAAGCCCGCGACGAACCGGTCCACGAAGAAGTTGTAGAGAATCGCGATCGGGAGGCTCACGATCAGGCACGCGCCCATGAGCGCGCCCCAGAAGTAGACGTCGCCGCGGACGAGGAACGTCGGCACGCCGACGCTGACCGTGTAGTTGGCCGAGGACGTGATGAAGGTGAGCCCGTAGACGAACTCCTGCATGACGAGCGTCAGCGTGAAGATGACGACGGTGAGGATGCCGGCCGTGGAAATCGGCACGACCACCTTGACGAATGCGCCGAAGCGCGACAAGCCGTCGATCATTGCCGCCTCCTCGATATCGCGCGGCACCGACTTGAAGAACCCCATGAGCAGCCAGGTGCAGAACGGCACGGTGAAGCTCGGGTAGACGAGTACGAGCGACCACAGCGAATCCTGCAGCCCGAGGCCCGCGACGATGCGCGAGAACGGAATGAAGAGGATGGTCGGCGGAATCAGGTACGTGAGGAAGATGGCAATGCCGGCTCGCTGCCCCCAGCGGCCGGCGAGCCGTGCGAGCGCGTAGCCGGCGGGGACGGCGAGCAGCAGCGTGATGACGACGACCAGCAGGCCGACGAGGACGGTGTTGAGCAGCCAGCGCCCGAACTCGGTGTCGAAGAACAGCTCGCGCAGGTTCTGCAGCGTGGGCGGGGCGTTGAAGACGAACGGGTTGTTGGCGAGATCGAGGAGATCGGTCGTCTGCTTGAACGTGGTGATCAGCATCCAGTAGAACGGGAACGCCAGCACGAACGTGAACACCGCGAGGATCAGGGCGTGCCCGCCGCGCATCAGCCAGCGCTTGCCCCGCTGATACGCGCGCATCTCAGGCCACCTCCGCGCGGCGCGCGACCGTCAGCAGCAGGATCGCGATCGCGAGCAGCACCGGGAACAGGAACAGCGAGATCGCCGCGCCCGCCGCGAGGTCGCCGCCCTGGATGCCGGTGAAGAACGCATAGCTCGCGATCACCTGGGTCGTGTCGTAGGGGCCGCCGCGGGTGAGCACGTAGATCACGATCATGTCGGTGAACGTGAACACCGCGCCGAAGAGCAGCGCCACCAGGGCTATCGGCGCGGTCAGCGGCAGCGTGATGCGAAACAGGTGGCGCCAGAAGCCGGCGCCATCCATCTCGGCCGCGTCGTGCAGGTCCTGCGGGATCGAGGTCAGCCCGGCGAGGATGATCACGGTCGCGAGCGGCAGCAGCCGCCACACGTTGACGGCGATGACCGACCCCATGGCGAGCTCCGGCTGCCCGAGCCAGATGAGGCGCTCGCCGGGAGCGAGCAGGCCCGCCGCCTGCAGCATCCAGTTCAGGATGCTGTACACCGGATCGAAGATCCAGAGCCACCCGATGCTGCCGAGCGAGATCGGCGCGACCCACGGCAGCAGGATCAGGAACCGCACCAGCCATTTGCCGCGAAAATCGGCGTACAGCGCCAGGGCCAGCACGTGCGCCAGCACGATCACCAGAATCTGCGTCGCCACCGTGAACACGACGGCGTTCTGCAGCGAGCGCCAGAACGTGGGGTCGTCGAGTATGCGCCGGAAGTTGCGCAGCCCGACGAACTCGGGCGTGTAATTGCCGACGGTGACGTCGCTCACGCTGTAGTAGATCGCGAGCAGGAAGGGCAGCCCGACGAGGAGCGCGATGTAGATCACCGCGGGCGCGAGCAGCAGCGCCCCGAGGCGGCGCTCGTCGTGCAGCGCATGTGCGCCGACGAAGACCGGCGGGCGCCTCACGCCGTGCCCCTCGCGCCCGGCTTCTCCAGCGCTTCCCCGGTCGCGCGGTCGAAGTACTGAATGTCCCGCTCGCGCACCACGAAGTCCGCCCGCTCGCCGGGCGCGACGCGGGCCGAGACCGTCGCCGGCAGCCGCGCGATGACGTGTGCGGGGGGATGCGGCGGCTCGAGGTTGCCGTAGATCAGCCGGTCGGCGCCGAGGTGCTCGATGCGGGTGACCGCGAGCGGATAGGCGACCGTGCGCTCCGCCGGCCCGAACGCGGTGCGCGGCAGGTAGTGCTCGGGGCGGAAGCCGGTGACCGTGTCGCCGGTTTCGATCAGATTCATCGGCGGCGAGCCGATGAAAGTCGCAACGAAGATGTCCGCCGGATGGTCGTACACCTCGAGCGGCGTGCCGAGCTGATGGATCCGCCCGGCATTGAGCACGGCGATGCGGTCGCCGAGGCCCATGGCCTCGACCTGGTCGTGGGTGACGTAGATCGTGGTCGTGCCGAGACGGCGCTGGAACTGCTGCAGCTCGTCGCGCGCTGCGGTGCGCAGCTTCGCATCGAGGTTCGACAGCGGCTCGTCGAGCAGGAACGCGACCGGCTCGCGCACGACCGCGCGCGCCAGCGCGACCCGCTGCCGCTCGCCGCCCGAGAGCTGGCGCGGCTTGCGCTGGAGCAGCCGGCCGATGCCGAACATCTCCGCCGCCACCTGCACCTTGCGCTCGATGTCGGTCTTCGCGAGGCGCGCGGCCTTGAGCGGGAACGCGATGTTCTCGTACACGCTCAGGTGCGGGTAGAGCGCGTAGCTCTGGAACACCATCGCGATGTTGCGCGCCCGCGGCGGCAGGTCGGTGACCACGCGGCCGTCGATCACGATCTCGCCGGCCGTCGGCGTTTCGAGCCCCGCGATCATGCGCAGCAACGTGGTCTTCCCGCAGCCGGAAGGCCCGAGCAGCACCAGGAACTCGCCCTCGCGCACGCGCAGGTCGATGTCGTCGACGGCGAGCTGGCCGTCGAACTGCTTGCTGACGTTATGCGCCTCTACGGTCGCCATCGGCGGGGGCCGCCGGCACGTGCGCTCGGTTTCGGGCGGCGTGCGGCGGCTCTGCGGTCAGCGGCCGCGGCTCAGACGAGCTTGCGGTCGTGCCACTTCGCGTAGATCTGCCGGCACTTCTGGTCGGCCTCCTTGACCGCGTCCTCCGGCGAAGCGGCCCCGGTCGCCGCCTTGGCGAACATCGTGTTGATGACCCAAGTCCCGAAGATCTCGTCGACGGCAGCGTTGGCGTAGCCCGGATAGCCGACGTTGGTGGCCCAGTCGAGTACGTCGCCGAGCACTTTGTACTTGCCGGCCGGCTTCGCCGGATCGTTCGCGAGCATCGCCTGCAGGTCGGGGACGGTCTTCGAGAAACACGGGAAGTTGTAGTACTGGCTCGCCTTGAACCCCTCGAGGAAATTGTCCACGTAGTCGACGAGGAATTTCTTCGCGCCTTCCTGGTTCTCGGCGAACTTCCAGATGACGTAGCAGTCCATCACGTGCTCGAGCCCGATCGCGCGCACCGGGCCCTGCAGCGCCTTGGTCAGGCCGATCTGCTCCGCGATCGGGAGCTTCTTGTTCTCCGCCTCGCGCGTGGTCGAAATCGCGTTCAGCACCAGCGACGCCTGGCCGGCGATGAGCGCGCGGTTGTTCGACGAGGCGTCCCAGGCCATGACCTCGGGCGTCATGGTCTCCTCGAACAGCGCCTTGACGAACTTCACCGCCTCGATCGTGTTCTTCGAGTTGAGGATCACGTTGTTCTTTTCGTCCTGTACCGAGCCGCCGAACGAATAAAGGATGGTGCGCATCGCCATCGCGGTATCGAGCTCGGCCGAGAGCCCGATGCCCACCGGAATATTGCGCGCTTTCTTGATCGCCGCGCCGACCTTGCGCACGTCGTCCCAGGATCTCGGACCGTTCTCCATACCCTGCTCGCCCCAGAGATCAATCCGGTAGTTGACCGGGTCGGGAACGAAGCTGTCGGAGAAGCCGAAATAGCGCTTGGTCTTCGGGTTGTACGTGCTCTTGATGGCGAGGTCGATCGGCTTGCCGTGCCGGCGCTCGAGCTCTTCGTAGATCTCGCGGTGATCGATCACCTGCTCTTCGTACGCCGGCGCCGGCCACAAGAACATGAAGAGATCATGGCCTCGCTGCGCGGACACTTCCGCGGCGGCGCGCGAGTTGATCGCCGGGATGCCGACGTGATCGACGATCACCTGGGTGTCGTTCTTCTCCCCCCAGCGCTTGGTGTACTCCCCGTCGAACCACTTGTCGTAGGCGGGAACGAAGTGGCTCCATTGCAGGATTCGCAGGGTCTTTCCCTGCGCGCGCGAGCGGCTGGTCAGGACCCAGGGCCCGACGCTCGCCGCCAGTCCGGCCGCCGCCAGCGTGCGCATGAACCCTCGCCGCCCGGTTTCGGGCGGGTCGGGCCGTGCACCCGGCAATTCAACGTCTTCCTTTGTATTGACGCTCATGATGCTCCTCCTTGGCTGTTTTGCCGTTGAGGGATTATTGAGGGATGACGCGCCTCCAGACGATACAGAAGCTATGACACGGGAGAGTCCGGTATTGTTTCCGCTTCTGGGACAAGCTATGCGCGCGCAGCTGCGAAGCGGACTCGAAGCGGGAATCGACCCGCGGTGCCGCGCGCGGGGAGCGCGCGATGGCGGCAAATCCCGGGCAGCCGGCCGCGCCGGCCCGGCTCGCTCGTTCCGGCGGTGCCGGCCCGGGCCTTCTACTTAGGGGGACAGCGTTGGATAGCCGGCTCGCGGCGTCGAGCGCGCGGCGACGCGCGCGGGCGGCGGCGCCGCTATATCGCGTCGCACAACTCGCCCGCCGACTGGACCCGCGCATAGATGCCGTTCAGCGCGGCAAGGTAAGCGGCGTGCACATTCGCGGCATCGACCTTGACGCCGTTGAACGACAGCGCGCGCGTGGCGCAGGCGTCGTGGGCGAGCAAGCAGGCGAAACCGAGATCCGCGGCGGCGCGCGTCGTCGCGTCGATGCACATGTGCGTCATCATTCCGGCAATGACCAGCCGGGAGATGCCGGCGCCGCGCAGGTGCTCGAGCAGCCGCGTCTCGCGGAAGCTGTTCGGAAAATGCTTTTGGAACACCGGCTCGCCCGGCTCCGGGCGCACGGACGCGTGTATCTCGACGCCCGGCGTGTCCGGCAGGAAGAAGGTCGCGCCGGGTCGTACCGAGATGTGCTGCACATGAACCACGGGAAGCGATTTTGCGCGAAACGCCGCGAGAAGCTTCGCCGCCTGGGTCGCGGCCTCCGTCGCACCCACGACTTCCATGGCGCCGCCGGGGAAGTAGTCGTTCTGAATATCGACGAGCAAAAGAGCTGTGGTCATGGGCACCTCGCGACGTGGGTAAACGTTAGTGTTCTTGGGCAATCCGCCGGCTCGCCCGACGCCGCTCGAGGCCCGAGCGGCGGGGCGAATTCTCCGGAACGGATAGTGCCGCGTCCGGCCGGGAACGGCAAAC
>DASVBY010000078.1:0-89866 GCA_036381895.1 Burkholderiales bacterium | reverse complement strand
GGCGCGCGCGCCGCGCGTGTTCGACGAGCGCCTGCGCGAAGCCGGCTTCGATCCGGAGAATCCGCGCCTGCGGCTGCTCGTCGATCTGGTGCGGCAGCTGCGCGGCTTTCCGCGGCATCTGTCGCAGCACGTCGGCGGGTTCGTGATCGCGCGCGATTCGCTCGCGCGGCTCGTGCCGATCGAGAATGCCGCGATGCCGGAGCGCACCGTGATCCAGTGGGACAAGGACGACATCGATGCGCTCGGCCTGCTCAAGGTCGACTGCCTCGGGCTCGGGATGCTCACGGTGCTGCACAAGGCGTTCGATCTGATCGAGAAGCACCGGGGGCGGACGCTCACGCCGGCGACGGTGCCGGCGGAGGATCCCAAGGTGTACGAGATGATCGGCCGCGCCGACACGGTTGGCGTGTTCCAGATCGAATCGCGCGCGCAGATGTCGATGCTGCCGCGGCTGAAGCCCCGCTGCTTCTACGACCTCGTGATCGAGATTGCGATCGTCCGCCCGGGCCCGATCCAGGGCAACATGGTGCATCCGTACCTGCGCCGGCGGCAGGGCCTGGAGCCGGTGAGCTATCCGTCCGAGGAGGTGCGGGAGGTGCTCGAGCGCACGCTCGGGGTGCCGATCTTCCAGGAGCAGGTGATCAAGCTCGCGATGGTCGCGGCCGGGTTCACGGCCGGCGAGGCCGACGGGCTGCGGCGCGCGATGGCCGCGTGGCACCGCCGCGGCGGGCTCGAGCCGTACGAGCGGCGGCTCATCGACGGCATGCGCGCGCAGGGCTATTCCGAGGAGTACGCGCGCCAGATCTACCGGCAGATTCTCGGCTTCGGCGAGTACGGCTTTCCGGAGTCGCACTCCGCGAGCTTCGCGCTCCTCGCGTACGTGTCCGCATGGCTCAAGTGCTACGAGCCGGCGGTGTTCCTGGCCGCTCTTATTAATAGTCAGCCGATGGGGTTCTACCAGCCCGCGCAGCTCGTGCAGGACGCGCGCCGCCACGGCGTCGAGGTGCGGCCGGTGGACGTGTGCGCGAGCGAGTGGGACTGCACGCTCGAGGGGGTGGATTCGGCGGTGGAACCCGGTGCCGGCGTTACGAGATTGCTTCGCTTCGCTCGCAATGACGGTCTTGGATGGGATCCGGCAGATCGCGGCTTCGGTGACTTCAGGGGAGGACGCGCCGGGAATGAAGAGGCGGCGTCGAGCTCCCCGAAGCTCGCGGTCCGCCTCGGCCTGCGGCTGGTGAAAGGTCTGAGCCGCGCAGGTGCGGAGCGCATCGTCACCGCGCGCTCGAACGCGCCGTTCGCGGACGTCGCCGATCTCGTGCGCCGCGCGGCGCTCGATCAGCGCGACCGTTCGGCGCTTGCCGCAGCCGGCGCACTCAAGAGCCTCGCCGGCCATCGCCATCGCGCCCGCTGGGCCGTCGCCGGCGTCGAGCCCATGCGGCCGCTCCTTGCGAATGCCCCGATCCCCGAGGCGATTCCCTTATTAAGGAAACCGACCGAGGCGGAGGACATCGTCGCCGACTACGCGCACGTCGGGCTCACGCTCGGGCGCCACCCGCTCGCGCTCCTGCGCGAGCGCTTCGCGCAGCGCGGCTGGTTCTCCGCGCGGGAGATCGGCGCGCTCCCCCACGGGCGCTTCGCCCGCACGGGCGGCATCGTGGTGTGCCGGCAGCATCCGGGGTCGGCGAACGGCGTGATCTTCCTCACGCTCGAGGACGAGACCGGCAACACCAACGTCATCGTGTGGCCAAGCCTGGTGGCGCGCTACCGGCGCGAGCTGGTGCAGGCGCGGCTGCTCGTGGTGGAAGGGGAGGTCCAGCGGGAGGGCGAGGTGCTGCACGTGGTCGCCCGGCGCCTCACGGACCGCTCGGATCTGCTCGGGCGGCTCGTGACCCGGTCGCGGGACTTTCACTGAGAAGAGTTTCTCCTCTGGTTTTCGAGATTGCTTCGTCGCGCTTCGCGCTCCTCGCAATGACAACCGGGTTCAGCCGTCGCCTAAGCCCTGCCTCTCGGATTGCCTCGTCGCTCCTCTCGCTCCGCGATGACAGCCGGGGGTCGGTCGTCGCCTTAACCTTGCCTGTCATTGCGAGCGAAGCGAAGCAATCTCGCAACGCTGGCCGAGCGCTGCCTCGGGCCCACACGACCCTCTATTAAGTCGTCCGAAAGCTGGCGGCCGCGCCGCTCCCGGGTCGTCCCGGCATCGCGCCTCCGCCGGTGCATCGCCTGGCCCCGCCCACTTCATCGGATCACGTTCGCGCCCCGTCGGTCGCGCTGCTGTGGTGCTGGACCCGCTTTTCCCTAGCCGCTAGATTTGTAAGGGCGTATAGGGTTTTCCCGTACGCACAGGGAACTAAAAACAGCAAACGGGTTTGCCGGCCGGGGGCCGGCGCATTGGCGTTCCAGCCATCGTTCAAACCGGCCTCGTGTCGAGCGCTGGTCGGCGCGCGCGCCCGAGCGCAGAGGGAACCCGTTTGCTGTTGCGCTGCATTCGTCTGCTGTTGTGCTTCGCCCTGGCCGTGCCGCTCGCGGTGCCCGCGGCCGGGGATTCCATCGCCGAGACCCGGCCTCAGGCCGCCTCCGCCGCGGACGGTCTCGCGCTCGACGCGCTCCTGCCGACCGACGAAAGCATTGCCTACCGTAGCCTGCCGAACGGCATGCGCTACTGGGTCCGGCCGGGTGTGCCGCCCGAGGGCAAGATCACGCTCTGGCTGCGCGTCGGCACGGGCTCCCTCAACGAGACCGAGGAGCAGCGCGGGCTCGCGCACCTGCTCGAGCATCTCGCGTTCAACGGCAGCGCCAACTTTCCCCCCGGCACGCTGATCAAGCGCTTCGAGGCGGCCGGCCTCACGTTCGGCGCGCACCAGAACGCGACCACGAGCTTCCTCGACACGGTTTACAAGCTCACGATCCCGAACGACCCGGCGCTGCTCGATCTGAGCCTCCTCTATTTCGCCGACGTCGCGCACCGGCTGACGCTCGAGCCCGACGAGGTGGTGCGCGAGCGCGCCGTGGTCCAGGCCGAGCGCCGCGCGCGCAACAATGCAGCGACGCGCGCCTTCAACCGCCTGCTCGCGGCGCTCGCCCCCGGCTCGCGCTTCATCGAGCGCATGCCGATCGGCGACGAGCGCGTGGTGGCGAACGCGACGCCCGAACAGCTGCGCGCCTATTACGAGAAATGGTACCGGCCGGAGAACACCACGCTGCTCGTCGCGGGCGACGTCGATCCGGCGGCGCTCGACGTGCTCGTGCGCAAGCACTTCGGCGACTGGGAAGCCTCCGGCCCGGCGCCGGCGAGCCACGCGCCCGGCATCCAGCCGTACGCCGCCGATCGCGCCGAGGTCATCACCGAGTGGGGCCTCGTCGCCGCGGAGGTGAACATCGCCTACCTCGAGCCGCCGCGCGATTTCGCGACCGTGCGCGGCTACCGGCAGTGGCTGGTCCAGAGCCTCGCCGGCGCGCTCGTGAACGCGCGGCTCTACGACCGGGTGCTGCGCGGCGATGCACCGTTCACGACCGCGTGGACCAACGCCGAGACCATGTACGGCAAGACCCTGGTCGAGGCGCGCGCCAAGGGCGGGCCGCGGCAGTGGCAGCCGGTGCTGCGCGAGCTCGTGACCGAGCTCAAGCGCGCGCGCGAGCACGGCTTCAGCGAGGACGAGTTCCGGTACGCCCGGGAAGTGCTCCTGGCGCGGCTCGAGCGCGACGCGCTCGAGCAGTCGGACGCGACCGCCGAGCACTGGCTCGATCTCATGGACGCGGCGCTCGATCAGAACCGCCGTCCGTTCAGCGCCGCGCAGGCGCGTACGCTCGGCGAGCGGCTGCTCGCGACGATCACGCGCGATGAGGTCGAGGCGGCGTTTCGTGCGCGCTTCGCACCGGCGCGGCGCACCATCGCGCTCACGCTGCCGCGCGGCGGCGACATCGAGCCGCCGACACCGGCCGAGGTGCTCGCGATCGTGCGCGCGGTCGAGTCGCAGCCGGTGGCGCGGCACGCCGAGAGGGCGTGGCCGCGGCAGCTCCTCGCCGTCGATCCCAAGCCCGGCTCGACCGTCGGACACACGCTGAACGGCGAGCTCGACGTGCTCTCCGTGTCGTTCGCGAACGGCGTACGCCTGCACGTGCGGCCGATGAAGTACAAGAACGAGCACGTGAGCGTGCGCATCACGCTCGCGGGCGGCCGCATCAACGAGACGCCGCAGAACGTCGGCATCACCGAAGCGGCGGCGCTGCCGTTCGAGACGCCGGCGACCGACCGGCTGTCGTCGGTCGACATCCGCCGCATCATGAAGACCAGGCAGGTGCGCGTCTCCGGGCGCGACACGCCGAGCGCGCTCGAGCTGAACGTCGAGGGACGGCTGCGCGATCTCGAGGACGGCTTCCGGCTCGCGCATCTGCTGCTCACCCGCGCGCGCATCGAACCCGCCGCCTTCGAGCGCTGGCGCCGCCAGGCCATGGCGCGCGAGGTGAACACGGAAGGGAGCGTATCCGCGCGCCTCAACCGCCGCGTCGACGCGCTGCTCACCAACAACGACCCGCGCTTCCGCGCGCTGTCGCCGGCGGACGTGCGGCGCATCACGCTCGCCGACGCCCAGGCCTGGCTCGACGGCATGCTCGCGAACGCGCCGGTCGAGGTCGCGATCGTCGGCGACATTGGCTACGAGCAGGCGCTCGCGCTCGCGGCGAAGTACCTCGGGTCGCTCCCCGCGCGCCCGGAAGCGGCGGGCGCGAACGCGCACATCCGTGCGGTCGGCGTGGCGCCGGGACCGTACGTCGAGCTCGTGAAAGTCGATACCGCGACCCCGAAGGCGATGGTGTACCTCGGCTGGCGCGGCCCGGACTGGCAGGACGTGCGCGACTGGCAGGTGCTCGACCTCGCGGGGCGCGTGCTCACGAGCCGGCTGCTCGAGGAGGTGCGTGCGCGCCGCGGCCTCGTGTACTCGATCCGGGCGCACTCGTTCTCGAACACTGCCTACCGCGGCAACGGCCGGTTCCGCGTGTCCTTCGTGGTCGATCCGCAGCAGGCCGAAGCGGCCGCCGACATCGTGCAGCGCGTGACCGAGGAGTTCGTGCGCACCGGGCCGACGGAGCAAGAGCTCGCGATCGCGCGCGAGCAGGCGGCGCTCGACTTCCGCGGCGCGGCGCGCGCGCCCGGCTTCTGGCTTGATCTGCTCGGGGATCTCGACTACATGGGCGGCGACCTCGCCTGGGTGATGGACTATCCGGAGAACATCGCCCGCTACACTCGCGAAGACGTGCTCGCGGTGCTGCGCAAGTACCTGACGCCCGAACGGTTCGTGCGCGTCATCAGCATGCCTGCCGAGCTGTCGCCGAACGACGACGGTTCGCGCCATTCGGTAGCGACGATCGACTAGCGGCGCGCATCTGCGCCGGGCTTTCGCTAGAATGCCGGCCCCGTGCGAGGCTGCGGCTCTCAAGTGTTCGTCTCCTGGCGCCGGTGCGCGGCGCTGTTCCTGATGGTGCTGTCGCTGGCGGCTGCGCCCGCCGCTCGAGGCGCCGATCGCGGTCCGGACGATGCCTACTGGCAGGGCTACATCGCCGCCGTGCTCGAGCGCGACCTCGGCTGGCCGCGCGGCACCTATGAAGTCCAGGTGCGTCAGGGCATCGCGACCATCGTGCTCTACGTCGACGATCCGGACCGGCGGGAAGCGGCTGAGCGCGCGCTCGCGCCGATCGAGGCGCTCGAGCAGGTGCGCGTGATCGTGTCGGGCGGCGGCAAGCCCGGCGGCGACGTGCCGATCATCTTCCCCGTCGGCGATCTGTTCCGGCCGCTCGTCGCCGATCCAAAGCAGCCGCAGTTCTTCATCAGCTTCATCGAGGCGGACACACCGACCGGGCACATCGCGGGAGCTTCGGTCGGCTACGGCGAGAACTTCGGCCTGTGGCGCTGGCCCGGCGTCCGGCCCGGCGACGGGTGGCAGCTCAGCTTCAGTGGCGGTCTCTTCGCGCAGTTCAATCTGGATGCGCCATCGAGCGATCTCATCAACGCCGACTACAACGTCGGCTTCGGGCTCACGCACCGGCGCGGTCCCTACTCGGCGCGCTTCCGGCTGTACCACCAGAGCTCGCACTTGGGCGACGAGTTCCTGCTGGGTCAGCCGAACATTCAGCGCATCAACCTGAGCTTCGAGGCCGTGGACGCGACGCTCTCGTACGAATGGGAGCGCTGGCGCATGTACGGCGGCCTCGGCTACATGTTCCACCGCGATCCGGAGGGGCTCGAGCCGGGCTACGCCGAGCTCGGCGCCGAGTACCGCGGGCAGCGCTTTCGCTGGGATCTCGGCCGGCTGATCGGCGGCATCCACCTGCGCAGCAGCGAGGAGCTCGACTGGGACGCGGCCGTGAGCGCGAAAGTCGGCATCGAGCTCGGGCAGGCCGATCCCGGACGGCGGCGCGTGCGCGTGATGGCCGAGTACTACAACGGGCCGTCGCCGTTCGGGCAGTTCTTCGATACCGACATCGAATACATCGGCGCCGGCGTCTACTTCGGATTCTGAGCGCTTCGCCGCAGTCCAGGCGCCGCGGATGTCATTGCGAAGAGCGCGTTGCGCGACGAAGCAATCTCGTAGACTTCGAGAGCAGCTTCCGGGCGCCCTCAGACCAGCACTACGAGATTGCTTCGCTTCGGTCGCAATGACAGCCTCGGTTTGGGCGCTGCGGCGGACTCAAACGCCGGACTCCTTGCAACGGGAGGCAAGGCGAAATCCCGTACCAGCAGGGCGCAGAGTAGAGACGCGAAGCTCCGACTGTCATTGCGAGGAGCGCGCAGCGCGACGAAGCAATCTCGAGAACCTGGGGAAGGGATGCCTTCCGGTCTTTCGTAGGCGCTCAGGCCAGCATTACCGATTGCTTCGCTGCGCTCGCAATGACAGCCTGGGTTCGTCGAGATCGATCCGAGTTCGTCGACGTCAATGCGTCGCGACGCTCGCGGCGGGCGCGCCGCGGATGAGGGCGTTGCGCGCATTCCATGCCTCCTGCTCCGGCACTTCGATCAGGAACTCGGCCTTGCCGCCGATCTGCACGGCGATCGGAATCCCGTCGCGATAGAGCACGCGGTTGCCCGCGAGCGCCGGCACGCGCGCGCCCGGCGTCACGATGCCGACCAGGTTGAGCGGATCTGCGGCGCTGATCGATACGAGCTGCTCCGTCTTCGGCTTGCGCCGCACGGCGCGCAGCATCGGCACGGCTTCGGGCAGCGCGTACTGTTCGCCGGAGAACCCCGCGACGAAGCGTCCGCCGCGGATCTCGCCGCGCGCCTCGAGCCGCCGGTAGACGCGCAGCAGGTCGAACCACGAAGGCAGGTCGTCCTCCTCGCGCGTGAGGACTTTGCGGAACACGACCCCGTAGCGGCGAAGCAGGGTACGCGCGATGTGCTCGAGGCTCTCGTCGTCGAGCCGGCGTGTCGGCGCAGCCTTTCCGCGCACGCGGGCGAGTGTGGCGGAGGGAGCCGCCCGCTCGGCCGCCGCCGATGTTGCAGGCGCCGGCGAGCGCAGCAGGCTCCATCGTCCCGCTTCCTCGATGCCGGCGAGCGCGCGGCGGCGCCGGTAGGACGACCGCCGCTTGTCGGCGGGGATCAGGAGCGCGCGCAGGCCGGCGAAGCTGTCCGATTGCACGCGGCCGAGCGCGACCAGCTCGCCGAGCGCTTCCTCGACTTCGCTCTTGAGGAGGCCGGTGGCGTGCACAATCTCCTCGAAGAACGAGGCGCCGTACTGCGCGAGGTAGTCGGCCACCGCCTGCGCGCGGTGACTGAGCGGAGACGCTTCGCGTTCGCCGCCCGCGGCGAGCTGCCAGTGGCGGAAAGTACGACGGTTGAAGAACGCGATCGGGGTCGTGCGCACCGGCCCCGCCGCACGTTCGCGCGTCCCGTTCGCCTTCGGCGGCGTGAGCCGCGTCCAGACCACGCGCCCGGCACGGCAGAGACTGTCGAGCCAGTCGGGATCGTAGCCATCCATACGTACCCGGAAGATGTCGGCTTCCCAGGCGAGGCACGCGGCTTCGAAGCCTTCGAGCTGTTCGATGAGCGCGCCAAGCGCTTGCGGGCCTTCGGCGCGCGGCTCGACCGTGACTCCCTGCCATTCGAACAGGAAGCGCATGAAGTCCTGCGCCGTGACCGGCTCGATCTCGGCGCGGAGGCGCTCGACGGTATAGCGGTGGATGCGCGCGAGCAGGCGGCGCTCGCACCATTCCGTCGTGCTCTCCGCGCGCTCATCGCCGGAGGGCGGCGCGGACGAGAAATTCCCGCGCAGGACGAAGCCTTCGGCCTCGAGCGCGAGCAGCGCCGCCTGCATCGAAGACTCCGGGACGCCGAGCGAGCGCGCGAGCGCCTCGCACGTCACCGGCCCGAGACCCTGCAGCCGCGCGCGCACGAGCTCGACGAGCGCAGCGTCGCCGGTCCAGGTCTGCGCGGCAAACTCGGCCGGCGGCTCGATCGTGGGTTCCAGGTGGCTCTCCGGATGAATTGCGCGCCAGAGCGGCAGCTGCTCGGCGGCGACCCAATAGGTGCTGCTCTCGACGTGCACGCGTGTCGCGCGGCGCGCGCCGATCAGCTCGTCCAGCAGCCCGCGCCAGCCGAAGCGTTCTCCTTCCCGTTCCTCGATATACCCGAGCAGCATGAGTGCATCGTGCAGCTCGTCGGCGTCGGCGGGCTCCGGCCACGCCTCCGTGCGCACGCGCACGATCGCCTCCGGATCGAGCCGGCCGAGCTCGCCGGCGGCGAGGGGATCGAGCCAGCTGCGGCTCATGACCGCCTGTGTGCGGCGCTCCTCGAGCGGCGCGTCGTCGAGGAACGCGTAGGGCCTGGCGTTGAGAATCTCCTGCGCGAGCGGCGAGGGATGCGGCAGATCGCGCGCGATCACCTTGACCTCGCCGCGCTCGAGCCGCTGCAGCAGCGCCGTGAGCCCGTCGATGTCCATCGCTTCGTGCAGGCAGTCGTCGACCGTCTGGCGCACGAGCGGATGATCGGGCACTTCGCGGTCGCCCGCAAGGTTCTCGAAGCACGCGAGCTGATCGGGGAAGACGACGGCGATCAGGTCCTCGGCGTCCATGCGCTGGAGCGGCGGCGGATTCTTGCGGCCGACGCGGAAGCGCTTGACTGCGAGCGCGATGGTGGCGCTCCAGCGCCAGCGCGTGGTGAAGAGCGGGGCGGCGAGCATCGCCTGGATCAGCACGTCGCGCACCGAGCTGCTGTGCAGGTAGCGCGCGACCTCGCCGAGCGGGAAGCTGTGGGTCTCGCCGAGCGAGAGCACGATCGCGTCCTCGGTCGCGGCCGCCTGCAGCTCGAAGTTGAACTTGCGGCAGAAGCGCTTGCGCAGCGCGAGCCCCCAGGCGCGGTTGATGCGGTTGCCGAACGGCGCGTGGATCACGAGCTGCATGCCGCCTGTCTCGTCGAAGAAGCGCTCGAACACGATGTTCTGCTGCGTCGGAACGACGTGCAGCACGCCTTTTGCGGCCGCGAGGTAGTCGACGATCTGCTCGGCCGCCGCTGCGCTCGCGCCGTAGCGCGCCATCAGGAAGGCGCGGGCCTGCGCGAGCCGCTCGCTCGTGATGTGCTCCCCGAGCTCGGCGTCGACCTCGGCCCGCAGCCGCGAGACCGCGGCCGAGAGCTCGCCGGTGCGGGACGGCGCTTCGCCGAGCCAGAACGGAATCGAGGGCGGCGCGCCCTTCGCGTCCTCGACGCGCACGGTGCCGGGCTCGATCTTGAGCACGCGATACGAGAGATTGCCGAGCTGGAACACGTCGCCCGCCATGCTCTCGACTGCGAAGTCTTCGTTGACCGTGCCGACGAACGTCCCCGTCGGCTCGAGCACGACCTTGTAATCGGCGGTATCCGGGATTGCGCCGCCGCAGGTGAGCGCGGTGAGGCGCGCGCCCTTGCGCGCGCGCAGCCGGCCGTTGACCGCATCGCGGTGGAGATACGCGCCGCGTTTGCCCCGGCGCGTGGTGAAGCCCTCGGCGAGCATGCGCACGACGTCGGTGTATTCCGCGCGCGTCAGATCCCGATACGGGTAGGCGCGGCGGAAGCACTGGTAGAGCGCCTCCTCGGACCATTCGCTGCCCGCGACCTCGGCCACGATCTGCTGCGCGAGCACGTCGAGCGGCTTCGGCGGGATGCGCAGACGGTCGAGCTCGCCCTGCGCGATGGCGTGGAGGAGGGCGGTGCACTCGATCAGCTCGTCGCGCGTGAGCGGAAACAGCCGGCCTTTCGGTGTGCCGCCGACCGAGTGCCCGGAGCGTCCCACGCGCTGCAGAAAGGCGGCGATCGAGCGCGGCGAGCCGAGCTGGCACACGAGATCGACGTCGCCGATGTCGATGCCGAGCTCGAGCGAGGCGGTGGCGACGAGAGCTTTGAGCTCGCCGCGCTTCAGGCGCTGTTCGGCGTCGAAGCGGCTTTCCTTGGCGAGGCTCCCGTGGTGCGAGGTGACGTGCTCCCTGCCGAGGCGCTCGCTCAGGTGGCGCGTCACCCGCTCGGCCAGCCGGCGCGTGTTCACGAAGACGAGCGTGGTGCGGTGCTCCTCGATGAGCTGCGCGAGCCGGTCGTAGATCTGCTCCCAGACCTCGTTCGGCATCACCGCCTGGAGCGGCGACCCGGGCAGCTCGATCGCGAGATCGCGGCGCCGCACGTGACCGGTGTCGATGATGACGCAGTCGGGCCGGCCGCCGGCATCGACGTCGGCGCCGACCAGGAAGCGCGCGACGTCCTCGATCGGCTTCTGCGTCGCCGAAAGACCGATGCGCGTGATGCCGCGGCGAACGGACTGGTCGGCGTTGCCGGTCTCGTGCAGCGGGAGCGGCAGCGTCCGGCCGGGTGACGCGTCCGCGGCGGGCCGCGATGACGTGAGGGCGTTCAGGCGCTCCAGCGAGAGCGCCAGATGCGCTCCGCGCTTGCTGCCGGCGACGGCGTGGATCTCGTCGACGATCACGGTGCGCGTGGTCGCGAGCATCTCGCGCCCCGATTCGCTCGTGAGCAGGAGATAGAGCGATTCGGGCGTCGTGACGAGGATGTGCGGCGGCTGCCGGCGCATGGCCGCGCGATCGGCGGGCGTCGTGTCGCCGGTGCGCACCTGCACGCGAATGTCGACGTCGGGAAGCTTCAGGCGCGCCAGCTCCTCGCGGATGCCGGCGAGCGGCTGCTGCAGGTTGCGCTCGATGTCGTTCGAGAGCGCTTTGAGCGGCGAGACGTAGACGACGTGAGTTTCGTCCGCGAGCCCGCGCTCGAGCCCTTCGCGCACGAGCGCGTCGATGGCCGCGAGAAAGGCCGCGAGCGTCTTGCCGGAACCCGTGGGCGCGGCGATCAGCGTGTGGCGGCCGGCTGCGATTGCGGGCCAGGCTTCCTGCTGCGGCCGCGTCGGGGCGGAGTAGGTGCGCTCGAACCAGGCAGCGACGGCGGGATGAAAGCGGAACGCGGGCATGGCGGCTAGGATATCACGCCCCCTCTTGCCGTTCGTTTCGGTGGTCGTGCCGGCGAAAGCCGGTAT
This sequence comes from Burkholderiales bacterium, assembly GCA_036381895.1. Taxonomy (GTDB): domain Bacteria; phylum Pseudomonadota; class Gammaproteobacteria; order Acidiferrobacterales; family Sulfurifustaceae; genus JACQFZ01. The sequence continues at coordinate 78,377 of DASVBY010000078.1, read as the reverse complement.
TCAGAGCTCATGTTTCGAGGAGTCTTATGTCCTGGACTCCGGCTTACGCGGGAATCACGGCCAGCCATTAGAATGGCCGTTTTCGCCGGAGACTCCAGTGGACAAGACCGTCGCTTACAAGGGCCGCATCGTCACCGTGACGGTGGAAACCGTGACCATGCCGAACGGCAAGCAGCCCGAGATCGAAGTCGTGCACCACCCGGGCGGCGCGGCCGCCGTCGCGATCGATGCCGGGCGGCGCGTCTGTTTGCTGCGCCAGTACCGTCCGGTGTTCCGCGACTGGATCTGGGAGCTTCCGGCCGGGAAGCTCGACCCCGGCGAGCCGCCGCTTGCGACGGCGCAGCGCGAATTGATGGAAGAGGCCGGAATCCAGGCCGCGCAATGGACCGATCTCGGTGGCATCTACAGCTCCCCCGGCGTTTTCGGCGAGATCGTTCACCTCTACCTCGCGCGCGAGCTCACGGCGGTGCCGAGTGCTATCGAGGAGCACGAGCTGCTCGAGGTGCACTGGCTGCCGCTCGAGGAAGCGCTGCGGCTCGCGGCGGAGGCGAAGATCGCCGACGGCAAGACCGTGGCGGGGCTGTTTCGGGCGAGCCGCGTCGTCTAAGGCGCAGCGCGCAACGAGCGCAGGACGGAGGCGAATCATGCCTGAGCTACCGGAAGTCGAGGTGTACCGGCGACGCTTCGCGGCGAACGCGCTGCGCCGGCGCATCGATGCGGTCGGCGTGCAGCGCGCCGGCGTGCTCGACGGGCTGTCGGCGCGCGATTTCTCCGCGCGGCTGATCGGAAGGCGCTTCACCGGAGTCGAGCGCCACGGCAAACGCCTCTACTGTCGCCTCGACCGCGGCGGCTGGATGGCCGTGCACTTCGGCCTCACCGGCGACCTCGTCGTGTACCGCGACCGCGAATCGGAGCCCGCGTTCGCGCGCGTGGTCATCGATTTCGCCGGCGGCACCCGGCTCGCCTACGTCAACCGCCGCATGATTGGGCGCATCGGCTTCGTCGAGGATCCGGCGCGCGACGCGGAAACTAAGCGCCTCGGGCCGGATGCGCTCGACCCGAAGCTCACGGCGGCGACGTTCCGCGCACGCGTCGGCGGGAAGCGCGGGCCGATCAAGGCGGTGCTCATGGATCAATCCGTGATCGCGGGTATCGGCAACGAGTACTCGGACGAGATCCTGTTCCAGTGCGGTTTGCACCCGCTGACCCCGGCCGATGCGCTCGAGGCGCGTGCGCTCGATCGCCTGTTCCGGGCGACCCGCCGGGTGCTCGAGAAATCGATCGCGGTCGGAGCGGACCACGAGAAGCTCCCGCGAACCTACCTGCTGCGCGCGCGGCGCGCGGGCGCCCCGTGTCCGCGCTGCGGCGGCAAGGTCGCGCGGCTTCACATCGGCGGGCGGAGCGGGTATTTTTGTCCCCGTTGTCAGCGGAAGACGGGATCGGAATAGCGGGACCGCAGTCGTGCACCCAGGCGGCCAGAGCCGGGGCGGTTTCGAAACGATCACCCGGGGGCATCAGGGAGCCCACCGACGCACGCGCCGATAGCGCGATCCAGCGAACGCACACTCAAGGACAGGCCGGTCACCAGCGGTCCTCTCGCTTCCTCGCGCCGAAGCGGTTCCGGTCCGTGACTCAAGTTGAACTTTGCTTGTGTCTACGGAGGAACTCATGAAGATCGCACAAGTTGCTCCCCTTTATGAGAGCGTACCGCCGAAGCTCTACGGCGGCACCGAGCGGGTCGTCTCCTACCTGACGGAAGAGCTCGTGCGCCAGGGCCACGAAGTGACCCTGTTCGCGGCGGGCGATTCGTCCACGTGCGCGCGGCTGGAGTCCGTGGCCGCGCGGGCGCTGCGCCTCGATCGGCACTGCGTCGATCCGCTCGCGCACCATGTGCTGCTGCTCGACCGGGTGATCGACGCGGCGGACGAGTTCGACATCATCCATTTCCACACCGACTACCTGCATTTTCCGGTCACCCGCTGGCTGCGGGTGGCGCACGTCACGACGCTGCACGGCCGGCTCGACATCCCGGACCTGAAGCCTCTCTACAAACGCTTCGCCGGGGTGCCGGTGATCTCGATCAGCAACGCGCAGCGCAAGCCCCTGGCGTTCGCGAACTGGGTGGCGACCGTCTACCATGGCCTGCCGGAGGAGCAGTACGTGTTCCAGCCGAAGCCCGGGAAGTATCTGGCGTTCCTCGGGCGCATTTCGCCCGAGAAGCGTCCCGATCGCGCCATCGAGATCGCGCGCCGCGCCGGGATCCCGCTCAAGATCGCGGCGAAGGTCGACAAGGCGGACCGCGCGTACTTCGAGGCGCGCATCAAACCGCTCCTCGACGGGCCGGGCGTCGAGTACATCGGCGAGATCGGCGAGCACGAGAAGTCGGAGTTCCTCGGCAACGCCTGCGCGCTGCTCTTCCCGATCGACTGGCCGGAGCCGTTCGGCCTCGTCATGATCGAAGCGCTCGCCTGCGGCACGCCGGTGATCGCCTGGCCGCACGGGTCGGTGCCGGAGGTGCTGCGCGACGGAGAAACCGGGTTCCTCGTGCAAAGCATCGAGGAGGCGGTGGCGGCGGTGGCGCGCCTCGATCGCCTGAGCCGCGTGCACTGCCGGCAGGTGTTCGAGCGGCGCTTCTCGGTACGGCGGATGGTGCGCGACTACCTCGAGGCCTACGAGGCCGTGTCCGCCGCGGCGCCGCTGCAGCAGGTCGTTGCATGACCGGAGACCCCGAAGAGCTCGTCCAGATCGACGACCGCTGGTACGTGCTCGCGACGTCGTCGCGCGCCGACGACCGCACGCGGGTGCTCAAGCACGGCGAAACGTTCGGTCTGTTCGATCGCTACGGGGACATCCAGCATCACGGCCCCGGCGAGCAGGGTCTGTACCACCAGGGCACCCGCTTCCTGTCGCACTTCGAGTTGACCATCAACGAGCGCCGGCCGCTGCTGCTCAACTCGACGGTGAAGCAGGACAACAGCCTGCTCGTGGTGGACCTCACCACACCCGAGCTCGCCGGGGGCGATGGGGTGGCGATTCGCAAGAGCACGCTGCACATCTTCCGTGCCAAGCTGCTGCACGCGAGCGTGCACTACGAGCACCTGCGCCTCTACAACTACGACGACAAGCCGATCGAGGTGCGCCTGCGGCTGCGCTTCGCCGCCGACTACGCCGACATGTTCGAGGTGCGCGGCGTGTCGCGGCGCCGCCGCGGGCGGCTGCTCCCGCCCGAGCGCGGGGAACGGCAGCTCGTGTTCGCTTACGAGGGGCTCGATGGGCTGATGCGCCGAACCCGCATCGCCGTCGATCCGGCGCCGCGGCGCGTCGCGGACGGCGAGATCGACTACGAGCTGCGGCTCGCGCCCGGCGCGCAGCAGGAGCTCTACGTCACCATCGCATGCGAGGCGGGCGGCGAGCGCCCGCCGGTCATCCTCTACGCCGACGCGCTCAACCGCGTCCAGTCCGAGGCGGCCGCGTACCGCCAGTCCGTCGGCCACATCTTCACCTCGAACGAACAGTTCAACGACTGGCTCAACCGCGCGCTCGCCGATCTGCGGATGCTCATGACCGACACGCCCCACGGCCGCTATCCGTATGCGGGCGTGCCCTGGTACAGCACGCCGTTCGGGCGCGACGGCATCATTACGGCGCTGCAGGTCTTGTGGCTCGACCCGGGCATCGCGCGCGGCGTGCTCGGGTTTCTCGCGGCGCACCAGGCGACCGCGGAGGACCCCGCGCGCGACGCCGAGCCGGGGAAGATCGTGCACGAGATGCGCCGCGGCGAGATGGCGGCGCTCGGCGAGGTGCCGTTCGCGAAGTACTACGGCACGGTCGATGCGACGCCGCTGTTCGTGATGCTCGCGGGCGAATACTACGACCGCACGGGCGACGCCCCCTTCATCGAGGCTCTCTGGCCGCACGTCGAGCGCGCGCTCGCCTGGATCGACACCTACGGCGATCGCGACGGCGACGGCTTCGTCGAGTACATGCGCCACAGCGCCGACGGCCTCGTGCACCAGGGGTGGAAGGACTCGGACGATGCCGTGTTCCATGCCGACGGCACGCTCGCGCGCGGGCCGATCGCGCTTTGCGAGGTGCAGGGCTACGTGTACGCGGCCAGGCGCGCCGCGGCGCGGCTCGCCGCCGTCCTGGGGCAGGACGCGCGCGCGCGGGCGCTCGAAGCCGCGGCCGCCGAGCTCAAGGAGCGCTTCAACCGCACGTTCTGGGACGAGGAGCTCGGCACGTTCGTGCTCGCGCTCGACGGCGACAAGCGCCCCTGCCGCGTGCTCGCCTCCAACGCGGGGCACGCGCTCTACACCGGCATCGCCGACGAGGCGTACGCGCGCCGCGTGGCCGATCTCCTGGTCTCGCCGCGCTTCTACACCGGCTGGGGCATCCGCACGCTCGCCGACAGCGAACGGCGCTACAACCCGATGTCCTACCACAACGGCTCCGTCTGGCCGCACGACAACGGCATCGTGGCCATGGGCCTCGGGCGCTACGGCTTCAAGGAGCACGTGCTCAAGCTCGTTACCGGGCTCTTCGACGCGAGCATCGCGCTCGAGCTGCATCGGCTGCCCGAGCTCTACTGCGGCTTCGAACGGCTGCCGGGGCAGGGGCCGACGCTCTACCCGGTGGCGTGCCTGCCGCAGGCGTGGGCGAGCGGCGCGGTCTTCCACATGCTGCAGGCCTGCCTCGGGCTCACGTTCGGCCCGGACAAACCGCAGCTGCGCTTCAACCATCCGCTGCTGCCCGAGTACCTGCACTGGATCGAGATCAGGAACCTGCGCTTTCGCGACGGCGTGGTCGATCTCATCATCCGCCGCCATCCGCACGACGTCGGCATCAACGTGCTGCACAAGCAGGGCGACATCGAGGCGGCGGTGCTCGTCTAGGCGGCCGCCCGCGCCGCTTCCGCTCGGCACCCGGGGCACAGTCGAGCAGAATGAAGATCCAGTCGATGCGCCGCGCGAGGAGCGCGCGCACCCCCGGTGGCGAGCTTTGACAAGCGCGCGTGTTGCGGCGACCCTGCACTTATCAGTGCAATACGGGGAGGCGGGCGGCGCATGAGCCAGACCATCATCATCGGCGGCGGCATTTCGGGGCTCGCGACGGCGTGGTTTCTGCGCCGCCGCGGCGCCGCCGTGACGGTGCTCGAGGCCGGGGCCGAGCCGGGCGGAACCATTCGCACCGTCATACGCGACGGCTTCCTCATCGACGCCGGCCCGACCTCGACCTTGAACCGCGGGGGCGCGCTCGATGAGCTGATCGCGGGGCTCGGGCTCGAGGGGGAGGTGCTCGAGGCCGATCGGCGGGCGCCGCGCTACATCGTGAAGGACGGCGTGCTCGTACCGCTGCCGAGCGGCCCGGTGAGCTTCGTCCGCACGCCGCTCTTCAGCGCGCGCGCCAAGCTCCGGCTCCTGGCCGAGCCGCTGCACGGCCGCGCCGGGGAGGAGGAATCGATCGCGCAATTCGTGCGCCGCCGCCTCGGCCCGGAGTTCCTCGACTGGGCGGTCGATCCGTTCGTCTCGGGCGTGTATGCCGGCGACGCCGAGAAGCTGTCGGTGCGCGCCGCGGTGCCGCGGCTCTACGCGCTCGAAGCCCGCCACCGCTCGCTCTTTCTCGGGGCGCTCGCGGCTGCGTTTCGCGGCCGCGGCGGCGGGGCACGGCCGCGCGCGCGGCTCATCACGTTTCGGGGCGGCATGCAAACGCTGCCGCGGGCGATCGCCGCCGCACTGGGCGACGCACTTCGCCTGGACTCACCGGTTCAGGGGATCGAGCGCGCCGCCGACGGGACCTGGCGCGTGCGGGCGGCGTCCGGCGACTATCGCGGGGATACCCTCGTGCTCGCGCTTCCTGCCGCAAGGGCGGCGGAGCTCCTCGCGCCGCTCGACCCGGACATCGCCGCGCTGCTTCGCGGAATTTACTATCCGCCGGTCGCCTCGGTCGCACTCGGCTTCGCGTGCGAGCAGATCGGCCGGCCGCTCGCCGGGTTCGGCGCGCTGCTCCCGCGGCGGCTGCAGCGGGAGACGCTCGGGGTCATCTTCTCCTCGGCGCTCTTTCCGGGCCGCGCCCCCGCCGGCAAGGTGCTGCTCACCGCCTTCATCGGCGGTGCGCGCAACCCCGCCATTCGCGGCGTCCCGGAACCCGAGCTGGCCGAGCGCGTGCTCGCGGACCTGGTTCCGCTCCTCGACATCCACGGCCGCCCGATTCTGGTGCACGTCACGCGCTGGGACGAGGCCATCCCGCAGTACGACCTGGGGCATGGGGAGCGGCTCGCGCGCCTCACGGCCGCGCTTCGCCGCTGGCCGGGGCTGCACCTGCGCGCCAACTGGAGCGACGGTGTCTCGCTCGCCGATTCGGTGAGCGCGGCGGCGGCGCAGGCCGCTGCGCTCCTGCAGGGGCCGCGGGCCGGGGCGCCCCGGCAGGAGGACGGCGCTTGAAATGACGCGCTACAATCCCACCTTATTGCTTCAAATCAGGCTTCGGCCCTACCCCATGACGGCATCGCTCAAGATCTCCATTCCGCCGGTTATCGCCCCCAAGACTGACGACGTGCTCGCCGAAAGACCGCCGCTCCCGCCGCTCGAGCGTGAGGCGCTGCGCAGCCGCATCAAGCGGCTGCTGCGCGAGCAGGACGCGGTCCTGGTCGCCCACTATTACGTGGACGCCGAGATCCAGCGGCTGGCCGAAGAGACCGGAGGGCACGTGTCCGATTCGCTCGACATGGCGCGGTTCGGCTACGAGCATCCGGCGAGAACGCTCGTCGTCGCGGGGGTCCGGTTCATGGGCGAAACCGCGAAGATCCTGAGCCCCGAGAAACGCGTGCTGATGCCGGTGCTCGAAGCCGAGTGCTCGCTCGACCTGAGCTGCCCGGCCGAACAGTTCGTGGCGTTCGCCGATGCGTACCCCGACCGGGTCGTGGTCGTGTACTCCAACACGAGCGCCGCCGTCAAAGCGCGCGCGGACTACGTGGTCACCTCATCGATCGCGGTGAAGCTCGTCGAGCACCTGCACCGGCAGGGGAAGAAGATCCTCTGGGCGCCCGACAAGCACCTCGGCGCCTATGTCCAGTCCGTCACCGGCGCCGACATGGTGCACTGGCCGGGGTCGTGCGTGGTGCACGACGCGTTCAAGTCCGAGGCGCTGATCCAGCTCAAGCGGGAGCACCCGGACGCGGGCGTCCTCGTTCATCCCGAATCGCCCGCCGCCGTGATCGCGCTCGCGGATGCCGTCGGCTCGACCAGCCAGCTCATCCAGGCCGCGAGGACGCTCCCCCACAAGAAGTTCATCGTCGCGACCGACAGCGGCATCTTCTACAAGATGCAGCAGGCGGCGCCGGAGAAGGTCCTGCTCGAGGCGCCGACGATGGGCAAGGGCGCGACCTGCCAGTCCTGCGCGCACTGCCCGTGGATGGCGATGAACGGTTTGCAGAGCGTCGCGCACGTCCTCGAGACCGGCGCGAACGAGATACACATCCCCGAAGACATCCGCGTGAAGGCGCTGCGCGCCACCGAGCGCATGCTCGAGTTCGCAAGACTGATCAAGAGCCCGACCGCCGGCGACGCGTGATCGAAACCCGCAGCGCCCGCGCGGCTGCCCGGCGGCCGGGTGAATTTCCCGATCGGGAAAAGCGTTCGTCCGGAAGCCGCGGGAAGCGCTCAGGCGAGCGCCGGGAGAATGCTTCGCTGCGCTCGCGATGACCCCGACGTTCAACCGCGGCTGTCATTGCGAGGAGCGAAGCGACGAAGCAATCTCGAGAATTTCGCGGACGGCTTCGGGAGGCCGTCTTAGCCTCCGGTGTCTGCCCGGGCTCTTACGCCGCGCGTGCGGCGTGATCGTGCAGCACCTTGGCGACGCACGCGGTCAGCTTCTTCGCCATCGGAAGGTGCAGGAACTCGTTCGGGCCGTGGGCGTTCGAGTGCGGGCCGAGGACGCCGGTGATGACGAACTGCGCGTCGGGGAACTTCTCGCCGAGCATCGCCATGAACGGAATCGTGCCGCCTTCGCCCATGTACATGGCGTCGCGGCCGTAGAAGGTCCGCGAGGCTTCCTGCAGCGACTTGCCTAGCCACGGCGCGAGCGCCGGCGCGTTCCAGCCGGTCGCGGCCTGATCGAACACGAACTCGACCTGCGCGCCGCCCGGCGGATCCTTCTCGAACAGCTCCTTCAGCGCGGCCGCGGCGCGCTCGCCCTGCACCGTCGGCGGCAGGCGCAGCGAGACTTTCACCGCCGTTTGCGGGCGCAGCACGTTGCCGGCGTTCTGCAGCGCCGGCAGCCCGTCGGCGCCGGTGATCGAGAGCGCCGGACGCCACGTGCGGTTCAGCACCAGCTCGGCGAGATCGTCGGCCATCGGGCGCGCGCCCGGCACGAACGGAAACTTGCTGTACACCTGATCGCCGAGGACGGCGGCGGCGGCGCGGGCCTGCTCGCGGCGCTCCGCCGGAATCTCGGCGTGAAACACCTCGGGCAGGATGCGCCCGGTATTCTCGTCCTCCAGGCGGCTCAGTAGCTGGCGGATCACGCGAAAGCTCGACGCCACGATGCCGCTCGCGTCGCCGGAGTGCACGCCCTCGGTCAGCACCTGGGCGCGCAGCACGCCGTTCGCGAGCCCGCGCAGCGACGTCGTGCACCAAAGCTGCTCGTAGTTGCCGCAGCCGGAGTCGAGGGCGACGACGAGGCTCGGCTTGCCGATGCGGTCGGCGAGCGCGTCGATGTAATAGGGAAGGTCGTAGCTGCCGCTCTCTTCGCAGGCCTCGATCAGCACCACGCAGCGCGCGTGCGGAAGCTCCTGCTCCTGCAGTGCGCGGATCGCCGCGAGGCAGGCGAACGCGGCGTAGCCGTCGTCGGCGCCGCCGCGGCCGTAGAGCTTGTCGCCGCGCAGCACCGGCTTCCACGGACCCAGGTCCGCGTCCCAGCCGGTCATCTCCGGCTGCTTGTCGAGGTGGCCGTAGAGCAGCACGGTGTCGTCGCCCGTGCCGGGGATGTCCATGAGAATGAGCGGCGTCCGGCCTTCCGGCCGCAGCACCTCGAGCTGCATGCCGCGGATCGGCTGGGCGCGGCACCACTTCTCGACGAGCGCGACCGCGTCGTCCATGTAGCCGTGCTCGCGCCACTGCGGATCGAAGTGCGGCGACTTGTTCGGAATGCGGATGTACTCGATGAGCTGCGGAACGATGCTGTCGTCCCAGAGCGCATCGATGAAGCGGGAAGCCGCGGTCGGGTTCATGGCGTCAGTGAATGGCTGATGCGGAAGGATCCTTTCTACCGCAGCCGTTCGCGGAACACAAAGGGAGCGCCGGCGCGCTCGCGGCGCCTCAGTTCGCGCGCGCGGGGTCGGCCGCGCTGTGCCGAAAGTCGGCGCGCCAGCCGAGCTCCTCGCGCGCCTTGCGGCTCGACACCGTGCCGTCCTCCTCCGCGACGTTGTAGATCCCCGCGCGGCCGCGGAGCGCGGCGCGCCGGGCGGCGTCGGCCGCCGCGTCGACGTGCACCGCGCCGCCGGATGGCCGCGTGTGAACGCCGGTTCCTGGGCCGTAGAACCGGCCGTAGCGCAGCACGATGCCGGTGAGCGGCGCTGCCAGCACCTGCCGCTCGAGGCTCGCCACGCCGCAGGCATTGATGCGCGCCGCCGCGTCCGGCGCGTCGATGTTGAGCGGCGCGTCCTCCGTGTAAGGCAGCGATCCCGGGGCATAGGCGAACGCGATGCTCTGCGCCACGAGGCGTTTCGCTCCGGCCGCGACGGCGGCGGCCACGAGGTGGCGGGTTCCGACGTCACGCAGCCGGGCGTTGCGTACGCGCGCCGCCGGCATCTGCGCCGGATCGAGCCCGGGCGGAAGATCGGTGAGCTGGTGTATCACGACGTCGGGCCGCGCCGCGACTACGGCGCGCGCGAGCGCCTCGGCGTCGTACACATCGACGACGACGGGAACGACGCCGAGCGCGCGCAGGAGCGCCGCCTTCTCGGGCGAACGCGTCGTGCCCGTCACCTCCCAGCCGTCCTCGACGAGCAGCCGGCAGAGGCGGCGTCCGATCGCGCCGCTCGCGCCGGCGAGGAAAACGCGCTTGCCACCTTCCGGCGCCGGCGCACCGGCAGCGCGGTCCCGCGTGCGTTCAGCGCTCATGCGGTCACGTACCGGCGCCACAGGTGCAGCGTCAGCGCGCCGAGTCCGAAGACCAGGAGCGCGAACATGGCGAGGCTGCCGAGCACCGGCACCCAGCGCACCATCCACAAGACCACGAACGCGGCGACGATCGAGAGCACCCGCAGCCCGGTGCTCGCGCGGTCGTCCTGGCCCACCAGGCGCAGGCCCCAGTCGCCGACGCTCACGACGCCGGTGAGGAACCCGAGCAGCAGGAACAAGAGATAGAGTGCGACGACGGTGAGCGCGAGCCAGACGCCGACCAGGCTCGCGAACAGCAGCACGATCACGAGCGGCGTCGCGGCGAGCAGGGCGAGCCCGAGGCCGAGCGCCTTGAGCGGCGAGTCGTTGAGCGCCGCGACGGCGCCGGCGGATACCTTCGGGAACAGCAGGTAGAGCACGATCGCGGTGAGCGTGAGGCTCACGTAGAGCGCGACGCGGGCCGCGCCCGCCGCGGCGCGCGCGCCTTCGCGCATCTCCTCGCTCGGTCCGAGGCGCTGGCGCGTCACTTTGCCGGCGATGGTCGCGTCGCTGGCGATGCGCGCCGGGTCGCGGCTGTGGTAGGTGAGGTTGCCGCGGATCGTCGCACCCGAGGCGATCTCGACGGACTCGGCGTAGAGCACGACGTCGCCGCCGACATCGCCGGCGATCGTGATCCGCGCGCCGGCCGCACGCAGGTTGCCGCCGATCTTGCCCCCGACATTGATCGAGTTGCCGGCGAGCCACGCACGGCCGCCGACGCTCGAGCCGGGCGCGAGCAGTACGTGGCCGCCCGCGATCACCGCGTGATCGCCGACCGAGCCGGCGAGGGTCACGTTGCCGCCGGCGATGCGGACGTCGTCGGCGACGCGCGCGCGCACGGACACCGTGCCCCCGGCGGCCATGACGTCGCCGGTGACCGTGTTGTCTACCGTCACCTGGCCGCCGGCGGCGATGACGTCGCCTTCGACGCTCGCGAGCACCTCGACCGTGCCGCCGGCGAGGTAGAGATCCCGCGTGAAGTGGCCCTGCTTGACGACGCTCTCACCCGCTTCCTGCGCATGGGCGGGCGAGCCGAGCAGGAAGCCGCAGCAGAGCAGGAGAGCGCTAAGCGCGAGCGGGTGGCGGGTACGCATTGCGAGGGATCCCTCCGGGAGCGGGCGAGCACACCATGCGGGCGGCGCTCTGTCAACGCCGCACGCGCCGCGCCTCGATCAGCGCGAATCACGCACGTGCTCCGCGAGGTCCGTTCGTTTCGTCGGCCTTCGGGCGCGGCAATCGACGGGTTTGGGGAAACGGCTGCTGCCGGGAGGGGATTTCTCAACGAGCGGCGCGAACGGGCGCGCGAGCCGCCGGCCTTTCCGCAGCGGTACGCACCGCGTGCGCGCGCCGGCGGCGCCGCGCGGGCCCGGCATGCATCGCTACATGATCCAGTCGCTGCCGCATTTGCGGCATTTCACCTTGAGCCAGGACGATTCTGCGTCCCGGCGGCCGCGCGCGGGAAGCGCCGAGCCGGCCGCCGTCACCGTGAACGTGCCGTATGCGTGGCAGTGCGGGCAGGTGGCGCGATCGCTCAGGCTTTCGGCGAGCAGGAGGCTGCGGAAATAGCGGTTCATTCCATGCACCGCAATGGCAGTGCCGGCGGCCGTCCCCGCCACGCCGAGCAGGAGTCCCCGCACGCTCTCGTACTCGCCGATCAGCTCGATCCCGGAGAACGTGAGGATCATTCCCAGGAACGAGCTCACGAGAAAGGCATGGCTTTCGATCAGCGTGCGTTCGTACCAGCGCTTGAATCCGAGCTTGCGGATGCGGTCGCCGGTGCTCATGGCGTCCCCCTGCGCGGGTGAAGGAGGAGCGCCATTATTGCGCCGCGGCGCCCGGCTGCCTATGGGGTGCTACGCCCACCGCCGCGGGCATTCCCGCTGGCGGCGCCGGGCGCATCCTTCCCGCGAGCGCTCAGAGCTGCACGAGCACCCGGTAGCGCAGCGTCGTCGTCCCCTCGGCGGGCACGGTCACGCGCCATTCGGCGATGCCCGCGGCCGCTTTCGCATGCGGGTGCGACTGCTCGAGCATGCGCCAGTCGCCCGGAACCGGCTCGCGCACGATCACGGTCACGGCTTCGCGCTTGGCGTTGTTCAGCACGATTTCGTAGGCGCTCTCGAACGCGCGTTCGCCGTTCTTGCGGAAGTCCGTCTGCTTTTTGCGCGCCGTCACGTCGAAGGCATCGCCGAGCCGCAGCCGCACCCGCTCGTTCTTCGGCGTATGATCGATGCGGTCCTCGCCGACGAACTGCGCGTTGCCGGCGCGGTCCTTCTTGTACACGCGCACGATCCCCTTGGGGAGCGGCATGCCGAGGCCGGCCGCCTCGCGGTTCTCGAACTGCACGTACACCGCGACCTTGTGCTTCTGGCCGCGGTCGCGCGCAGCGGCGCGGTAGTAATAGTCGTGCCCCTCGAGCACGAGCTCCTTCGTGACCGGCACCGACCCGGCGTCGAGCAGCGCGACCTGCTTCGTCTGGTTGTCGGCGAGCGTGGTCGGGCGCGCGAGCGTGTACAGGTGATACTCGAACAGCGCCTCCTGCCGCACGGCGTCCGCGCGCGCGGCTTCCGGCACCGGTGCTGCGCGCGTCACCGCGTAGCGCATGTCCTCGCGCACGCGGTGGACGTCGCCCGCGACGAGCTGCAGGCGCGCATCCGGATACGCGGTGCCGCTGCGGTTGGTGAGCGTCACCCAGCCGCTCAGCGCGAGCGCGGTATCGGCGGCGTTGAGCTCCGCGACGTAGTCGGCCTGCCAGGCGAGCCCGCCCGTGAGGTAGGAGAGCTCGACCGTCTGCTCGCCCGCGCGGCGGCTCTCGAGGTGCGTCACGAGCGTAGGCCGGTCGCGCAGCGTCGCCGGCACGTCGTCGTACACGATGCGGCCCGGAATGCCGGTCTCGATGCGATCGCCGATGCGCAGCACCACGCCCTCGTTCGCGCTCAGCACCTGCGCGGTCTCGATCGTCTCGGCGCCGGTGGTCGGGTGCGTGCGCACGATGCGCACCGCGCGGCCGACGTACTTCTCGAGCAGCTTCGCCGGCGTCAGCAGATCGAAGTCGAAGTTCTGCTCGAGCAGGGTGAAGGCGCCGGGGTGCGAGAGGCTGCGAAGCTGCGCCGTTTCGGGGCGCATCTGCGCGCTCACCTCGCGCAGCGCGAGCACGTTGCGGCCGGCGTCGAGCGTGATGCGGCGCGTGTCCTTGATGAGCGCGAGGTCCTCGTTGTAGATCGTGACCGCGACGCTCTGCTGATCGGCGAGCGTGCTGCGGCGCTCCTCGACCGCCCCGGCGGCGGCGGGCAGCGCCGCGGCGAGGGTGAGGGCGAGGATCGTTCGGTGCAATGGCATGGTGAGTCTCCTGATCGTTGTTGCTGACCGCTGTAAACGCCGAGCGGGGTCGGCGGGCCGACACGGGCGGCGCTCGGGCCTCGCCAACGGCGGCGCGCCTTCGATTCCATGCTAGGATGCGCGGCGTGCAGCGGGAAGGGCGCAGCTGGAGATGGCCGTACAGGACCTTGACGATCTGCGCGCGCGGCTGCGGGAGTTCGCGGCGGCGCGCGACTGGGACCGATACCATTCGCCGAAGAACCTGTCGATGGCGCTCATCGCGGAAGCGGCCGAGCTCGTCGAGCACTTCCAGTGGCTGAGCGAGGCCGAGAGCGCGGCGCTTTCCCCCGAGAAACGCGCGGCGGTCGAGGAGGAGCTCGCCGATATCCTGCTCTACCTCGTACGCCTCGCCGACAAGCTCGACGTGAACCTGGCGGAGGCGGCCCGGCGTAAGATCGCGCGCAACGCCGAGCGCTACCCGGCGGACAAGGTGCGCGGCAGCGCGAAGAAGTACACCGAGTACTGAACGAGGCGCGGGCGCGGCCGGTCGTGCCTGCGCCCGTGCGCCGGTCCGCCCGGGGGCCATCGGCGGTATCATTGGCTCCGAGTCTCTGACGTGGAGGTACGCGATGAAAGAACAGGAAATCCGGTACCAGGCGGGCGATGTCACCTGTCACGGCTTCGTCGCCTATGACGAGGCGGCGTCCGGCAAGCGTCCGGGCGTGCTCGTCGTGCACGAGTGGTGGGGGCACAACGAGCACGCGCGCGGGGTCGCGCGCAAGCTGGCGCAGGCGGGGTTCGTCGGCTTCGCGCTCGACATGTACGGCGAGGGGAAGCAGGCGGCCGATCCGCAGACGGCGAGCGAGCTGTCGGGCGCGATCGGCAAGAACCTGACGCTCCTGCGCGAGCGCGTCGAAGCCGCGCGCACCGTGCTCAACCAGCAGCCGAACGTCGATCCGGCACGCACGGCGGCGGTCGGCTACTGCTTCGGCGGCATGGTGGTGCTGCAGATGGCGCGTCTCGGGGCGGACCTGCGCGGCGTCGTGAGCTTCCACGGCATCCTGCCGACCGGTGCGGTCGCGCCGGGGACGGTGCGGGCGAAGATGCTGGTACTGAACGGCGCCGACGATCCGTTCGTGCCGAAGGAGCAGGTCGAGACGTTCGAGAAGGAAATGCAGGCGGCGGGCGCGAGCTGCCGCGTGATCAACTATCCGGGCGCGAAGCACGCGTTCACCAACCCTCTCGCCGACGAACGCGGCCGCAAGTTCAACCTGCCGCTCGCGTACAACGCCGAGATCGACCGCAAGTCCTGGGACGAGGCGCTCGCGTTCCTGCGCGAGGTGACGAAGTAAGCGTGCGTGCGGCGGCGCCTGCCGCGCGCAGGCGCCGCTTCGCATCGAGCGCCGCGGAAAGCGGCGGTGCTCAGGCGCCGAGCGCGCCCGCTCTCGGGGACGCCGGGCGCAGGAACTCGCTCAGCGCCCGCGCCGTGTGCGAGCCCTTGCGCAGCGCCACGGCTTCCGGCGGACCGGACGCGACGATCCGGCCGCCGCCGGTGCCGCCCTCGGGGCCGAGGTCGACGATCCAGTCGGCTTCCGCGATGACGTCGAGGTTGTGCTCGATCACGATCACGGTGTGGCCGGCGTCGACGAGGCGGTGCAGCACCCGGATCAGCTTCTCGACGTCCGCCATGTGCAGCCCGATGGTGGGCTCGTCCAGGAGGTAGAGCGTTCCTTTCGTAGCGTGCTCGTTCCCCGGCCGCCGCCGCGCCGTGCCCGGGTCGGCTGCGCCGCCGGCTTTCGCGAGCTCAGTGACCAGCTTGATACGCTGCGCCTCGCCGCCCGAGAGTGTCGGCGACGGCTGCCCGAGCGTGAGATAGCCGAGCCCGACGTCCCGGAGCAGCTCGAGCGCGCGGTGCACGCGCGGATGCACCGCGAAGAACGCGGCCGCTTCGTCCACGCTCATCGCGAGCACGTCGCCGATGCTCCGGTCGCGGTAGCGCACGGCGAGCGTCTCCGCATTGAAGCGCGTGCCGCCGCAGGCCTCGCACGGCACCGTCACGTCGGGCAGGAAGCTCATCTCGATCGTCTTGACGCCCTGGCCCTCGCACTCCTCGCAACGCCCGCCTGAGACGTTGAACGAGAACCGCGCCGGGCCGTAGCCGCGCAGGCGCGCCTCCGGGAGACCGGCGTAGAGCCTGCGGATGTCGTCCCAGAAGCCGACATAGGTCGCGGGACACGAGCGCGGGGTCTTGCCGATCGGCGTCTGGTCCACCTCGAGTACGTTCTGCACGTGCTCGATGCCGTGGATCGCGCGGCAGCCGGCGAGCGCGGTTCGCGCCCGGCGCCCGCGCTGCGCGCGCACGAGGCGGCGCAGGTTGTCGTGCAGGATATGCCGCACGAGCGTGCTTTTGCCGGAGCCGGAAACGCCGGTCACGCACACGAGCCGGCCGAGCGGCAGCGTCACGTCGATGCCGCGCAGGTTGTGCATGGCCGCGCCTTCGATCACGACCGCCGGATCGCCCGGGCGCCATGCCCGGCGCGGCATGAGCGGATGCGCGAGGGGCTGCGCCAGGCAGCGGCCGGTGACCGATTCGCTCGCGCGCATCACGTCCTCGACCGTGCCCTCGGCCACGACGCGCCCGCCGAGCTTGCCCGCGCCCGGGCCGAGGTCGATCACGTGCTGCGCGCGGCGAATGGTGTCGGCGTCGTGCTCGACGACGACGACGGTGTTGCCCTTCTCCTCGAGCGCGGCGAGCGTGTCGAGCAGCCGCAGATTGTCGCGGTGGTGCAGGCCGATCGTGGGCTCGTCGAGGATGTAGCAGACGCCGCGCAGGTTCGAGCCGAGCTGCGCGGCGAGGCGGATGCGCTGCGCCTCGCCGCCCGAGAGCGTCGGTGCCGCCCGGTCGAGCGAGAGGTAGCCGAGGCCGACCTGCATCAGGAACTGCAGGCGCGCGGCGATCTCGGGGAGGATGTCGCGCGCGATCTCGGCCGCGCGGCCGCGCAGCTTGAGCCGGCGGAAGAACTGCTCCGCGGCCGCCACCGAGAGGCCGGCGAGCTCGGCGATCGAGCGGCCCTCGAAACGCACCGCGAGCGCGGTCGGGTTGAGGCGCGCGCCGCGGCAGTCGGGGCAGGTGCGCTCCTCGCCTTCCCACCAGGCGTTCCACCAGATCTCTTCGCCCGTCTGCTCGGCATCGAAGCCCGCGAGCAGCACGCCGGTGCCGTAGCAGCGCGGACACCAGCCGTGCTTCGAGTTGTACGAGAAGAGCCGCGGGTCGAGCGGCGGGAAGCCGCGGCCGCATTGCGGACAGGCGCGCCGGGTCGAATACACGGCCGGCGCGGCCGCGCCGCGGCTGCTCTGTCCGTCGGCGGCGCGGCCGCCGTCGCGCGCGAGCGCGACGTGCACCACGCCCTTGCCGAGGTTGAGCGCGCGCTCGATCAGCGCCCGCAGCGCCCGCTCGGTCTTCGGCGTCACCGCGATCTCGCCGACCGGCAGCTCGATGTTGTGCTCCTTGAAGCGCGCGAGCCGCGGCCAGTTCGCGGTCGGCGTCATGACGCCGTCGACGCGCAGGAACTCGACGCCTTTCGCCGCCGCCCACCTGGCGAGATCGGTGTAGTAGCCCTTGCGCGCGGTCACGAGCGGCGCGAGCACCTGCACCCGGCGCCCGCGGCAGTCGCGCAGCACGCGCGCGACGATCGCTTCGATGCTTTGCGCCTCGATCGGGATGTCGCAGTCGGGGCAGTGCTGCGTGCCGAGCTTCACGAACAGCAGCCGCAGGAAGTGGTAGATCTCCGTGAGCGTCGCGACGGTGCTCTTGCGCCCGCCGCGGCTGGTGCGCTGCTCGATCGCGACCGTCGGCGGCAGACCATAGATGGCATCGACGTCGGGCCGCGACGCCGGCTGCACCAGCGAGCGCGCGTAGGCGTTGAGCGACTCGAGATAGCGCCGCTGCCCCTCGTTGAACAGGATGTCGAAGGCGAGCGTGCTCTTGCCGCTGCCCGACACGCCGGTGATCACCGTGAAGCGCTCGCGCGGAATGCGCACTTCGATGTTCTTCAGGTTGTGCTCGCGCGCGTGGTGCACGCGGATCGCGCGGTCGTGTGCATTGGCGCCCCGCGCGCCCGGCTCGCGCGCTTCGGCCGCATATCCGAGAGGGGTCGGGGCAGGGATGTAGTCGGCGTTCGATGCCGCGGGCGCCGCCGCCTGCGCCAGCGCTGCCTCGTAGTCGCGCAGCGCCTTGCCTGTATGGCTCGTCGGGTGCCACGCCACCTCGTCCGGGGTGCCGGCGCAGACGAGTGCGCCGCCCGCGTCCCCGCCTTCCGGACCGAGGTCGATGATCCAGTCGGCGGCGCGGATCACGTCGAGGTTGTGCTCGATCACGACGATCGAGTGGCCGTCGTCGAGCAGCCGCTGGAACGCCTCGAGCAGGGTGGCGATGTCGTCGAAGTGCAGGCCCGTGGTCGGCTCGTCGAAAAGGAACAGAGTGCCGCGCGGCTCGTCCGGCCGCGCGCCGCCCCGCGACCGGCGGCTGCGCGCTTCGGCGAGATGCCCGGCGAGCTTCAGGCGCTGCGCCTCGCCGCCCGAGAGCGTGGGCACCGGCTGGCCGAGCTTCAGGTAGGACAGGCCGACCGCGGCGAGCGGCTCCAGGCCCTGCAGCACCTCGGGATAGGCGGCGAAGAACGCCATCGCTTCGGAGACGGTCATATCGAGCACGTCGGCGATGGACTTCGCCGGCGGCGGTGCGGCGTCGCCCGCCGTCTTCGGAACGAGCGTGAGCTCGAGCACTTCGGGGCGGAAGCGCCGGCCGTCGCAGTCGGGGCAGCGGATGTACACGTCGGAGAGGAACTGCATCTCGACGTGCTCGAAGCCGGAGCCGGTGCAGGTCGGACAGCGGCCGTTGCCGGCGTTGAACGAGAACGTGCTCGGCGTATAGCCGCGCTCGCGTGCGAGCGGCTCGGCAGCATAGAGCTTGCGAATCGCGTCCCAGGCGCCGACGTAGCTTGCCGGGTTCGAGCGCGCGGTCTTGCCGATCGGCGACTGATCGACCAGCACCACGTCGAGCACCTGCTCGTGGCCGCGGATCGCGCGATGGCGCCCGGGGGCGTCCTTCGGCCGTCCCTTGAGCTTGGCGAGTGCGTTGTAGAGGACGTCCTGTACGAGCGTGCTTTTGCCCGAACCGGAAACGCCGGTGATGCACACCAGTCGTTCCAGCGGAATACGTACGTCGATGTTCTTGAGGTTGTTCTCGGCGGCGCCGAGGACGTCGAGAAAGCGCTCGGGCGGAGCCGCGGAGCGGGCGCGGCGCGCTTCGCCGACGCGGCGCCGACCGCTCAGGTACTGGGCGGTGAGCGTGTCTGCCTCGCGCAGCGCCTCGGGGGTGCCGAAGAACACCACGCGCCCGCCGCGCTCGCCCGGCCCTGGGCCGATGTCGAGGATGCGGTCGGCCGCGAGCATCACCTGCGGATCGTGCTCGACGACGAGCAGGGTGTTGCCGGCGTCGCGCAGCTTGTGCAGCACGCCGACTACGCGGCCGATGTCGCGCGGATGCAGCCCGATCGAAGGCTCGTCGAGCACGAACAGGGTGTTGACGAGCGAGGTGCCGAGCGCGGTCGTGAGGTTGATGCGCTGCACCTCGCCGCCCGAGAGCGTGCGCGACTGGCGATCGAGCGTCAGGTAGCCCAGTCCGACCTCGCAGAGGTAGCCGAGGCGCGTGCGGATCTCGCCGAGCAGGAGGTCGGTCGCCTCGTCGAGCGGCGCCGGCAGGCGCACGCGTTCGAAGAACGCGCGCGTCTGTGCGATCGGCAGCGACACGAGCTCGTGGATGTTGAGGCCGGGCAGGCGCCGGCCGTGCGCGGCGCCGGCGGCGGTTCCGGCGTCGACCTCGGTGCCGAGCCGCCACAGGAGCGCCTCGGGCTTCAGGCGCGCGCCGGCGCAGTCCGGGCACTCGGTGTAGGCGCGGTACTTCGAGAGCAGTACGCGGATGTGCATCTTGTAGGCGCGGCCCTCGAGCCACCGGAAGAAGCGCTCGACGCCGTACCACTTCTTGTCGGCCCACGAGCCTTCGCCCGCGATCACCCAGCGCTTGTGGGCGTCCGCGAGCTCGCGCCACGGCACGTCGATCGGCACGCCGCGCTTCCTGGCGAAGCGGAGCAGGTCGTCCTGGCATTCTTTATAAGAAGCGGTCTGGAACGGCTTGATCGCGCCCTCGCGCAGGGTCTTGGTCTCGTCCGGGATGACGAGCGCGTAATCGACGCCGATGATGCGGCCGAAGCCGCGGCACGTGTCGCACGCGCCGATCGGCGAGTTGAAGGAGAAGAAGTTGGGGGTCGGATCCCGGTACGCGATATCGCAGTCGGCGCAGTGCAGCTCCGCGGAGAACCGCCAGGTCCGGTCGATCGCGCGCGGCGCGCTCGCGTTCTCCGTCTCTTCGCGGCGCGAGGAGCCCGCGTCGGCCTCCGAGAGCGCATGCACCGTCACCCGGCCGCGGCCGTGCTTGAGCGCCTTCTCGAGGTCCTCGATGAGGCGGGAGCGGTTCTCCGGAGTGAGCCGCACCCGATCCTGCAGCACCTCGAGCCGCGCGCCGTCGCGCGCGTGGATGCGCGTGTAGCCCTGCTGCGCGAGGTAGCCGCGGACTTCCGCCTCGCCGAAGTTCTCGGGCACGACGACGCTGAACGTGACGAGGAGGGTCGCGCCCGCCGGCGCGCGCCGGTAGAGCGCGTCGGCGATGCTGTCCGCGGTGTCGCGGCGCACCTCCTGGCCGCAGCCGCGGCAGTAGAGCCGCGCGGCGCGCGCGTAGAGGAGCTTCAGATGATCGTTGAGCTCCGTCATGGTGCCGACGGTCGAGCGCGACGTGCGCACCGGGTTGGTCTGGTCGATCGCGATCGCGGGCGGGATGCCCTCGATGCGATCGACCGCCGGCTTGTCCATGCGGTCGAGAAACTGGCGCGCGTAGGGCGAGAAGGTTTCCACGTAGCGCCGCTGACCTTCCGCGTACACCGTGTCGAAGGCGAGCGAGGACTTGCCGGAGCCCGAGACCCCGGTCACGACGATCAGCTCGTTGAGCGGCAGATCGAGATTGAGGGCGCGCAGGTTGTTCTGCCGGGCGCCCCGGATGACGATACGGTCGTGCGACATCAGGAATTTGCGCAGGAGGATCGTTAGTATATCGGGGTGAGCGCAGCGTACCCAGCCGCAGGGACCGGCCGGCGCGGCGATCCGCTCGCGCGGTGTCGCCGGGCGGCGCGAGACGCCGCTGTAACGGCGCTCGCCCTGATTCTGGCGGTCGCGCCGGCGGCGGCCGCCGAGCTGCCCGCGCCCTTCGAGGCGAAGTACACCGGCCGGCGGTTCCCGCTGCGGGCCGAGGCGACGCTGCGGCTCGAACGTCTCGGCGACTACCTGCGCTACACCATGCGCGCGTCCGTCGCCATGGGGTTCTACGAGCTGACCGAGACCTACGACTGCAGCGTGATGCAGGTGCAGGACGGCGCGCTTCATCCCCTCGAGTACCGGCACCGCGACCGCCGCGACGGCGAGCGCGCGGTCCGGATCCAGTTCGATCGGGAGCACCGCCGCGCACGGGTACTGCGCGGGAACGGTTCCGTCACCGAGCTCGAGCAGCTGCCGTCGCCCGCCTTCGACGTCATGTCGATTCAGGTGCGGCTGCGCGCCGACGCGCCCGCGCTCGGTCCCGAGGAAACGCGCGAGTATGCGGTCGTCGAGAAGGGCGGGCTGCGCTCGCATCGCGTGCGGCGTGCGGGCACCGAGTCCGTGCCCGCGAACGGCGTCGCGGTGCAGGCGCTGAAGCTCGCGGCCGAGAGCCCGCGGCGCACCAGCACGTTCTGGTTCGCGCCGGCCTACGGCTGGCTTCCGGTGCGCATGGAGGTCGGCGGCGTCACGCTCACGCTCGCTTCGCCGCCGGAGGAGGCCGCCCGGCCGATCGGCCCGCCGCCCGAGGAACCGCCGGGCTGCGAATGAGCGGGGACGCGATGGGCCGCAAACGCCGCCAGGGGCGAGGGGCCGGCGCCGCGCGCCGGCGCGGAGAATCCACGGCCGCGCGAACCCGCGCGCGGCGGCCCTGCCGCGGCACGGCATGACCGCGCACATCCACCGCCGCTTCCTCGCGACCGCCGCGCGCGTCGCGCCGCCGCTCAAGGCGGCGTTGATCCGCGTCGGCCGCATCGCGCCGCCCGAACCGCGGCGGCGGAGTCTGGCGTACTTCCTGGCGCGCGCGGTCGTCGGTCAGCAGCTCTCGACCGCCGCGGCGCGAAGCATCTGGGCGCGCATCGAGGCGGCCGCGCGGGCGAGCGGCTGCGGCATTCCGGGCTTCTTCGTGGCGCGGCACGCGCGGCAGCTACGCGCCTGCGGCCTTTCGCGGGCGAAAGTGCGCACGCTCATCGCGATCCGCGAAGCGCACGAGAGCGGCCGGCTGTCGGCGCAGCGGCTGCGGCGCGTGAGCCACGCCGAGCGCTCGGCCGCGCTCTGCACGATCCGGGGCATCGGGCAATGGACGGCCGACATGGCCGGGATCTTCTATTTCCGGGATCCGGACGTCTGGCCGGCCGGCGATATCGGCGTGCAGCGCGGTCTCGAGATCGCGCTCGGGCGCTGCTCGGCGCGCACGATGCAGCGCGTCGCCGCGGCGTTCGCGCCCTATCGTTCCTTCCTCGCGCTCTACATGTGGCGGCTGCTCGATGGAGCGCAGATGCGCCCCGGCCGGGCGGATTCGAGGCGGCCGGTCTAGCTCGTGCGGCGCCGCGAAAAATATCAGTAGCTTTCCCGCCGGACTCGTGTATAGTGCGCGTCGGTTGCAGTTAGTTCTTGTAGTAGTCCGGAAGTACCCTCCTGCTGGTATCGGAAGTCACTCCCGCAAGCTCCCTCAAGTAACGGACTGCAAGTGTCCCAACCCACCAACTCGAGGTATTTTCAGTGACTACAGGAACCGTGAAGTGGTTCAACGATTCGAAGGGCTACGGCTTCATCTCCCCGGCGGACGGCGGTAAGGACGTCTTCGTCCATCACTCCGCGATCCAGGGCACCGGCTTCAAGACGCTGGTCGAGGGGCAGAAGGTGCAGTTCGAGGTGACGCAGTCCCCGAAGGGGCCGTCGGCCGCGAACGTGCGCCCGCTCTGAGCGACGCCTGATCTTCGATCGAACGGACCCCGCCGCAAGGCGGGGTCTTTTTTTGCCCGTCCGCCTGCGCTAGTTTCCGGCGTCCGCCATGCCGCTGCTGCGCCTCGACGACGTTTCCCTCGCGTACGGCCACCTGCCGCTGCTCGCGCACGCCGATTTCCAGATCGACGCCGGCGAGCGCGTGTGCGTGGTCGGCCGCAACGGCGCGGGCAAGTCGACCTTGTTTCGCGTGATCGCGGGTGCGGTGCAGCCCGACGAAGGCGAGGTGTGGCGCCGCGATCCGCTGCGCATCGCGCATCTCGAGCAGGAGGTGCCGCCCGACACCGAGCAGACGGTGTTCGACGTGGTCGCCGGCGGGCTCGGCGAATTGGGTGCATTGCTCGCCGAGTATCACCGTGCGGCGCAGGCCGCGGCCGCCGACCGCACGGCGCTCGCGCGGCTCGACGCCCTGCAGGCACGGATCGAGGCGCTCGACGGCTGGAACGCGCGCCAGAAGGTGGAGAGCGTGCTCACGCGGCTCGCGCTCCCGGCCGACGCACGCCTCGCCGATTGCTCCGGCGGCACCCGCCGTCAGGTGATGCTCGCGCGCGCACTCGCCTGCGAGCCGGACGTGCTGCTGCTCGACGAGCCGACGAACCATCTCGACATCGCCGCCATCACCTGGCTCGAGGAGTACCTGCTCGGCTTTCGCGGGGCGCTCATGTTCATCACGCACGACCGCACGTTCCTGAAGCGCCTCGCCACCCGCATCGTCGAGCTCGACCGCGGACGCCTGACGTCGTTTCCCGGCGATTTCGCCGAGTACCTCCGCCGCAAGGAGGAGATGCTCGAGGCCGAGGCGCGTGCGGCGGCGAAGTTCGACAAGGAGCTCGCGGCGCACGAGGCGTGGATCCGGCAGGGCATCAAGGCGCGGCGCACGCGCAACGAGGGGCGCGTGCGTAAGCTCGAGGCCATGCGGCGCGAGCGGCGCGAGCGCCTCGAGGCCGCCGGACGCGCCGAGTTCGGCATCGATGCGGGTGCGCTCTCCGGCAAGCTCGTGGTGGACCTGCGGCACGTGGGCTTCCGCTACGGCGAGCGCTGGATCGTGCACGATTTCTCGACGCAGGTGGTGCGCGGCGACCGCATCGGCATCGTCGGGCCGAACGGTGCCGGCAAGAGCACGCTGCTCAAGCTCATCCTCGGCGAGCTCGAGCCCACGAGCGGGCGCGTCGTGCTCGGCACGCGCCTGCAGACCGCGTATTTCGATCAGCACCGGCGGCTGCTCGACGTCGAGAAGACGGTGCGCGACAACCTGAGCGCGGGCCGCGACTACATCGACGTCGGCGGGCGCTCGCGCCACGTCGTCGGCTACCTCAAGGATTTCCTGTTCCCGCCGGAGCGCATCGACACGCCGGTCAAGGCGCTCTCGGGCGGCGAACGCAACCGACTGCTGCTCGCCAAGATCCTCGCGATGCCCGCGAACATGATCGTGCTCGACGAGCCGACCAACGATCTCGACGTCGACACGCTCGAGCTGCTCGAGGACCGGCTCTCCGACTACGAAGGCACGCTGCTCGTGGTGAGCCACGACCGCGCGTTCCTCGACAACATCGTGACGAGCGTGCTCGTGTTCGAGGGCGACGGCAGGGTCCGCGAGTACGTAGGCGGCTACGAGGACTGGCAGCGCTACCAGGAGGCGCGCACGGCGCCCGTTAAACCGGCGGCGCGTTCGAGCGCGTCCGCGGCGCCCGCGCGTCGGGAGCCGCCGCGCGAGGAACGCCCGCGCAAGCTCTCGTACAAGGAGCAGCGCGAGCTCGAGGCGCTGCCGGGAACCATCGAGGCGCTCGAGCGGGAGCAGGCGCAGCTGCACGCCGCCGCGGCCGATCCCGCGTTCTATCAGCAGCCGGGCGACCGGATCGCTTCGACGCTGGCGCGGCTCGAGCGGGTGACGCACGAGCTCGAAGCGGCGTATGCGCGCTGGGAAGCGCTCGAGGCGCTCGCGGCCGGACGCTGATCCGTGATCGGTGGATCAGGCCCTCGGCTTTCATCGAAAGGAAGGTCGGGGCACAGCGCGAGCGCGCGGGCCGCGGGGGGACAGAATCCCTCGCAGGATCGGCAGGCTGGCGTGTAGCGCGGGTTGACGGACGACAGCCGGCGGGGCGCGCGCCGGGCGAGCCTATCAGTGGCTCAGGGCAGCTTGATCTTGCCGCCGCCGGGGAGGCCGCCCGGGCCGCCGAGTCCGCCCGGTCCGCCCGGCAGACCGCCGGGACCGAAAGGACCGGCACCTGCCTGCGGAATGACGAGCGAGGAGGTCGCCTGGCGGCGCAACTCCTGCAGCTCCTTCATCGCCTGCTCGATCGCCTGCTTCGTCGCAGTGCCGAACTGCTTCACCGCCTCCTCGAGCGAGCGCGCGGGGATCTCGAAGCTCAAGGGCAGCGGGCCGACCTGAGTCAGGATCTGGGCCTCGCCGACATAGAGCACCTCGCGCGCGGTGTCGGTCGAGCCGTCGGCCTTGACCGGCGTCAGCCGGCGGATCGTGCCGATCTTGCGATCAGTGAAAATCTCCTCGCGGTAGAGCGAAGCCGCGTCCATCTGCGGATCCGCCGTGCGGTTTTGCGGGTTCTCAGCCATAGACGTTGGTTGGGCATCCTCGAATGCCGCCAAGGCTATCAGGATTCGCCCGCGCGCGTCACCAAGCAGGGCCGCCGCAGCCGGCGGGACCGTCCGGAATTCTCCGGCAAGGAGGACTTCCTCGGGTACGGGCGTAGAATGGCCCCGTCCGGAAGGAGGTGTGCGTATGTTCACGCGGCGCTTCACGCTGTTTCGTCTGCTCGGTTTCGAGGTACGGCTGGACCTCTCCTGGTTTCTGCTCGCGTTCCTGGTCGCGTGGTCGCTCGCCCTCGGCCTCTTTCCCGTGATCACGCCGAACCTCGCGACGAGCACCTACTGGTGGATGGGGATCGCCGGCGCCATCGGGCTGCTGTTCTCGATCGTGTTCCATGAGCTGTCCCATTCGCTGGTGGCGCGCCGCTACGGGCTGCCGATCCACGGCATTACGCTCTTCATCTTCGGCGGGGTCGCCGAGATGCAGCAGGAGCCGCCCACGCCGAAGTCCGAGTTCATGATGGCGGTCGCCGGTCCGATCGCGAGCTTCGTGCTCGCCTTCCTGCTGTACCAGGCCTACCTCGCCACCGCGGGCGACGCTCCGCGCCCGGTCAACGGCGTGCTGTACTACCTCGGTCTCATCAACCTCGTCCTCGGCGCCTTCAACCTGGTGCCCGGGTTTCCGCTCGACGGCGGGCGGATGCTGCGCGCCGCGCTCTGGAGCTGGAAGGGCGATTTCCGCTGGGCGACCCGCATCGCGGCGAACATCGGCTCGGGGTTCGGGCTGGCGCTGATAGTGCTCGGCGCCATTGCATTCGTCACCGGCAACTTCATCGGCGGCATGTGGTGGTTCCTGATCGGGCTGTTTCTGCGCGGCGCCGCCGGCATGTCGTATCAGCAGCTGCTCCTGCGCGACGCCATGAAGGGCGAGCACGTGCGCCGTTTCATGACGTTGAATCCGGTCACGGTGCGCGCCGACCTGCCGCTCAATCTGCTCGTCGAGGACTACATCTATCGTACCCGGCACAAGATGTTCCCGGTCGTCGAGCACGAGCGCGTGCTCGGGATCGTGGAGTTCGACGAGGTGAAGAAGGTGCCGCAGGCGGAATGGGTGCGGCGCACCGTGCGCGACATCATGCAGCCGTGCACGCCGGATCACGTCATCGATCCGACCGCCGATGCGCTCGCGGCCTGGAGCCGCATGCAGCGCAGCGGCAGCGGCCGGCTGCTGGTCATGCACGACGGGCGGCTGATCGGGATCCTGTCGCGCCGCGACCTGATGGCGTTTCTCTCGCTCAAGTTCGATCTCGAGGCGGGCATGCCCGGCACCCTGCCGCGCTCCTGAAGGCGCGCACGCGCCGGGCAGCGCCGTCAGGCGCCGGGCATGACCTGGTAGAACCCGTTCGCCTGCACGAGCTTGATCGGCGTCTCGAAGAGCGCCGTCAGGTTCGCGTCCGTCAGGACCTTGGACTTGCGGCCGTCGGCGAGCACGCGGCCGGCTTTGAGCAGCACGGTGCGCTCGATCTCGGGCGGGATCTCGTGGATGTGGTGCGTCACCAGCACCACCGTCTTGCCGGCGCGCATGAGCGCGCGCACCGTATCGATGTACTGGAAGCAGGCCTTGAGATCGAGACCGCTGGTCGGCTCGTCGAGCACCAGCGTTTCGGGGTCGTTGACGAGCGCCCGCGCGAGCAGACAGCGGCGCTGCTCGCCGGTCGACATCGTGGCGTAGAGCTTGTCGCGGAACGCCCCGATCCCGAGCTGCTCCATGAGCGCCGCCGCGCGCTCCCGCTCGGCGCGCGTGAACCGCTGGTGCGCCCAGACGTCCACGCTCGAGTAGTACCCGGAGAGCACGACGTTGAGCCCGGTCGCATGCCCGACGTACTCGCGCTGCAGATCGTGCGACACGATGCCGAGGCGCGCGCGCAGCTCCCACACGTTCCAGCGCTCCTGGCCGAAGAGGAGCAGGCGGCTCCCCTCCTGCTCGACCGGATAGATCTCGCGCGCGAGCAGCTTGAGCAGCGTCGTCTTGCCGGCGCCGTTCGGACCGAGGATCGCGGTGTTGCAGCCGCGCGGGATCGCGAGCGACAGGCCGTCGAAGACGCGCGTGTCGCCGCGGTAAGCGGTGACGTTCTGCAGTTCGATGATGTTCATGGAAAGCGGGAAACGATGGCCGCGCGGATTATAGCGTCTTCGGCGGCTGCTGCCCCGCGCGGGCCCAGGCGCGGGCGCGGCGCCGCCTCGCGGCTCGCCGCGAGTTTTCGATAAACTGTGCTCATGGCGGCACAGGCGAAACCGAAGCGCGCCAAGACCGCGGGCCGGCGCCCCGCGCGCGGCCGCGCCTCGCTCGCGCCGCGCGCGCAGAAGCGCGGGCTCGAGGTCGCGGACATGGCGCTCGGGTGCGACGCCCCGGAGGTCGCGCCGCTCGCCGAGGAAGTGCGCGCCGCGGGCGGCGCACCGCTCGGCGCGTACCGCGAGCCGCTCTCGGGGCGCGCGCTGCTCCTCGCGGCGCTGCCGCTCAACGCCGTGGAACCGACGCCGTTCCAGCGGGATCTCTCCCCGACGCATGCGAAGCGGCTCGCCGGGAAGATCGAGGAAGCGGGCGCGTTCCTCGATCCGCTCATCGTCGTGCGCGGCGAAGACGGCCGGCTTTGGACCCCGAACGGGCGCCACCGGCTCGCGGCCGCGAAGGTGCTCGGGCTGCGGCAGATCACGGCACTGGTCTCGCCCGACGAACGCCTGGCGTTTCGCATCCTCGCGCTCAACACCGAGAAGGCGCACAACCTGCGCGACCGCAGCCTCGAAGTGATCCGCATGGCGCGCCGCCTCGCGGAGCGCTCCCCGCAGGCGAAGGAGAGCGGGTTCGCCGCGGAGTTCGAGGCGCCGGAGCTGCTCACGCTCGGGATCGTGTACGAGGAGAACGGCCGCTTCGCCGGCGGCGCCTACAGTCCGCTGCTCAAGAAGATCGACCGCTTTTCGGACCGCGGCCTTTCCGTGAGCCTGCGCAAGCGCGCGGACTACGCCGCGCGGCTGCTCGACATCGACGCGCAGGTAAAGCGCATCATCGAGGCGCTGCAGAAGCGCGGCTTCAAATCGCCGTACCTGCGCAACTACGTGGTCGCGCGCATCAACCCGGTGCGCTTCCATCGCGCGAAGAAGGGCGACACCGCGCCGCCGATGCCGATCGGCGAGGCGCTCACGCGCATGGCGGCGGCGGCGAAGAAGTTCGATCTCGATTCCGTGCGCGGCGCCGATCTCGCGCTGGTTGCCGCCATGGCGGGCGGGGAAGAATGAGCGCGGCGGCGCTCGTTTGCTGGAAGTGCGGCGGGCCGCTCGCGGCGCTGCCGCTGCCGCTCTCGCGCCTCGCGGAGTGCCCCGCCTGCAAGGCGGAGCTGCACGTCTGCCGCCTGTGCCAGTTCTTCGATCCGCGCACCACGCGCCAGTGCAGCGAGATCCGCGCGGAGGAAGTGATCGACAAGGAACGCGCGAACTACTGCGACTGGTTCAAGCCGCGGCCGGGTGCGTACGATGCGCGCGCCCGCGAGAAGGCGGCGAGCGCGAAAGCGCGCCTCGATGCGCTCTTCGACGGCGGCGCCGCGTCCGAGGAGGCGCCCGATGCGGCGCGCGCGGCGGTCGAGCGGCTATTCGGCGGCAAAGGCGATGGGGACGCGTAGCGCGGGCCGTTGGCCGCGCGGCTTGCCTCCGCCGGCGCGCCGGCGCACCATCCCCGGCATGAAGACGCGAAGCAGGAAACGCCCGGCGCCGCCGAAGACGCTGCGCGACGAGCTGCTCGTCAAGCAGAACCGCGCTGCGGCGGCGCAGACGCGCAAGGTCCTCGGCCGGCACTATGCCGCGAAGTATCGCGTACACAAGGGACGTTGAGCGTGAACTCGTACACCCGCACCATACCCGTCGCCGGCGCCGGCATGGCGCTGCACGGCGGGACGCCGGCGACCGCCGGGCGCGTGCCGGCGCTCGTCGTGGTAATGCACGCGCCGGGCGTCGATACGTTCATCCATTCGATCGTGGAGCGTCTCGGCCGTGCCGGGTACGCGGCCGTCGCGCCCGACCTCTATCACCGCCAGACCGGACATGCCGCGCCGCTCGAGCGCATGCGCCGGCTCACGGACCGCGAGGTCATCGCCGACGTCGACGCCGCGATCGGGTACCTCCGCGAGCACCCGCAGGTCGATCCCGGGCGCATCGGGATCCTCGGGTTCTGCATGGGCGGACGCATCGCCTACATGATGGCGGCCGTGAGCCGGGTGCTGCGCGCGGCGGTGGTGTACTACGGCGGCAACATCATGGTGCCGTGGGGCGAGGGCATGCCGGCGCCGTACGCGCGCACGCGCGAGATCGGCTGCCCGCTGCAGTTCCATTTCGGCGAGGAGGACGACAACCCCGCGCCCGCCGACCGCATCAAGCTCGACGCCGAGCTCACGCGCCACGGCAAGGCGCACGAGTTCCACGCGTACGCGAACGCGGGCCACGCGTTCATGAACTTCACGAATCCGGAGCGCTACCGGGAGGCGGCCGCCGAGGCCTCCTGGCCGCGCACCCTCGCGTTCCTCGAGCGGCACCTGCGCAGTTGAGGCGGAATGCGGCTTCCTTGTATCTTCGATTCCGTCTCTCGTATCTGCGTTCGCAGGAGGTAGGATGGCGTATACGTACGAAGAGCTGAAGAAAAAACCGGTTGCGGAGCTGCGCGAGATCGCGGCGGGCATCCAGCACGAAGCGGTGCAGGGCTACACGCAGATGAACAAGGATCATCTGCTGCCCGCGATCTGCAAGGCGCTCGGGATCGACATGCACGCCCACCACCAGGTGGTCGGCATCGACAAGACCGCGGTGAAGGGGAAGATCCGCGAGCTCAAGAAGAAGCGCGACGAGATCCTCGCCTCGGACGACCGGACGCAGCTCAAGGCCGTGCTGCGCCAGATCCACGACCTGAAGCGCCAGATCCGCCGCGCGACCGTTTGACGCCGGCGTCTCCGGCGTCCGCTCCCCCCGCGGAGCGGGCGCCGCGCCGCTTCAATCCGACACGATCTGGGCGCGGCGGCGCACGAGGCGGTTGTTGTTGTAGTCCTCGATCGCTTCGCGGATCTCTTCCGGCCGGGTCATGACGAAGGGGCCGTACTGCACGATGGGCTCCCCGAGCGGGCGACCGGCGACGAGGAGGAAGCGCGCGCCCGCCGCGCCGGCGCGGACTTCGACGCGGTCGCCCTCGTCGAGCACGGCGAGCGAGTCGTTCGGAAGCCTGGCGCCGGCGACATCGGCCTCGCCTTCGAAGAGATACACGAACGCCGTGTGCCCCGCGGGCAGGGCGTGACGGAGCTCGCGGCCCCCGGCGAGCGCGACGTCGAGGTAGACGACGTCGGTATTGGGATCCTGGATCGGCCCGCGTGCGCCGCGATACGCGCCCGCGATCACCTTCACCCGCTCGCCGTCCGTCTCGACCGCGGGGATCTGCTCGGGCTCGTAGTTCTGGTACTCGGGATCGGTCATCTTCTCGGCCGCCGGCAGGTTGATCCAGAGCTGAAAGCCGCGCATGAGCCCGGCCGTCTGCTGCGGCATCTCCGAGTGGATCACGCCGCTCGCCGCCTTCATCCACTGAACGCCGCCCGAGCGCAGGTCGCCGCGGTTGCCCATGCTGTCGCGGTGCAGCATGTGGCCGTCGATCATGTAGGTGAGTGTGACGAAGCCGCGGTGCGGGTGGTCCGGGAAGCCGGCGATGTACTGCTCCGGGTCGTCGCTGCGGAACTGATCGAGCATCAGGAACGGATCGAGGTGCCGCAGCCGCGGCGTGCCGATGGTGCGGTGCACGGTGACGCCCGCCCCTTCGAGGGTGCGCGCGGCGGGTACGAACAGGCGGATGCGGCGCGCCGGCATGTTTCCGCTCCCGGGGGAATCCCTCAGTGGCCGCTGATGACGGCGTGCAGCGGCCTGGTCTCCTCGAACTTCTGCTGCTGCTCCGGCGTCGCTTCCTTCTGGTACTTCGCCTTCCAGGTTTCGTACGGCATGCCGTATACGACCTCGCGTGCCTGATCGTAGTTCATCTCGATGCCGCGCTCCTTCGCCGCCGCCATGTACCACTTGGCGAGGCAGTTGCGGCAGAAGCCCGCGAGGTTCATGAGGTCGATGTTCTGCACGTCCGTACGGCGCTGCAGGTGCGCAATGAGCCCGCGGAAGGCCGCGGCCTCGAGCTCGATGCGGGTTTGCTCGTTCATGTCGGCGTCCTCGCTATTGCAACGTTGCCGATGAGGATACCAACGCATCCCGGTTTTTTCATCGCCCGCTTTCGCCGCGCCCGCCGCGCGTCTTTACGCCGCGCCGACTGGGGTACCATGGGGCGGTCGCGTTGTTACGGGAACGCACATGCTCAATCTGAATCCCGAGATCGTTTGCACGCTGATCGAGCGCGCACGCGAGTTCCACGCCAAGGAGGGCGTGAGCATCCCCGAGGAGCCGACGGCCTCGCACGACATGGTCGCCGACGTCCTTGGCGACCGTCAGGACGATCCGACGTTCCAGGAGTTCAAGAGTACGGTCGACGATCTCGAGCCCGACCAGCAGGTGGCGCTCGTCACGCTCATGTGGATCGGCCGCGGCGACTTCGACGCGAGCGAGTGGAACACCGCGTTCCGGCAGGCCGGGGAGGAGTGGACTCCGCACACCGCCGAGTACCTGTTGACGACGCCGCTCGTCGCGGATTACCTGGAAGAAGGCCTCGCGGCGCTCGGCTACTCCTGCGGGGACTGACCCGTCAGCCGCTTCGCCGCGTGATGCGGAAGCACTGGTGGATGCGCGGGTTGCGCGCGAAGTCCCGCGGTATCGACGCGCGCGTGATGTCCTCGATCGCGAACCGCGCGAGCGCCGCGCGGTCGAGCTTGAAGCGCTGGTAGTTCGTCGAGAACAGCAGCACCCCCTCGGGCGCGAGCAGCCGCGCCGCCTGCTCGAGCAGCGCGACGTGATCGCGCTGCAAGTCGAGCGTTTCCTCCATGCGTTTCGAGCGCGAGAATGTGGGCGGATCGAGAAACACGAGGTCGAAGCGCTCGCCGCGATACGCCGCGAGCCAGCGCAGCACGTCGGCCTGGACGAGCGCGTGCCGCTGCGGGTCGACGCCGTTGAGCGCGAAGTTGCGCCGCGCCCAGTCGAGGTAGGTGCGCGACAGGTCCACGGTCACGCTCGCGCGCGCCCCGCCGAGAGCGGCGTGCACGGTGGCAGTCCCGGTATAGCCGAAGAGGTTGAGGAAGCGCCGGCCGCGCGCGAGCGTTCCGATCATGTGCCGCACCGGCCGGTGATCGAGGAACAGCCCGGTGTCGAGGTAGTCGGTGAAGTTCACCAGGAAACGGCAGGGGCCTTCGCGGACCTCGTGGAGCTCGCCGGTTTCGCCGAGGCGCTGGTACTGCCGGCGGCCGGTCTGGCGTGCGCGCACCTTGAGGTACACCTGTGATTCCGGGACGTCGAGCACGAGGCCGATGACCGCGAGCGCCTCGCGCAGGCGCCGCGCGGCGAGGCGCGGCTCGATGCTCGCGGGTGCCTGATACTCCTGCACGTGCACCCGGCGGCGGTCGCCCTCGTACACGTCGATCGCGAGGTTGTACTCGTGGAGATCGGCGTCGTACACGCGATAGGCGCATATGCCCTGGCGCGCCGCCCAGCGGCCGAAGTGACGCAGGTTCTTGCGCAGCCGGTTGGCGAACATCTCGGCGCCCGGTCCGAGGTCGGCCGGCGCCGCAACGGGTTTGCGCTCGCGGTGGTACCAGGGCTCGCTCACCTCGAAGTGCAGCAGCTTGCACTCGATTGCCCCGTTGTAGAGCGTGTGCAGCCGGCGCGCGCGCAGGCCGAGCCGCTGTCCGAGCGCGGGATTGCCGGTGAGCACGGCCGCGCGCCAGCCGCGATAGCAGCGCTTGAGCGTCTCGCCGAGCTGCTCGTAGAGTGCGCCGAGCGCCGCGGCTTCGCCGATGCGCTCGCCGTAGGGCGGGTTCGTCACCACCAGTCCGGGGCCCGGCGCTGCGGGCTCGAGGCACTCGCCGAGCGCGCGGACCGCGAAGCGTACGCGGTTCGGGTCGAGGCCGGTGCGCGCGAGGTTCCTGCGCGCGACCTCGATTGCGCGCGGATCCCGGTCGCCGCCCGCGAGCGGCGGGAGCCGGGAGCTTCCCGCCTCGCGGCGCGCCTCGGCTTCCGCGCGCAGCCGCGCCCAGGCGGCGGCGTCGTGGCCGAGCCAGCGGTCGAAACCGAAGCGCGCCCGCAGGAGTCCCGGCGCGACGTCGGCGGCCACGAGCGCGGCTTCGAGCACGAGCGTACCCGAACCGCACATGGGGTCGGCGAGCGGTGCGCCCTGTAGTGCGAGCGCGGGCCACCCGGCGCGAATCAATATCGCCGCAGCGAGGGTTTCCTTGAGCGGGGCGGCGGTCGCCTGCGTGCGGTAGCCGCGCCGGTGCAGGCTCTCGCCCGCAAGGTCGATGCTGAGCGTCGCCTCGTCGTCGCGGAGATACAGGTTGACGCGCAGGTCGGGCCGCGCGGTGTCGATCGAGGGGCGCCGGCCGCACTCGGCGCGCAGCCGGTCGACGATCGCGTCCTTCACCCGCAGCGCCGCGTAGTGGGAATGCGTGATGGCCGAACCGGCGACGGCGGCATCGACTGCGAGCGTGGCGTCGGGTGCCAGGTGTTCGCCCCAGGGGATCGACCGGACGCCTTCGTAGAGCGCGTCGGCGGTGGGCGCTGGGAAGCGGGCGAGCCGCAGGAGCACCCGGCTCGCGAGGCGCGACCAGAGGCAGATCCGGTAGGCCGCGGCGAGATCTCCCGCGAACGCCGCACCGGCGCGCGTCTCGCGCACCGCGGCGGCTCCGAGCGCGCGCAGCTCATCGGCGAGCAGCGGCTCGATACCCTTCGCGCAGACGGCGAAAAAGCGGAGCGGCGGATCGGAGGTGGGTGTGCTCAAGCGGAGCGCTCCCGCGCCCGGACGAGCGCGGCGCGCGGGAGCTTACAACGGGGAACTTCCGCGGCGGAAGCCGGCGACGGCTAGCGCGCTTTGGCTTTCGCGTCGCGGCGCGTGGACCAGACGGAGTGCGAGCCGAAGGCGCGGCTGTTCAGCTGCTCGGCGTAGCGGTGGGCGTGCGCGGTCACGTCCTTGAGCGAGCCGCGCCGCTGCCCGGTGATGGTCGAGCGCCCGTTTTCGAGCACGTACCGGTACCAGTGGCCGCCGGCCTCGGGTACCTCGACTTTCTCGACGCGAGCCAGCCGGTAGGGTGCGGCGCGGCGAGACGAACCGGAAGAGGAATTGCGGTTGGCGGTGTTCGCGGTGGACTGCGGCATCAAACTTCTCCAAAGATCGGGCTGCCCGAGGAGCGCCATTCTCGGGAGAGGATTGAGAACCTCGGGATCACCTGAACCCACGCCCGGAAGGTGCGGGGTCCCGGTCCAAGGAGGCAGCGCGTCGACGGGCAGGTGAGACGATGCGGCGTAGGATACCACAGCGTTTCTCTGGGCTAAACCGTAGCGCGTGGCGGCGGGGCAACAACGCGAAATGACCCTATTACAGCTCCGGTTTTTGTCGGCCTGGGGCGCATTCCGGCGTGACCTCCCGTAGCACGCGCATCGGGCCGATGTTCCGGATCGTCTCGAGGAGCGCGCGGTCGCGTACGAAAAAGGAGCCGGCGAATCCGAGCGCATTTACCGACACGCCCTCATAAGTATCGCGGGTTCGCGGAACGAGCAGCATATAACGCCGCGTGACCAGCAGGTTGTAGGGCGGCGGTTCGGGCAGCCGGGGGTCGAGACCGGCGGCGGCGAGAAGCTCCCGGTAGCACCGATGAGCCCGATCGGCCGCGCCCGGCGCTTCCGGCGCGTCGAGCCAGGCGAACGCGTGACGGAAAGGCAGGTCCGGAACCTGCTTCGGACCCGGCCCGCGCGGCGTCGCGTCGATCAGCGCGTCCATGGGCAGCGCGCGCCCGTCCGCCGACAGCGGCAGCGGCACGAGCTGCAGATGCTTGTGCGGCTGGCTCGCGCCCGCGAGCGGCCCGCTGTTGTAGAAACCGAGCGAATCGAACTCGAGCAGGCAGCGCCACAGAGCGGCGAAGTCGGCTGCCGTCAGCTGACGCTCCTGGCGTTCGAACGCGCGCGTCACCACCAGCAGGTGGTGATCGATGACGTTGTACTTGTTGAGCAGGCAGACGTGCGTCGGCGTGACGTCGGCGACGTACAGGTCCGGCTCGTAGGGAAGGAACGGGTTGCGCCGCGCGGGGTCGCTTCCCGCCGGGCGGTCCTCGCCGTGCGCGTGCTTGCGCGCGAGGCTCGATACGACGCGCACCTGAAAGGGTACCGAGTGCTCGGTGACCGTGTGGGTTTCGGTCGCAATCGGCTGCAGTGCGCCGCGCGCGAGTGCGCACTCGCTGCGCTCGACGATCAGGCGGCGCAGCGTGCCGGAACGGAAACCGTCGGGCGGTGATTGCATCGTCGGTCGTAGATCGAACGGTGGGGCGTTATCTTCCCGGACGGTGCGGTCATGGCACAACCTGTGCATCGGTGCCGCGTACCAACCGATCGGTCAGCAGGCGCGATGGGAAACTATAGCTTTCGCTCGTGACCTCGGCTAAGCTGCATCGCACTGCAGTCCAGCTCTTGAAGCCAATACGGAAGTTCCTCCCGATGTTTCGGTAGTGCTCCGCATGATCTCCAGGAACGCGCTGCAGGATCTCACATATCTTTACGTTGAGGTGATTCGTGATTACAGGTACCGTGAAGTGGTTCAACGAGGCTAAAGGTTTCGGCTTCATTACGCCCAAGGATGGCGGCAAGGACGTGTTCGTGCACTACTCCGCGATCAAGGGCAACGGGTTCCGGAGCTTGAGCGAAGGCCAGCAGGTGACGTTCGAGATTCAACAGACACCGAAGGGCCCCGCGGCCAGCAACGTGACGCCCATCTGAGTTTTCTCCTCTCGATTCCTTGGAAGACCCCGCCGCCGCGGGGTTTCTTTTTTTCCGCCGTCCGCCGTAGCGCCCCGGCCCGCATCGCCGCCGCAGCACCGCGCTCGCACCCACGGTGCCGCGGCGGCGCTAAACTGGCGCAGGTGCGATTCACAAGGGACACTCGATGAACGAAAGACGCCGCTATTCGGTCAAGGCCTACAACAACGAACACTTCCTGAACAGTCGCGAGGCGCGGGCGCTGCGCATACTCGCCGAGTACATGGAGCCCGAGGCCCGCTTCAATCATTACCACATCGACGACACCATCGTGTTCATGGGCTCGGCCCGCACCCTGCCGCTCGCCGAGGCGCAGGAGGAGCTCGCGCGCGCCGAGCGCGGCGAGGGCGATCTCGAGCGCGCGCGCATGCGCGTGCGCATGGCGCGCTACTACGAGGCGGCGCGCGAGCTCGCCTTCCGGCTCACCGAATGGTCGAAGCGGCTCTCCGATACCGAGCGGCGCTTCGTCGTCTGCACCGGCGGCGGGCCGGGCATCATGGAGGCGGCGAACCGCGGCGCCTCCGAGGCGCGCGGCAAGAACATCGGCCTCACCATTTCGATCCCCAAGGAAGAGTTCGACAACCGCTACGTCACGCGCGAGCTGTCGTTCCACTTCCATTATTTCTTCATGCGCAAGTTCTGGTTCGTCTATCTCGCCAAGGCGATCGTCGTGTTCCCGGGCGGCTTCGGCACGCTCGACGAGCTGTTCGAGGTGCTGACGCTGCTGCAGACCGGCAAGATGCGCAAACACCTGCCGGTGGTGCTCTTCGGCAGCGATTACTGGAACGAGGTGATCAGCTTCGATGCGCTGGTGAAGTACGGCAGCATCGACGCGCGCGACCTCGAGCTGCTCTACCGCACCGACTCGGTCGACG
The DNA here is from genome assembly GCA_036381895.1 of Burkholderiales bacterium. GTDB lineage: Bacteria > Pseudomonadota > Gammaproteobacteria > Acidiferrobacterales > Sulfurifustaceae > JACQFZ01. The sequence continues at coordinate 41,353 of DASVBY010000078.1, read as the reverse complement.
ACGCGTATCAGTACCTCGTCACGGAGCTGAGCCGCTACGCGATGGCGCAGCCGGGGGCGATCCTGTAGCGTGCGCGGACGGACGAGCGCGAACGCGGGCGCGGGGCGCCCGGCGCGGGCGCTGCCGGGGTGCGGCGGCCGTGCGGCGCGCGCGACCGGAAGGTGCTGAGCCGTGCGGCCGGGCGTCGTGCCGCGGCTGGTACGCACGCTGCTCGCACCGCTCGCGCTGCTCTCCGAACGCCTCGGCAACCGCTTCTATCCCGTCCTCGCCGCGATCGTCATCGCCGCGTTCCTCTACGGAATCGCGGCGGGCACGACCGGCGACATGGAGCATCGGGCGTACGACTTCATCATGAAGAGCCGGTTTCGCGTGCCGCCCGCGGATCCGGCGCTGGTGCTGGTCGACATCGACGAGGCGAGTCTCGCGGCCATGGCGCCCGAGTACGGCCGCTGGCCGTGGCCGCGGGCGGTGCTGGCGGAGCTGACGGAGGGGCTCGCGCGCCAGGGGCCGGCCGCGATCGTATTCGACATCACCTTCAGCGATCTCGATCTCGGGCGGCGCGAGTCCGACCGCTATTTCCGGGACGTCGCGGCGCGGTTCGAGCACACGTTCTTCGCCATGATCCGGCTCAATCCGGCGAACGACGCGCTGAGCGAGCTCGCGCTCGCGCGCCTGCCGGGGGTGCGCCGGCTGCCTTCCGCTGATCCCGACGCGACGGTCGCCATGGTCGTGCCGTACTTCTTCGACGTACTCGGCGCCCGCCGCCTCGGCACCAACAACCTGTACGCCGACGACGACGGCATCGCGCGCTCCTATCACGTGCATCGCGACGCGCACGGCTGGCGCATCTATTCGCTGCCCGCGAACGTGGTCGCGGCGCTCGGCGGTGCACTGCCTTCGCAGCCGGACATCCTGCTCAACTGGCGCGGCCCGCCGCTCGCCTACCGCACGGTTTCGTTCCATACGCTCTACCAGCGCCTGCTCTCCCGCGCGGCGCCGGACGACGCGTTTCGCGGCAAGATCGTCGTCGTCGGCTCGACCGCGCCGTCGCTCTTCGACATCACTCCGACGCCGCTCGCGCGCGAGCACCCGGGCGTCGAGATTCTGATGACGGCGATCGACAACCTGAGGAACGGCGACTACCTGCGCGAGCTCCCGCGTCCGTTCTACATGCTCGTCACCGCGATCGCCGTCGCGCTGCTCGCGGCCGCGTTCATGTACAACGTCGATTGGCTCTGGCTGCGCACGCTCTTCACCGTCATGCAGGCCGCGTTCCTCGCGGTCACTTATCTCTTCGTCAACCTGAGCGCCTGGTTCGTGAATCTCACGGCGCCGTTCACCGCGGCGTTCGCCTATTTCCTGATCGCGAGCTTCTATGGGCGGGTGCTGACGCTGCGGCGCAACGGCCACCCGTGGTACTCCGCCGCGCTCGATCCCGGACGCGACTCGCAGGTGCTGATGCTCGCGTGCCGCGTCGTTGCGTCTGGCGCCGGCGAGCGCCGGCGCGTGCGCGCGCTGTTGCAGCAGCAGGCGGGACGCACGCGCTACGGTGCGGCCGCGCCGCGGCTCTTCGCCGACGCGCCGCTGGTGCAGGGCATCTACGACGATACGCTGCTCTTCTACTGGCTGGTGCCGCCGGAGCGCACCTGCGCGGCGCTGCGCGATCTCGTCGCGATGCTCGAGCGCGTGCTCGCCCGGCTGCCCGATCGCGGCGCCGCGGTACAGCTCGCGCTGCACGCCGCCCGTTTCACTGTCGATGCGCGCGGCGAATGGCGCGCTGCCGGCAAGGCCGCGTTCATGCGTGCGCTCGAGCTGGCGGAGCAGCCGCGGCGCGCCGGCATCGCGGCGAGCGCGGCCTTCGCGGACGTCTGTGCCGCCTGCCCCGATCTCGTCATGCCCCCGGCGCTCGTGCGGGCGGGCTTGCCCTCTGGGAGCGCGTTGCCGGCGCGCTAGAATGCGCGTCTTGTCCTGCGATCGAATGCACTCGAGCGGCTGCCCTGCAATGACGTTCTTGCGCGCCTTGTTGTGCGTGCTCGCGACCGCGCTCGCCGCCTGCAGCGACGAACCGCCGCCGCGTCCGCCGACGCCGCAGACGGAAGCACCGGCGACGGCGCCGGATACGCGAAGCGGCGCGCCTCAGGACGCGGCGCGTGCTGCGCGCCCGCCGGCCGACGACCGCAAGGCGGCGCCGCCAACCGCGCGCGAACCCGCGCTCGCGCCTGCACCCGGCACGGTACTGCGGGAGACCGAGCTCAAGCGCGAACCGTCTCTCGATGCGCCGACGCTCGCGCGTCTGCCGGCCGGCGCGCGCGTGTTCGCGGCCGACCGCGAAGGCGGGTGGCTGCGGGTGGTCAGCGACGGGCGCGAAGGCTGGGTACGCCTGCTGCACGTGAGCCTGCAGCCGCCGGGTGCGGGCGGCGCGGGCGCGCAGGAGCTCGAATCGGTGGCGAAGCTCGCGACGGGACGCGCCGGCACGGGCAACATCGTGAGCACTACCGGCATCCGCGGTCTGCGCGAGGAGGAGCTGCGCGCGGCCGCGCCGAACGAAGCGGCGGTCGCCCGGCTCGAGAGCTACGCGGCGAGCGCGGAAGCTGCGCATGCCTACGCGCGCAAGCACGGGCTCGAGCGGCGCGACGTGGCGCAGATGCCGGCGCCGAAGCGGTAGGGTCGTCTCACGTGCGCGCGCTCGTTTGCCTGCTGCTCGTACTGCTCGTGGGCGTTGCCGATGCCCAGAGCCTGCGCGAGAAGCTGCTCGAGAAGATTCCGGAGTCGGAGCGCCTGCTCCTCGGGCTCTCCGAGCAGGACGAGATCCGCGCGGGCCGGGAGGCGACTGCGAGCCTGCTCGCGATCGCGCCGCTCGTCGAGGACGAGGCGCTGCAGCGCTACGTCAACACGGTCGGACGCTGGATCGCCCTGGGCAGCAGCCGGCCCGATCTGCCGTGGCGCTTCGGCGTCATCGACTCCGCCGACATCAACGCCTTCAGTGCGCCCGGCGGCTACGTGCTGGTGACGCGCGGGCTGTACGCGAGCCTCGGCAGCGAGGCCGAGCTCGCGGGCGTGCTCGCGCACGAGATCGCGCACGTGGTCGAGCGCCATCAGCTGGAGCTGCTGCGGGAAACGCTGCTGGTCGAGGAGGGGCGCGAGGCGGTGGCGAAGGCGGTGCGGGGCGAGCGGCAGGAGCTCGTGCGCCGTCTCATCGGCACCGGCGCGGAGCTGTTCGCGCGGCGGCTCGATCAGGAGGCCGAGTTCGAAGCCGACCGCCTCGGCGTAGTGCTCGCGGCGCACGCGGGCTACAGTCCCTACGGGCTGCCCGCGGTGCTGCAGAAGATCGCGACGCTCGCGCCCGCGGACGACCGCGTGCAGCTGCTCTACAGGACCCACCCGCCGCCCGAGGCGCGGTTGCGGCAGCTCGACGCCGCGATGGGCACCGCGTTCGATCGGTACGAGCGTCCCCGCGCCGGCGGGACGCTTTACCGCCGATGACGCTTTTCCTACGTTAGAGCAGGACCATGGCTCACGATCGATGAACAGGCAGGTCGAAATCTACGTCAGCACGGATGTCGAAGCCGACGGTCCGATTCCCGGTCCGCATTCGATGCTGAGCTTCGCTTCCGCGGCGTTTCTGCCCGACAAGACGATAGTCGGCACTTTCAGCGCCAACCTGCAGACGCTGCCCGGCGCGACGGAGGATCCGCGCACGATGGAGTGGTGGAAGGGGTTTCCCGAGGCCTGGGCGGCGTGCCGGCGCGATCCGCGGCCGCCCGAGGACGTGATGCCCGAGTACCTGAAGTGGGTGCAAGAGCTGCCCGGCCGCCCGGTATTCCTCGGCTGGCCGGCCAGCTGGGACTTCATGTGGATCTACTGGTATCTGGTCCGCTACACCGGGGAGCGGCCGTTTCGCGAGAACGCGCTCGACGTACGCTCCTACGCGATGGGCATGCGCAGGTCCACGTTCCATATGACTTCGCGCTCGTACCTGCCCAAGCGCTGGTTCGATGCGCTGCCGCACACGCACATTGCGCTCGACGATGCGCTCGAGCAGGGCGCGCTGTTCTGCAATATGCACGCGGAGAACCTGAAGCAGAACGGCGAGCGCTGAACGCACGCGCGCGGGTCTACCCGCCGCTGCTCGCCGATCACGTGTCACCGCCCCCGCGCTGCCCGGTTCCGGCGGCTATACTGCATTGAAACGACTCTAACCAAAACCAAGGGGAGGTTTCATGCAAGCCACGGCGGCGGCCGCGAGCGCGCGGCGCGCGATGCCGTTCGCGTTTCACGGGCGCGGGGGCGAGTATTTCCGGATCTGGATCGTCAACATCCTGCTCACCATTCTCACTCTCGGCATCTACTCTGCCTGGGCCAAGGTGCGCCGGCAGCGCTACTTCTACGGCAACACCCGGCTCGGCGACGCGGCGTTCGAGTATCTGGCCGACCCGCGCGTCATCCTGCGCGGGCGCCTCATCGCCTTCGGCGTATTCGTCGCCTACAGCGCCGCCAACGAGTTCTATCCGCCGGCGGCGATGGTGCTGTCGCTCGTGTTCGCGGGCGCCATGCCGTGGCTGGTCGTCCGGTCGCTCGCCTTTCGCGCCCGCAACACGGCGTTTCGCAACATACGCTTCGATTTCAAAGGCAAGTACCGGGAAGCGGCGGGGGCATTCCTGTGGATGCCGATGCTGATCCCTTTCACGTTCGGGCTGATCTATCCGTACATCGTGCGGCGGCAGAAGGAGGTCGTGATCGGCAACACCATGTACGGCACGACGCCGTTCACGTTCAGCGCGCGCACGCGCGACTTCTACGAGCTGTTCGTGCCGATACTGGTGCTGCTGGTCGGCGGCGGGATGGTGGTGTACGGGCTCGCGCGGATCTCGCTGCCGCTCGTGCTCGCCGTCGGCGGACTGTTCTACCTCGGCCTGCACTCGTATCTGAGCGCGCACCTCGCCAACCTGGTCTACAACCACAGCCGCATCGGTCCGCATCGTCTGCGCAGCGACCAGCGCGCCCGCGACCTGGCGCTGCTGCACCTGACGAACCTCGTCGGCATCGCACTCACGCTCGGGCTGTACATTCCCTGGGCCAAGGTCCGCCTCGCCAGGTATCGCATCGAGCATCTGCAGCTCCTGGCGGCCGGCGAGCTCGATGCGTTCGCCGCCGGCGAGCAGCAGAAGGTGACGAGCACGGGCGAGGAGATCGGGGAGATGTTCGATCTCGCGATCGGGGTATGAGCCGGCTCGCCGGAATCTACTACGACGGGCGCACGTCGCGCGGCCGCCCGGCGGTGCTGCACCTCGGCCGCGACGGTGCCGTCTGGTTCGACGATGCCGGGCTTCCGCGCGCCTCCATCCGCGAGCTGCGGATCAGCGAACGCGTCGGCAATATCCCGCGCGCATTCGTCTTCCCGGACGGCGCGCGCTTCGAGACGCCGGACAACGACGCGGTCGACCGGCTGCTCGCGGCGTTCGGGCGTGCGCGGGCGCCGCGCTTCCTGTACGCGCTCGAAAGCCGGGCGCGCTACATTCTCGTCGCGCTCGCCGCGGTCGTCGCATTCTCGTGGATGCTCGTGCGCTTCGGCATCCCGGAGGCCGCGCGGGCGGTGGCGTTCGCGCTCCCGGTCGAGACCAACGCGGCGATCGGCGCGAGCGCGCTCGAGCTGCTGGACCGTGCCGTGCTGCGCCCATCGGCGCTCGAAGCGGAAACGCGCGAACGGCTCGCCGGGCATTTCGCGCGCATGGCGGCCGAGCAGCCGCAGGGCTTCAGCTATACGCTGCACTTCCGCAGCGGCGGGCGCATCGGCGCCAATGCGCTGGCGCTGCCCTCCGGCGCCATCGTGCTGACCGACGAGCTGGTGCAGCTCGCGCAGCGCGACGAGGAAGTGATCGCGGTGCTCGCGCACGAGTTCGGGCACGTGGCGCATCGCCACGGACTGCGACGGGCGCTGCAGAGCTCCGCGATGGGCTTGCTGGCGGTGCTGCTAACGGGCGACGTGTCCTCGACGTCGGCGATGGTGGCAGCACTCCCGACGCTGCTCGTCGAGGCGCAGTACTCGCAGGCGTTCGAGCACGAGGCGGATCGGTACGCCTACGAATACCTGACGCGCCGCGGCATCGAGCCGGCGCACTTCGCGAATCTCATGGAGCGCCTCGAGCAGCAGCGCCGGGGGCCAGGCGGTGCGCTGGCGTACCTGTCGTCGCATCCGCCGACCGCAGAGCGTCTGCGGCGGTTTCGCGGCGGGAGCTAGCGGGCGCCGCCACGCGCGGCGCTCCGCGCGCGGCGGCGTCAACGCCGCGCCGCGTGGTCCACGCGCGCTCGCTTCGTACGACAGGAGAAGTCCGGATGTCGAGACGAGCGCCGCCGCCGCAGCGCGCGCCGCTCAGGCCTCCGGCAGCACGACAATCTTGCCGGTCACCTTGCGCTGCGTGAGGCGCTCGAGTGCGGCGGGCGTGTCGCGCAGCGCCACGCGCTCGCTGATCACCGGGCGGATCTTGCCCTCGGCCATCCAGCGCACGAGCTGCTCGACGTTGCGCCGGTGGCCGGCGGGATCGTGCCGTGTCCAATCGCCCCAGTAGACGCCGATGATCGAGCGCTCCTTGAGGAGCGCCAGGTTCAGCGGGATTCTCGGTATTTCGCCCGCGGCGAAGCCGACGACGAGGAAACGCCCGCCCCAGCCGGTGGATCGCAGCGCCGGTTCCGAATACGGGCCCCCGACCGGGTCGTACACGACGTCCACGCCCGCATCGCCCGTGATCTCTTTGAGACGCTGCCGGAGGTCCTGCGTGCTGTAGTTGATGGTTTCGTCCGCGCCCGCCTGGCGGCACACGGCGAGCTTCTCGTCGCTCGACGCCGCCGCGATCACGCGTGCGCCCATGATCTTGCCGATCTCGACCGCGGCGAGGCCGACGCCGCCCGCAGCGCCGAGCACGAGCAGCGTCTCGCCGGCCTCGAGCCGCCCGCACTCCTGCAGCGCATGCAGCGAGGTGCAGTAGGTGAGCCCGAAAGCGGCGGCGATCTCGAAGTCCATGCCCGCAGGGAGCGGCATGAGCCGATCGGCCGGTGCGAGCGCTTCCTCCGCGAAGCCGCCCCAGCCGCAGAAGCCGACGACGCGGTCGCCCGGCTTGAAGTGGGTGACGCCGGCGCCCAACTCCTTCACCACGCCGGCGAGCTCGGCGCCCGGGGAGAAGGGCAGCGGCGGCTTCACCTGGTACAGCCCCCTCACCATGAGCGCGTCCGGGAAGTTGATCGAGCTCGCTTTCACGTCGACCACCACCTGACCGGCGCCCGGGCGCGGCGACGGCACGTCCTGGACCGTGAGCTTGTCGAACGAGCCGAGCTCGGTACACAGCAGCGCTTTCATGTTCCTCACTCCGCAGGATTACGGTCGGCGCACAGGCTAGCGGTGCGAAACTGCATGTGCAACATCGGACGTGCGACCGCGGCTCAGTCGTAGCGGCGCGAGATCGTTTCCGCGACGCAGGCGGGCTTCTCGCTGCCCTCGAGCTCGATCGTGATCTGCCAGTTCATCTGCACGCCGCCCGGGACATCTTCCAGGCCGAGCAGGCGAAAGCGCGCGCGCACGCGGCTGCCGCTGCGCACCGGCGCGGTGAAGCGCACCCGGTTCAGGCCGTAGTTGATCGTCATGCGCGACGGCGGGAACGTGAACGTCTCGTTGGTGAAGTACGGGATCAGCGACAGCGTGAGGAAGCCGTGCGCGATGGTGGTGCCGAACGGCGACTGCGCCGCGCGTTCGCGGTCGACGTGGATCCACTGGTGATCGCTGGTGGCGTCGGCGAACCGGTCGATGCGCTCCTGCGTCACGGTGAGCCAGTCGCTCACCGCCACGTCCTGGCCGACCTGGCGGCGCAGCTCATCGATGCTCTTTATCTCGGTCTTGGGCATGGCCGTTCCCGTTCGTAACGTTGCGGACGCCGCATGGTAGCAACAAACCCGGCGCGCGCGCAGCCGCGGGCTACGCGGGGGCGGCGATGAACCGGCGAATGAGCCTATTCACGAGATCGGGATGCTCGTGAACCACCCAGTGCGAACCTTCGGCGATGCGCGTGACCGTCATGTTCGGAACGACCTCGTGCAGGCCGTCGAGCAGCACCGGTCGCAGCGCCCGGTCGCGTTCGCCCCAGACGACGAGGGTCGGTACGGTGACCGTGAACCGGCGCGGGTCGAGCGCGAGCGCGGCGGCTCCGGGCGAGTCGGGCGCCCGGGGGTGGAGCGGGGAGGCGCGGTAGTAGTTGAGCGCGGCGGTGAGCGCGCCCGGCTGCGACCAGGCTTCGCGGTAGCGTGCGAGGTCGGCCGCGGAAGGCCAGCCGGCGCGGCCGTCGGCGAACGCGGTCAGCATGTTCGCGAGCCGGCGGCAGTCGTTCTCCGACAGTACGCGCTCGGCCTTCGGGTCGCGCAGGAGCAGCATGTACTGGCTGGCCGCGATCTGTTCGGGATCGTCGCGCAGCGCACGGGCGAAGGGAACCGGGTGCGGGGCGTTGATGATCACGAGATGCGACAGATACTCGGGGTGCGCCGCCGCGAAGCTCCAGGCGACGGCGCCGCCCCAGTCGTGGGCGACGAGCACGCACGGCGGCCCGCCGAGGTGCTCGATCAACAGCCGCACGTCCTCGATCAGGTGCTTGGCGCGGTACGCCTCGACGCCCTCGGGCTTTTCCGAGAGGTTGTAGCCGCGCATATCGGGTGCGACCGCCCGATGGTCGCGCGAGAACTCCTCGAGCTGCTTCGTCCACGCGTACCAGAATTCGGGAAACCCGTGCAGGAACAGGATCAGCGGTCCGCTGCCGGCGGTGACGTAGTGAAGCCTGATGCCGTTGATCGTCGCGTACTCGTGCTGCATATGAAGCTCCCGATAGCCGGACGGCGATCGATGTTAACTGCAGGGCCGCGCGAACCGCGCCGTAGGCGCAAGGGGCGCGAGCGCACGCAGCGACCCGACGGCGCGTCCACCGAAGAAAACGTGCCGCCGCATTGCGCCAGGCGGTTTCGGGCGCGGTCGCGCCGGCCCGAATGCCTCCGCGCGCTCTGCGGTATTCACTCCTTCAAACCGGCCGCAGCAGCCCGTTCGCGAGCTTGGGCACGACGTCGAAGCGGTCCTTCTGGGCGGCGAAGCGGATCTCGTCCTCCAGCCGGCGTTCGAGCATCATGCGCCCGACGCGCGCGCGGGTGAGGCATTCCATGGCGTCGGCGTGCGCGTACAGGGTCTCGGCCGCCGCGGCGGCGTCGGTGTATTCGTAGCGTTCCGGGGCGAGCCGGCGGAACAGCGACACGAAGTGCCCGGCGCCGTAGAAGTCCTCGAGATTGAAGTTGTCCGCCGACCCCGAGCACACGATGAGCACGGTCTCGTCGCCGTGCGCCTGCACGATGCGCTCGACGACCGCGCGGCCGTTGACGAGCGCGGCCGCGTACACGTGATCGGCCCGGGCGGACTTGTGCAGCGCCACGGTGCCGTTGGTCGTGCAGTAGATCAAGCTCTTGCCGGCGATGTCCGCGCGCATGAGTGCGAGCGGCGTCGGATGCCAGAAGCCGGGAAGGGTTTCGGCATTGAGCTCGCCGGCGAGCACGCAGGTCGCCGGATCGCGCCCCCGGGCTTCGGCGAGCGCCGCGTCCCCGTCGAGCGCCGGAACGACCTCGGCCGCGCCGTGCGCGAGCGCCGCGACGATCGACGTGGTGGCGAAGAGGATATCGAGCACGACCACGACCTTGCCCGGCAGGCGCTCGCGGTCGAGCTCCTTCTTCGTCAGCAGGACGTGGATCTTGGCCATCGGCGCTCAGCCGTCGAAGCCCTCGCGTGCGGGCAGGGGAACGTCGGAGCCGATGATCGCGAACACCCCGCTCGCCCGCAGGATCAGGCGATCGCCGACCTTGAGGTGGCAGCTCGCGAACGCGAGATGCACCCCGACGCGCTGCACTTGCACGTGCGCCTCGAGCCAGTCGCCGCGCCGCGCGGGCTGCAGGAAATCGGTCGACAGGCTCACGGTCACCATCGGGCGCGGCGCGTCGAGCGCGCGCGACAGATTGATGCCGAGAGCGCTGTCGGCGAGCGTCACGAGCATGCCGCCGTGCGCGATGCCGAGCGTGTTCAAATGCTTGTCGCCGACGCGCACGGCGACGATCGTCGAGCTGTCTTCGCTCTTCACGTAAACGGGGCCGAACAGGTCGAGAAACGGACCGGTGCGGGTGATAGGCGTGAACCCCGGAGGAATCGAATCGGCGGTCATGGGATAGCGGCGTTCCTGTTGCGGATCACAACCACTCGGGCTGCGCGTCGAGACACGTGCGGTCGCGGCGTTCGAGCAGATCGAGCTGCGGCCCGGTCTTCGGGAGCTCCCAGTGGAAGAAGTAGCGCGCCGCGGCGAGCTTGCCGCGGTAGAAATCCCGATCGCTCTCGGGACCGTGCGCGAGTCCGCGCGCGGCGGCGAGCGCCTGGCGCAGCCACAGCCACGCGACCACGGTGTGGCCGAAGGCGTCGAGGTAGACCGCGGCGTTCGCGAGCGTCCCGGCGGGATCGGCGCGCAGCCCGCCGGTCAGGAGGCGGGTGACGGCCATCAGGCGTTCCCAGGTCTGCCGCAGCGCCGCGGCGTATTGCTGCAGCGCCGTGTCGGCGTGCCCGAGCGCGCGCTCGATGTCCTGCGCCATCGCAGCGCCGAGGGCCCGGAGCCCCTCGCCGCCGTCCACCACGGTCTTGCGGCCGAGGAGGTCGAGCGCCTGGATGCCGTGGGTGCCTTCGTGGATCGGGTTGAGGCGGTTGTCGCGGTAGAACTGCTCGACGGGATACTCGCGCGTGTAGCCGTAGCCGCCGTGCACCTGGATCGCGAGGCTGTTCGCCTCGAGACAGTACTGCGACGGCCACGACTTGACCACCGGCGTCAGCAGATCGAGCAGCCGCCCGGCCTGGTGCTGCGCGGCCGGCGTGGGTGCGGTGCGCTGCTCGTCGACCAGCCGCGCGGCGTAGAGGCCGAGCGCGAGCCCGCCCTCCACGTAGCTCTTCGCGGCGAGCAACATGCGCCGCACGTCGGGGTGGCGTACGATCGGGATCGGCCGCGCCTGCGGGTCCTTGCCGTCGAGCGGCCGGCCCTGCGGGCGCTCGCGCGCGTACTCGAGGGCGTGCAGGTAGCCGGTGTACCCGAGCATCACTGCGCCCATGCCGACGCCGATGCGCGCCTCGTTCATCATGTGGAACATGTACGAGAGCCCGCGGTGCGGCTCGCCGACGAGCTCGCCGACGCACTGCCCCTTCTCGCCGAAGGAGAGCATCGTCGAGGTGGTGCCGCGGTAGCCCATCTTGTGGATCAGGCCTGCGAGCGTCACGTCGTTGCGCGAACCGAGGCTCCCGTCCGCCAGCACGCGGTACTTCGGCACGATGAAGAGCGAAATTCCCTTCACGCCCGGCGGTCCGCCCGGAATCTTCGCGAGCACCAGATGCACGATGTTCTCGGTGAGCTCGTGATCGCCGGCCGAGATGAAGATCTTGCTGCCGCGGATCGAGTAGGTGCCGTCCGGGTTGGGCGTGGCCGTGGTGGCGATGTCGGCGAGCGAGGAGCCGGCCTGCGGTTCGGTGAGCGCCATAGTGCCGAACCAGGTGCCGCTCAGGAGCTTCGGCAGGTAGCGCCGCTTCTGATCCTCGGAACCGAAGCGGTGAATGACGTTGGCGTTGCCGATGGTGAGGAAGGGGTAGGCGGACGTGGCCACGTTGGCGCCCTTGAACAGCGCGAGCGCGGCCTGCGCCACGGTCACCGGAAGCTGCATGCCGCCGAGCTCGTAGTCGTGCGTCGCCGCGATGAAGCCGGCGCCGACGAGCGCTTTGAGCGCCTCCTTGACCTCGGGGATCATGCTCACCCGGGTTCCGTCGAACGTCGGTTCGTGCTCGTCGGCTTTGCGGTTGTGCGGCGCGAACTTCTCTTCGGCGATCGCGAGCGCCGTGTCGATCACAGCGTCGAACGTCTCGCGCGAATGCTCGGCGTAGCGCGCCCGTTCGGTCAGCGTCTCCGCTTCGAGCACTTCATAGAGCTGGAACTCGAGATCCCGGCGATTGACGATCTTGGATGGCATGGCGTCTGCGGCAGCCTGAGTATCGGGTTGATCGGGAAAGGCGGCAACGCCGCCGCCGGCGCCGGCCGCGAGGCGGCGCGCACGCCGCCGCCCGCGTCCGAACGCTCGATCGCGCGACCGCGCGCCCGGCAGTCGAACGGCCTTATCCGACTTTCTCGCGGAGCTCCGTTTCGGTGTGCGCCTCGGCGGGCGCCTCGGCGAGGAGCATGTCGCTGAAACGGCCGAGGTGATAATCGGCGTCGCCGAAGGTCGCGTTGATCATGGTGAGGCGCTTGAACCAGTGGCTCACGATGAGCTCGTCGGTCACGCCCATGCCGCCGTGCAGCTGCACCGCCTGCTGGCCCACGAAGCGCGCCGCCTGGGCGATGTAGGCCTTGGCGCCGGCCACCGCGCGGCGGCGCTCGGCGGCGTCGCGCGCGTCGGCCTTCACCGCCGCGAGGTACATCATCGAGCGCGCCTGCTCGGCGGCGATGGTCATGTCCGCCATGCGGTGCTGCAGCGCCTGGAACTTGCCGATCGGGACGCCGAACTGCTTGCGGGTCTTGAGATACTCGAGCGTCGCGGCGTTGAGGGCGGTCATGATCCCCACCGCTTCGGCGCAAAGCGCCGCGTTCGCGCGGTCGATCGCGCGCTCGATGGCGGCGAGCGCCTGGTCCTTCGGGCCGAGCAGGGCGTCGGCGCCGACGCGCACGCCCTTCAGTACCACTTCGGCGGCGCGGCCGCCGTCCTGCGTCGGATAGCCCCGCACCGCGAGGCCGTTCGCGTTGCGGTCGACGATGAAGAGCGAGATGCCGTTCGGATCGTCCGGGCTGCCCTGGGTGCGGGCGGAAACGATCAGCTTGTCGGCGGCGGCCCCGTGGAGCACCACCGACTTCGCGCCGTCGAGCGTCCAGCCGTCGCCCGCGGGCTTCGCGCGGGTCGCCACGCGCTCGAGCTCGTAGCGGCCGCCGGGCTCGTAGTGCGCGAACGCGAGGAGCAGCTCGCCCGCGGCGATCGCGGGAAGCAGCGCCTGCTTCTGCGCCTCGCTGCCGTTGTCGCTCACCAGCCCGCCGCCGAGCACCACCGTCGGCAGGTACGGCTCGAGCACGAGGCCGGCGCCGAACGCTTCCATCACGATCATCGTATCGACCGACGAGCCGCCGAGGCCGCCGTAGGCTTCCGGGAAGGGCAGGGCAAGGACCCCGAACTCGGCGTACTGCCGCCAGGCGTCGCGGCTGAAGCCTTCGGCGGAACGCGCGATCTCGCGCCGCCGCTCGATGCCGTACTCCTTGGCGATGAAGCGCCGGAGCGTATCCTGCAGTGCCGTCTGCTCTTCGGTGAAGTTGAAATCCATCGCGTCCTCACAGCCCCAGGATCATCTGGGAGATGATGTTCTTCTGGATCTCGTTCGATCCGCCGTAGATCGTGGTCTTGCGCATGTTGAAGTAGTTGCCCGCAAGGGGCGCCGCGTACGCCGGCCCGACCGGTTCGCCCTGCCAGGCGGCGTCGAGCGCGTCGCGCTGATAGGGCAGCGCGTAGTGGCCGACCGCCTGCATGGCGAGCTCGGTCAGCATCTGCTGGATCTCGGAGCCCTTGATCTTGAGGATCGAGGCTTCCGGCCCCGGCGCGGGCTTCTCCTGCTCCGCCGAGATCACCCGCAGGTTGGTGATCTCGAGCGCCATCAGCTCGAGCTCGACCTGGGCCAGCTTGTCGCGGAAGCGCTGGTCCTCGATCAGCGGGCGTCCGCCGGCGCGCTCCTTGCGCGCCAGCGCCTTCAGGCGCTTCAGCGCCGCCTTCGAACGCCCCACGCCGGCGATGCCGGTGCGCTCGTGGCCGAGCAGGAACTTCGCGTAGGTCCAGCCCTTGTTCTCCTCGCCGACCCGGTTCGCGACCGGCACCTTCACGTTCTCGAAGAACACCTCGTTAATCTCGTGCTCGCCGTCGAGCATGATGATCGGGCGCACGGTGATCCCGGGACTCTTCATGTCGATCAGGAGGAACGAGATGCCTTCCTGCGGCCGTCCCTCGGTCGCGGTGCGCACCAGGCAGAAGATCCAGTCGGCGTAGTGCGCGAGGGTCGTCCAGGTCTTCTGGCCGTTGACGATGTAGTAGTCGCCCTGGCGCTCCGCGCGGGTCTTGAGCGAGGCGAGGTCCGACCCGGAACCGGGCTCCGAGTAGCCCTGGCACCACCAGTGCTCCCCGGAGAGAATCTTCGGCAGGAAGAATTCCTGCTGCTCGCGGCTGCCGAACGCCATGATCACCGGCGCCACCATCTTGAGGCCGAAGGGGAGCGTGATCGGGGCTCCGGCGTCGGCCGCCTCCTCGTCGAAGATGTGGCGCTGCACGGCGTTCCAGCCGGCGCCGCCGAACTCCTTCGGCCAGTCGGGCGCGATCCAGCCCTTCTTATAAAGGATGCGATGCCAGCGCAGGTAGTCGTCCTTGCTGAGCCGCTTGTGGTTGAGCACCTTGTCGCGCAGGTCGGCCGGAAGGTTGGCGTCGATGAAGGCCCGCACTTCCTTCCGGAAGGCCTGCTCTTCGGCGGTGAAGTTGAGATCCACGGTGTTGCTCCGGTTGCAGCCGCGAGCGGCGGGTCATCCCGCCGTCGGCAGCTTGTAGTTGCGGAAATCCTCGCGCAGCTTGGTCTTGAGCAGCTTGCCGGTGGCCGTGTGCGGCAGGCTGTCGACGAACACGACGTCGTCCGGCAGCCACCACTTGGCGACCTTGCCCTCGTAGAACTTGAGCAGCTCCTCGCGCGTCACGTTCATGCCCGGCTTCTTCACCACGAGAAGGAGCGGGCGCTCGTCCCATTTCGGATGGTGGGCGCTGATGACCGCCGCCTCGGCCACGGCCGGATGTCCCACGGCGATGTTCTCGAGCTCGATCGAGCTGATCCACTCGCCGCCCGACTTGATGACGTCCTTGGCGCGGTCGGTGATGTGGATGTAGCCGTCGCCGTCGATGGTGACGACGTCGCCGGTCGGGAACCAGCCGTCGCGCAGGTTGCTGCTCTCGGACTTGAAGTAGCCGTTCGTGACCCAAGGGCCGCGCACGAGCAGCTCGCCGAAGGCCTTGCCGTCGCGCGGCACCTCCTTGCCCTCGGAATCGACCACCTTGAGCTGGACGCCGAACACCGGCCGGCCCTGCTTCGCCTGCAGCGCGAAGCGCTGCTCGGGCGTCCACGCGTCGTGCTTGCGCTTGAACGCGCACACGGTCCCGAGCGGGCTCATCTCGGTCATGCCCCAGGCGTGCAGCACCCGCACGCCGTACTCGTCCTGGAACGCCTGCATGAGCGCGGGCGGGCAGGCGGAGCCGCCGACCACGAGGCGCTTGAGCGTCGAGAACTTGAGCTTCTTCTCGCGGATGTGCTGCAGCAACCCGAGCCACACGGTCGGGACGCCGGCGCTCATGGTGACGCCCTCCTTCTCGAACAGCTCGTGCAGGCTCGCACCGTCGAGACCGGCGCCGGGCAGCACGAACTTGGCGCCGACCAGCGCCACCGCGTACGGCAGGCCCCAGGCGTTCACATGGAACATCGGCACGACCGGGAGCACCGTGTCGGTCGCGGAGAGTCCCAGCGTGTCCGGGAGGGCGGCGGCGTAGGCGTGCAGGATGGTCGAGCGGTGCGAGTAGAGCACGCCCTTCGGGTTGCCGGTCGTGCCCGAGGTGTAGCAGAGCCCGGCTGCGGTGTTCTCGTCGAACTGCGGCCACTCGAGGTCGTCCGAATGGGCGTTGACGAGCTCCTCGTAGCAGATCGGGTTCGGCAGCGAGGTCTCCGGCATGTGCGGCCGGTCGGTCATGATGACCCAGCCCTTCACGGCCTTGCACTGCGCGGCGAATTTCTCGGCGAGCGGAACGAACGTGAGGTCGAGGAAAACGTAGGCGTCCTCGGCGTGATTGATGATGTAGACGATCTGGTCGGCGAACAGGCGCGGGTTGATGGTGTGGCAGATCGCGCCGATGCCGGAAACGGCGAAGTAGATCTCGAAATGGCGATGGGTGTTCCAGGCGAGCGTGCCAACGCGGTCACCGTGCTTCACGCCGAGCGCCGTCAGTGCATTCGCGAGCTGGCGGGCGCGGCGATGGGCATCGGAGTAGGTATAGCGGTGGATCCCGCCCTCGATCAGGCGGGTGACGATCTCGGTGTCGCCGTGATACCGATCGACGTGCTGGATCAGCGACGAGATCATCAGCGGCATTTGCATCATCAGACCCTGCATGTTCGCCCCCTTCTTGAATGACTGGAGAAGCAGTATTGCGACGAAAGCGGTGGCCGACGATCGGCGGCACCGGCCCCCGACGGCGGCTTTCGTTCAACGCGATGATGCGCCGGCGCAGCGGAATCGGTGCGGCGTTCGCCGCCGCAACCCTCTGCGCCGGCGTGCCCGGACGGCGGACAGCAGGAATCGTTCGATCCCAAGACGTCGTCGAGCAGTCGGTCGTCGCCGCCCGAGGCGGCGCAAGAAGAACACCCGCGGGATTCGTCTCGCTGCCCCGATGCCGACGCCTCTCGGCGCAAACCCGTCGGAATAATTGCGGCAATCGCACCGCAATGCCAAAAATTTTGACACAGTTGGCGCAAAAAGCCACGGCCCGCGCGCGCAATGAGCGCGCCTGGCTTCGCGGCGCCGCACGGCAGGGCGATGCGGCGCGAAGCAGCAACGACCGCCGGCTCGTGCTCGTCCGGTTCCGCTGTGCGAGCCACACGAGGCGGCCGCCGGCGCTGATTCAGGAAGCGCCGCTTTTGCTTCGTCGAAGCACGCGGCGGGCGACGCAAAGGCGGTGCGCGGAGCCGCTCGGGAGCGGCCGGGAGCAGCAGCCGCGGCGGCCGCCTCCGGCGCCGTTCGCCCGACGGCTGCGCGTATGCGAGGCGGCGACCCGCGGCACGACGCGACCGCTGCTCGCGATTCCGCGGCGGCGCCGAGCGCAAGCGCCGGCGCCAACGGTACCTTGATGACGGCGACCCTATCTAAAGTAGACACGCGACGCGGGAACGCTGACAGGTCACCCGGACGCGTCGTGCGCGCGCGAAGACCCGATGAGACGGCGAGTGATCGCCGCGGGGCTTGCTGTACAAGCGGCGTTGGCAATGGCATTCTTGCGGCTGCGCGAGTACCAGGTCCGTGACGACGACAACAACCTGAAGCGCTCTATGCGCGTCGATTCCGACAGACGTAGCTTGGCCGGCGTCCCTCGCGTCTCCACGATGCGGCCATACTCATTGCTTCCCCCCGTGCTCCCCATTTGAAAGAGGAGGAAATATGCGTGTCAGTCTGCGAAGCTCTTTGACTGCGTTCGCTCTGGCGGGCGCCATGTACGCCGCGGCGGCTCCGGCGGACCTCAAGTTCGCCTACATCGATCCGCTGTCGGGCGGTGCCGCCAGCGCCGGCATCCTCGGGCAGAAGCACATGCAGTTCTTCGTCGACAAGATCAACGCCGCTGGCGGCGTGAACGGCGAGAAGATCACGCTGCTCGTGTACGACAGCAAGGTGAGCCCGCAGGAGACGCTGATCGTGCTCAAGAAGGCGATCGACGAGGGCGCACGCTACGTGCTGCAGGGCAACGGCAGCTCCGTGGCGCACGCGATCACGGATGCGGTGCTCAAGCACAACGAGCGCAACCCGGGGGAGGAGGTCCTGTACTTCAACTACGCGGCCGTCGATCCCGCGCTGACCAACGAGAAGTGCAACTTCTGGCACTTTCGCTTCGATGCCGATGCCGACATGAAGATGGCGGCGCTCGCGGATGCGATCAAGAAGACGCCGAAGATCAAGAAGGTGTACCTGATCAACCAGGACTACTCGTTCGGCCACGCGGTGTCGGCGGCGGCGAAGCGGATGCTCAAGGAGAAGCGTCCGGACATCGAGATCGTGGGCGATGAGTTCCATCCGCTCATGAAGGTGCAGGACTTCTCGCCCTACGTCGCGAAGATCAAGGCGTCGGGCGCCCAGGCGGTCATCACCGGCAACTGGAGCAACGACATGCTCCTGCTCATCAAGGCGGGCAAGGACGCGGGCCTCGACGTGAGCTGGTACACGTTCTACGCGGGCGCGCTCGGCGCGCCGAGCGCGATCGGCAAGGACGGCGTCGGCGTCGTGAAGCAGGTGAGCGAATGGCACAAGAACGTCGCGCCGACCCTCGACCCGGATGCTGCGGCGTACGAGAAGCGCTTCACGCAGAAGGAGGACGATTTCGCCTTCTGGCGCATCAAGACCATGTGGGCGATGTTCGTGGCCGCCGCGAACAAGGCGAAGTCGAACGACCCGGTGAAGGTGGCGCTCGCGCTCGAGGGCATGAAGATGGACACGCCGCTCGGGCCGGTCGAAATGCGCGCCGACAACCACCAGCTGCTGCAGCCGCTCTACGTCTCCACCATGTCGGACAAGGTCAAGTACGACGTCGAGGATACGGGCGTCGGCTTCATGACCGACGTCAAGATCGACGCCGAGGCCACCCGGCTGCCGACCGTCTGCAAGATGGACCGGCCGAGCTGACGCTCGCAGCCGCCCCGCGCCCCTTGCCGCGACGGCAGGGGGCGCCGTCGGGCGCGCGCAGCGACCGGGAATAGCGTGCCATGCTCGAGCTGACGCTGGTCTCGCTCCTCAACGGCGTAGTCTACGGGCTGCTCCTGTTCATGCTCTCGAGCGGGCTCACGCTCATCTGGAGCATGATGGGCGTGCTCAATTTCGCGCACGCGAGCGTTTTCATGCTCGGGGCGTACTTCTCCTACCAGATCGGCCGCTGGATCGGATTCTGGCCGGCGCTCGTGATCGCGCCGATCCTTTGCGGCCTGATCGGCGCCGCCATCGAGCGCTACGGGCTGCGCCACGTGCACAAGGGCGGGCACTCCGCCGAGATCCTGTTCACCTTCGGCCTCGCGTACCTGATCGAGGAGTTCGTGACCATGATCTGGGGGCGGCATCCGCTGTCGAACCCGGTGCCGCCGGCCATCGATTTCTCGCTGTTCCAGATCTTCGGCACCGAATTTCCCGCCTACAAAGGGTTGATGATGCTGATCTCGGTCGCGATGTTCGTGTTCCTCTGGCTCGCGCTGAAGAAGACGCGCATCGGTCTGGTGATCCAGGCGGCGCTGACGCACCCGAACGCGGTGGCCGCGCTCGGACACAACGTGCCGGCGGTGTTCGTGCTCGTATTCGCGCTCGGCAGCGCCCTCGCGGGCCTCGCCGGCGTGATCGGCGGCTTCGCGTTCCTGACGCAGCCGTCGCTCGCCAACACCGTCGGGCCGATCGTGTTCGTGGTCGTGGTGCTCGGAGGTCTCGGGTCGCTCGCCGGCGCCTTCATCGCCTCCATGCTGATCGGTATCGTGCAGACGTTCGCGGTGGCGATCGACTACTCGCTGCTCGACCTGCTGCAGGCGCTCGATGTGGGCGTCAGCGCGACGTCGCCGCTGCGGGAGTTCTATTCGATCAAGGTGGCGCAGGCCGCGCCGATCCTGCCGTACCTGCTGCTCGTGATCATGCTGATCGTGCGGCCGCGGGGCCTTCTGGGGACGCGCGACGTATGAGCGGCGAGGCAACGGCGTTCTCCCTCGCGTCGACCGGCGTCGGCAGCCGGCTGCTGCGTTACAAGTTCTGGTTGGCGGCCGCGGCGCTGCTGATCGTGCTGCCGCATGTGCCGGGCCTCGACGGCAGCTTCGGGCGCTCGCTCCTGAGCCAGATGGGCATCGCCGCGGTCTTCGCGCTCTCGTACAACCTGCTGCTCGGCCATACCGGGCTGCTCTCGTTCGGGCATGCGGTCTACTTCGGCCTCGGCGGCTACGTCGCGATCCACTTCATGAAGCTCCTCAATGCGGGGCTTCCGGTGCCGATCGCGGTGGTCCCGCTCGTCGGCGGCCTCGGCGGGCTGTTCTTCGCGCTGCTGTTCGGCTCGGTTACGACCAAGAAGGGCGGGACGATCTTCGCGCTCATCACGCTCGGGATCGGCGAGCTGGTGTACGCCGCGTCGTTCCTGCTGCACGGCTTCTTCGGGGGCGAGGAGGGCATCACCGCGAACCGCGTGCGGGCGTTGCCGCTGTTCGGGCTCAGGTTCGGTCCGCAGATCCAGGTCTACTACCTGATCGCGTTCTGGGCGTTCGTTGCCGCGGCGCTCCTGTACGCATTCACGCGCACGCCGGTCGGCCGGATGTGCAACGCGGTGCGCGACAATCCCGAGCGCGCCGAGTTCGTCGGCTACAACCCGCGCTACGTACGCCTCGTGGCGTTCGTGGTCGCCGGGTTCTTCGCCGGCGTCGCCGGCGGACTGCATGCGATCAATTACGAAATCGTCGCGGCCGACGCGGTCGGGATGCTGCGTTCGGGGACGGCGCTGATCATGGCCTACATCGGCGGCATCGGGCACTTCATCGGCCCGGTGCTCGGCGCCGTCGTGATCACCTGGCTGCAGGTGAACCTGAGCGACTATACCCACGCGTGGCTGCTGTACCTCGGGCTTTTCTTCATGGCGATCATACTGTTCGCTCCGGGCGGCCTTGCCGGCCTGATCATGATGCACGCGCCGATCGTGCGCACGCGCGCGTTCCCGCGGGTGCTCGCCGGCTACGCTGTCGCGCTCGTGCCCGCGATCGTAGCGGCGGTCGGTGCCTCCATCCTGATCGAGATGAGCTATCAGCTGGCGACGCATCCCGAGCTCGGCACGAAGATCCGGCTCTACTGGATGGACCTCGACGCCGCCACACCGTGGTCCTGGGCCGGCGGCGCGGTGTTGTTCGCGGCCGGAGCGGTGCTGTTCCGGCTGAGCTGGCCGTTCGTCGCCCGCGGCTGGCAGCGGGCGACCGCGGAGCTCAAGCAGTCCGCGGGAGGCGTGCAATGAGCGCGGGAGCGATGCCGAACCGCGCGGACGCCTGCGCGCTCTCGCTGCGCGACGTGCACAAGGCGTTCGGCCGCACCGAGATCATCCGCGGGGTGACGCTCGACGTCGCGCGCGGCGAACGCCACGCGATCATCGGGCCGAACGGCGCCGGCAAGTCGACGCTGTTCAACCTGATCACCGGGCGCATTCCCGTCAGCCGCGGCTCGATCGTCCTGAACGGCCGCGAGATCACCGGCACGCCGCCCTTCGGCATCAACCGCCTCGGGCTGTCGCGCAGCTTCCAGATCACCAATATCTTTCCGCGCATGACGGTGTTCGAAAACATCCGCTGCGCGGTGCTGTGGTCGCTCGGGTACCGCTACTGCTTCTGGCGCAACGTCGATCGGCTGCGCGACGCCAACGAGCTCGCGGAGAAGACGCTCGAGGAGATTCGCATGACCGACCGGCGCGACGCGCCCGCGGGCGTGCTCACCTACGCCGAGCAGCGCGCGCTCGAGATCGGTATCACCATCGCCAGCGGCGCGGACGTGATCCTGCTCGACGAGCCGACCGCGGGCATGAGCCGGCACGAGACCGAGGCGGCGGTCGAGCTGATCCGGGACGTGTCGCGCGGGCGCACGCTCGTCATGGTCGAGCACGACATGAGCGTCGTATTCAACCTCGCCGACCGCATCTCGGTGCTGGTCTACGGGCAGGTCATCGCGACCGAGACGCCCGATCGCATCCGCGAGAACGAGGCGGTGCGCACCGCCTATCTCGGAACGCACTGACATGCTCGAGGTCGAGAACCTGCACGCCTACTACGGCAAGAGCCACATCCTGCAGGGCGTATCGCTGCGCGTGGCGCCGGGCGAGATCGTGAGCCTGCTCGGGCGCAACGGCGCCGGCCGCTCGACGACGATCAAGGCCATCATGGGCGAAGTGCCGCCGGTCGGCGTGGTGCGCTTCAGCGGGCAGCGCATCGACGGCCTGCCGCCGCACGAGATCGCGCGCAAGGGCCTCGCCTACGTGCCCGAGAACCGCGACATCTTCCCGGGGCTCACGGTGCGCGAGAACCTGCTGCTCGGACTCAAGCCGGGCAAGAAGGACGGCGACGGACGCTGGACGATCGAGGACATGTACGAGCTGTTTCCGGTGCTGCGGCAGCGTGCGGACGCGCCGGGCGGCGTGCTTTCGGGCGGCGAGCAGCAGATGCTCACGATCTGCCGCGCGCTCATGGGCGATCCGGAGCTCATGATGGTGGACGAGCCGACGGAGGGCCTCGCGCCCCGGATGGTGGAGCTGGTGCGCGAACTGCTCGAGCGCATCGCCGCGCGCGGCGTCGCGATCCTGCTCGTCGAGCAGAAGCTCACCATCGCGCTCGACATCTCGCACCGGCTCTACGTGATGGGGCAGGGCCAGGTGGTCTTCGAGGGGACGCCGGAGGATCTGCGCGAGAACGACGCGATCCGCAAGGAGTGGCTGGAAGTATGACGCCTCCGGGGCCGCGTTGCGGCGTTCGGGCGCACGCATTCTGAGCTGCACCGCCGACCCCGCGCCGCTCCCATTCCACCGGCCCGCGCGGCGCGGTTGGCTTGGGCGTGCCGGAACAGCCGGCTTTGGCCGCCGGGCTACACCCGGGCCGCGCACCGCTCTGCCGCGCCTACGGCATCAAGTAGTTCAGCGTTTCCGGCAGCGGGCCTGCGATCGGCACCTCGAAGAACGGCGCGTCGCCGTCCGGATCGATAACGGTGGCGCCGTCGCTCGCAAAGAAGGTCGCAATCTGCGCCTGCGCCTGCAGCGCGATCACGGGCGCGATCCCGCCGGCCGCGACGTTCGTGAGGAAGGTGTGCGGATTGAGCGGGGTGCCGGCGCTCGCCGCGACCGCGAGGTCGTTGCGGAAATAGCTGACCCGATCGACGAAATCGCCGGCGCGCACGACGGCGCTCGAGGTCGGATTCGGCACGGTCTGATCGCCCTTCGCGAACTGGAAGATCAGGGACTTCGGCATTGCGCCCGGAAGGGGTGCGCGGCGCAGGTGCGGCGCGTAGGCGACCGGGCTTCCCGCCTGGCCGATCCATTCGGCGTCGTCGATCAGGCGCTGCAGTGCGGCGGCGCCGGCGACGTCGTTGATCACCGGCGGCTGGTCGCGCAGCGGCAGGTTCTCGTCGGCGTGGACCGGCGCCGGCGAGTTGCCCAGGCCGCGCGCGAGCGCCTGCTGCAGGAACAGCGGGCGGAACACCGGGCTGAGGCGGGCGATGTCGATGATCGGTCCGCCCGCGACGTTCAGTACCCCGGCGCGCACGTCGCGCTCGAGCGCGAGGAACAGGGCGCCGTAGATGCCGCCGAACGACTGGCCGATATAGTAGATGCGCGAGCGGTCGAAATCGGCGCTGCCGTCGCCGTCGTAGTCGAGGCCGGTCTCGATCTGGCGTGCAAGCTGCATCAGGTCCGCCGCCGCCTGGCGCAGCGCGTCCGTGGTGCCGGCGAGGCTGCGCGCGCCGCCGGCGCTGCTGCCTTCGATCGTCGTGATCTCGCCGTTGCCGTCCTGGTCGACGCCGCGTCCGCCGGCCGGAACCGCCACCGGGTCGGCGCCGGAGAGCTCGACGGTGAGCGTGCCGAGCGGTCCCTGCCCGTGGCCGGGAACGTTGATCGCGATCAGCGCGATGCCCTGTTCGGCCAGCTTGGCGGCCAGCACGAACGGCGCGATGTCCTTGTTGCTGCCGAAGCCGTGTCCGAAGATCGCGATCGGCCAGCCGCGCGCAGGCTTCGCGCCCGCCGGAACGAAGAGATTGAAGTAGATTTCTTCGACGCGCTGCACCGCCGGCTCGCCGGTGCGGGTGGCGACCGCCGGGATATGCCCGTCCGGCGCGAGGAAGCTCGGCGAGGCGAACCTGCCGAACGCAATGTGCGCGACCGCATCCGGCACGAGTTCGAGTGCCACCAGCGGCAGCGGCGTCGGGTCGCCGAAGGCGGGTGCCGTGCCGGTCTGACGCACGGCGAGGATGCGCGTCACGCGCTCGAGCGGAAACACCGCGCGTACGCTGCCGTCGTTGCCGATGTCGAAGTTCGCCGGCGCCGGGCGGCTCGAGTGGATTTGGCGGGCGATTCTCTCGAGGACCGCGGTCGTGCTGAGCGTGGTGAAGACGCTCAGCGCGACGATGCCGTGGCGCGTGTGGCGCTGCGCCTGCTGCAGCGCGCCGCCGGGCGCGTCGCCCGGTGCGACCGAGCCGGCGAGCGGCGCACCGTCCGCACCGCGTATGCCGTTCGTGACGACGACCGCGTAGCGCGCGTGCTGATCGAGCGCTTCGTCCGACTCGACGTGCAGCACGTTCGTTTCCGGGTCCCACACGATCTGGTTGATGCCCACCTTGCGCCCGACGGAGCCCGCGCCCTCGATGCCACCGAGCCCCACGAGGAACAGGGTGTCGCTGTTGACGCTCGCCGGATCGATGGCACCGCTGAACGGAATCGAGATGCGCGGCTGCGTGTTGAAGCCGTCGAGCTCGTTCAGTACGTCGACGTCGGCGCAGCGTGCGGGCTGTACTGCGCAGTCGGGCTTCGGCAGGTTCACCCGCCGCAGCGTGCGCTGCGCCGGATCGTCGACGGTGAAGCGATCGCTCGGGAAGATGTGCCGGGCCGGATCCCCGGATTCGGAAAGCACCGTCACCTGCGCGAGCGCTGCGGTCGGCAGCAGCCAGACCGCGCAGGCGAGAGCACCGAGAACGTGGCGAATCGGCGTGCGCATGGCTGTTCCTCCTTGGCGCCATCGATGGGCGTCCTTGATCGGGCGGCCGCCGGCCTGTTCGATCGGCGCCGCGCGTCCGGCCACGCTACCCGTTGTTCGCGCTCGGCGTCAACGAGCCGCGGCGCGCCCGCGGCGGGTTCATCCCGCCGTGCGGAACTCGAAGCGTCCGGGACGGCAAGCGCGTTTTCGGTCGAAGTGCGTCTTCTATATAATCGCTTGCATTCCGCCGTGTTAGCGCCCGCCGTCGTTACCGCGGCAGCAGCTGCAGCATGACCGCGGATGGGGACGGTGCAGCGGCGTTGGAAGCGAGACCGGACGATTCCGATCGGATCCTCGCTGAATCGAAGTCCTTTCACTCCGGAGCGAGAATGAGCGGCACTCAATACCAACTGCACGGCGCGGTCGCCGTGATCACGCTGGACAATCCTCCCGTCAACGGCCTCGGCTACGCGCTGCGCAGCGGCATCGTCGCCGGCATCGATCGGGCGAACGCCGACAAGAACGTAAAAGCCATTATCCTCATCGGCTCGCCGCGCGCCTTCTCGGGCGGCGCCGACATCCGCGAGTTCAACACGCCCAAGGCTGAAGCCGAGCCGAACCTGAATACCGTCATCCGCATCGTCGAAGCGAGCGCGAAGCCGGTGATCGCGGCGATCAGCGGCGCCTGCATGGGCGGCGGCCTCGAGCTCGCGCTCGGCTGCCACTACCGCGTGGCGCTGCCGGACGCGCAGATCGCGCTGCCCGAGGTGAAGCTCGGGATCCTGCCGGGCGCGGGCGGCACGCAGCGGCTGCCGCGCGTGGTCGGCGTCGAGACCGCGCTCAACATGATCGTGTCCGGCGAAGCGGTGCCGGCGCAGAAGCTCAAGGACACCGCGCTGTTCGACGAGATGGTGCAGGGCGATCTGCTCGCGGGCGCGCTCAAGTTCGCCGAGAAGGTGATCGCCGAGAACCGGCCGGCGAAGCGCGTGCGCGACATCAAGATCGAGTATCCGAACGCCGAGGCATTCTTCCAGTACGCGCGCGACAACGTGCAGGCCGTGGCGAAGAACTTCCCGGCGCCGCTCAAGTGCGTCGACGCCGTGGCCGCGGCGGCGACGAAGCCGTTCGAGGAAGGCATGGCGCTCGAGCGCGAGTTCTTCCGCTACCTCGTGAACACCACCGAATCGAAGGCGCTGCGGCATGCGTTCTTCGGCGAGCGTGCGGCGCAGAAGATTCCCGACGTGCCGGAGAGCACGCCGACGCGCACCGTCAAGAAGGTCGGCGTCGTCGGCGCGGGCACCATGGGCGGCGGCATCACCATGAACTTCCTCAACGCCGGCATTCCCGTGGCGCTCCTCGAGGTCAACCAGGAGGCGCTCGACAAGGGCGTCGCCACCATCCGCCGGAACTACGAGGGCTCGCTGAAGAAGGGCCGGCTCACGGCCGAGCAGCTCGAGAGCCGCATGGGCCTGCTCAAGCCCACGCTCTCCTACGACGACCTCAACGACGCGGACTTGATCATCGAGGCGGTGTTCGAGGACATGGGCGTCAAGGAGGGCGTGTTCCGCAAGCTCGACGAGATCGCGAAATCCGGCGCCATCCTCGCGAGCAACACCTCGACCCTCGACCTCAACCGCATCGCCGCGTTCACCGGGCGCCCGCAGGACGTGATCGGGATGCACTTCTTCAGCCCCGCGAACGTCATGAAGCTGCTCGAGGTGGTGCGCGGCGAGAAGACCGGCAAGGACGTGCTCGCCACGGTGATGAAGCTTGCGAAGACCATCAAGAAGACGGCGGTGGTGTCGGGGGTATGCGACGGCTTCATCGGCAACCGCATGGTCGAGCATTACGTGCGCCAGGCGCTGTTCCTGCTCGAGGAGGGCGCGACGCCGTGGCAGGTCGACCGGGCGCTCGAGAAGTGGGGCATGGCGATGGGGCCGTTCCGCATGAGCGACCTCGCGGGCAACGACATCGGCTGGGCGATCCGCAAGCGCCGCTACCAGGAGCATCCGGAGATCGTGTATTCCGGCATCGCCGACCGCGTGTGCGAGCTCGGGCGCTTCGGCCAGAAGACCGGCAGCGGCTGGTACCGCTACGAGGCCGGCAAGCGCGACGCGATCCCGGACCCCGCGGTCGAAGCGCTGATCGCCGAGTACCGCAAGGAGAAGGGCATTGCGCCGCGGCAGGTGAGCGACGAGGAGATCGTCGAGCGCTGCATCTACGCGCTGGTCAACGAAGGCGCACGAATCCTCGAGGAAGGCATCGCGCTGCGGGCCTCCGACATCGACATGGTCTACCTCACCGGCTACGGCTTCCCGCTCCATCGCGGCGGACCCATGTTCTACGCCGACACGGTGGGGCTCTACAACGTCGAGCGCGCCATGCGCCGCTTCGCGGCCGCCGATCCGCGCGACGCGAAGTTCTGGGAGCCGGCGCCGCTGCTCGCGAAGCTCGCGGCCGAGGGCAAGACGTTCAACGGCTGAGAGCCGCAGCGCGGCGAAGGGTGCCGGGTGGCGGCACGCTTCGGACCGAGGTGATCCGACTGTAAACGCGGCGGACGGCGACGGCGCGATCTCGGAAAGCGTTTCTCCGAGGCGGCGATCGGCGTTCGCGCGGGAAGCCAATACACGTGGAGCACGACAATGAATGAAGCCGTAATCGTTTCCGTTGCGCGCACCGGCCTCGCCAAGTCCTGGCGCGGTGCGCTCAACATGACCCACGGCGCGACCATGGGCGGGCACGTAGTGAAGCACGCGATGGAGCGCGCGGGGGTCGAGCCGGGCGAAGTCGAGGACGTACTCATGGGCTGCGCCACGCCCGAGGGCGCGACCGGGGGCAACATCGCGCGCCAGATTGCGCTGCGCGCCGGCTGTCCGGTGACGGTGTCGGGCGTCACCATCAACCGCTTCTGCTCCTCGGGACTGCAAACGATAGCGATGGCGGCGCAGCGCATCATGGCGGGCGAGGGCGACATCTACGTCGCCGGCGGGGTCGAGTCGATCTCGTGCGTGCAGAACCAGGCGAACCGCCACATGGCGCGCGAGCACTGGCTGCTCGAGCACAAGCCCGAGATCTACTGGACCATGCTGCAGACCGCGGAGAACGTGTCGAAGCGCTACAACATCCCGCGCGAGCGGCAGGACGAGTACGGCGTGCAGAGCCAGCAGCGCGCGGCGGCGGCGGCCGCGGCCGGCAAGTTCAAGGACGAGATCGTGCCGATCACCGTGACCATGGCCGCGGCGGACAAGGAAACGGGCCGCCTGTACACCAAAGAGGTCACGCTTGCGGCCGACGAGGGCATTCGGCCGGACACGACGTACGAGGGCGTTTCGAAGATCCGCCCGGCGCTTCCGGGCGGCGTCATCGCCGCCGGAAACGCGAGCCAGTTCTCGGACGGCGCGGCGGCGACGGTCGTGATGAGCGCCAAGACCGCCGAGAAGCGCGGGCTGCAGCCGCTCGGCATCTTCCGCGGCTTCGCGGTCGCCGGCTGCGAACCGGACGAGATGGGCATCGGCCCGGTCTACGCGGTGCCGAAGCTCCTCAAGCGCGCCGGCAAGAAAGTCGACGACATCGATCTTTGGGAGCTCAACGAGGCGTTCGCGGTGCAGGTGCTTTACTGCCGCGACAAGCTCGGCATCCCGAACGAGCGGCTCAACGTCAACGGCGGTGCCATTGCCGTCGGCCATCCGTACGGCGTCTCCGGCACGCGTCTCGTCGGGCACGCGCTGATCGAGGGCAAGCGCCGCGGCGCCAGGCTCGTCGTCGTCACCATGTGCATCGGCGGCGGCATGGGCGCGGCCGGCCTGTTCGAGGTGGCATGAAGCTTCCATCGCCAAGGGCGCCGGTTCCGCAAGGGACTCGCGGTGCTCGTTGCGGTTCCTTGGCGTCCGCGGCGGCTCGACCCGCCGCTTGATCCGGCTGAATCATCATGAGCGTGAAGCAACTTTTCGATCTGACGGGCAAGACGGCCCTCATCACCGGCGGCTCGCGCGGGCTCGGCCTGCAGATGGCGGAGGCGCTCGGCGAGATGGGCGCCAAGGTCGCGCTCACGGCGCGCAAGGCGGACGAGCTCGAGACCGCTGCGGCCGCGCTTGCGAGGCAGGGCATCGAGGTCCTCACGATCCCGCACGATCTCTCGAAGACGGAGACGATCCCGGGGATGGTGGGGCAGGTGATCGAGCGCTTGGGGGGCATCGACATCCTCGTCAACAACGCCGGCGCCACCTGGGGTGCGCCGGCCGAGGAGCATCCGCCCGAGGCCTGGCACAAGGTGATGAATCTGAACGTGCACGGCACCTTCTTCCTGACCCAGGAGGTGGGGCGCCGCTGCATGATTCCGAAGCGCGCCGGCAAGATCATCAACATCGCGTCGATCGCGGGACTCGCCGGCAATCCGCCGGGGATGCACACGATCGCCTACAACACCAGCAAGGGCGCGCTCGTCAATTTCACCCGCGCGCTCGCGGCCGAGTGGGGTCGCTACGGCATCAACGTGAACGCGATCTGCCCCGGCTTCTTTCCCTCGAAGATGTCGCGCGGGATCCTCGAGAAGATCGAGCAAGCCGTGATCGCGATGACGCCGCTGCAGCGCCTCGGCGGGGACGAGGACTTGAAGGGCGCGGTCGTCTTCCTCGCGTCGGACGCCTCGCGCCACATCACCGGTCAGTACATCGCGGTGGACGGCGGCGCTTCGATCGTCTGAGCCCAATCGTGGCCGAATCGTACTTCGGGTTGCGCATCCCGTATCTCGAGCTGCTCGGCGTACGGCCCGAACGCCGTGCGGACGGCGTCGCGACGGTCTCGCTCGACGTGCGCCCCGAGCTCACCAACAGCTGGGAGGTCGCCCACGGCGGCGTCGTCATGGCGCTGCTCGACTGCGCCATGGCGTTCGCGGCGCGCTCGACCGTGCCCGACGCGGGCGGCGTCGTGACCATCGACATGGCGGTGAACTTCGTGCGCGCGGGGCGCGGTCGCCTCGGCGCCGAGGGGCGCGTGCTGCGCAACGGCGCCAGCCTCGTCTTCTGCGAAGGCGAGGTGCGCGACGCGGACGGCGCGCTCGTGGCCAAGGCGCTCGGTACGTTCAAGCTGCGGCGGCGCGACCGCGCCGCCGCCCGATCCGAAAGGAGCACATCATGAGCGAAAAGAACCTGCAGGTGCTGCTCGCGCGCCGCCCCGTCGGGCCGGCGCAGGAGAGCGACTTCCGCGTGGTCGAGAGCGAGATACCCAGGATCGGCGAGGGCGAGTTCCTGGTGCGCAACCACTTCCTGTCGCTCGACCCGTACATGCGCGGACGCATGAGCGACGCCAAGTCCTACGCGCGCCCGGTGGAAGTGGGCGCGGTGATGACGGGCGAGACCGCGGGCGTCGTGGTCGAGTCGCGGCACCCGGACTACAAGCCCGGCGACAAGGTCGTGGTGCACCGCGGCTGGCAGCGCTACAGCGTCAGCAACGGCGAAGCCGCGCGCCGGATCGAGGACGAGCGCATTCCGCTCTCGGCCTACCTCGGCGTGGTGGGCATGCCGGGCGAGACCGCCTACATCGGGCTGCTCGACATCGGCCAGCCGCGGCGCGGCGAGACGGTGGTCGTGTCCGCGGCCTCGGGTGCGGTCGGGAGCGTCGTCGGCCAGATCGCGAAGATGCGCGGCTGCCGCGTGGTCGGCATCGCCGGCGGACCGCAGAAGTGCCGCTACACGGTCGAGGAGCTCGGTTTCGACGCGTGCGTCGATTACAAGGCCGGGCGCCTGCGCGAGGACCTTGCGGCGGCGGCGCCGGGCGGTATCGACATCTATTTCGAGAACGTCGGCGGCGAGATCTTCGACGTCGTGCTCTCCATGATGAATCCCTTCGGCCGCATTCCGGTGTGCGGCCGCATCGCGCAGTACGACGCCGCCGAGCCCTATCCGACGCGCAATATCGCCAGCATCCTGATCAATCGCCTCAAGGTGCAGGGGTTCATCGTTTCGGATCATCCGGAGCGGCGCAAGACGGCGCGCAAGGACCTCGTGCAGTGGGTGCTCGAAGGGCGGCTCAAGTACCGCGAGAGCGTGGTCGAGGGGCTCGAGAACGCGCCGCGCGCGTTCCTCGGCCTGCTCGCCGGCCGCAATTTCGGCAAGCAGCTGGTGAAGCTCGTCTGAGCCGGCGGCGGCCGCTGCGCGCTCGGCGCCCAAAGCGGGTGATCGGGGGTAGAATCGGCGGGTCGGGGTGAGAGCAAGACGGCATCCGATCGGAGAGCGGCAAGTGAGTACCGAGCAGAGCAAAGCGGAAGCTTTGAGCGAGTACGTCGGCACCGAGGCGGTACGCGAAGCCCATCGCTTCGACGTCGCGCGTCTCGCCGACTACATGCGTCGCAACGTCGACGAGTCCATCCGCACGGTCGAGGTCGAGCAGTTCAAGGGCGGGCAATCGAACCCCACCTATCTCGTCCGCGCGAACGGCAAACGCTACGTGCTGCGGCGCAAGCCGCCCGGAAAGCTGCTCCCGTCGGCGCACGCGGTCGACCGGGAGTACCGCGTGATCACCGCGCTCGCGCGTACCGAGGTCCCGGTGGCGAAGACTTACGCGCTTTGCCTCGACGACTCGGTGATCGGCACCGCGTTCTACATCATGGACTACGTCGACGGCCGCATCTTCTGGGACCCGCGGCTGCCGGGGCTCGCGCCCGCGGAGCGCGCCGCGATCTTCGACGAGATGAACCGGGTGATCGCGGCGCTGCACACCGTCGACTACGCGGCGATCGGGCTCGGCGACTACGGCAAGGCCGGCAACTATTTCGCGCGCCAGATCGACCGCTGGACCAAACAGTACCGGGCGGCCGAGACCGAGCGCATCGAGGCGATGGAGAATCTGATCGCCTGGCTGCCGCAGCACATTCCGGCGGACGACACGACCTGCATCGTCCACGGCGATTACCGTCTCGACAACGTCATCTACCATCCGACCGAACCGCGCATCGTCGCAGTGCTCGACTGGGAGCTCTCGACGCTCGGCCATCCGCTCGCCGATTTCTCCTACCATTGCATGACCTGGCGCTTCGACCCGGGGCAGTTCCGCGGCCTCGCCGGGGCCGATCTTGCGGCGCTCGGCATCCCGAGCGAGCGCGAGTACGTGGCGGCGTACTGCCGGCGCGTCGGGCGCCCGGAGATTCCGGAGAAGGAGTGGGAGTACTACATCGCGTTCGGGATGTTCCGGCTCGTCGGCATTCTGCAGGGCGTGCTCGCGCGCGCGCTCCAGGGCAACGCGTCGAACCGCCACGCGCTCGAGGCGGGGCGCCGGGCGCGGCCGCTCGCCGAAGCGGCGTGGGCGCAGGTCGAGAAAATGATGACGCGCACCTGACCCGTATGAATCCGCGCCGCAGCGGGCTCGGAGGAAACAGGAGAAAGAAGCAATGAACGCCGCAGCCCTCTACGTCCGTTGCGGCGGCCGAACCACCGTTTGATCACGCGCACAGCTCAGAGAGGAACCGTTATGGAATTCGCGTACTCGGAGAAGACCAAGGCACTGCAGGCGAAGCTTCAGGCGTTCATGGACGAGTACATCTACCCGAACGAGGACCGGGTGTACGCCGAGGTGGACGAGAACCGCGCGAAGGGCAACCCGTGGGTGCCGATCAAGCTCCTCGAGGAGCTCAAGGCCAAGGCGCGGGCGCAGGGGCTGTGGAACCTGTTCCTGCCGGACTCCGAGTACGGCGCCGGTCTCACGAACCTCGAGTACGCGCCGCTGTGCGAAATCATGGGGCGCGTGCCGTTCGCGCCGGAGGTGTTCAACTGCAGCGCACCGGACACCGGTAACATGGAGGTGCTGGTGCGCTACGGCAGCCCCGAGCACAAGAAGCAGTGGCTCGAGCCGCTGCTCGAAGGCAAGATCCGCTCGGCGTTCGCCATGACCGAGCCGGACGTCGCGTCGAGCGACGCCACCAACATCCAGGCGAGCATCCGGCGCGACGGCGACCACTACGTGATCAACGGGCGCAAGTGGTGGACCTCGGGCGCCAACGATCCGCGCTGCAAGGTGCTCATCTTCATGGGCAAGACCGACCCGGACAATCCGGACCGCCACCGCCAGCAGTCGATGCTGGTGGTGCCCATGGACACCCCCGGCATCAAGGTGCTGCGGCATCTGCCGGTTTTCGGCTTCGACGACGCGCCGCACGGCCACGCCGAGGTGGTGTTCGAGAACGTGCGCGTGCCGGCGTCGGCGGTGCTCCTCGGCGAGGGCCGCGGCTTCGAGATCGCGCAGGGCCGCCTCGGGCCGGGCCGCATTCACCACTGCATGCGCCTCATCGGCGTCGCCGAGCGCGCGCTCGAGCTGATGTGCGAGCGCACCTTGAACCGCGTGGCGTTCGGGCGGCCGGTGGCGGAGCAGACCGTGACGCAGGAGCGCATCGCCGAGGCGCGCATCATGATCGACCAGGCGCGCTTCCTGGTGCTCAACGCCGCCTACATGATGGACACCGTCGGCAACAAGGTCGCCGCGAAGGAGATCGCGATGATCAAGGTGGCGGCCCCGAACATGGCGTGCAAGGTGCTCGACTGGGCGATCCAGGCCTGGGGCGGCGGCGGGGTCGCGCACAAGTTCCTCGCCAAGGCGTACGCGGCCGCGCGCACTCTGCGCCTCGCCGACGGACCGGACGAGGTCCATCGCAACCACATCGCGAAGCTCGAGCTGCGGCGCTTCAAGCAGGCGCGCGCCTGACGCGCCCGCGGCGCCGATAACGAGGGGGGGTAAGCGATGTCCGAGCGCCACTTCGCCTACTGGCCGAAGAACGTGCCGCGCCAGTTGACCGTGCCGGAGACGAATCTCTTCTACAACGCCGAGGTGTCCGCCGCGCGCTACCCGCGGAAGCCCTACCTCATCTATTACGACACGGCGATCACGTTCGCCGAGTTCCGCGAGGCGGCCGAGCGCCTCGCGGGCTTCCTCGAGCGGGACTGCGGTGTCAAGAAGGGCGACCGGGTGCTGCTCTACATGCAGAACAGCCCGCAGTTCGTGATCGGGTACTACGCGATCCTGCGCGCCAACGCAGTCGTGGTCCCGATCAACCCGATGAACCTGACGAACGAGCTGCGCCACTACGTCCAGGACAGCGGTGCGACGACGGCGCTGGTGGCGCAGGAGCTCTATCCCCAGGTCGAGCCGCTCCTCGGCGAGGGGCTCGAGCACGTGGTCGTGGCCGCGTACTCGGACTATCTGAGGGAACCGACGGAGCTGCGGGTGCCCGATTTCGTCGCCGCCCCGCGCGCGCCGATCGCGGGCCGCGGGATCGCGCTCTGGAGCGATGCGCTCGCGCGCGACCGTCGCCCGGGCCCGCTCACGGCCGGTCCGGACGATCTCTGCGTCATGCCCTACACCTCCGGCACTACCGGGCAGCCGAAGGGCTGCATGCATACGCACCGCACGGTCATGTTCACGCTCGTGGTCGGGTCGGTATGGTTCGGCTACGATCCCGGCGCGGTGATCCTGTCGGTGCTGCCGTTCTTCCACGTGACCGGCATGCAGGGGAGCATGAATGCGCCGCTCTATACCGGGAACACCGCGGTGCTGCTGCCGCGCTGGGACCGCGATGCGGCGGCGCAGCTCATCGAGCGCTACCGGATCTCCTCGTGGACGGCGATTCCGACGATGGTCGTCGATTTCCTGAACAATCCGAAGGTCGACCGGTACGACTTGTCGAGTCTCACGCGCCTCGGCGGCGGCGGGGCGGCGATGCCGGAGGCGGTGGCGCAGAAGCTGCAGGACCGGTTCGGCCTGAGCTTCATCGAGGGCTACGGGCTCACGGAAACCATCGCGCCGACGCACATCAACCCGCCGGATCGGCCGAAGAAGCAGTGCCTCGGAATTCCGATCTGCAATACCGAGGCGCGCGTGGTCGATCCGACGACGCTCGAGGAGCTGGCGCCGGGCGAAGTGGGGGAGATCGTGGTGCACGGTCCGCAGGTGTTCCTCGGCTACTGGAACAAGCCCGAAGCCACCGCGGAGGTGTTCGTCGAGCTCGACGACAAGCGCTTCTTCCGCACCGGCGATCTCGGCCGCGTCGATGAGGACGGCTATTTCTTCATGGTCGATCGGCTGAAGCGCATGATCAATGCATCCGGCTACAAGGTCTGGCCGGCCGAGGTCGAGAACCTGATGTACCAGCACCCGGCGATCCAGGAGGCCTGTGTCATCGCCGCGCGCGATGCGCATCGGGGCGAGACCGTGAAGGCGCTGGTGGTGCTGCGGCCGGAAGCGCGCGGCAACGTGTCCGAGCAGGAGATCATCGAGTGGGCCTCGAAGCAGATGGCTGCCTACAAGTACCCGCGTATCGTCGAGTTCGTCGACAGCCTGCCGAAGTCGGGCACGGGGAAGATCCAGTGGCGCCTGCTGCAGGAGCGCGAGCTGAGCCGGCAGCCGGACGCCTAGGGCGGCGCCGCCGGCGGGCGCGCCGGGTCCCACCGGTCCGCGCCAACCGGCGCCGCGAGCGGCGAGGCGCCTGCAGCGCGCGGCGGCCGCGCCCGGCGTTCCCACCCGCTGAGTGAAAGCGAAACTCTGGAGTCACCATGTCGGATCGGCATTACGCACACTGGCCGAAGATGCTCCCGCATAGCATCGTGCTGCCGGAAACCAGCCTCTGCTACAACCTCGAAGTCTCTGCCGCGCGCTATCCGCGCAAGCCTTTCATCGTCTACTACGACTCGGTCATTACCTTCGCCGAGTTCCGCGACGAGGTGGGACGCCTCGCGGGCTTCCTCGAGCAGGAGTGCGGCGTGCGCCGCGGCGACCGGGTGCTGCTGTACACGCAGAACAGCCCGCAGTTCGTGATCGCCTACTACGCGGTCCTGCGCGCGAATGCGGTGGTGGTTCCGATCAACCCGATGAACCTCACGAACGAGCTGCGCCACTACGCGACCGACACCGGCGCGCGGACCATCATCACGACGCAGGATCTGTACGCGCAGGTCGAACCGCTGCTCGGCGGCGAGCTCGCGCACGCGATCGTCGGCGCGTACTGCGACTACCTGCGGAGCGAAACCGATGTGCCGGTGCCCGAGGTGGTGCGCGCCCCGCGTGTGCGGCTCAACGGCGCCGGCGTCGCCTCGTGGCACGAAGCGCTCGCGCGCGGTGCGCGGCCGGGGCCGCACGTCGCGGGCCCGCACGATCTCGCGGTGATGCCGTACACGTCCGGGACCACCGGCCTGCCGAAGGGCTGCATGCACACGCACCGCAACGTCATGCATACCGTCGTCGTCGGCGAGTGCTGGTACAAGAACACGGTGGACGACACGCGGCTCGCGACCCTGCCGCTGTTTCACGTGACCGGCATGCAGGGGAGCATGAACGGACCGCTCTATACCGGCAGCACCATCGTGCTACTGACGCGCTGGGATCGCGACGCCGCCGCGCGGCTCATCGAGCGCTACCGGGTGGCTGCGTGGAAGACGATCTCGACCATGGTGGTCGATTTTCTCGCCAATCCCCGGCTCGACGAGTACGACCTCTCGAGCCTGCATCAGATCGGGGGCGGCGGGGCCGCGATGCCGGAAGCGGTCGCACGGCGGCTGTACGAGCGCTACGGGCTCGCGTACGTCGAGGGCTACGGGCTCACGGAAACCATGGCGCCGACGCATACGAACCCGCCGGAGCGCCCCAAGCGCCAGTGCCTCGGCATCCCGATCTGCGACGTCGAGGCGCGCGTGGTCGATCCGGAGACGCTCCGGGAGCTGCCGCCCGGCGAGAGCGGCGAGATCGTGGTGCGCGGCCCGCAGGTGTTCCAGGGGTACTGGAACCAGCCGCAGGCGACCGCGGAGGCCTTCGTCGAGCTCGACGGCAAGCGCTTCTTCCGCACCGGCGATCTCGGCTACACCGACGAAGAAGGCTACTTCTTCATGACCGATCGCCTGAAGCGCATGATCAACGCATCGGGCTTCAAGGTGTGGCCGGCGGAGGTCGAGACCATGATGTACCGGCATCCGGCGATCCACGAGGTCTGCGTGATCGGCGCCCGCGACCCGCGCCGCGGCGAAACCGTGAAAGCGGTCGTGGTGCTCAGGCCCGAGGCGCGCGGCCGGGTGAGCGAGCAGGAGATCATCGACTGGGCGCGCGGTCAGATGGCGGCGTACAAGTACCCGCGCACCGTCGAGTTCGTCGATAGCCTCCCGAAATCGGGCAGCGGCAAGATCATGTGGCGGACGCTGCAGGAGCGGGAACGGCAGCGGAGCGCCGCGACCTAGCCGCAGCCGCCGCGCGCCGCTGCCCGAGCGACGCGAGAGGTCGGCGCCGGTTCAGTTGATAGCGGGCGGCGACGAAGACGACGCGGCGTCGCGCGCCGCGGTGATGCGCTCCTGGATCGCCGTGATCTCGCGCTCCAGGCCGAGGTTGAACTTGGTGTTGCAGTACTTGAGCAGCGGCAGGAAGCGGATCACCAGGTTGAGCGCGTGCGGCGCGATCGCGGCGGTCTTCAGGCCGCGCAGAATGTCGAGCCCGGTGTCGATGTGCTCGAGCGCGGTCTCGAGCGTGCCCGGTCCGGTGTCGGAGATGGTGATGGAAACGATCTCGCCGGCCGGCTTCGGCGGCGCCGGCGGCGGCGTCGAGGTCGTGAGCGCCGCATTCGCCTTGCGGTACTCCGCGATCTGGTTGCGCACACACGACAGCAGCTGTTCGGCGTGGAACGGCTTCAGGATGAAGTCGTTCGCGCCGCAGGCGTAGGCGCGCTCGCGCGTGATCTCGTCCTCGGCGCTGGTGATCACGATGATCGGGACCTCGCGCAGCGCCGGATCCTCCACCGCCCGTACCTTGCAGATCAGGTTGTAGCCGTCCATCTCCGGCATCTGGATGTCGCTGATCACGGCGTCGATGCGGCTGTTCTGGCGCAGTATGCGCCAGCCGGCCATCCCGTCGCCCGCCTCGAGGACGTTGAAGTCCGGCCCGAGCGTGTTGAGGATGGTGCGGCGGACGACGCGCGAGTCGTCCACGACCAGCACCCAAGGCTTGTCGTCGTGCGCACTGGTCACGGAAGTGGCCTGCGACATCCGGAGCTCCCTGCAACCCTATTGTCCCAATTTTCGTGCAATTTTCAGACCATGCAACATCCGCCCGCGGGACGGCGACAGGCGAGGCAGACGGAAAGCTGACGCGGGGCCGGGGCGGATCTGGAAGCGGTCAGCGCTTCAGGCGCTCAAAGCCGTTCTCGGTGCGCGAGAACGTCACCGGCTCGTTGCGCACCCGCGTCTCGAGCAGCACGGGGCGCCCCCAAAGGTCGTACACATATTTCAGGGTGCGTTCGAGGTACTCGAGATCGAGGTCGCGGCCGTCGTGCTCGTGCACCAGCCGCAGGGCCCGGGTGTGGCGGAAATCGGCGTCGACCACGCGGATGACGGGCACGGTCGTCATGCCGACGTTGCGCAGCAGCGTCTGCTTCACGTTCTCCCACTCGGCCTCGTCCGCGACCCGCGACACCACGAGCTTGTCCTGCTCGCGCTGGTACTCGAACATGTGCATCTCTTCCATGAGCTCGCGCGTCAGGAAGCGGCGCAGGAACGAGACGTCGCGCTCCGACTCCCGCGCCTCGAAGAGTATCTCGGGCGTGCGGCCGCCCTCGGCGCCGCCGTAGCGCCGTTCGAGATCGTGCCAGATCTTGAAGCCGACGTAGTAGGGATTGAGCGCGCCGACGTGCGGCCGCACCACCTGGTTGTGATGCACCAGGAACTCTAGGTGCAGGTCATCCGGCAGGTCGAGGCTGTTCATGATCTTGTGGTGCCAGTAGCTCGCCCAGCCCTCGTTCATGATCTTGGTTTCGATCTGCGGCAGGAAGTACTGCGCCTGCGTGTGCACGATGCGCAGGATGTCGCGCTGCCATTCGGCGAGATACGGATTGTGTTCGGCGATGAAGAGCAGCAGGTCCTCCTCCGGCTCGAGCGGCACGCGCGAAAGATCGGGCTCGCGGTACTCGGGGGGCTTGTGGATGCGCTCGAACGGATCCTTCGGCGGCTGCGCGGCCTCTAGCAGCCGCTCGCGCTGCTCCTCGTGCGAGAGCTTGCGGATCGCGGTGTGCCGGCGCATCTGCAGCGACAGCGCATGCGCCGCGTCGAGGACTTCCTCCACCCGGGCGAGGCCGATCGAGGGATCCTCGATATAGCCGCGGATGCGGTCGGCGTGCAGCTTGAACAGGCCGATCACGAGCTCCGGACGCGTGTCGCGGAACATGTAGTTGTTGCGGAAGAAGTCGTTGTGCCCGTAGACGTGCGAGATCGTGAGCAGCTGCAGGCACAGCGAGTTGTCGCGCATCAGGTACGCGAGCGCCGGGTTGGCGTTGATCACCATCTCGTACGGCAGGCCGGAGACGCCGTAGTTGTACAGCGTCTTCAGCTTCTCGTACGCCTTGCCGAAGGACCAGTGCGGATACTGCGCCGGCATGCCGCGATAGGCCATGTAGCCGAGCATCTGCTCGTGGTCGCAGACCTCGAACTCCTGCGGGAAGCAGCGCAGGCCGAACTCCTCGGCCTTCGCGCGAATGCGCTCGTCCCAGGCCTCGAGCTCCTGAACGGTCCAGCGGTGCGTCATGGTGCGGGTGCCGACGTTTCGACCGGGCGTTCGTGGGTCAGGAACTCCTTGAAGCTCGGCCAGATGTCGTTCTTGCTCTCGATCACGGTGCTGAGGAAGTTCGGCGCCTGCAGCTGGTCGAACAGCTCGAGGAGCGAGTTGCCGTACGACCCGGAATTGAGCGGCTTGATCTCGCCGTAACCGAAGAGATTGCAGATGTTGCAGAGCTCGCGCGCCGCGCGCAGCGCGTGCTCGTTGTCCTCGGTCCAGTTGTCGCCGTCGGAGCAGTGGAAGGCGTAGATGTTCCAGTGCGTCGGATGGT
Source organism: Burkholderiales bacterium (assembly GCA_036381895.1). Classification (GTDB taxonomy): domain Bacteria; phylum Pseudomonadota; class Gammaproteobacteria; order Acidiferrobacterales; family Sulfurifustaceae; genus JACQFZ01. The sequence continues at coordinate 1,946 of DASVBY010000078.1, read as the reverse complement.
AGCGCGCCTGGATGATCTCGAGCGCCTTGTTGTAGCCGGACGATATCATGGTCCCGCCCGATTCGCCCTTGCTGAAGAACTCCTCTTCGCTCACCTCGCGCGCCGTGGCGTCGTGGGCGATGAACACGACCTCGACGTGCGTGTAGCGCGTCTTGACGAAGCGATAGAGCAGGAAGAAGAAGCTGCGCGCTAGGTATTTCTTCATGGTGTCCATCGAGCCGGACGTGTCCATGATGCAGAGCACGACGGCGTTCGACTGCGGGCGCACGTCGCGCACCAGGCGACGATACTTGAGGTCGTCGCGGTGGAACGGGAATCGCGGCTCGGCGCCGCCGCTGTCGGGAGCGAGCTGCGCCGTGTGCGAGGCGCGCGAGGCGATCGCGCGGCGGATGCGCGAGATCGCGGTGCGGCGCTTGTCGAGGTGGGTGCGCACACCGACCTTGCGGAAGCCCTTGCGCTTGCGGGTCGCCTCGACCTGGATCTCGCGCAGGTGCTTGCGGTCCATGTTCGGAAGGTCCAGGTCCTCGAACATGATATCGACGAGCTCTTCGAGCGTGACGTCGGTCTCGTAGTAGTCGACGCCCGCCTCGCGGCCGGGCCCGCCGTGGCCCTGGCCCTCCTGTTCCGCCCGGCCGATGACCTGTCCGGGCTGGACGTCGCCGTTGCCGGTGCCGACGCCCGGCGCGTTGTCGCCGTAGACGAAGCGGTACTCGCGCAGCCCGCGGATCGGGATCTTCACGATCTTGTCGCGGCTCTGGCCGATGATCGCCTCCTCGGCGATGATGTCGGCGATGTTCTCGCGGATCGACTCGCGCACCTTCTGCCGGTGGCGCGAGCGGTCGCGGGCGCTGCGATCGGAGCGCAGCGTCTCCGATTCGACGTACGGACGGAAAATCGACTTCTGCATGACCGGCTAGCCTGTCCTCCGGTGCGACCCTCCGCCGCGAGGCGGAAGGGGCGGTGTGCGATGGCGCCGCGGACGGCCGCGCGCGCCCGTGTCCGCTAGTCCTTCCACAGGTTGTTCGCCGCGTACTTGAGGATCACCTCCGCCGAGTACTCGTTGTAGCCGCGTTCGAGCAGCCCCTTGACCAGGTCGTTGTACTTCTTGACCTGCTCCTCGTCGCGCGTGCGCGCCTTGGTGATGACCCGGCTCATCTCGCGCACGGAGCTCATGAGCTTGCGCTCGATCGCCTCCTTCAGCGGCTCGTACGACTTGTAGCTCACCTTCTCGCCGCGGCGGCTCTTGGCCCACAGGAACGCCATCACTTCCTGGCGGAAGCCCTGCGCCGACGAGCCGACCACGGCGATCTGCTCCTCGACCGACTTGAGGAAGCCCTCGTCCGACTGCAGCTCCTCGCCGGTATTGCGGTCCTTGACCCGCGTCTTGTTCACGTACGCCTCGGCGTGGTCGAGGTAGTTCTGGAACAGCGTCTCCGCCTGCTCCTCGAACGAATACACGAACGCCTTGGTGATCTCCTTCTCCAGGATTTCGAGATACACCTTGTGCAGCGTGTCCTGCAGGAATTCGAGGTACTGCTTCTTCGTGTCGTCGCCGATATCCGCGGCCTTGACCATGCGGATCAGCGACTCGCGCACGTTGATCGGGGTGATGCCCTCCGGGCTCTCGGCGAGCGCATTGTCGATCGCCTTCATGATGAAGCGCGGGCTGATGCCGAACATGCCTTCCCGGCGCGTGTCCTCCTGGAGCTCGCGCACGTTCGCGCGCGTCATCTTGCCCTTCTCGACGACCTCCTCGCCGTTGTAGAGCTTGAGCTTGGTCATCAGGTCGCACTTGTTGGTCGGCTCGAGGCGCGTCAGGATCGCGAACATGGCCGCGAACTCGAGCGTGTGCGGCGCGATGTGGGCGCGGAAATCCGACAGATCGAGGAGCTTCTGGTAGATCTTGATCTCCTCGTTGAGCCGCAGGTTGTACGGCACCTTCACCA
>DASVBY010000077.1:0-2846 GCA_036381895.1 Burkholderiales bacterium | reverse complement strand
CTGTACGGCCTGCGCCCGGCTGATCTCTCCGCCGTCCGCCGTCACGGCGCTGTTCAGCGCCATGTTCTGCGGCTTGAAGGGTGCCACGCGCACGCCGCGGCGCCGCGCCCAGCGGCAAAGGCCGGTGACGAGCACGCTCTTGCCCGCATCGGACGTCGTCCCTTGAATCATCACCGTGCGACCGTGCGGCATCGGATGGCACAAGGCGGTGCGTCAGTCGCTCGCGTGCGACGTGTAACGCACGTTGAAGAACAGGGTGCGGCCGGGCGTGTTGAAGCCGTGCGCCAGGACGTAGTCCTTGTCCAGCACATTCTCGACGCGGGCGCTCAGCACGAGATTCCGCCGCAGCTCGTACTCGCCGAAAAGGCTCACGACCGCGTAGCCCGCGAGCATGTTGTCGTTGAAGTCGGAGTCGCGCCGCTCGCTCGCCGCGAGCAGCGCGCCGCCGAGCGCCACGGGGCCGGTGCGATACGAGCCGCGCAGCGACAAGTGGCGCCGCGCCCGGCGCGGCAGCGTTTGTCCGGTCGCGCGGTTCTCGGGGCTCTGGGCGACGATGCTCGTCTCGACGATCCAGTGCGTGCCCGACCAGGTATGGCTCGCCTCGATCCCGCGGATCCGCGCCTGCTCGAGGTTTTCGTTCCGGCCCGGGATCGGATTCATGAATCCATCCGGATCGACGAAGGTAATCATGTTGTCGATCTCGTTGTCGAACACGGCGAGCGACAAGGTGTGCTCCGGCGCGGGTCTGAACCGCCATCCCACTTCGGTATTGCGCGACCGCTCCGGCTGGAGATCGGGGTTGCCGCCCGGCCCGAAGCGGTCGGTGGCATCCGGCGCGCGGAAGCCGGTGGCGATCGATGCGTGGACGCGGGCGCGCGGCCCGAGGTCGTAACCGGCCGCGAGCTCCCCCGTCGAGTGGCCGCCGAAGCGTTCGTCGTCCGTGTGTCGCAGCGCCGCGAGGAGCCGATAGCGGCCGAGGCTCCACTGATCCTGTACGTACACCGCTTCCTGGTCGGTCGATACGTCGAACGCGCTGCCGAAGCTCAGCGTTTCGGCGCGTTCGCGCGAGAGCAGCGCCCCAACGGTCAGCAGATGGTTTCCGGCCTGCAGATCGTTCTGCCAGTCGAGCACGTTGCGCCGGGTGCGCAGGAAATCGCTGCTTTGGTTCTGCCGCAGCTCATCGCGCATGCGGCTGAGCCTGAGGGTAGCGGCCCAGGCGGACGAGGGGTTCGCCTTGACGGTGGCCGCCGTGACCGCGTTGTCGAAATCCTGGTCGAGCGGGACGAAAGCGAAGTCCAGGTACTCGGCTTTGCCTTGCGCCTGCCAGTGGCTGATCTCGACGTCGAGCGCGCCGGCGTCGAAGCCGGCATAGGCGCTCGCCGTGGCGTTGCGAAATCCCCGGTCGAGCGTGCTCTCGCGCCGGGTCGGGAACCCGTCGGTGCGGAACGTCGAGGCGTCGACGCCCACGCGCCAGCGGCCGCTGCGCCGGTGCGCGCCGACGCTCGCTTCCCGCGTGTCGTGCGAGCCTGCGCCGCCCGTCGCGCGCACGCTCGTGCCCGCCGCGCCGCGCCGCGTGAATATCTGGATCACCCCGCCGATGGCGTCGGACCCGTACAGCGCCGAACGCGGTCCGCGCACGATCTCGATGCGCTCGATCGCCGCCGGATCGATGAACTGGAGCGCCGGGCCGCCTATGGTGCCTGGGTTGATGCGTACGCCGTCGAGGAGAACCAGCGTGTGGTTGCTCTCGGTGCCGCGCAGGAAAACCGAGGCGGATTGGCCGAAGCCGCCGTTGCGGCCGATGTCGATCCCGGCGTGGAAGCGCAGCAGTTCGAGCACGTCCACGGCCTGCGAACGCTCGATTTCCTCCGCTGTGATCACTGTAACCGATGCGAGCGTTTCGTCGGCCGTGCGCGCGGTACGCGTCGCAGTGACGACGACGGGATCGGCGGCCAGCGCGGCCGAGGGTTCTGCAGCAACGGAAGCGAGCGGCGCCGCACACAGCAGGCCGCCGAGGACTACGGTGGTTCTCATTGTTTCTCTCCGCAAACCGCGCGCACCCGCGCGGACGTGGGCCGAGGTGTGCGGAAGAGAGTCCCGGGAGGGTGAGGAGCCGCCCGTGTCGCCCGCCGCAACACCGTCCAGACGCTCGCAGGCCGGTCTCCGGGCTCGCAGGCGGCTCGAGAGAGCCTGCGGATCGCCTTCCCATCGGTCCACGCGCTGCGTGGGCGCCGACAGTGGCGGGGTGATCCGCGTGTAAACCTGCCTACCGTTGCGGGGGCAGCGCCGGCATTGCAGCGACCCGTCGGGGGCGCGCGCACCGGCTTCCCGTTTCATCCGCGCGTCGAGGACGTGCGGACACCTGGAGCATGTAACGCGGCGAACTATAGGGGCGGCGTGCTTCCAGTGTCAACGCGCACGGCAGGCGCCGTGAGCGTGCAAAAAACGGCCCGCCGTGGCGGGCTGTGAAACGCGACGAACCTCGAGCTACTTGTTCCGGGAGTCCGCGCTTTCCGCGGCAGGCGCCGCATCGTCCGCCGCGGGCTGCTGCTCCCCGGCCGAAGCCGTCGGTGCCGCGGGCGCGGCCGGAGCCGAAGCGGCTGGAGCCTGTTCTTTCCGGCAGGCGCTCACTGCGACCGCGGCAAGCAGCGCCGCAGCCAACACGGCGTACGTTTTCATGTTTCGGTGTTTTCCTTCCTGGGATGGAAAAGCGACGAAAATAACAACTGCCTGTCGGGGCAAACCCGGCGACTGGCGCGGTTCTTCGTCAGCCGCAGGCGAAACGCAACGGGAATCCGAAGTGCGGCGTATTCAGGCGCACAAGCGGGGTTCGCCGTACAGCAGGC
>DASVBY010000076.1:0-7983 GCA_036381895.1 Burkholderiales bacterium | reverse complement strand
GAGCGGGGGCGGCGGCAACACCACGCTCGGCCGCATCGGCACGGGGTATCTCTACGCCGACTGGAAAGGCCAGATCAGCTACACCTCGCCGAAGTTCGGCGGCTTCTCCTTCGAGGTCGGCCTGATGGATCCCTTCGGGCTCTCCACCAACGGCGCGAGTACGGTGAGCGGAACGGCAGAGACCCTCGATCAGGCGAACGACAACTTCGGCTATGAAGCGGAGGTGCAGTACGGGTGGGAGGGACGCTGGCCGGGCAAGGTGTGGGCGAGCTTCCTCAACCAGAAGATCGACGCCACCACCGGCGGGTTCACCGCGAACGCCTTCGACGTGGGCGCCAAGATCGGCTTCGGCGGGTTCGAGGGGGTGGTCTACTGGTACAGCGGCGACGGAATCGGCACGACCGCGTATCTGTTCGACGCCGCGACCGTCGCCGGCCAGAAGCGGGAGTCGGACGGTGGATACGTGCAGCTCACTTACAAGCTCCCCGGCCCCGGCACGAAGCTCGGCGTGAGCTACGGGGAGAGCAAGCTCGATCTGGCGAGCGGCGAGGCGCCCTCGACTCTGGTCGAGAAGAACAGCTCGCTGATCTTCGGCGTCTATCATCCGCTCAACAAGTACGTGCACGCGGTGGTCGAGTACACGTCGACCGAGGCGGAGGCGCACAACGGCAACACGGCCGACGAGGACAGCATCGCCGTCGGTGCGATCTTGATGTTCTGACGATTACGCGGTAACCGGGGGCAAAAGGAGGCGACGCCGCAAGGCGCCGCCCTTCTTGCCTTGCGCGCGTGCGCGCCGTCGAGCAGTATGTGAATCGGTCTCCGAATCGAGCCTTCGAGCGTCCGGAGGAACTGATGAAGATCAGGAAGACATTCCCTGTGGTCTTTGCGGCGATCGCGTTCGGCGGGAGTGCGGCGGCCGCGCCGTTCGCGTACGTGCCGAACGAGCAGAGCGGAACGCTGTCGGTGATCGACACCGCAACCGACGAGGTCGTGCGCGAGATCAAGGCGGGCGACAAGCCGCGCGGGCTCGCGGCGTCGCCGGACGGCAAGTTCCTGTACGTGAGCGACCAGCCGAACAACGACCTCGTGGTCGTGGATCTCGAGAAGGGTGCGGCTACCGGGCGCATCGAGCTCGGCGAGTCGCCGGAGGGAGTGAGCATCTCGCCCGACGGGCGCTGGGTGATCGCCGCCGTCGAGCTCAGCAACGCCATTGCCTTCATCGACCGCGCGAGCGGCAAACGCGCGTTCACCGTCGAGGTGGAGGGCAAGAATCCGGAGCACGCCGTCTTCAGCCCCGACGGCCGCTGGGTGTACGCGAGCGCGGAGGATGCGGACCAGGTCGACGTCATCGACGTCGGCGCGCGCCGGCAGGTGAACGCGATCAAGGTGGGCCAGCGCCCGCGCGGCATCGGCTTCCTGCCGGACGGGAGCCGCGCTTACGTGGCGTGCGAGATCGCGAGCACGATCTACGCGATCGACACGCGCACGCAGAAGGTGCTCGCCTCGATCAAGGGCGGCGAATACTCGAACGGCGTCACGGTGCGCCCGGATGGCAAGCGCGTTTACGTGTCTAACGGCAGGGACGGGAGCGTATCCGTGATCGACACCGAGAAGAACGAGATCATCGCGACGATTCCCGTCGGCAAGCGGCCATGGAACATGGCCATCACGCCCGACGGGCGCAAGCTCTACGTCGCGAACGGGCGCTCCAACTCGGTGTCGGTGATCGATACGCAGACGAACCGGAAGATACGCGACATCGCGGTAGGCGAGCGGCCATGGGGTGTGCTGATCGAGTGAGCGCCGTCGGGCGGGCGCCTGCGGTGCACGAAGCCGCCGGCGCCTACACCCGCACCGCGATCGTGCTCCACTGGGTGCTGGTCGCGGTGATCTTCGCGCAGATCGGACTCGGGTGGTACATGACCGATCTGCCGTTGGGGCCGGTGCGTTCCCCGTACTTCGCGCTGCACAAGTCGCTCGGCCTCACGGCCGCGCTCCTGATCGCGGTGCGCATCGGCTGGCGCCTCACGCATCCGCCGCCGCCGCTGCCCGCGAGCGTTCCGGCATGGCAGGCGCGGGCGGCGCGCCTCAATCACGCGCTGCTCTACGCCTGCATGATCGTCATGCCCGTCGCCGGCTACGTCTCCGCGGAGTTCTACAAGTACCCGACGCGCTTCTGGGGTATCACGCTGCCGCGCTGGGGCTGGGAGCACGAAACGCTGAACGCGCTCTTCAGCGGCATACACCGCTACACGTCGTATCTCTTCGTCGCGCTCATCGCGCTCCACGCCGCCGCCGCGCTCGTGCATGCGTGGCGGCGCGAGGGTGTGGTGAGCCGCATCCTCTGGCCGCGGCACACGCGCGGCTGAAGCCGATCGCGCGCCGCCGCGGCGCGTCAGCCCTTAGCGGGTGGGTGAGCCGCTCCCCGACGATTCCGGGCCCGATCCGGGAGCCGCGCCCGAGCCGGACTCCTGACCGGCCTGCTCGGCCGTTTCGGCACCCGCGCCCTTGCCGGTGGCCGCTTCGAACTCGGACAGCGACAAGCGCCCGTCGCGGTCGGCGTCCGCCTGCATGAAATCGAGGCCCTGCACTTCGCTCGCTTCCTCCTGCTCGATGAAGCCGCTGCGGTTCTTGTCGGCCTGGCCGAAGGCGCCGCGGGGCTCCACTGCGGTCACGGTTCCGGGAGAGGCGCCCGGCGTACGGTGCGCGGGCGGCGTCACCGTGACGCTGTCCTTCCGCTCGCCGGCGCCGGGCGAAGGCGGTGCCGTGCCGCGCACGCCGCCCGGATCGGCGCTCGGCGTCTCGCCGGTGACGCGCCCCGGATAGGTTTCCTTCTGCGGCACCTGCTGCACGTTCCTCTGCTCACCCGCCGCGGCGTACAACAGGGACACGTTCGAGAACGCTCCCACCGCGACGCCCAAAGCAATCCATTTGCTGAGCTGCATACGACGCCTCCTTGGTCGTCAGGCAATACGGCATGCTACTGCGCCGAACGCGCGGGTGTCTGTCAGCAACTTCGCTGGCATTCCCGCAACGGCAGCAGACGTATACGCCCCGATGGCGCGCCGCAGGCCGCCTGCCCGCGCTCGCCGCGCCGCGTTAAGATCGCTCTTTGGCACCGTGCGCCCATGAACCGTTCATCGAACAGCGACGTTCCGGAGGTCGAGGCCTATGTCGGCCTCGGCAGCAACCTGGATGAGCCGGTGGCGCAAGTGCGCCGGGGCATCGAGGCGCTCGCGGCATTGCCGCGTACCCGCGTCGATCGCTGCTCCTCGCTCTACCGCACTGCGCCGATCGGTTATACGGCGCAGGCCGATTTCATCAACGCCGTCTGCCGCATCCGCACGCGGCTCGCGCCCGCAGAGCTGATGGAGCGGCTGCTCGAGATCGAACGGCGGCACGGGCGCGTGCGTACCGGTCCCGTCAACGGACCGCGCACGCTGGATCTCGACCTGCTGCTCTACGGCGACTGGGCATCGGACGCTCCGTCGCTGACGGTGCCGCATCCGCGGCTGCACACGCGTGCGTTCGTGCTCGTGCCGCTGCACGAGATCGCGCCCGCGCTCGTCGTGCCGGGCCGCGGCCGCGTCGCCGATCTGCTCGCCGGCTGCGCGGATCAGCGCATCGCGCGGCTCGACGAACCGCAATCCGTGCGCGGGCAGGCGGCGCATACCGAAAGGAGGTGAGCTATGGCTGGCTGGCGGCAACGCAAGCCCGAGGAAGTGTATCCGGACGAGGAAGTGCAGGAGCGGCTCAAAGAGGAGCTGCCGCACTGGTATCTCGAGGACGGCTGGATCCGGCGCAGGTACAAGACCGCCGGCTGGAAGTCGACGCTCATGGTGGTGAACACCGTGGGCCATCTCGCCGAAGCGGCATTCCACCACCCGGACCTCACGGTGTCGTACGCGTTCGTGATCGTGAAGCTCAAGAACCACGCGGCGAAGGGCATCACCGAGAAGGACTTCGCGCTCGCCAGGAAGATCGAGGAGGTGATCATGTGGCAGCCGAAGAAGGAGGGCGGCCCGCTCGAAGGGACGCCGGACGACCCGCGGTTCAAGTACATCAAGTACGACTAGGCCAGAGCGCCGGTCGGTAATATCGGGCCCGGGCCAAGGAGGTTGTGCCTTGGTCGAAGTGCATGTCGTTGCGACCGCATCGAACCGCGGCTGTCATTGCGAGCGCAGCGAAGCGATCTCCCGACGCCGGCTCGAGCGCTTCCGGAAGCCGTTCCGAGGTTTGCGAGATTGCTTCGTCGCGATGCGCGCTCCTCGCAATGACAGGGGCGCTGCGACTGCGTTTACCGACGGCGCGCTACAGCCAGACGAGCACCTCGCCCTTGCCGTTGCAGCCGCGGTCGCCGACGAAGCGGCGCACGGTGGCGCGGCCCGGATCGAGCGCAGCGAAGGCGGGGTCGAGCGCGTGCAGGCTGCGCAGGTAGAGCGAGAGAAAGCTCAGGTGGTGCCGGCCGCTCTCGTTGAACGAGCCCGGCAGCGACGCGGGTGCCTGCGCGAGTAGGAGCGAGCCGCGGCGCATGCCGAAGCCGGCGAGGCGCCCGGTGCGCCCGAGCACCATGATCGTGCCCGCCACCATGCGGGCCCCGAGCCAGTCGCCGGCATCGCCCCGGATCAGGATCTGGCCGCGCCGCTGGCGCTCGCCCGCGCGTGCTCCGGCGTTGCCGTGCACGATGACGGTCCCGCCGCGCAGGCCGTAGCGCGCGCCGGCGTGCACGGCGCCGAGACAGTCCCCGGCATTGCCCGTGATGCGCAGCACCCCGCCGCGCATGCCGCTCGCGGCATAGGCGCCGGCGTTCCCGCGCACGATGATCTCGCCCGCGCGCATGTCCTGCGCCACGTAATCGCCGGCGTCGCCTTCGACGACGATGCGCCCGGCGCGCATGCCGGCGCCGATGCCGTCGAGGCAGGCGGTGGCCCCGCGCAGCACGAGCTCGCCGGGCGCGTCGCCGCTGATCGCGAAGAGCCGCTCGAGCGCGACGGGCCGCGCGCCGGCCACGACTTCGATCGCACCGATCGCGCGCGCCGAGAGCCCTTCGAGCCGGTCGGGCGTCACGCCGCGGAGGTCGACGCGCGCGGGCACCGGTTCGCGCAGCTCGAGCACGAGCGCGCTCATGCGGCGATCTCCCGCAGCGGGAACTGGAACTGCCCGAGCTTGCCGCCGTAGTTCCCGGCCGAGATGCGCCGGATGCCTTCGGCCGCGCCGAGCGCACAGATCGCGTGGATGCCCGCACGCATCGCGGTGCGTACGTCCTCGGCGCTGAGGCCGTCGATCACGATCTCGAGCACGGCTTCGACGTCTGGCGTGAGCCGCGAGCGCGTGAGCCCGCGCAGCGTCGGGCAGTAGGCGTCGTTGGTGGATGCGGGTACCGCCTTGTAGCGCGAGCCGACCTTCGAGCCCGAGCGCACCAGCCCGCCCGGGAACGGCATAATGACGTTCGCGAGGCGGCGCATCGACGCGACCGCGGCTTCGCACGCGGCGAGCGCCTGCGATTGCGAGGCCGCGAGCACGATGAGATTGCCGCCGCCGACGGCCGGGCTGCAGCCGGCATCCTCCTCGCAGAGGAACTCCCCGTCCATCACCGGCACGCGCCAGTAGCGCCTGCCGCCGATGAGCTTCGAGGCCTGGAAGCCGTCGCCGAAATAGCGCAGGTTGCGGCCGAGCGGAATGCGCGCCGTGCCCTCCATGCCGCTGAAGACGGCGGTGGTCGGGCAGGTGAGCACGCACTGGCCGATGCGCGTCTCGACGCGCTTCGCGAGGTCCTTCTGCGACATGCCGAAGAGCAGCACCGAGACCCCCGGGCGGCCGTCCGGCGTCTCCTCGGCGGCGAGCGTGCGCTCGATCCCGGCCTCGAGGCCGCAGCCGATGACCGAGGTGGCGAAGCCGGTCATCGACGCCGCCGCGTGCTGCGCCCACGTCGGGTTGGCGGCGGTGATGATCACGCGCGTCGCGACCATGCCGAACGCTTCGGCGAACGTGTCCTCGATCTCGACGCCGCTGATGATCATGCGCTTCGGCGCCGGCAGGGCTCGACGATCAGGCGGCCGCGGCCGCCGGCCGCGATCTCGTCGTCGGCGATCGCGAAGTTCGGCAGCCGCACCGTGCGGTAGCGCTCGAAGTACGCCGCGAGCCGGCGCTCGATCGAGCGGTCGTACTCGGGCCGCACCACGTGCGTCGCGCCCCAGGCGACGTCGACGATCTCGCCGTTCTGGACGACCAGGCGGCCGTCCTTGAACACGTAGCGCGGCGTACGGAACATGCGCCCGCGGTCCGGCTGGTCGCCGTACACCGTGATGTCGGCGCGCGCCCCTTCCCCGAGGTGCCCGCGGTCGGCGAGCCCGAGGATGCGCGCCGGGCCCGCGCGCGTCAGGATCGCGATCTCGTAGAGCGAGTACTCGCGCTCGAGCGCGCCGACGACGCTCGCTTTCTGCGCGTCCGGGTGAATCGCCGCGAACGCCTGGCGGCGGTAGCCGCGGTCCATGAGCAGGCGGATCAGGTGCGGATAGCTCTGGAACGGTGCGCCGTTCGGGTGATCGGTCGTGAGGAACACGCGCCAGGGGTCCTTCACGAGCAGGAACAGCTCGAGGCCGATCGCCCACTGCAGCGCGTTGACGAAGTTGCGGTCGCGGTAGCGAAACGGCACCACGCCGCAGCCCGCTTCGCACTCGATGTCCATGCAGAGCCACTTCTTCGGGTGCGCGTGGCGGCGGTTCGCGTACTGGCGCATGGTGTCGGCGGAGGCGGTAACCGTCTGCCCGAACATGATCTGGCCGACGTCGATGCTCACGTTCGGGCGCGCATTCACCGCCTCGGCGAGCTGCGCCGCCGCCGAGGAGAAACCGCGCTCGCCTTCGGTGCCGTAGCTGTGGAACTGCACGTGCGTGAGGTGGATCGGCCGGCCCTCGGCCGCGTCCATCGTCGCGAGCGTGGTCGCGATGTTCCCCGGTACGCCGAGATTGCTCGTGTGCACGTGCAACGGATGCGGCACCCCGAGCTCCTCGAGCGCGCGCGTGAGCGCCGCGACGACCCGCCGCGGCGTCACGCCGTAGTGCGGCGAGGCTTCGTCGAGATCGAGGCGGCGCGCGTTGAACTTGAACGCACTGATGCCGCCCGGGTTCACGACCTTGATGCCGATGCACTGCGTGGCCGCGAGCGTCCAGGCGACGTAGTCGTTGACGACCGCCTGCTCCGCGCCCTCGGCGAGCAGCCCGAGGAGGAAATCGTCGCTGCCGAGGAGCGCGTAGCCACCCTTGTCGACCATCGGCGTATCGCCCATCTCGAGGTGCGCGTGGCGCGCGTTCGCGGGCACGATCGCGGGCTCGAAGCAGGCGGTGTAGCCCATCTGGGCGTAGCGGTAGCCGGTGGCGAAGGTCGAGGGCACGGCACGTCCGGTGCCGGCGCGCGTGCGCTCCGTGCGCGGGAGCGGATCGTGCCGGTGATCCTCGGGCAGCATGGCGCGCGCGAGGTTGAGCTTGCCGCCGGCGATGTGGGTGTGCAGATCGATGGCGCCGGCCATGACCACGGCGCCGTCGAGGTCGATGTCCTGGTCGATCGCGGCCCCGGGCCCCGGGTCGGCGACGATGCGGCCGTCGCGCACGTAGAGATCGCGCCGCACGCCGTCGAGCCCGTGCACGGGATCGTAGACGGTGCCGCGGGCGAGCCGGATCAGCATGGTGTCGGGCCGAGGCGCGATGCGATCGCCTCGAGCACGTCCGCGACGGAAGGCAGGTTTGCGGCGCGCAGGCGGCGCAGCGGCAGCGCCACGACGTTGTCGCAGCGGAACGCCTGGCCCGCCTGCTCGACGCCCGGGGTCGCGACCGCGAAGCCGACGTCGGGCGGTGTCTCGAAGCGCGCGCCGGGACGGACGAGGGCGACCGTCGGGACGCCGGCCGCGGGCGGCGGCAGCGGCTCGAACGCGGAGATCCAGACGAGCGCATCGGCGGCGCCGCGCGCGAGCATGCGCTCGGC
>DASVBY010000075.1:0-7147 GCA_036381895.1 Burkholderiales bacterium | reverse complement strand
GCGCTCGAAGGCAAGCGCCTGAACACGGCGCCGCTCGCACGGCATCGGCGCGAGGCGCAGACTTCCGGCATCCAGGAGTACGTCTACCCGCCGTTCCTGCCGCACGCGGGTGCAGGCAACATGGGCATGCAGCGCGCGCTGTTCGAGGCGATCGGCGGGTTCGACGAGTCGCTGGAAACGCTGTTCGAGACCGATTTCTGCTGGAAAGCGCAGCTGCGCGGCGTGCCGCTCACACCGCTGCCTCAGGCGCTCGTGCACATTCGCCACCGCGACCGGGTGCGTGCGCTGCTGCGACAGGCGCGGAAGTACGCGGAGAACGACGTGGTGCTCTACAAGCGGTACCGCCCGCTGGGCATGCCGAAGCTCGGAAAGAAGAGCGGCCTCGCCGCCTGGAAGTACCTCATCCTGGGAGTCGGCGACCTGCTGCACGAGGAAAAGCGCGCGAGCTACCTCTGGGAGCTCGGGTGGCGCACCGGGCGGCTCTACGGTTCGATTCGCAACCGCGTTTGGGCGCTGTAGCGGATTCCGGGTCTGCGCCCGAGCGTCAGTCGCACCGCGGGAGCACCCCGCTCGCCGCGATCGCGTCCCACCATTGGTCCGCCATACGCGCGTAGCCGTCCGCGTTCGGATGCAGCTTGTCGGCCATGTAGGCCGGATCCGCACGGTTGGGGTCGTCGCTGCGCGCCAGCGCGCGCTGCTGATCCACGATGCGTATGTTGACGTTCGGACGCGCTCCCGCGATCGCCTGGACGTTGTTGTTGAAGGTCGTCACGTCCAACGAACCGTCCAGGGAGGGGACGATGCGGGCGAGAAAGACCGTGACCGGATGCTCCGGTGCGGCCCAAACGCCGATCTTGTCGAGAATACTATTGACCCCGCTTGCGTCCACGCTGAAGTGATTGGTGCCGATGTGCAGCAGCACGATATCCGGGCGGTTGGCATCGAGGAACGCGCGGATACTCCCGTCGATGGTGCTTCCGTTGCTGATCGAGCAGAACGGCCGGTTGTCGTCGCACCACCCCGGATGGCCCTCGTGGTCGGGATCGGCGCCCGCGGCCGCGCCGCTCTGGAGCTGTCCGACGAAGTCGACGACGTACCCGGCCTGAGTAATCTGCTCGTAGAGCCGGCCGCGATAGGAAATCCGCTGGTCGAGCGGGGGCTCGTCGCCGGTGGTGCGACCCTCGGTGATGGAATCCCCGAGCGGCATAATCCTCGGGATGTAAACGAAACGAAAAACGGCGGTGTCCGAGGAGCCGGCACCGTTGTCCACCCGAAAGGTCAGGGCGTCGGTGCCGCGCGCGTTGGTGTTCGGGACGTAGGCGAAGGCACCCGTCCGAGGATCGGTGATCTGCGCTGCTCCTTTGGCGGGCGGCTCGACGATCGTGTAGGTGAGGGGCTGGCCTTGCGGGTCGGTGGCGCTCAAGACACCGTCAAAACGCTGGTTGAGCCCTACGTAGGCGCAACCGTCAGCGGCGACCGGTTGCCCGGGCGCCGAGGAGGCGCCGTCGTCCGAGCCGCAGGCCGCGAGCAGCGCGCCACAGAGCGCAACGACAAGTCGTGCCAGCGCTAATCCGGGCGACGCACCGCCTTCGCGCTGCGCCGTCGGGCGCAGGAAGCAGTAGGGCGCGGTCATGTGAAAGCGCTAACGGGTGTCGCGCTGCGGGCGCGAATGCGGCCGCCTCCGAGGTGCAACGGATAGCGCCGTCACTGTGTCGGCGCTAGGCCGATCGGTGCTGCAGCCTTCCATGGCGAGCCCTGTTTCGTCCCTTGTTGTACGACGCCACAGCGCCGGCTACGCACACTCGAAGCCGGCGTTTCAGCCGAGGTCCGAACCGACTGTTCATGCCTCGTGCGTCGGACCGTAACGCAGCCCTCCAAGGCGTGCAATCCGGCGGATCATTGGCGCGTCGGCGAAACGCAATTGCTACGGCGCGGGTATTCCGCCTCTGCAGAAGTGGTGCATGCCCGTTGGTGCTTGTCCCAATACGACGTCCTGCGCTTGTGCTTTACGCTTCCTCTCGGGGCGCGTAGCGTGAAATGGGGAAGAACGCTACGTCGAGGAGGATCGATAATGGCTGCAGGGACGGTCAAGAAGTTCTTGCGTCCTTTGGTGCGCTCGATCTGTCACCGCATCTATCGGACGGGTCGGGCGGTCGAAGAACGCGAGCTCCCCGCTTTCGCTACGCGCCCCAAAAATCTCTCGATCGACCTACCGCGTCGCATCCGCGGCGCCGCGTACATGCACATCGGCGACGACGTGCACCTCGGTCCGGGATGCCTCCTGATCGCGCTCGATCGCTACCCGCTGATGCCGTACGCCGACGTTGACGGCCGGCCGCGCGCCGTGCAGCAGTTCCGCCCGCGTCTCGTGATCGGCAATCGCGTCACCGCGACCGCGGCGCTGACGCTCGCGGCGCATCAGGAGATCGTGATCGAGGACGACGTGCTGTTCGCTTCGAACATCAATATCACCGACGGTCTGCACGGATACGCCAACGCCGAGGAGCCGTACAAGTACCAGCCGATCTTCCGCATCGGGCCGATACGCATCGGCCGCGGCGCCTGGATCGGCCAGAACGTGCAAGTGCTTCCCGGCGTCACCATCGGAGAGCTGGCGATCATCGGCGCGAAC
The DNA here is from genome assembly GCA_036381895.1 of Burkholderiales bacterium. GTDB lineage: Bacteria > Pseudomonadota > Gammaproteobacteria > Acidiferrobacterales > Sulfurifustaceae > JACQFZ01. Next base: position 4,515 of record DASVBY010000075.1, on the reverse strand, counting down.
AGCGTCGTCACGCGCGACGTGCCGCCTCGCTCGATCGCCGTCGGCGTCCCGGCACGCGTCATCAAGCGCTGGAACGAACAGCGCGGCCGCTGGGAAGCGCCGGACGCCGTCACCGAGGAGCGGCCGGTTCGGTTCAACCGATGAGGGACCGCACGGGCGGGAACGGGTCCACCTAAACGGGCGTGATCCACGGCGACGGCAGCGATCAAGCAACTACAAGGAGGGTACGATGCTGACCGATTTGATGGCCAGGACGGGAGGGGAGCGATGGCGCGCGGACGCTGCGCCGAGCTCTTCGGTGCTCCACTGGGGGCAGTTCCTGCTCGGTCCCGAAGACGTCGAGCTTCCGGCGGGCTGGGTCTCGCGACGGCTCTCGAACGGCGCTTGGCTAGGGACGCATCCCGAGCTTCCGGTGCACCGCGCGACTGCGGGCGAATCTGAACTGGTACTGATCGGCTACGTGCTCGATCCGCGCGAGCCCGAGGCGACGGATACGCAGATCCTCGAGCGTTTGCTAAGGGAGACGGATTCGCTTTCGCAGTTGCTCCGCGCGAGCGCCGGGCTCGGTGGGCGCTGGGCGCTGGTGGCGTTCACCCGCGACGGCGCGCACGCGTTCACCGATGCCCTCGGGCTGCGACAGGTGTTCCACACCCGTGCGGCGGAGCACGGGGGCGTCTGGGTCATGTCGCAGCCCGGCCTCGCGCTCGAGTGTCTCGGTTCCAGTTTCGATCCGGCTGCCGTCGCGTTCGTCGACTCCTACGCGTTTCGTGCCGCAGCCGAATATCGCTGGCCGGGCGCCGAATCGCCGGTTGCCGGTTTGCGGCACCTGCTGCCGAACCACGTGCTCGATCTGTGCACGGGGCAGGTCGCGCGCTACTGGCCCGACGGCCCGCTCGATCCCTTGCGGCCCTCCGAGGCGATCGAGCGCGCCGTGGAGCTCCTTCGCGGCCTAGTGCACGCTGCCGCGCTGCGGTACGAGCTCGCGCTCTCGCTCACCGCCGGGCTCGACAGCCGTCTGGTCCTCGCCGCCGCGCGGGACGTGCGCGAGCGGCTCAGCTACGTGACCGTGCGGCAGGCGCGCATGCCGGACCACCACGACGATATCCGGGTGCCCGCGCGCCTGCTGGCGCGCATCGGCCTGCCGCACGAGGTGATTCGCGCGCGCGCCGCCATGTCGGCTTCGTTCAGCTGGGCGTACAAGCGGAACGTGCTCTACGCGCACGATCACTACGGCGCCGATGCCGAGGCGATTCTGCAGCATTTCGGGCGCCGCAAGATCGCGATGACGGGCAGCGGCGCGGAGGTGGGGCGCTGCTCGTTCCGGCGCGAGCTGCCGCTCTCCGACTACCGTCGCATCACCGCCGGCCATCTCGCGCACCTGCAGCGAATGTACCACCCGTATGCCCGCCGCTGTTTCGAGGAGTGGCTCGCAGATGCGGCGCCGCGCGCCAACGTCAAGCTGCTCGATCTCTTCGAGTGGGAACAGGGCCACGGCAACTGGCTGGCGATGACGCAGCTCGAGTTCGATACGGCATGGCGCGATATTTTCACGCCCTACAACTGCCGCGAGCTGCTGACGACGTTCCTCGCCGCCCCGGAGCGCCTGCGGAGCGCGCCCGACTACCCGCTGTTCAAACAGATGATTCGCCACCTGTGGCCGGAGCTGCTATGCGAGCCGATCAATCCGAACAAGAGGGGAAGACTGCAGCGCCGCTGGCGCCGGCTGCTGGAGCACGTGCGCGGTCCGTCGTTCCGTACGGCCTGAGGGAAACGCTTCGGCGCATCCCGCTCGTGCGCGCCGGCGCCCGGGCCTATCGCGGCGTGCGCGCGGCACTGATGCGCAACGTCTGGCTGCTCACCGGGCGCGAGCGCGCGAGCGGTGAACCGACGACGCTGCTCTTCAGCGGGGTCGCACAAAACAAGAACTATCTTGCGCAGCTCGTGTTCGGCGACACCTGGAGCGAGCGCGGCGCCCGTGTGACCCGCTGGCGGCTCGCGCGGCTTGCGGCCGACCGCAGCATCGGACACGGGGCGGCGATCGTCGAGCACCCGGCGCTGCCGCGGCATACGGCCGCGGCTACGATCGTGGTCCCGTGTTGGGTGGGCGGGGAAATCGACTTCGTCCGCGCGGAGGAACTGCGCCGCTCGAGCGGCGAAGTGCAGGCCGATCTGCGGCGGATCCGCAAGCGCGGTTATGCGTACTCGATCGAGCGCGGCGTGGAGTCGCTTCGGCGCTTCTACGACGCGATGTATCTTCCCTACGTCGGCAACGTCTACCGCGAGCGCGCGTTCTGCACCCCTTGGGCCGAGGTCGTGGAGAACGCCGCGCGATGCGAGCTGCTCCTGATTCGGGAGCGGGACCGGCCGGTGGCCGGACAGGTGTATGTGTACGAATCCGGACGCGTGCGCGCGTGGCTGCTCGGGGTGGAGGGCGGCGACCGCAAACACGTGCGCGCGGGCGCGATCGGGGCGATCCACGCGTTCGAGATCGACTACCTGCGCACCAAGTGCTACGCGCGCGTGCACGTCGGCGCCTCGCGCCCGTTTCTCCTCGACGGGGCGCTGCGCTACAAGGCGAAACGCGGAATGCGGCTCACCGACGCGACCGAGCGCTGCTTCGCGTTGCAGCTGGTGCGCCCGTGCCGCGGCATGGCGGCATTCCTGACGCGCAGCCCGTTCGTCTACCGGAGCGGTGCCGACCTCTACGGTGCGGTCTTCGCGGCCGACGATCCGGGCGATTGCGCGGCGCAGATCGAGGCGCTCTGCGTGGACGGGCTGCGCGGCGTTACCATCTTCCGTCCGGTTCCCGCAATGCGCGAGGGGAGCGGCTGGTGTGTGGCCGAGGTACGGATTGCGGCGCTGCCGGACGACGTCAATCGCCCCCACCCGCGCCATCCGGGGCCGGCCGGGCAAGACCCCACTCCTATTCTCGTCCCTTCGACACCCGCCTTTGGCACAATAGCGCGCGCTCTCCCCACCGGGAGAGCATCACGATAATAGCGGGAGTATCCACCATGGAAGGTGGGCGAGGATCTGGGAATGGGCACGAGCGCCCGCTCGTAACCATCGCCATTCCCACGTACAACCGTGCCGCGACCTATCTGCCCGTCGCGCTCGAGAGTGCGCTCGCGCAGCGTTACGCGCCGCTCGAGGTGCTGGTGTCGGACAACTGCTCCACCGACGGCACGGAGGCGTTCGTGCGCGGCCGGTCGGACGAGCGGCTGCGCTACGTGCGGCATGCGCGCGCGCTCACGCCGAACGAGAACTTCAATTTCTGCCTGGCGCAGGCGCGCGGCGCCTATTTCCAACTGCTGCACGACGACGACGCGATCGATCCCGACTTCGTCTCCGCCTGCCTCGAGCGCGTGGGGTATCGGACCGATGTCGGTGTCATCCGCACCGGCGTCCGGGTCATCGACGCCCGCGGGCACCCGCTCGGCGCGGTGCGGAACGAGGTCGTGGGCATGTCGACGTCCGACTTCTTCCTCGCGTGGTTCGAGGGCAGAACGGCGTTGTATCTGGCGAATACGCTGTACCACACCGGGTACCTGCGGAACCTCGGCGGTTTTCAGTCGCGCCATAACCTGTTCCAGGACGGGCTCGCGACCGTCCGGCTCGCGGCCCGGCACGGCCGCGCGGACGTGCCGGACGTGCTCGCGAGCTTTCGCGTGCACGCAGGAGAGCTGACGCGCGCGGCGCGGGTCCGCGAGTGGTGCGAGGATTCGCTCGAGGTGCTCGACGCCATGTGCCGCGAGGTCGGCGAGCGGGAGCCGGAGATCCGGGAGCGCGGGCGACGGTTTTTTGCGACGGTGAACTACCGGCGCGCCGCGCAGCTGCGACCGCTGCGCGAGCGGCTGTCGCAGCTCGCGTTCGTGTTCCGCTTTTTCGGGGGCCGTTACCTGCCGCCGGGGCGGCTGCTGCTGCAGAGCACCGCGTTTTACCGGGGTCTGCGGAACCTTAAGCGGCGCGTGCTCGGGCGGCCGCAATGGGCGGCGTGACGGGCGGCGCGCGATGAGAATCGCATTCTTCACGTCGGCATTTCCGGTACGGTCGGAAACCTTCATCGCGACGCAGATCGCGGGGCTCCTCGACCGCGGCCACAGCGTCGATATCTACACGAACGTGGTGCGCGATTCCGCGGAGCTGCACAGCGACTTCGCGCGCTACGGCCTGATGCAGCGCACGAGGCGGCGCCGTTCCGTGTACGGCGCGCCGCTGAAGGCGCGGCTGCGTGCGCGTCTGCGCGTGCTTCGGACCTGCGGCCGGCGCCATCCGGGTCTGGTGCTTTGCTGCCTCGACGTGTTCCGCTTCGGTCGCCGGGCGCTGACGCTCGACATCCTCGATCTGGCGGCGCACTTTCTCGACCGGCCGGCATACGACATCGTGCACTGCCACTTCGGGCCGAACGGCGACGACGCCGCGATTCTCGCGGAGCTCGGACTGCTGCGCGGCAGGCTGGTGGTGACGTTTCATCTCTACGACGTGCAGCTCGGCATCCGCACCAACGGGCGCGCG
>DASVBY010000074.1:0-3689 GCA_036381895.1 Burkholderiales bacterium | reverse complement strand
CATGTAGATGCAGACCTGCTCGCGCAGGAACCCGGCGTTGCCGTAGGTCGCGAAGCCGTAGAACGCGATCCAGAACGTCTCCCAGGGGCCGAGCGCGAGCTGCGGTACCGCGGCCGCGAGCTCGCGGATCGGGGTGAAGTATCCGACGAAGGTGAAACCGGTCCAGGCGGCGAACGCGATCCACGCGCCGTGCTTGAGCACGCGCTTGATGATCTTCTCGCGCGTCCACGGGGCGCGTGCCAGGCGCATCTGCTGCATCCGATCGCCCTCGATGCGGCGCTCGATCCACAAGAACACCTCGGTCCATACGGTCTGGGGGCAGGTGTAGCCGCACCACAGCCGGCCGGCGATCGTGGTGAACAGGAACAGCGACAGCGCCGAGATCACGAGGATCGCGGTGAGATAGAACAGGTCCTGCGGCCAGAACGTCCAGAAGAAGAGATTGAACTTGCGTCCGGGAAGATCGATCAGGAACGCCTGGCGTCCGGCGCCCCAGTTGATCCAGGGCAGGCCGTAGTAGACGCCGAGCGTGAGCACGACCATGATCACGCGCCAGCGCGCGAACCATCCGTGCACCTCGCGGGGATACACGCGCTCGCGCTTCGCGTAGAGTTTCTGCGCCGCCCGGTCCGCCGGCGCGATCGGGCTGATGCGCCCGGCGCGCTCGGCCACGGGCGCTTCGGTGCGGTTCATGAACGTCACTCCCGCCGCCCGAGGGCGGCCGCTGGCGCGCTACCGTGCTTCGTGCGAAGCGACGCGCGGCTGATTTCGTGAAAGGCTGTAGACATAGGCGGCCAGCACGTGGGCCTTGGCCTCGCCGAGGAAATTCGCGTGCGCGGGCATCCGACCGTTGCGACCCTTCTCGATCGATTCCATCACCGCGCGCTGCGATCCGCCGTAGAGCCAGGTGTCGTCCGTCAGGTTGGGGGCGCCGACGGCGGTGTTGCCCTTGCCGTCCTGACCGTGGCAGGCGGCGCACAGCTGCTGGAACTTCTCGCGCCCGAGCGCGGCGGCGCTGGAATTGACGCGGCGGCCGGAAAGGGACAGCACGTACTCCGAGACGTTGAAGAGGCCGTCGCGTCCCAGGACGGCCCCCCAGGCCGGCATCGCGCCGCTTCGGCCCTGGAGGATCGTGGTCTTGATGGCCTCGGGCTCCCCGCCCCAGAGCCAGTCGTTGTCGCGCAGATTCGGGTAGCCTGGCGCGCCGCGCGCATCCGAACCGTGGCAGGTCGCGCAGTAGTTCACGAACAGGCGCTCGCCGGTGCGGAGCGCGTCGGCATTCGTCGCGAGTTGCGCGATGTCTTCCTGCAGGTACTGCGCATAGAGCGGGCCGAAGCGCTCTTCGGCGGCGGCCATTTCGCGCTCGTAGCGGCCCTCCTGGGACCAGCCGAGCAGACCCGCGAACGCCCCGAGTCCGGGGAACAGCACCAGGTAGCCGACGCCGAAGATCAGCGTCAGGTAGAAGAGGTTGAGCCACCAGCGCGGCAGCGGGTTGTTCAGCTCCTGCAGATCGCCGTCCCATACGTGCCCGGTGGTCTGTGCGGTTTCGTGGCGGCGGCGCGGCGGCGTTGTCATCCAGCGGTTGAGCCAGAAGAGCCCCGCGATGCCGCCGAGGGTCGGGACGATGATGTACCAGTTCCAGAATGCGCTTGTGAAATCAGCCATGTTCCTGCTCTCCGGCGGCGTGGCGCGCCGTACGCGGGTGCTGCGGGGCGGCGTGCGCACGCGGCTCGTCATCGAGCGCGAGGCGCGCCGCCTGCTCGAACCGGGGCTTGCGCCGCCCGCTCCACGCCCACAGCACGATGCCGAGAAAGATGAGTAGCAGCAGCAGCGTCCAGAGACCGTGCGCGAGCTCGGCGTTCATCGCTAGCGCCGCACCTTGATCGCCGTGCCGAGACTCTGGAGGTACGCGATCATCGCGTCCATCTCGGTCTTGCCCTCGAGCTCCTTCGGCGCGTTAACGATCTCTTCATCGGTATAGGGATGGCCGAGGGCCCGCAGGGCGCGCATCTTGCGTTGAATCTTCGACGCGTCGAGCGGCGTGCGCTCGAGCCAGGGATAGCCCGGCATGATCGACTCCGGCACCACGTCGCGCGGGTTGATGAGGTGCGTGCGGTGCCACTCGTCGGAATAGCGGCCGCCGACGCGCGCGAGATCCGGCCCGGTGCGCTTGCTGCCCCACTGGAACGGCCGGTCGTAGACGAATTCGCCGGCGACCGAATAGTGGCCGTAGCGTTCGGTTTCGGCGCGGAACGGGCGGATCATCTGCGAGTGGCACACGTAGCAGCCCTCGCGCACGTAGATGTCGCGCCCCTCGAGCGCGAGCGCGCTGTAGGGCTTCACGCCCGCGACCGCCTCCGTGGTCGACTTCTGGAAGAACAGGGGCACGATCTCGACCAGCCCGCCGACGCTCACCACGAGCACGATCAGCAGCACCAGCAGGCCGACGTTCTTCTCGACTCTGTCGTGTCCGCTCGCCATGGTTCACACCTTTGCCGCCGCCGGCACGGCGACTGCAACCACCCGGGCGCCGAAGATCGTCCGCCACAGGTTGTACGCCATGAGCAGCATGCCGGCGAAGAAGCAGAGTCCGCCGAGCGTGCGCACCACGTAGAAGGGATGCATCGCCTGCACGCTCTCGACGAAGGAGTACGTGAGCGTGCCGTCCGGATTCACCGCGCGCCACATCAAGCCCTGCATGACGCCGGCGATCCACATCGAGGCGATATACAGCACGATGCCGACGGTCGAGATCCAGAAGTGCGTCTCGACGAGCTTCTGGCTGTAGAGCTCGCGGTTGAACAGGCGCGGGATAAGGAAGTACATCGCGCCGATCGAGATCATGGCCACCCAGCCGAGTGCGCCGGAGTGCACGTGGCCGATGGTCCAGTCGGTGTAGTGCGACAGCGAGTTCACGGTCTTGATCGACATCATCGGGCCCTCGAACGTCGACATCCCGTAGAACGAGACGGACACGACGAGGAACTTGAGGATCGGATCCGTGCGCAGCTTCTGCCAGGCGCCCGAGACGGTCATGATGCCGTTGATCATGCCGCCCCAGGACGGCGCGAGCAGGATCAGCGAGAACACCATGCCGAGCGATTGGGCCCAGTCGGGGAGCGCGGTGTAGTGCAAGTGATGCGGCCCCGCCCAGATGTAGGTGAAGATGAGCGCCCAGAAGTGCACCACCGACAGCCGGTACGAGTAGACCGGCCGTTCCGCCTGCTTGGGAATGAAGTAGTACATCATCCCGAGGAAGCCGGCGGTGAGGAAGAATCCGACCGCGTTGTGGCCGTACCACCACTGCATCATCGCGTCCTGCACGCCGGCGTAGAGCGAGTACGACTTGGTCCAGGACACGGGCACCGCGAGGTTGTTGAAAATGTGCAGCAGCGCGATCGCCAGGATGAAGCCGCCGTAGAACCAGTTGGCGACGTAGATGTGCTCGACCTTGCGTTTGGCGATCGTGCCGAAGAACACGATCGCGTACGCCACCCAGACCAGCGTGATCAGGATGTCGATCGGCCACTCGAGCTCGGCGTACTCCCTGCTCTGGGTGATGCCGAGCGGCAGCGTGATGGCGGCGGCGACGATCACCGCCTGCCAGCCCCAGAACGTGAAGGCCGCGAGCCTGTCGGAGAAGAGGCGGACCTGGCAGGTGCGCTGTACGACATAGTATGAAGTCGCGA
>DASVBY010000073.1:0-30188 GCA_036381895.1 Burkholderiales bacterium | reverse complement strand
AGCCCGCAACCCCGGTCGATAGCAGAGGGCAGGACGTCCGCGCGGGTTCGAGCGGCGTCGCGGTCACTCGGAAGGCGTCGAAGCCGCGGATTCCGGGGCGCAGGCGCACCCGCATCGGCACGTCGCGCGAGAGCTCACTGGGATTGGAGGCGACAAGAGTTGGGCGGACGATTCGTCCATGCCGCCGCAGGAGCCCGAACGGCCGAGAGTGGCGCGCCCTAGAGGATTCGAACCTCTGACCTTCAGCTCCGGAGGCTGACGCTCTATCCAGCTGAGCTAAGGGCGCAAATTCGGTACGTCGTCGTTCCCTCCATCCCTGGAGCCGATTGACCGTATCGGTCCGCGAGCGCGGTCATTATACGCGCATGCGCCGCCGGCGGCTTCGGGTTCAGGCTTCGGCGCCGCCGGCGGCGCGCGCGGGACGCGGCGGCCGCGCCACGTGCAGCGGGCGCCCGAGCACGGCCAGCGCCGCTTCGTGGAAGGACTCCGAAAGGCTCGGGTGCGCGAACATGGTGAGCGCGACGTCCTCGCTCGAAGCGCCGAACTCCATGGCCATGACGCCGAGCGCGATCAGCTCCGCGCATTGCGGCCCGATCATGTGCACCCCGAGCACGCGGTCGGTCTCGGCATGCGACAGGATCTTGATGAACCCTCCGGTCGCACCGAGCGCCTTCGCGCGCCCGTTCGCGGCGAAGGGGAAGGTGCCTGCACGATAAGGAACGCCGCTCGCCTTGAGCGCTTCCTCGGTCTTGCCCGCCCAGGCGATCTCCGGGGACGTGTAGATCACCGACGGGATGATCTCGTAGTTCACCTCCGCGTGCTGCCCCGCGATGGTCTCGGCGACCATCACGCCTTCCTCCATTCCCTTGTGCGCGAGCATCGGTCCGCGCACGACGTCGCCGACGGCGTAGACCCCGGGCAGGTTCGTGCGGCAGTGCTCATCGACGTGTATGAAGCCCCACTCGTCGAGCAGCAGCTCGGTCTCCGGCGCGAACAACCCGTCGGTGTTCGGCCGGCGCCCGACCGCGACGATGAGCCGGTCGCATTCGATCTGCTGCGGCCCGTTCTTGTCCTCGTAGTCGACCACGACGCCCGCGTCCGTGAGCTTCGAGCCGAGCACCCGGGCGCCGAGGCGAATGTCCAGGCCCTGCGCACTGAACTGCTTGAACGCCTCGCGCGCCACCTGCGCGTCCGCCATCGCGAGGAACCGCTCCTGCGCCTCGAGCAGCACCACTCGGGAACCGAGGCGCTGCCACACGCTCCCGAGCTCGAGGCCGATCACGCCCGCGCCGATGATGCCGAGACGCTCGGGGACCGCATCGAACGAAAGCGCGCCGGTCGAATCGACGATGCGATTGCCCTGCAGCGGCGCCACCCCGAGCTCCACCGGCACCGAGCCGGTCGCCAGGATCACGTGCTGCGCTTCGAGCATGCGCGTGGCGCCGCCGTGCTCGGTCGCCTCGACGCGGCGGTTCGGCAGCAGCCGGCCGCGGCCCTGAATCCAGGTGATGTTGTGCGCCCGAAAGAGCTGCGCCACGCCGCCGGTCAGCTCGCTCACGACCTTCTCCTTGTGGCGCATCATGCCGGCGAGGTCGAGCGTGACGCCGTCGGTGCGTATGCCGTAGGCGGCGCCGTTCTTCGCTTCGGTGTAGAGTTCTGACGCCTCGAGCAGCGCCTTCGAGGGAATGCAGCCGACGTTCAGGCACGTGCCGCCGAGCGCCGGTTTGCCGCCGGCGCCGAGCCAGCGGTCCACTACTGCGGTATGCATGCCGAGCTGCGCGCAGCGGATTGCGGCGACGTACCCGGCCGGACCCGCGCCGACGACGATCACATCAAAACGGTCTGCCATCCCCCGAACTCCGCGGTTAGCGTACGAGAAAGCCCGCAGCGTATCACACGCCGAGCAGCATGCGCGCCGGATCCTCGATCATCTCCTTGATGGTCACGAGGAACCGTACCGCCTCGCGTCCATCGATCAGCCGATGATCGTAGGACAGTGCGACGTACATCATCGGCCGGATGACGACCTGCCCGTTCTCGGCGATCGGCCGCTCCTCGATCTTGTGCATGCCGAGAATGGCGCTCTGCGGAGGGTTGAGGATGGGCGTCGAAAGCAGCGAGCCGAAAATGCCGCCGTTCGTGATCGTGAACGTCCCCCCGGTGAGGTCGGCGAGGGCGAGCGTACCGTCGCGCGCCTTGTCGCCGTAATCCTTGATGCGCTGCTCGATCGCCGCCATGTCGAGCCGGTCGGCGTCGCGCAGGATCGGGACGACGAGTCCGCGCGGCGAGGCGACGGCGATGCCGATGTCGTAGTAGCCGTGGTAGACGATGTCGTTGCCGTCGATCGAGGCGTTCACCTCCGGGAAGCGCCGCAACGCTTCGACGGCGGCCTTGACGAAGAACGACATGAAACCGAGCCGGATCTTGTGCTCGCGCTCGAACGCTTCGCGGTAGCGGTTGCGCAGCTCGATCACGGGCTGCATGTTGATTTCGTTGAAGGTGGTCAGGATCGCCGCCGTGTGCTGCGCCTGCACCAGCCGCTCGGCGATGCGCGCGCGCAGCCGCGTCATCGGCACGCGCTTTTCCGGGCGTCCCGCACCCGCGGTCGGCAGCTCGACGACGGCGCTGACCGGCGGCGGCGCAGCCGGCGCCGGCTCGGCCGCCCGCGCGGGCGCTTCCGCTGCACGCGCCGCTTCCGCCTCCCGCAGCACGTCCTCCTTGAGCACGCGCCCGCCCTTGCCGCTACCCGTCGGCGGCGGCCGGGTTATGCCGCGCTCGGCCATCGCGCGCCGCGCCGCCGGCATGACCACGGGTTCCGCGGCGCGTGCCGCTGCCGTGCTCGCCGGCGCCGGCTTCGATTCGGCCGGCGCCGCCGGCGCGGGCCGGCTTTCGGCCGGCTGGGCGGCGGGCTTGGCGCCCGCCGGACCGAGACGGCCGATCAGCTGCCCGGAGGTTACCGTCGTACCTTCGGGCACGAGGATCTCCTGCAGCACGCCGTCGTCCGCCGCCGGCACTTCGAATACAACCTTGTCGGTTTCGACGTCCGCCAGCACCTCGCCACGCTTCACGACATCGCCCGGCCGCTTGCGCCAGGCGACGAGCGTTCCGTCGGTCACGGATTCGGGAAACGCGGGGACTGCTACATCTGCCATCTCTGCTCCTCTTGTTCTTGGCTACGGCCGGCTCAGGAAGCCGCCTGCTTCTTGCTGGTGTCGGTGCGGGGACGGAACGCGTCCTCGAGCAGCTCCTGTAGCTGCTTGAGATGCAGGTTGTGGTCGCCGACCGCGGGCGCCGCGAGCGTCGGGCGCCCGACGTACCCGATCTCGTGACCCGGCGGGAGTGCGCGTTGCAGCCGGTGCCGGGTAGTCCACCACGCGCCCTGGTTGCGCGGCTCCTCCTGGCACCAGAGGAACTCCTCGGCACGAGGATAGCGGGCGAGCTCCTCGGCGAGCCGCTTCTCCGGGAACGGGTAGAGCTGCTCGACCCGAATGATCGCGACATCCTGCCGGCCGAGCTCGCGGCGCCGCTCGAGCAGATCGTAGTACACCTTGCCGCTGCACAGGAGCACGCGTCGCACCGCGGCCGGATCGAGCGCATCGATCTCGGGCAGCACGGTGCGGAAGGAATGCTGCGTCAGATCCTCGAGCGTGTTGAAGGAGAGCCGGTGCCGCAGCAGGCTCTTCGGCGTCAACACGATGAGCGGCTTGCGGCAGCTCCAGTGCATCTGCCGACGCAGCAGGTGGAACATCTGCGCCGGGGTGGAGGGCACGGTCACGACCATGTTCTGCTGCGCGCAGAGCTGCAGGAAGCGCTCGAGGCGCGCCGAGGAGTGCTCCGGGCCCTGACCCTCGTAGCCGTGCGGCAGGAACAGCGTGAGCCCCGAGAGCCGGTTCCACTTCTGTTCGCCCGCGCTGATGAACTGGTCGATCACGACCTGCGCACCGTTGGCGAAATCGCCGAACTGCGCCTCCCAGATGGTGAGCGTCTTCGGATCCGTAGTGGCATAGCCGTACTCGAACGCGAGCACGGCCTCCTCCGAGAGCAGCGAATTGATCACCCAGAAGTTGGGCTGTCCCTCGAACAGGTTGCGCAGCGGCACGTACGTCGAGCCGTCCTTGTAGTTGTAGAGGAGCGCATGCCGGTGCGAGAACGTGCCGCGGCCCGAATCCTGGCCGGCGATCCGTACGCCGAATCCGTCCTTGAGCAGCGTGGCGTAGGCGAGGTTCTCGGCAAAGCCCCAGTCGATCGGGGCCGCGCCCGCGGCCATCTTGCGGCGCGCCTCGTAGATCTTGGCGACGATCGGGTGCAGCTCGAAGCCTTCGGGCAAGCGCTGCAGGCGCTCGGCCAGGCCGCGCAGCTCGGCGAGCGGCACGCGCGTATCGCACTCCTCGGGGCAGCTCTTGCCGATGTAGGGATTCCAGTCGGTGTAGGAGTAGCGCACCTGCTCGCGCGGCAGGAAATTCGGCGCCACCACATCGCCCGCCTCGAGCGCCTTCTGGTACGCGCTGAAGCGCTGCTCGGCGTCGGCCGCCTCGATCACGCCCTCGGCCGCGAGCTTGCGCGCGTACAGCTCGCGCGTCGTCGGCAGCTCCTTGATGCGGCGGTACATGACCGGCTGCGTCACCGACGGCTCTTCGGCCTCGTTGTGTCCGTGGCGGCGATAGCAGACGAGATCGATCACGACGTCCTTGCGGAAGGTCATGCGGTAGTCGAGCGCGATCTCCGCGGCGAAGAGCACCGCCTCGGGGTCGTCGCCGTTCACGTGGAAGATCGGCGCTTCGATCATCTTCGCCACGTCCGAGGCGTAGCGCGTCGAGCGCGCGTCGTGCGGCGCGCTGGTGGTGAAGCCGATCTGGTTGTTGACGATGATGTGCAGGGTACCCTTGTTCGAGTAGCCGCGCGCCTGGGACATGTTGAAGGTCTCCATGACCACGCCCTGGCCCGCGAACGCGGCATCGCCGTGGATCACGACCGGCAGCACGCGCGCACCGTGCTTGTCGCGCAGGCGCTGCTGGCGCGCGCGCACCGAACCCTGCACCACGGGGCCCACGATCTCGAGGTGCGACGGATTGAAGGCGAGCGCAAGGTGCACCGGCCCACCCGGCGTCTGCACGTCCGAGGAGAAGCCGAGGTGGTACTTCACGTCGCCGGTTCCGTCGTTCGTCGTCTGTGCCTTGCCGTCGAACTCGAGGAACAGATCGCTCGGGCGCTTGCCCATGATGTTGATGAGCACGTTCAGGCGCCCGCGATGCGCCATGCCGATGACGATCTCCTTGACGCCGTAGGCGCCGGCGCGCTGGATCACCTCGTCGAGCATCGGAATCAGGCTCTCCCCGCCCTCGAGCGAGAAGCGCTTCTGCCCGACGTATTTCGCGTGCAGGTAGCGCTCGAGCCCTTCGGCGGCGGTGAGCCGGTCGAGCAGCCGCTGCTTCACCTCGGGCGGATAGGCCGGCACGCCGCGCACGCTCTCGACGCAGCTCTGCAGCCAGCGCCGCTCCGCGGTATCGGTGAGGTGCATGTACTCGACCGCGAGCGTTCCGCAGTAGGTTCGCTGCAGCGCCTCGAGAATTTCGCGCAGCGTTGCGCGCCGCGGCCCGACCAGCGAGCCGGTCTCGAACTCGGTATCGAGATCGTGCACCGAGAGGCCGTGGAAGCTGAGGTCGAGGTCCGGTGCGCCGGAGCGCTCGGCGAGGCCCAGGGGATCGAGGGTTGCAAGCTGATGCCCGCGGACCCGATAGGCGTTGATCAGCTGGAGCACGCGGATCTGCTTGCGCTCGGTCTCGACCGAGGGCCCGGCCGGCGCCGGAGCGACCGAGAGCGGCTGCGCGCCGCCCGCGCGCGCGAGGCGGCGGAACGCCGCGCGCACCGGGGCGTGCGGCGTGTCGGCGCGGCCGTCGACGCGCGGCAGTTCTTCGAAATAGGTGCGCCACGACGGATCGACGGCGCTCGGATCCTCGAGATAAGCCTCGTAGATCGCCTCGAGATACGCCGCGTTGATGCCGGCCAGCGGCGAAGCCGGGGCAAGCACGGGAGAGCGTCGGTGTTTAGCGATATCCGGCATGATCAGTCTTCACCCCATTAGATGGGGGCGCGGGCCAAAAATCAAAATCATAAGTATATCCGGCGGAGGACGCGCCGGGGGACAAGGCGCAGCCCGTCACCAAGACTATAGCGCGCAGCACAGCGAACGCCGTCTAGCGGCGGCCTTTGGCCGCACCGGCGCGCTCGCGGGCCGCCCGCTCCACCAGCTGGTCCAGGACCGCGATGAATGCGGTTTCGCTGCCGGCCATCGCCGGGCTGGTGATGTACTTGCCGTCGACAGCGAACATCGGCACCGAGGTCACCTGGTATGCGGCGACGAGCTGCTTCGCCCGTTCGAGCTCGGTGCGCACACCGAAGGAATTGAACGCCTGGCGGAACTTGGCCGCATCGACGCCTTGTTCCTGGGCGAAGGCCGCGAGGTCCTGTTCCGTGTTCAACGGCCGCCTCTGCTGATGCAGTGCGCGGAACAGGGCGCTGTGGGTCTGGGCGGTGGCGCCGAGCGCCGCGAACGTGTAGAACGCCCGTGCGTGGGTCATCCAGCTCGGATAGGTGGCGTGGGTACGCACGAAACTCACGTTGGCCGGCTTTCGCTCGAGCCAGCGGTCGATAACGGGCTCGAGCGAGTAGCAGTGCGGACAGCCGTACCAGAAGAATTCCCGCACCTCGATCTTGTCGCCGGTCTCGACCGGCTGCGGCGCCGGGAGCGCGATATAGTCGCGGCCTTCTTCGAGCGCCGGCGCGGCCGCAAGAGGAAGCAGTGCCAGGACGCAGACAGCAAGGATGCGCTTCATCGGGACAATCCTCGTCGTAGTGGCGGCCGCCCGGTCTACGCGCGTTCGCGCCCGGGCGGCGGAAAAAACTCGGCCAGTACGTCAAGACGCATGGCGATGTCGTCCAGCTCGAGCAATGCCTGCTTGAGACCGAGGGGAAGCGGCAGCAGTTCCACCAGGCGGCCGCTCACCCAGCCGGCGTCGTCGAGCCGGGCCGGCGGAAAGTACGCGTTCTCGCCCGCCTGTTCGAGCACGTGACGCAGCGCTTCGACGAGCCGGTAGTGACGCTCGGGCATCGGGCCGCCGACCTCGGCGAGCGGCTCGATCTGCGCCACCACCAGCTGGTCCTTGCGCGTCGCGACCGAGCGCACCCGGAAACGTTCTTCGCCACGCGCCACGACCTGCAGAATACCGGGCCGTTCCAGATCGCATTGCACGATGCGCGCCGCCGTTCCCACCGCCTGCGGCTCGGCCGCCGCGCCCACCTCGTTACCGCGCTTGATCAGGCACACGCCGAACGGCGCGTCCGCCTTGAGGCTCGCCGCCACCATGTCGACGTAGCGCTGCTCGAACACCCGCACTGCGAGCCGCCCGCCGGGGAACAGCACCGTGTGCAACGGGAACAGCGGCAGCTCAGTTGCAGGCATTGGCGCGCAGGCGCTCCAGGAGCCGTGTATGCAGGTTGTCGAAGCTGCCATTGCTCATGATGAGCACGTGATCACCGGATCGAAGCTCCTCGAGCAGTGCGGCGAGGAGTGCTTCCGTGGAATCGCAGACGCGCGCGCGGCCGGCGAGCGCGGCCGCGACCGTGCCGAGGTCCCAGCCGAGCCCCGCGGGCCGCAGCAGCAGCGCGCGATCCGCTTCGGCGAGCGCGCCCGCGAGCGTCTCGCGGTGCACGCCGAGCCGCATCGTATTCGACCGTGGCTCGAGCACCGCCACGATGCGTGCGCTCCCGACGCGCGCGCGCAGCGCCGCAATCGTCGCCCGAATGGCGGTCGGATGGTGCGCGAAATCGTCGTAGACGCTGATGCCGCCCGCCTGACCGCGCAGTTCCAGGCGCCGGCGCGCGTTATGGAAGGAACCGAGCGCAGCGAGCGCGCGCTCGATCGGTACCCCCGCGTGGTCCGCGGCGGCGAGCGCGGCGAGCGCGTTCTCGACGTTGTGCGCCCCGTAGAGCTCCCAGCGCACCTCGCCCACGTCGCGCCCCTCGCGCAGGACGCGAAAGCGCGAGCCGTCCGGGGCGGTCGTCGCGGCGCGCCAGGCGCCGTCGCTGCCGAAGCCGACGACCGGCGTCCAGCACCCGAGCGCCAGCACGTCGGCAAGGTTTCGATCCGCGGCGTTGACGACGATCCGCCCCGAAGCGGGCACGGTGCGCACCAGGTGATGGAACTGCCGCCGGATGGCCTCGAGGTCCGGGAAGATGTCCGCGTGGTCGTACTCGAGATTGTTGAGCACCGCGGTCCGCGGGCGGTAATGCAGGAACTTCGAGCGCTTGTCGAAGAACGCCGTGTCGTACTCGTCCGCCTCGATCACGAAGAAGCGCGACGTCGTGAGGCGTGCCGAAACGCCGAAGTTCGTGGGAATGCCGCCGATCAGGAACCCCGGGTCGAAGCCCGCGTATTCGAGGATCCACGCGAGCAGGGACGCCGTGGTGGTCTTGCCGTGCGTGCCGGCCACCGCGAGCACCCAGCGCCCGCGCAGCACGTGTTCCGCCACCCATTGCGCGCCCGAGGTGTACGGAATATCGCGGTCAAGCACCGCCTCGACGAGGGGGTTGCCGCGCGAAAGGGCGTTGCCGATCACCACGCAGTCCGGGACGGGCGTCAGGTGGGCGGGGTCGTAGCCCTCGCGCACGTCGATGCCCTGCTCCTCGAGCTGCGTGCTCATCGGCGGATAGAGGCCTTGATCCGAGCCGGTTACGCGGTGCCCGAGCGCTCGCGCGAGCAGCGCTACCCCCGCCATAAACGTCCCGCCGATGCCCGCGATGTGCAGGTGCACGGCTCAGCTCGCCGCGCGCGCACGCCCGGCTGCCGCGAGGCGCGACGAGCGCGCGCGGACACGAACGCAGCAAAACCCGGACAGCAATGTGGTCGGCATAGGGCGTGGCGCTCCCCGCATTGTAGCAGTGAGCGCGGGCAGCGTGACCGCGTCCGACGGCCGTCCGTCTTTTCGCATAGAGGCGCACGAACGCTTACACTGCGGTGATGGATTTTCCCTTGATCGACAACCAGCGCGCGCTCGCGGAAGCGTGCGCGCGCATTGCCGACAGCCCCTGGGTGGCGCTCGATACCGAGTTCACGCGCGAGCGCACCTTCTACGCACGGCTCGGCTTGCTGCAGCTCGCGACGGCGGACTTCGTCGCCTGCATCGATCCGCTGCGCGTCGATCTCGCGCCGCTGCTCGAGCGGCTCTACGATCCGCGCCTCCTCAAGGTGCTGCACGCGGGGCGGCAGGATCTCGAGGTCTTCCACGACCTGCGCGGTGCGGTGCCTGGGCCGGTGTTCGATACGCAGATCGCGGCGGCCCTGCTGGGCCACTCGGAGCAGATCGGATACGGCGCGCTGGTCGAGGCGATCGTGGGTGTGCGGCTCCCGAAGGCGCACACGCGTACCAACTGGGAAGCGCGGCCGCTGAGCGCCGAGCAGCTGCGGTATGCGCACGACGACGTCTGGTACCTGCGCGACGTGTACCGCGCGCTCGCGGAACGGCTCGAACAGCGCGGACGGACGGCCTGGCTGCGGGAAGAGTGCGAAGCGCTGACCGACCCGGCGCTGTACCGCACCGATCCCGCCGAAGCCCACCGCCGCCTCCCGGGGCACGCGCTGCCCCCGGCGGCGCAGCCCGTGCTGCGGGCGCTCGCTCACTGGCGCGAGCGCACGGCGCAGGCGGAGAACCGGCCGCGCGGCTGGGTGGTTGCGGATGCGGCGCTGCTCGAGATCGCCCGCAGCGTCCCCGCGACGGTCGATGCGCTCGCGCGCCTGCCGGTGAGCGCAGGTACGGTGCGCCGCTACGGTGCCGACATCGTTTCCGTGGTCCAGGATGCCCGACGTCAGCCGCCGGAGCGGATCTGGCCTGCGCCGGCGCCGCCGTCGGCGCGCGAGCAGGAGCTGCTTCGGCGGCTGCTCGCGCACGTCAAGGCCGTGGCCGAAATGCACGAGATCAGTCCGACGCTCCTTGCCACCCGCCGCAGCGTGGTGCTGCTCATGAGCGAGCGTAGCGGACCGCTCGCCCGCGGCTGGCGCCGGGAGCTGATCGGCACCGAGTTGCTGGAGCTGATCGACGCGGCCGCGCCTTACGGTGAACGTGCGGGGAACAGCAGGTAGAGCCGGCCCGGCTGCTTCATGCGGCCGGCATAGTCCTCGGCGGCGGGGCCGCGTCCGAAGAAGAGATCGGCGCGTACGGGCCCGCGAATCGCGCCGCCCGTGTCCTGCGCGAACACCAGCCGGCGATACGGTGCGTCCGAGCCCGGCAGCGTAGTGTCGAGCCATACCGGGGCGCCGAGCGGAATATAGGCAGGGTCGACAGCGATCGCGCGCTCGGGCAGGAGCGGGACGCCCAAGGAGCCGATCGGCCCCGGGGCGGCCGCGTCGCGTTCCTGGAAGAACACGTAGCTCGCGTTCGTGTGCATGATCGCCTGCGCCTCCTGCGGGTGCTCCGCGAGCCAGCGGCGGATCGTCGGGAGATCGATGTCATCGAGTGCGAGCCCGGCGCGCTCGACGAGGGTGCGGCCGATCGCCGTATAGGGGTGTCCGTTCTGGTCGGCATAGCCGACGGCAACGATCTCGCCGTCGGGCAGCTGCACGCGCCCGGAACCCTGGATCTGGAGCACGAACAGCGCGACCGGATCGTCCACCCAGAGGAGCTCGTTTCCCGCGAGCGGCGCCGGATTGTGCTCGATCTGCGCGCGCGAGTAGTAGGGTACGACGCGCCGCCCGTCGAGGCGCCCGCGCACGCGCTTGCCGCGGAGCTCGGGGTACAGGTCGCCGAGCTCGACGGTCAGGAGATCGTCCGGGACGCGATACAGCGGGTAACGGTAGCGCTCGGTGCGGCTTCGGCTGCCGAAGAGCAGCGGCTCGTAGTAACCGGTGATGAGTCCCGTCGAGCGAAAGAACCCGGCGCGCTGCAGCCGCGCCTCGAAGTGACGCTCGATGAACGCACGCACCGTGGCATCGTCGGGCGATTGGAGTTGCTGCGCTTGCGCGCAGAGATCACGCCAGGCCGGGTCGCGGGCGGCGAGCTTGCTGCAGGAATGAAGCAGCGCGGGCCAGGCCTCGGCGAGCGCAGCTTCCGGCCAGCCGGGAAGCTCGGACCACGGGACCACGTGGCCGGGGCCGGGACCGAGGGTCACGCACGCGGAGAGCGCGAGCGCGGCGCTCGCGGCCAGCAGACGCGCGGCGCGGCGCGCGCATCGACGGACCACCGACCTCACCTGCGCACACGGGCCGGGCACAGCGCGCTCAGTTCGAAAGCGT
Source organism: Burkholderiales bacterium (assembly GCA_036381895.1). GTDB lineage: Bacteria > Pseudomonadota > Gammaproteobacteria > Acidiferrobacterales > Sulfurifustaceae > JACQFZ01. Next base: position 18,904 of record DASVBY010000073.1, on the reverse strand, counting down.
CTCTTCGTAGGGCACCGCGTAGCCGCATTCCTTCTGCGGGCAGACCTTCTCCGTGCCGCGGCGCTTCGTGGTTTTCACCGTCAGGATCGGGTGTCCGCACTTCGGGCACGGTTCAGCGAGCGGCGGGTTCCACGTGGCGTACTTGCAGTCCGGGTAGCGGGCGCACGAGTAGAAGATCTTGCCGTAGCGCGACTTGCGTTTGAGCATCGTAGCTTGACGGCACTCGGGGCATTGGACGCCGGTGTCCTCGGGCTTCTCGAGCGGCTCCATGTGGCGGCAGTTGGGATAGCCGCTGCAGCCGATGAACTTGCCGTAGCGGCCGCGCTTGACGACGAGCGCCGAGCCGCACTTGGGGCAGGTGCGCCCCTCGACGATCTCGGGTTCGTTGCCGCCGCCCGCGGCCTCGTCGACGTTGCGCGTGTAGTCACATTCCGGATAACCGGTGCAGCCGATGAAGTAGCCGTTGCGCCCGAGGCGCTTGGCGAGGCGCTTGCCGCACTTCGGGCAATCCTCCTCCAGCATTTCCACACCCGGCCGCTCGACCGCTTCCTTCTCCTTCACCTGCTCCTTGAACTCGCGCCAGAACTCGCGCAGTACCGGGCGCCACTCCTTCTCGCCGCGCGAAATCGCGTCGAGATCGTCCTCCATGCGCGCGGTGAAGTCGTAGTCGACGTAGTTCTGAAAGTGCTCCGACAGGAATTTGTTGACCACGCGCCCGACATCGGTCGGCTTGAAGCGGCGCTGATCGAGCGTGACGTACTCGCGCCGCACCAGCGTGTCGATGATGGTGGCGTAGGTCGACGGGCGGCCGATGCCGTACGCTTCGAGCGCCTTCACCAGGCTCGCCTCGCTGTAGCGCGGCGGCGGCTCGGTGAAGTGCTGCTCCTTGCGGATGCCCCGGAGCTCGACGGTTTCGCCCTGCACCAGCGGCGGCAGGATCTTCTCGTCCTCCTCCTCGGGCTTCGCGTCGTCGCTGCCCTCCTGGTAAACCGCCATGAAACCGGGCTTGACGACGTGCGAACCGGTCGCGCGAAAGATGTGACCGGCGCCCGCCTCGAGGTCGGCGGAAACGGTGTCGAGCAGGGCCGGAATCATCTGGCAGGCGACGGTGCGCCGCCAGATGAGCTCGTAGAGCTTGTACTGCTCGGGTTTCAGGTACTTCTTGAGGCTCTCCGGAGTTCGCGCGGCCGAGGTCGGACGAATCGCCTCATGCGCCTCCTGCGCGTTCTTCGACTTGCTCTTGTAGACCTGGGGCTCCTCCGGCAGGTAATCGGCGCCGAAGCGCTCCCGGATCACCGCCCGCAGCTCGGCGACCGCTTCCGCGGCGAGGTTGACCGAATCGGTACGCATGTAGCTGATGAGGCCGGTCACCTCGCCGCCGATGTCGACGCCTTCGTAGAGCTGCTGCGCAATGCGCATCGTGCGGCTCGCGGAGTAGCCGAGCTTGCGCGCGGCTTCCTGCTGTAGCGTCGAGGTGGTGAACGGCGGCGCGGGGTTGCGCCGGCGCTGCTTCTTCTCGACCGCCGCGACGCGCAGCCGCCCCTGCGCGGCCGCCTGCAGCGCCGCTTCGATCTCATCGGCGCGGCGCGCATCGCCGATCGAGAACTGCTCGAGCTTCTCGCCGCCGAAGTGCGTGAGCCGCGCGGTGAAGCCCTTGTCGTGCGCGAAGCAGTCCGATTCGATGGTCCAGTACTCGCGCGGCACGAAGCGCTCGATCTCCTCCTCGCGTTCCACGATGAGGCGCAGCGCCGGGCTCTGCACGCGGCCGGCGGAGAGCCCGCGCCGCACCTTCTTCCAGAGGAGCGGCGAAAGATTGAAACCGACGAGATAGTCGAGCACGCGGCGCGCCTGCTGCGCGTTGATCAGGTTCTGCGACAGCTGCCGCGGCTGCCGGATGGCCTGCTGAATCGCGTTCTTGGTGATCTCGTAGAACTCGACCCGGTGCACCGGTTTCGAGTCGAGCGCGCCGCGTTCGCGCAGAATTTCGTACAGATGCCAGGAGATCGCCTCGCCTTCGCGGTCGGGGTCGGTCGCGAGATAGAGCGCATCGGCGTCGTGCATCGCCTTGACGATCGCGTCGACGTGCTTCTTGTTCTTCTCGATCAGCTGGTACTTCATGGCGAAGCCGTTTTCCGTGTCGACCGCGCCCTGCTTCGGCACCAGATCGCGCACGTGCCCGTACGAGGCGAGGGCGGTGAACTCCTTGCCCAGGTACTTCGACATGGTCTTCGCCTTCGCGGGCGATTCAACGACGATCAGGTTTCTCGGCATCTACCAACGCTCAAGGTGATTGCGGATTCCGGCTTTCAAGCTTAGTCAAGGCACGGCGGCAGGGACAGAAACGGAGTCGGGCTCGCCGCGGACGGGATCCGCGCGCCCGCATTGTTGACGACCGGGGCCCGAGCTTGTCAAGCCCGGCGGGGCCGGGTTGAGTTCAGTGGAGCAGACCCTGCCCCTGCAGGTCGTCGTACACCATGTCCTCGACCAGCGCGTGGGCGTACTCGTGTCCGGGCCGGCGGTTCAGCACCATCAGCACGATCCACTTGAGCTGTTCGAGGGTGATCTCGTCCAGATCGAGCGCCATGGCGCGCTCGATCACGAGCTCGCGCGTACGCGCATCGAGCACGCCGTGCTGCTCCATCAAGAGAAGGAAGCCGCGGCAGGCGGCATCGAGCTTTCGCGCCTCGCTCGCCTCGTAGTGACGCAGCGCCGCGGGATCGCGATGCAGCGGCTCGCCGGCGGTATCGTGCTGCAGCGCCGCGAGACCATCGAGCCAGCGGAACGCCTTACGGATGTCGCCGCGCTGGAACCCGGCTTCGGTCAACTCGAGCGCGAGCTGCTTCTCATCGGCATGGAACCCCGGGCTCTCGTCCATGTAGTTCTCGAACAGATACACCAGCACGTCGAACACTGTCTCTTTCATCTTCCTCCGTCTCGGGGTGCCCGCTGGTAACCGCCCGGTCCGACCAACACCAGTCCCCGCAGCTCGAGTTGCAACAGAATGGAGGAAACGGTATCGGGCGTCAATCCGCTGCGCTCGATCAGCGCATCGACCGACGTCGGTTCGTAGCCGAGATTGTCGAGCACTGCACGCTCGTCCGGCGCCAGCGTCTCATCCGGCGCCGGCGTCTGAAACCGCGCATCGGCTGAGACCGCCGCGAGCGGTCCGAGTTCTTCCAGCACGTGCGCGGCCGTTTCCACGAGCTTCGCGCCCTGGCGTATCAGCAGGTGACAGCCGCGCGCGAGCGGCGAGTGAATGGAGCCGGGCAGCGCGAAAACCTCGCGGCCCTGCTCCGCCGCAAGCCGCGCCGTAATGAGCGAACCGCTCTGCTCGGCCGCCTCTACGACCAGCACGCCGAGGCTCAAGCCGCTGATGAGGCGGTTACGAATCGGGAAGTGCGCGGGGCGCGCCGGCGTCCCGAGGGGAAACTCCGAAACGAGCGCGCCGCGCTCGGCGATAGCGTCCGCGAGCTCGCGATTGACCGGCGGATACACGCGATCGAGCCCGGTGCCCGCGACCGCAACCGTCGTGCCGCCCGCCTCGAGCGCGGCGCGGTGCGCAGCGGCGTCGATGCCGAGGGCAAGACCGCTCGTAATAACGAGGCCCGCATCGGAAAGCGCGCGCGCGAACGCGGCGGCGTTCTGGCGCCCCAGAGGGGTCGGATTACGGCTTCCGACGATCGCGAGCTGTGGTTGGGCGAGGAGATCGCGGCGGCCATAAACGTAGAGCACGAGCGGCGGATCCGGGATTTCGCGCAGGAGCGGCGGGTAGTCGGGGTCGAGCCACGTGACGAGGTGGTGTGTGGGGTCCGCGAGCCAGGCGAGATCCCGCGCGCACTCGGCCGTTTGCCGGCCGGCCCCGAGGGCGTGCGCCGCTTTCCGGGCATCGACGCTCCGGCCCGCTTCGGCGGCTATCGCCGCAATCGCCGTCTCGATTTCATCCTGCGGCGCGTCGAACAGGGCCGCGATGCCGCCGAAGTGCTCGAGTAACCCGTGCGCCATGCGCCCGGGAAGACCCGGGAGACGGGCAAGCGTCAACCAGAGCGAAAGATGCGCGGCCGGCGGCATGCGCGCATGATCGAGGAACGCGCGCGCCGGCTGAAGGGCACTACCGGGCCGGTCGCGCGAGGCGCGACGCCCTACGGGGTGACAACCGAATCGAGCAGGTTGATCGGGCGGGTGGCATTCAGAATGATGCCGTACGCGACTTTGTCGAAGGTTCGAAACACCAGCAGCAGGCCGGCTTCTTCTTCCGGAAGCTCGTAACGGCCGCCCGTCACCGGGTCGCGGTGTTGGCCTTGTCGGTACATTACGCGCAGCACGTGTCCTTCCTCGATCCCGTCGCGCGCGCCGAGGCTGATGGTCACCACGGTATGCGTGCCGATCTCGGCCACCGCATTGAGCGCCGCGATGATGTATCCCCTCACGGTCTTGCCCGGGGCATGCGGGAAGTAATAAGGCAGCACCGCGTTCCGCGGCGCGGCCAGCAGCCGGTCAGCCGGCAGGATCTCCTGCTTCGACGATGTCACGACGAGCTTGGCCGGATCGCCTTTCGCGAGCAGCTGCGCGTCGCCCAGGTACAGCGCCTCGTACGCGAGCAACTCGCCGGTCTCCGGATGCTTGAGCGCCTGGCCCGGGCGAAAGATCTGGAAGTATTCCGCTCCGGTATCGTCGATGCCGCGCGCGTAGAACTCGCTGCGGGTGCCGAGCGCGATGCGGTTGTCGAGCCCGACCGTCACGTAGCCCGCCTCCTCGAGCTCGTCCTCCTCGACCACCCGCGGTTCGGTGAGGAACGGGGCAATGGCGTCGGGCGGAATCGTCGGTATAGCCTGCTCGAGAGGCTCGCTGTGAACGCGCGGGAGGAGCTTCGCCGTTCGGCCCGTCGAAGGCGCAGCGACCGCATCGGTCGCGTCGCCCGGACTCAGCTTCTCGCTGCGCAGGAGCGTGAGCGCCGGTGCGCCATCCACGTACCGCAGCACGATGACGTCCCCGGGGTAGATCAGATGCGGATTCTTGATGGCCTCGTTGATCTTCCACACCCGCGGCCAGTGCCAGGGACTTTGCAGGAAACGGGCAGCAATATCCCAGAGCGTGTCGCCGCGCACTACCGTATAGCGCTCGGGGCGGTCCGGCCGCAGCTGAACATCGTCGGCCACTGCGAGGCCGGTATGAAGCCCGACCAGTGTAATAATAAGTACGCCGAGGAAACGCGGGGGCCGGACGCAGGGCACGGACCGATAGCTCCCTTGTTGATATAATCTCGCCTCAGTGTAGTTCACGACGCCACGAACGCCAAACGCGGATGGCGGTCAAAAGCGGTTGTATTTCAGGGGCCTCGACCCGCATTATTCAACCTGTTTAGAACCTACGCCGTCGCCATGCTGAGGCAGATCCTGCATTACCCGGACCCGCGTTTGCGGCGCAAGGCGGAGCCCGTTGCCGCCGTGACCGACGAGACGCGCGCGTTGATCGCCGACATGGCGGAGACCATGTACAACGCGCCCGGTATCGGCCTGGCGGCGACCCAGATCGGAGTTACGCAGCGGGTCGTCGTGATCGATCTGTCGGAGGAGCGTAATCAACTGCAGGTGTTCATCAACCCGGAGATCGTCGCGGCGGAAGGGCAGCAGATCATGGAGGAAGGCTGCCTGTCGGTTCCCGGAATCTTCGAGCCGGTCGCGCGCGCGAGCCAGGTCAAGGTGCGCGCGCTCGACGGCGAAGGCCGCCCTTTCGAAATCGAAGCCACCGGGCTTCTCGCCACCTGCATCCAGCACGAGATCGATCACCTCGACGGCAAGGTGTTCGTGGATCGTCTGTCGCGTCTCAAACAGCAGCGCATCCGCAAGAAACTCGAGAAGCACCAGCGCCTGGCGATGTAGCCGCGGGACGCGGGCGGAAAGGGCGCAACGGATAGAGCGGATTGAAGCCTTGTGTCCTGCCCCTGAGTTCCCGGGATGAAGCTCGTTTTCGCCGGCACCCCTGCCTTCGCTGTACCGACGCTCGCGGCGTTGCACCGCGCCGGTCATTCGATCGTGGCAGTCTATACGCAGCCCGACCGCCCGGCAGGTCGCGGGCGGCGCCTCACGCCGAGTGCCGTCAAGGAATACGCGCTCGAACATCGACTTCCTGTCCGCCAGCCGCCGCGCCTGACGGGCGAGGAGCAGGTGCTCGGCGAGCTCGCCCCCGACGCCATGGTCGTGGTGGCCTACGGCCTCTTGCTGCCGCCTCCGGTGCTCGAGCGCCCGCGCTACGGCTGCCTGAACGTGCACGCCTCGCTCCTGCCGCGCTGGCGCGGTGCGGCGCCGATTGCGCGCGCGATCGAAGCAGGCGATACGGAAACCGGCGTCACCATCATGCAGATGGACCGCGGCCTCGATACGGGCCCGATCCTGCTGCAGCGCCGCATTCGGCTTCGCGACGACGACACGACCGCCTCGCTCGAGCCGCGTCTTGCCGCGCTCGGTGCCGAGGCGATGCTCGAAGCGCTCGAGCGCCTCGCGCAAGGCGCGCTCGAGCCGCGCGCGCAAGATCCGGTTCACGCCTGCTACGCGCCGAAGCTCGACAAGGCCGAGGCGCCGCTCGACTGGACGCAGCCCGCTGCCGTACTGCACCGCAAGGTCCGTGCGCTGAATCCATGGCCGGTGGCCACGGCGCGCTGGAACGAGCGGGTGCTGCGCCTTTGGAACGTCGGGCCGCTCATGCCGTCGTCGGTACAGGCCGCCGCCCCCGGTACCGTGCTCGCGGCCGATGCCCGCGGGCTGCACGTGCAGACCGGCGATGGCGTGCTCACCGTCACCGTGCTCCAGGCGCCCGGCGGCCGCGCGCTGCCCGCCGCCGAGTTCCTGCGGGGCGCCAGGCTGCGGCCGGGTGACCGCCTGGCCTGATCCTATGCGTACTCCGGCGGATAACAGCGCGGCGCTCGCACGTGCCCTGGCCGCGCAGGTCGTCGCGCGCGTGGCCGCCGGGCGCTACCTCGATGCCGCGCTCGAGGAGTTGTGGCGCGCCCGGCCGGAAGCCGCCGCCGAACGTTCCCTGATCCAGGAGCTCTGCTACGGGACGCTGCGCTGGCATCCGCAGCTCGCCGCCATCGCGGCACTGTTTCTCGCGCGGCCGCTCAAGGCGAAGGACGCCGACGTCCACGCGCTGCTGCTGCTGGGGCTTTACCAGCTTCGGCACATGCGCGTGCCCGCGCATGCCGCCGTCGATGCGACCGTGGAAGCAGCTGCTCAGCTCGGCAAGCGTTGGGCCAAGGGCGTGATCAACGCCTGTCTGCGTGGGGCGCTGCGCGAGCCGCAGCGTATCGAGGACGCGCTCGCCGCTTCGCCCGAAGCACGCTACGGTCACCCGGCGTGGCTCATTGACCGGATGCGGAGCGACTACCCGGATGCATGGGAGCAGATACTCGCGGCGAACAACGCCCGCCCGCCGATGACGCTGCGCGTGAATCTCGCCCGGATCGGGCGCGCCGAGTACCGCGAGCGGCTGGCCGCCGCCGGCATGTCCGCGCGTCCGCACGCGCGGGTCGAAAGCGCTCTCGTGCTCGACACGCCGGTGCCGGTCGAGCGGCTGCCCGGTTTCGACGAGGGGCTCGCCTCGGTGCAGGACGCGGCGGCGCAGCTCGCGGCCATCTGGCTCGCTGCGCAGCCGGGCGAGCGCGTGCTCGATGCGTGTGCCGCTCCCGGCGGCAAGGCGGCGCACATTCTCGAACGCACACCGGGGCTGGCCGGCCTTACCGCGATCGATATCGATCCGGCCCGACTCGAGCGCGTGCGGGACACGCTGGCACGGCTGCGCCTCGAGGCACGGCTCGTTCTGGCCGATGCCGCAAACGTGGACGACTGGTGGGACGGCGTGCCGTTCGACCGCATCCTGCTCGACGCCCCGTGCTCCGCAACCGGAGTCATCCGGCGCCACCCGGACATCAAGGTGCGGCGCCATCCCGAAGACCTCGCAAAGCTCGCCGAAACCCAGGCGCGGCTGCTGGACGGCGTGTGGCCCTGTCTGGCGCCGGGGGGTAAGCTCTTGTACGTCACTTGCTCGCTGCTGAGCGAGGAAAACCGGCTTCAGGTCGAGCGCTTTCTTGCGCGACGCCCGGACGCAGCGGTCGAGCCGGTCGCGCCGGGGGCCCCGGCAACCGGGCGGCAGATCCTCCCGGGGGAGGACGAAATGGACGGCTTTTTCTATGCCTGTTTGCGCAAGCTTTGAGCGGCGTCCGGTCTTGTTGCGGTGCGTCGCGGCCGCGCTCACCGTCCTGTTCGCCACCGCTGCGTTCGCCGCCGGCTTCAAAGTAAGCTCGGTACAGCTGCGTGCTGCCGGCCAGACCCTGTACCTGAACGGCAACCTCGAGCTCGCGCTCACACCGAAGGTCGAAGAAGCAGTCGCCAAAGGCATTCCGATCGAGCTCGCGATCGACGTGCGGCTGTACCGCGAGCGCGCACTGATCTGGGACGAGCACATAGCAAGCTGGCGGCTGCGGCGCGAGCTACGCTATCACGCGCTTTCGGGCCAGTACCTGATCAGCGGCGCCGGCACCGAGCCGCTCGGGCGTGAGAGCGCCACCTCGCTCCCCGAAGCGCTCGCCGAGCTCGGCGCACTCGACGACGTGGCGCTGCCGCTCGCGGCGCCGATCGATGACGTCGCCGAGCACCACGCCACTGTGCGCGTCGTGCTCGACATCGAAGCGCTGCCGCCGCTGCTGCGGCCGGTGGCCTACACTTCGCGCGCCTGGGACCTGAACAGCGGCTGGACGTCGTGGAAAGTACAACGCTGAGGAAACACTTGATCGGCATCGTGCCGCTCGCGGTGCTGTCGGCGCTTCTCGTCGCGTCGCTGTTCATGATGAGCGCCGCGGCGCAGAACTCGGCCATGTTCGGGCGCATGTACTCGGTGCTGCTCGTCGTCAACATCCTCGGCATTGCGACGCTGCTCACGCTGATCCTGTTCAATCTGCTGCAGCTCGTGCGCCAGTACCGCGCCCGCGTGATGGGCTCGCGGCTCACCCTGCGCCTCCTCGCGATGTTCGTCGCGCTCGCCGTGGCCCCGGTCGCCGTCGTGTTCTTCTTCTCGATCCAGACGCTCAACCGCGGCATCGACAACTGGTTCGACGTCAAGATCGAACAGGCCCTCGACGACGCGCTCATGCTCGGACGCACCTCGCTCGACGCCATCAAGCAGGACCTGCTGAAGAGCGCGCAGGAGATGGCGATCGAGCTCGAGGCGCATTCCGAGCGCACGGTGCTGCCGGCGCTCAACTACCTGCGCGAGGTGCACGGGGTGACGGAGCTCACGCTGTTCTCCCAGGACGGGCGCATCATTGCGGCGAGCAGCCAGGAAGGCCCGGAGAGCGGCTCGCTCCTGCCCGACCGGCCGGGCGACACCATTCTCGCGCGCATTCGCCAGGGGCAGTCGTACGCGAACATCGACGCCTCCGACCGCGCCGGACTGCGCATGCGCGTGGTCGTCCCCGTCTACTCGCGCGACGTCGGCGCGCCGGTGCGCATACTGCAGGTGCTGCAGGCGCTGCCCTCGCGCTACGCCAAGCTCGGCGAGAGCGTGCAGACGGCGTACGCAGAGTACGAGAAGCTCGTGTACCTGCGCGGCCCGCTCAAGTTCAGCTTCACGCTGACGCTCTCGCTGGTGGCGCTCCTCACGCTGCTCATCGCGGTCTGGGCGGCGATCTTCTCGGCGCGCCGCGTGGTCGCGCCGATCCGCGAGCTCGCCGCCGGTACCCGCGCGGTCGCGCTCGGCGACTACCGCAAGCGCATACCGGTGCCGAGCCAGGACGAGATCGGCATCCTGGTCGAATCCTTCAACGAGATGACGCGCCAGATCGCGCGCGCGCAGTCGCAGACGAAGCGCAGCCAGCGCGAAGCGGAACTGCAGCGCACCTACCTCGAGACGATCCTGACGCACCTCTCCTCCGGCGTGCTCTCGTTCGACAGCCGCCAGCAGCTGCGCACGCACAACGCCGCCGCCGCCGCGATACTCGGCGTCGACCTCGCGGGCGCGAGCGGACGGCCGGTCGACTGGCTCGGGCAGACGCATCCGCACCTCGCGCCGCTCACCGAGGCGATCGGACGGGCGTTGCGCGCCGGGCAGCGCGAATGGCACGCCGAGGTCACGCTCGCGGTGGACGGTACCGGGCGCCGCACGCTGATGCTCCGGGGCACGCTGCTGCCGAGCCTGAAGGGGCGCTACGGCGGCTGCGTCGTGGTCTTCGACGATGTCACCAACCTCATTCAGGCGCAGCGCGCCGCCGCCTGGGGCGAGGTGGCGCGGCGCATGGCGCACGAGATCAAAAACCCGCTCACACCGATACAGCTCTCGGCCGAGCGCATCCGCCACAAGTACATGCGGCTGCTGCCCGAGGAAGAGCGGCCGACGCTCGACCGCGCGACCCATACCATCGTCGAGCAGGTCGAAGCGCTGAAGGCGCTCGTGAACGCATTCGCCGACTACGCGCGGCCGGCGCAGGCGGCGCCGCGGCCGCTCAATCTGAACCACTTGATCCGCGACGTGATCGAGCTGTACCGCGCCGAGCGCGGGCCGGCAGGGGTCGACACCCTGCCATTGCGCCCGGCCGACGGCGAAACGCAGCTCGGCAGCATCCGGCTCAAGCTCGAGCTCGCACAGGACCTGCCCGTACTCGTCGCGGATGCCGGGCGCCTGCGGCAGGTGCTGCACAACCTGCTGCTCAACGCGCGCGATGCGCTCCACGGCCAGCCGGCGCCGGCGATCCGCATAAGCACGCGTCGGCTGAGCGGCGGCGAGCGGGAGCTCGTGGAGCTGCGGGTTTGCGACAACGGGCCGGGCTTCCCGGCCGAGCTCCTGGAGCGGCTGTTCGAGCCGTACGTCACGACCAAGGCGAAGGGCACCGGCCTCGGTCTCGCGATCGTCAAGCGCATCGTCGAAGAGCACGGCGGCAGCATCGAGGCGGCGAACATGCCGGGCGGCGGAGCCGCGGTGACCATCCGGCTGCCGATCGGCGGCGCGCTGCGCGCCGAGGCGGCGCCGGAAACCGCCGCACCGTCGCCGCGCCGGGTACATGGTGAGGGTGGGGCATGAGCAGTGGCTACATTCTGGTCGTCGATGACGAGCCGGAGATTCGGCGGCTGGTGCGCGAGATCCTGGAAGACGAGCACTACCGGGTAACGACCGCGGATAGTGCAGAGAGCGCACGCGAGATCTACCGCAAGCAGCGGCCCGACCTCGTGCTGCTCGATATCTGGCTGCCGGGCACCGACGGGATCTCGCTGCTCAAGGAATGGTCCGCGGACGGGCGCCCGGAAGTGCCGGTAGTCATGATGTCGGGCCACGGCACCGTGGAGACTGCCGTCGAGGCCACGCGCCTCGGGGCGTACGACTTCATCGAGAAGCCTGTCGCCATGGCGAAGCTTCTGGTTACGGTCGAGCGCGCGCTCGCGGCCGAGCGGCTGCGGCGCGAGAACCTGCGGCTGCGGCGCGCCGCGGAACCGGACACGTTCCTGGTCGGCAAGAGCCGCGTGATGCAGCAGCTGCGCGAGGACCTCGAGCGCGTGGCCGCGACCGACACTTGGGTGCTGATCCTCGGCGAACCCGGGACCGGACGCGTCCCGGCCGCGCGCTACCTGCATCATCACAGCCCGCGCCGAGACCGGCCGCTCGTCGAGGTGAGCCTCGGCGCCGTGGCGCCGATGAACGTCGCGGTGAAGCTCTTCGGCTCGGAGGAGGGCGACCTCACGACCCCCGGGAGCTTCGAACAGGCGGCCGACGGAACGCTGCTGCTGAACGACGTCGGCGAGCTCGCCCCCGCGACGCAGCTGCAGTTGCTGCACGCGCTGCAGGACCTGCAGTACATGCGCGTCGGCGGCCGCGAGCCGCTGCCGATGACCGCGCGCGTCATCGCGATCGCGGATCCGACGCTGCCCGATGCGGTCGCCGAGGGCCGGTTCCGCGAGGATCTCTATTACCGCCTCAACGTCGTGCCGCTGCGGCTGCCGCCGCTGCGCGAGCACCGCGAAGACGTGCCCGAGCTCGTGAAGGTCTACCTCGACTGGGTCATCGACAACGAGCGCCTTGCGTACCGGCGTTTCACCGTGGGGGCGCTGAACGCGCTGCGGAACTACCCCTGGCCCGGCAACATCCGCGAGCTCATGAACGTCGTGCAGCGGCTGCTCATTTTGAACCGGGGGGAGGAGATCACCGAGGTTGAGGTGGAGCAGGCGCTCGGCGGGCGCACCCGCGCTGCCGACGCCTTGCCGCACGCGCTCTTCGGTCTGCCGCTGCGCGCCGCGCGCGATCAGTTCGAGAAGGCCTATCTGGAGCACCATCTCGCGCGCACCGGCGGCAACGTCGCCGAAGTCGCGCGGCTGTCGGAGATGGAGCGCACCCACCTCTACCGCAAGCTCAAGAACCTCGGCATCAATCCGAAGACCGTTAAAGAGTGAGCCCCCGAAGCGGGCGCGCGCCGCCCGCTGTACCGCGCAAGACCGCTAATCGTGCTGGTAAAAAGGCGGCTCGCCCGCGGGGCGCGTCTTGAAGCGCTTGTGCAGCCAGAAGTACTGCTCGGGATAGAGCCGCACGGCGCGCTCGATCTCCGCGTTCATGCGCGCCGCGTCCAGCGCTTCGTCGGCGCCAGGGAATCCGGCGAGCGGCGGAAAGAACACGGTTTCGTAGCCGTACGGCCAAGGGCGCTGGTAGGTCACGCACGGGATCACCACGGCGTCGGTCATGCGCGCGAGCCGCGAGAGCGCCGTGAACGTCGCCGCAGGTATACCGAAGAACGGCGCGAACACCGCGTGCCGGCGCCCCGCGTCCTGATCCGGTAGATAGTAGAGCGGCGTGCCGGACTTGACGGCGCGCACGAGGGGCATGAACGAGCGCTTGTACTCGGTGAGGTCCAGCCCGAAGCGGGTGCGCCCGCGCCACATGAGCTCGCGCAGCAGGCGGTTCTTCGGATGGTGGAACACCGAGACGAGGGGCGACTCGAGCGAGAGGCGTACGCCGCCGATCTCCAGGCCGAGAAAGTGCGGCGCGAGGAGTATCACGTTGCGCCCGGCGCGAAGCGCGGCATCGAGATGGTGGCGGTCGCGCAGCCGCACGAGCCGCCGCAGCCGGGTCGGCCCCGACCACCAGGCGAGGCCGACGTCGATGGCGCTGCGCCCGAAGGCGCGAAAGTGCCGGCGCACCAGCCGTTCGCGCGACCGCGCATCGAGCTCCGGGAAGCAGCGCGCGACGTTAATGCGCACTACGCGCCGGCGCGGGCGGTGCAGCGCGTACAGCAGCGAGCCGAGCGCCGAGCCGAGCGGTGCCGCGAGCGGCAGCGGCAGGAACGCGAGCAGGCGCAGCAGCCCCAAGCCCACCCATGTCGGCCAGTAGCGCGGATGGGCGAAGCGACGCAGCGGCTCGCGCTCAGGCATACGGCGACGGTGCACCGTGCGGCCGCGTCTGGAACAGCCGCAGCGTCCACATGTACTGCTCGGGCATGTGGCGGATGCCGCGCTCGAGCGCCTCGTTCATGCGCGCGGCATCGGCCGCGGGATCGCCGGTCGGGAAGCTCGCGAGCGGCGGATCGAGCACCACTTCGTAACCGCGGCCGCCGGGGAGCAGCCGCGTGAAGCACGGAATCACATCGGCCTGCGCGAGCGCCGCGAGCCGCCCGAGCGTGGGGAGCGTCGCCGTCGGCACCCCGAAGAAGGGGGCGAACACCGAGCGCCGCGGACCGAAGTCCTCGTCCGGCAGGTAGTAGAACACGAGGCCCTGCGCGAGCTGACGCAGCACCGGGCGCAGCCCCTGCTCGCGCGCAACGAGCGGTGCGCCGTAGCGCGTACGCACCTTCTGCAGCAGCCAGTCGACGAGCGGCTGGCGCTGCAGCTTGATCATGGAGAACACCCGTGCTTCCCGGCCGAGGGCGACGCCCCCGACGTTCATTCCGAGGCAATGCGGCGCGAGCAGGATCACCCGCCGCCCGCGCGCGAGCGCGGCCCGCAGGTGTTCGAGGCCGACGATTCGCACTTTGCGGCGAAAGCGCCGCTCCGAGGCCCAGGCGAGAAACGCCACATCGAGGTAGCTCTGCCCGGCGACGCGGAAGTGGCGGCGCAGCAGCCGCGCGCGCTCCTTGTCGTCGAGCTCGGGAAAACAGAGCGCGAGGTTGATGCGTGCGATGCGCCGCCGCTTCGCGTTCGCGGAATACATGAGCGCCCCCAGGAGCATCCCGAGCGCGCGCGAGAGCGACAGCGGCAGGAGCGCGATCGTGCGCAGCGCGAGGAGCGGCGCCCAGGCGCGCCAGTAGCGCAGGCGCAGCCAGCGGCGCGTCGTCGAGCTAACAAGGGGGCGCGTCGGAGCGGTGGTCACGAACGGCGTGGAAGGGCGGCGTCGGGAGACCGGACAATTATAGCGGCTTCGGCATGGTGTACGGCGGCGCGAGCGCTCGGGCGACTGCCCGCGGCGCCCCACGTCCGGTGGGATCACCGAGTGGGATGCGGCTCAATACAAATGGCGGGAGCTTCTTGCTAGACTCTCCGCGCCTTGACGGCCCAAAAACGCTGTAGGGAGCGCACCCACAATGGCTGATACCTATCTTTTCACGTCGGAATCGGTCTCCGAAGGCCATCCGGACAAAGTCTGCGACCAGATTTCGGACGCGGTACTCGACGCGGTACTCGCACAGGACGCCCACGGGCGGGTCGCGTGCGAGACGCTGGTCAAGAACAACCTGGTGGTCCTGGGCGGAGAGATCACGACGAACGTGGTCATCGACTACGACCACGTAGCGCGCGACGTGATCCGGCGCATCGGCTACACCGCGGAAATGGGGTTCGATCCCGACACCAGCACGGTGCTCGCCGTCATCGGCAAGCAGTCGCCGGACATCGCGCAGGGCGTCGACGAGGGCAAGGGGCTCGACCTCGAGCAGGGCGCCGGCGACCAGGGGCTCATGTTCGGGTACGCGACGAACGAAACCGAGGTGCTGATGCCGATGCCGATCACGCTCGCGCATCGCCTCATGAAGCGTCACGCCGAGGTGCGCCACACGGGCAAGCTCAAGTGGCTGCGGCCCGACGCGAAGTCGCAGGTGACGGTCAGGTATGTCGACGGCAAGCCGGCGGGCATCGACACCGTGGTGCTCTCGACGCAGCACGCGCCCGACGTCAAGTACGAGACGCTGAAAGAGGCGGTGATCGAGGAGATTGTGAAGCCGGTACTGCCGGCCGAATGGCTCGACAAGAACGTCAAGTACTTCATCAATCCCACCGGGAACTTCGTGATCGGCGGTCCGGTGGGCGATGCCGGCCTCACCGGCCGCAAGATCATCGTCGATACCTACGGCGGCATGGCGCGACACGGCGGCGGCGCGTTCAGCGGCAAGGATCCGTCGAAAGTCGACCGCTCGGCCGCGTACGCGATGCGCTGGGTGGCGAAGAACGTCGTGGCCGCGGGGCTCGCGGCGCGCTGCGAGGCGCAGGTCGCCTACGCCATCGGCGTCGCCGAGCCGGTTTCGGTGATGGTCGATACCTTCGGCACCGGCACCGTCCCACACGGCGCCATCGAAGATGCGATTCGCGAGGTCTTCGATCTCACGCCGCGCGGCATCATCACGCAGCTCAATCTCCGCACGCCGATCTACCGCCGCACCGCCGCCTACGGCCACTTCGGCCGGGCGCCCGAGCGCGGCCGGTTCGTGGACAAGGATCTGAACAAGGAAGTCGAGTACTTCACGTGGGAGCAGGTCAACCGCGTCGAGGAGCTGCGGCTGGCCGTGCAGCGCTCGAAACACTACACCACTCAAAAGATCAGGGCATGACCACTACCCTCAAGCCGGAAACCTACGACGTCAAAGACCTGCACCTCGCCGCCGAAGGGCGTCGTCGTACCGAATGGGCCGAGCGGTCCATGCCGGTGTTGCGCCAGCTGGCGCAGCGCTTCGCCAAGGAGAAGCCGTTGGCGGGCAAGCGCGTCGCCGCCTGCCTCCACGTCACGACCGAAACCGCCAACCTGATGGTCGCCCTCAAGGCGGGGGGGGCGGACGTCGCGCTGTGCGCGTCCAACCCGCTGTCGACCCAGGACGACGTGGCCGCCCACCTGGTGCACGACCACGGCATCAAGGTGTTCGCGATCAAAGGCGAAGATCACACGTCCTACTACGAGCACATCCGCGCGGCGCTGGCTCATCGCCCCGACGTGACGATGGACGACGGGGCCGACCTGGTCGGCTCGCTGCACATGATCGCCCTCAACCGGCTCGACGATCTCGCCCCGCCGGTCCGGAAATGGGTCGAGACCCTTTCCGCGGCCGAGCGCAAGGCGCTGGTGGCGGGGGTCATCGGGTCCACCGAGGAAACGACCACGGGCGTCATCCGCCTCAAGGCGATGGCCAAAGACGGCGTGCTGCAGTTCCCGGTGGTGGCCGTGAACGACTCGCTGACCAAGCACCTCTTCGACAACCGGTACGGCACGGGCCAATCGACGCTCGACGGCATCCTGCGCGCCACCAACATGCTGATCGCGGGGAGCACGGTGGTGGTGGCGGGGTACGGATGGTGCGGGCGGGGCTTCGCCATGCGGGTGCGCGGCGCGGGCGCGAACGTGCTCGTGACCGAGATCGACCCCATGAAGGCCCTGGAAGCCCAGATGGACGGCTTCCGCGTGTGCAGCATGGCCGAGGCCGCCCGCGTCGGGGACATCTTCGTCACCCTGACCGGCAACATCGAGGTGATTCGGGTCGAGCACATGCGGGCTATGAAGGACGGCGCCATTCTCGCGAATTCCGGGCACTTCAACGTCGAAATCGACCTGGACGGCCTGAAGAAGGTCGCCCAAGGACCGGTGGCGGTGCGCGAGTTCGTCGAGGAGTTCCAGCTCGACGGTAAGCGGATCTTCGTGCTCGCCGACGGCCGCCTCATCAACCTGGCGGCGGCCGAAGGCCATCCCGCGAGCGTGATGGACATGTCGTTCGCCAATCAGGCGCTCGCCGCGGAATACGTCCTCAAGAACGCCAAGACCCTGAAGAAGGACGTGTACCGCATTCCCGCGGACCTGGATCAGGAGATTGCGCGCCTCAAGCTGCAGGCCATGGGTGTGGGGATCGACACGCTCACGCCGGCGCAACAGAAGTACCTCGCGTCGTGGGACATGGGCACCTAGCGGGGCCATGTGATCGAGGTGCGCGTGGCCCATCTGGGCCTCGATCGCACGACCAACACGCCGGTCGTGATCCTGCAGGAGCGGGACGGCGAACGCGTGCTTCCCATCTGGATCGGGCCGGCCGAGGCCAGCGCCATCGCCATGGAGCTGGCGGGCGTGAAATTCTCGCGACCGCTCACCCACGACCTGCTGAAGCAGGTGATCGTCGGGCTGGGCGCCGAGCTGCGCAAGGTGATCATCACCCAGGTGAAGGACAACACGTACTACGCTGAGCTGCACATTCACCGGGGCGATACCGTCTTCACCGTCGACGCGCGGCCCTCCGATTCGATCGCACTCGCCCTGCGCCTCAAGTCTTCGATCTTCACGAGCGAAGTCCTGCTCGAGCACACCTCGATCGACACGAGCGAAGGCGTCAGCGACGCGGGACCGCAGCCCCTCGACGCCGACACGCTGAAGTCCTACCTCCAGAACCTCGATCCTGAAGATTTCGGCAAGTTCACGCCGTAGCGCCGGCCTCCTGCTGCTGTTGGCGGTGGCGGGCGGCGCGCTCGGGGCGCAGGGCGTGCGCATCACGGGGCGGATCCTCATCGGCGGCACGCCGCCGCGTCCCGCCGCGGGCGTCTGGGCGGTGCTCCACGGGGTCACGCGGGGCGGCGGTGGGCCGGTCGATTCGGTGCGGACCGACGCGACGGGGCGCTTCACCATGCGCCTCGCGCGGGTCGACAGCACGGCGATCTACGTCGTCAACGGCTGGCGGGCCGGCATCGCGTACTTCTCCGAGCCGCTGCAGCTCACCGGACGCACCACTGCCGAATTCCCGACGCTCACCGTGTACGACACCGCGTCGACCGGTACGCCGATCGTGCTGGCCCAGCGCCTCATTTCGATCACCCGGGCCCACACCGACGGCACGCGCGACGTGCTGGAGATCATCCGCCTCCAGAACCGGGACGCCGCCACTCGCGTGACCAACGACTCGACGCGCCCGGTCTGGCAGGGTGCGCTCCCCGCGGCGGCGATCCAGTGGCAGGTCGGCGAGAGCGATGTCTCCGCGCAGACGGTCGTGCGCCGCGGCGATCGCGTGGCGCTGCTCGCACCGCTCGCCCCGGGAGCCGAGGGCAAGCAGATCAGCTGGGGCTACGTGATCCCCGCTAACGTGACGACATTGCCGATCCCCGTCGATCAGGAGACGGGCGAGGTGGATCTGCTGCTGGAAGACACCGCCGCGGTCGTGACCTCTCCGGGGTTGGCGAAGCTCCCGGTCGACACGCTCGAAGGCCGCTGGTTCGCGCGCTACCGCACCGGGCCCCTCGCGGCGGGCGTCGTCGTCGCGATCGAATTCCCGCGGGGCGGGTTCCGCCCGCAGCGGCTCCTGCCGTGGCTCATCGGCCTGGTCGTCGTCGCGTTCGCGGTGGCGCTCATCGTCGCGCTGCGCCGCAAACCGGCCGCGCTTGCGGCCGGACCGGCCAAGCACTAGACTGCACTCGTCGTCACAACGCGAACGGGGATCTACGGAAGCCGGTGCAAGTCCGGCGCGGCCCCGCCACTGTAACGGGTGATGAACTCGCGGCTCAATACGCCACTGGGGTGACCCGGGAAGGCGAGCCGCCGCCCGAAGCCAGGAGACGTCTCCGGTTCGCGCCACCTGTATTTCCCTCGCGGGAGGGATGGTGGCGCTGCGCACTCCGGCGCAGGCGCTCGCCCATCTCCGTTCCGACGGGGGTGGGCGTGATCACATGCGCGCTGGCCTGCTCGCCATTCTGCTCGGCATCGCCGCTTG
>DASVBY010000072.1:0-13942 GCA_036381895.1 Burkholderiales bacterium | reverse complement strand
TGATGCCGGGCGACAACGTCAAGATCACGGTCTCGCTCATCTCCCCGATCGCGATGGAGGAGGGCCTGCGCTTTGCGATCCGCGAAGGCGGCCGCACCGTCGGCGCCGGGGTGGTGGCGAAGGTGGTGGAGTAGGGGAAGGCGTGATTCGAGGCGTCGGCGCGCGGTCCGCTGCGCGCCCCTCGTAGCTGAGAGCGAAGCGACGTTATGGCCAATCAGAGAATCCGTATCCGACTGAAGGCGTTCGATCATCGCCTCATCGATCGTTCGGCCGCCGAGATCGTCGATACGGCGAAGCGTACCGGCGCGCTGGTCAAGGGGCCGATCCCGCTGCCGACCAAGATCGAGCGGTACACCCTGCAGCGCTCGCCGCACGCCGACAAGAAATCGCGCGACCAGTTCGAGATCCGGACGCACAAGCGCATCATGGACATCATCGAACCGACCGATAAGACGGTCGACGCGTTGATGAAGCTCGACCTCGCCGCCGGCGTCGACGTCGAGATCAAGTTGAGTTGATCGCCGCGGCAGGTGTACCGGGCGATTCGGACATTCGGGTTTTGAACAGATGGCGCTGGGACTGATAGGCAAGAAGATCGGCATGACGCGCGTGTTCGCGGAGAACGGCGCGGCCGTGCCGGTGACGGTGCTCGACGTGGGCGGCAACCGCGTCGTGCGCGTGAAGGAGCCGGCGACCGACGGCTACCGTGCGGTGCAGCTCACCGTGGGCGAGCGCCGTGCCGACCGGCTGACCAAGCCGGTGGCGGGCGTGTACGCCAAGGCGGGCGTCGCCCCCGGACGGCGGCTGCGGGAGTTCCGGCTGCGGGACGGCGAAGGCGCGGACCTCAAGCCCGGCGCGGAGCTCAAGGCGGACATCTTCAGCGTCGGCAGCCTGGTCGACGTTCGCGGCACCTCCATCGGCAAGGGGTTTGCGGGCGTCATCAAGCGCCACCATTTCGGCGGCGGCCGGGCTTCGCACGGCAACTCGCTGTCGCACCGGGCCCCGGGCTCGATCGGCCAGCGCCAGACGCCGGGCCGCGTGTTCCCGGGCAAGCGCATGGCGGGGCACATGGGGCATCGCACGACGACGATACAGAACCTGGAGGTCGTCCAGGTGGACGTCGAGCGCAACCTGCTGCTCGTCAAGGGCGCCGTGCCGGGGCCCAAGGGAGCGGACGTCGAGATCCGCCCGAGCGTGAAGGCGAAGGCGCGGAAGGAAACGACGAAGGAAACGAAAGGCAAGAGCAAGTAGAACCGCGCGCCCCGGATGCGCAGCGCGCGGTGCACGCGTGCTGCGATCCGCGCGGGCGGAAACGTAGCAGGGCGGTTCAGCTGCGGAAGAGATCCTGAATCATGAAAGTCACGGTAGCGAACGGAGCAGGCCAGCAAGCTGGATCGGAGATCGAAGTCTCCGACGCCGTGTTCGGCGCGCGCTTCAACGAGCCGCTCGTGCACCAGGTCGTCGTCGCCTTCCAGGCGAATGCGCGCCAGGGCACGCGCAAGCAGAAGTCGCGCTCGGAGGTCCGCGGCGGCGGCAAGAAGCCCTGGCGCCAGAAGGGCACCGGACACGCGCGTGCCGGCACCATCCGCAGCCCCTTGTGGCGCGGCGGCGGCAGGGTGTTTCCGTCGACGCCGGACGAGAACTTCGCGCAGAAGGTGAACCGCAAGATGTACCGCAGCGCGTTGCGCTCCATCCTGTCCGAGCTGCTGCGCCAGGGCCGCCTGGTGGCGGTCGATGAGTTCAAGGTCGAACGGCCGAAGACGAAGGAGGTCGTCGGGCGGCTGCAGACGCTGAACGCGACGGACGCGCTGATCGTGACCGAGGCGCTCGACGAGAATCTCGCGCTCGCCGCGCGCAACCTCCCGCGCGTCGACGTGCGCACCGTGAATGCGACCGATCCGGTGAGCCTGCTCGCCTACGAGCGCGTGGTGGTGACGGCGGGCGCCCTGAAACGTTTCGAGGCGTGGCTGGCATGAATGAGAAACTGTTCCACATCATCCTCGCGCCGCACGTCTCGGAGAAGAGCACGCGCGTCGCGGACAAGCATCGTCAGATCGTGCTCGAGGTGCGGCCGGACGCGACCAAGCCCGAGATCAAGCAGGCGGTCGAGCAGCTGTTCAACGTGCAGGTCGAGTCGGTGACGGTGACCAACGTCAAGGGCAAGATCAAGCAGACGGCGCGCCGCATCGGCAAGCGCAAGGACTGGAAGAAGGCTTACGTGCGCCTGAAGCCGGGACAGGACATCGATTTCCTGGGGCAGCAGGCTTGAGGGTAGCGAACCATGCCACTGGTTAAAGTCAAACCGACCTCGCCGGGCCGCCGGGCGATGGTGAAGGTCACCAACCCCGAGCTGCACAAGGGCGAGCCGTACGCGCCGCTGCTCGCGCGCAAGACGCGCACCGGCGGGCGCAACAACTACGGCCGCATCAGCGTGCGCCATCAGGGCGGCGGCCACAAGCGCCACTACCGCATCATCGATTTCCGGCGCGACAAGGACGGCATCCCGGCGCGGGTCGAGCGGCTCGAGTACGACCCGAACCGCAGCAGCCACATCGCGCTGGTGCTGTACGCGGACGGCGAGCGGCGCTACATCATTGCGCCGAAGGGCGTGGGCGCCGGCACGGAGCTGATGTCGGGCCCGGAGGCGCCGATCAAGCCCGGCAACACGCTGCCGCTCAAGAACATTCCGGTCGGCACCACCGTGCACTGCGTCGAGCTCAAGCCCGGTCGCGGCGCGCAGCTCGGCCGCGCCGCGGGCGCCGGCATGCAGCTCGTCGCGCGCGAGGGGGCGTACGCGCAGCTGCGGCTGCGCTCGGGCGAGGTGCGGCGCATCCACGTCGACTGCCGCGCGACCATCGGCGAGGTGAGCAATGCCGAGCACAACCTGCGCAAGCTCGGCAAGGCCGGCGCGGCGCGCTGGCGCGGCATCCGCCCGACCGTGCGCGGCACCGCGATGAACCCGGTCGATCACCCGCACGGCGGCGGCGAGGGTCGTACCAAGGGCGGACGGCATCCGGTGACCCCGTGGGGCAAGCCGACCAAGGGTTACAAGACGCGCCACAACAAGCGCACCGATCGCATGATCGTGAACCGGCGCAAGAAGTAAGGAGTTTCGCTCGTGCCACGTTCAGTCAAGAAGGGCCCGTTCGTCGACTTGCACCTCCAGAAGAAGGTGGAGAAGGCGCAAGCGGAGCGGAGCAAGAAGCCGATCAAGACCTGGTCGCGGCGTTCGACTATCACCCCGGACTTCGTGGGCCTGACGATCGCCGTGCACAACGGCCGCCAGCACGTGCCGATCATCATTACCGAGAACATGGTCGGGCATAAGCTCGGCGAGTTCGCGGCGACGCGCACGTTCAAGGGGCACTCCGGCGACCGCAAGGCGAGCGCGGAGGGCAAGTGATCATGGAAGCGAGCGCGGTCCTGAAATACGTGCGGCTGTCGGCCCAGAAGGGCCGGCTGGTGGCGGATCAGATTCGCGGGCTGCCGGTCGCGCGCGCCCTCGAGCTGCTGCAGTTCTCGAACAAGAAGGCGGCGAAGCCCGTGCGCAAGGCGCTCGAGTCGGCGATTGCCAACGCGGAGCACAACGAGGGCGCGGACGTGGACGAGCTGCGTGTGCAGACGATCTACGTCGACGGCGGTCCGATCCTCAAGCGCTTTCACGCGCGCGCCAAGGGGCGCGGGGTGCGCATTCAGAAGCGCACCTGTCATATCACCGTCGTGGTGGGCGACAAGCCGGCCAAGGCGGCTGGAGGCAAGTAATGGGACAGAAGGTCAATCCGATCGGCCTGCGCCTCGGCATCATCCGTGACTGGAACGCGCGCTGGTACGCGAACAGCAGCGGCTACACCGAGAACCTGATCGCCGATCTCGAGATCCGGCGGTTTCTCAAGGACAAGCTCGCGCACGCGGCGGTGAGCCAGATCGTGATCGAGCGTCCGGCGCAGAGCATCAACGTCACTATCCATACGGCCCGGCCGGGCATCGTGATCGGGAAGAAGGGCGAGGACATCGAGCGCCTGCGGGCGGAGCTCACGCGGCTCGCCGGCGTGCCGGTGACGCTCGCGGTCCAGGAAGTGCGCCAGCCGGAGCTCGACGCGCAGCTGGTGGCCGAGAACATCGCGCAGCAGCTCGAGAAGCGCATCATGTTCCGCCGGGCCATGAAGCGCGCGGTGACGAACGCCATGCGGCTGCGGGCGCTCGGCATTAAGATCATGGTCGCCGGACGGCTGAACGGCGCCGAGATCGCGCGCACCGAGTGGTACCGCGAGGGCCGGGTGCCGCTGCACACGCTGCGCGCCGACATCGACTACGGCTTCGCCGAGGCTTCGACCACCTACGGGCAGATCGGCGTCAAGGTCTGGATCTTCAAGGGCGAGGTGTTCGACAAGGACGAGCCGAAGCTCGAGGAGGCGGAAGCCCAGAAGGGCGCCGCTTAGCCGGGGATCTGCGTTATGCTGCAACCCAAACGAACCAAGTATCGCAAGCAACAGAAGGGCCGCAACCGCGGGCTCGCGACGCGCGGCAGCGAGGTCAGCTTCGGCGAGTTCGGCCTGAAGGCGACGACGCGCGGGCGCCTCACCGCCCGGCAGATCGAGGCGGCGCGGCGCGCGCTGACCCACTACATCAAGCGCGGCGGGCGGGTGTGGATCCGCGTGTTCCCGGACAAGCCGGTCACGAAGAAGCCGCTCGAAGTGCGCATGGGCAGCGGCAAGGGCAGCGTCGAGTACTGGGTGGCGCTGGTGCAGCCGGGCCGCGTGCTCTACGAGATGGAGGGCGTGAGCGAGGCGCAGGCGCGCGAGGCGTTCGCGCTCGCCGCCGCGAAGCTCCCGGTCAAGACCATGTTCGTGACGCGAGCCTAGTGCCATGAAAGCGAAAGACATTCGTGCGATGGACGAGGCGAAGCGGCGCGAGGAGCTGACGGCGCTGCTGCGCGAGCAGTTCAACCTGCGCATGCAGCACGCGACCGGTCAGCTCGGCAACACCGCGAACCTCAGGAAGGTGCGGCGCGACATTGCGCGCCTGCGCACGATCATGCGAGAGATGCAGGCGAAGTCATGAGCGAAGAAGCGAAAGCCGCGGCCGAGGTGCGCCGCACGCGCACCGTCACCGGGCGCGTGATCAGCAACAAGATGCAGAAGACCATTACCGTGCAGGTGGAGCGACGGCTGAAGCACCCGCTCTACGGCAAGTACCTGACGCGCCGGACGAAGATCCACGCGCACGACGAGAACAACGATTGCAAGGAAGGCGATCTGGTGATGGTGGAACAATGCCGCCCGCTCTCCAAGACCAAGACATGGCGTCTGGTCAAGGTGCTCGAGCGCGCGCGGGAAGTGTAGGAGCCCGCGGTCATGATCCAGATGCAGACGGTATTGACGGTGGCCGACAACAGCGGCGCGAAGAGCGTGCAGTGCATCAAGGTGCTCGGCGGCTCCAAGCGGCGCTACGCCAATATCGGCGACGTCATCAAGGTGAGCGTGAAGGAAGCGATCCCGCGCGGCAAGGTGAAGAAGGGCGACGTGTACGACGCCGTCATCGTGCGCACGCGCAAGGGCGTGCGGCGGCCGGACGGCTCGACCATCCGCTTCGATGCGAACGCCGCGGTGCTGCTCGACAACAAGCGCGAGCTGCTCGGGACGCGCGTTTTCGGGCCGGTGACGCGCGAGCTGCGCACCGAGAACTTCATGAAGATCATCTCGCTCGCACCGGAAGTGCTGTAGGCAGGCTTATGCAGAAGATTCGCAAAGGCGACCAGGTGATCGTGCTCGCGGGCCGCGACAAGGGCAAGCGCGGAGCCGTCATTCGCGTGCTGCCCGACGACCGGGTGCTGGTCGAGGGCGTGAACATGGTGAAGCGCCATACGCGCCCGAACCCGCAGCGCAACGTCACCGGCGGCATCATCGACAAAGAGGCGCCGATTCATATCTCGAACGTCGCGCTCTACAACCCGAACACCGGGAAGGGCGAGCGCGTCGGGTTCCGTACGCTCGAGGACGGCCGCAAGGTGCGGTACTTCAAGAAGAGCGGCGAAGTGGTGGACGTGAAGTAGGCTCGACATGGCGAGACTGCAGGAACATTACCGCAAGACGGTGGTGCCCGCGCTGATGCAGCGCTTCGGGTACAAGAACATCATGCAGGTGCCGCGCATCACCAAGATCACGCTCAACATGGGCGTGGGCGAAGCCATGACCGACAAGAAGGTCATGGACAATGCCGTCAACGACCTGGCATTGATCAGCGGCCAGCGCCCGGAGATCCGGCGCGCACGCAAGTCGGTGGCCGCGTTCAAGGTCCGGCAGAACTGGCCGATCGGCGCGCGCGTGACGCTGCGCGGGGCGCGCATGTACGAGTTCCTCGACCGCCTGATCAACGTCGCGATCCCGCGCATCCGCGATTTTCGCGGGCTGCCGGCGCGCTCGTTCGACGGTCGCGGCAACTACTCGCTCGGCATCAGGGAGCAGATCATCTTCCCCGAGATCGATTTCGACAAGGTCGATGCGATCCGGGGGCTCGACGTGACCATCGTGACGAGCGCCAAGTCCGACGAGGAAGCGCGGGCGCTGCTCGAGGGCTTCCAGTTTCCGATACGGAGTTAGAGCGCATGGCGAAGAAGTCCATGATCGAACGCGACAAGCGCCGCAGGGAGCTTGTAGCGAAGTACGCGGCGCGGCGCGCGGAGCTGCGCGCGGCGGCGAAGAACACCCGGCTGTCGCCCGAGGAGCGGGAAGCGGCGATGATCCAGCTGCAGAAGCTGCCCCGCGATTCGAGTCCGATTCGCGTGCGCAACCGCTGCCGCCTGACGGGACGGCCGCGCGGCTACTACCGCAAGTTCGGCCTGAGCCGCAACAAGCTGCGGGAAGTGGTGATGCGCGGCGAAGCG
Organism: Burkholderiales bacterium; assembly: GCA_036381895.1. GTDB lineage: Bacteria > Pseudomonadota > Gammaproteobacteria > Acidiferrobacterales > Sulfurifustaceae > JACQFZ01. Next base: position 7,059 of record DASVBY010000072.1, on the reverse strand, counting down.
CCGGGCGTGATCAAGGCGAGCTGGTAAACGACGGAGAGCGGGGTACGCGGGGCACCGAGCTTCGTCGTGACGCGTATCGCGCATCCTGCAACCTGGAACTGAACGTATGATGACCGATCCGATCGCCGACATGCTGACTCGCATCCGCAACGGCCAGAAGGCCGAGAAGGTGGCGGTGCGCATGCCGGCCTCGCGCCTGAAGTGCGCCATTGCCAAGGTGCTGAAGGACGAGGGCTACATCGAGGACTTCGTCGAGATCGGCGACGGTGCCAAGCGCACGCTCGAAATCCGGCTCAAGTATTACGAGGGCCGTCCGGTGATCGAGCGGATCGAGCGCCGCAGCGTTCCCGGCCGGCGGGTCTACTGCGGCAAGGACGAGATCCCGCGGGTCGAGAACGGCCTGGGGATCGCTATCGTTTCGACCTCGCGCGGGGTCATGACCGATCGCGCGGCGCGCGCGGCCGGTCTCGGCGGCGAAGTCATCTGTATCGTGGCGTAACCACAATGTCGAGAGTCGCAAAGAATCCGGTGGTCGTGCCGAAGGGCGTCGAGGTGAAGCTCGCCGGCCGGCTGCTGAGCATCAAGGGTCCCAAAGGACAGCTGCAGCAGCAGGTGCACCCGCTGGTCAACGTGATCCAGGCGGACGGCGAGATCCGCTTCGAGCGCAACGGCGACAGCCCGCTGGCGCGGGCGGTGTCGGGCACCATGCGCGCGCTGGTGAACAACATGGTGACCGGCGTCACCCAAGGCTTCGAGAAGCGCCTCACCATCGTCGGCGTCGGCTTCCGCGCCGCCGTGCAGGGCCGCAAGCTCAACCTGACGCTCGGCTATTCGCACCCGATCGTCTACGACATCCCCGAGGGGATCACGATCGAGGCGCCGAGCCAGACGGAACTCGTGGTGCGGGGATCCGACAAGCAGCTCGTCGGCCAGGTCGCGGCCGAGATCCGCGGCTTCCGTCCGCCCGAGCCGTACAAGGGCAAGGGCGTGCGCTACACCGACGAGCAGATCGTTCGCAAAGAAGCGAAGAAGAAGTAGTCATGGCTACGAAGAGCAAGTCCGACAAACGCGCGCGCCGCGCCGAACGCATCCGCCGGCGCGTGCGCGAGCTGGGCGCGACGCGCCTCTGCGTGCACCGCACCCCGCGGCACATCTACGCCCAGATCATCGACCCGAGCGGCGGGCGCGTGCTCGCCGCCGCCTCGACCGTCGAGGCGGAGATGCGCCAGAGCCTGAAGTCCGGCGGCAATATCGAGGCGGCGCGGGCGATCGGCAAGCGTATCGCCGAGCGCGCGGTGGCCGCGGGCATCAAGCGGGTCGCCTTCGACCGGTCGGGCTTCAAGTACCACGGCCGTGTCAAGGCGCTGGCGGATGCGGCGCGCGAGCACGGGCTCGAGTTCTGAGGTAAGGCATGAGCGCACAATTCGAATCGGAAGGCCGCGGCGACAACCTCCAGGAGAAGCTGGTGAGCATCCGCCGCGTCGCCAAGGTGGTCAAAGGCGGGCGGCAGTTCGGCTTCTCGGCCCTGACGGTGGTCGGCGACGGTGCCGGCCGGGTCGGCGTCGGTTCGGGGAAGGCGCGCGAGGTGCCGGCGGCGGTGGCGAAAGCGATGGAGAACGCGCGGCGCAACCTCGTGCAGATCCAGCTCAACGGGTCGACGCTGTATCACGAAGTGGTGGCACGGCACGGCGCTTCGCGCGTGGTCATCCGCCCCGCGTCCGTCGGCACCGGCATCATCGCCGGCGGCGCCATGCGCGCCGTGTTCGAGGTCGCGGGGGTGCAGGACGTGCTCGCGAAGTGCATCGGCTCGCGCAATCCGGTCAACGTCGTGCGTGCGACGCTCAAAGGGCTCACCGCGATACACAGCCCGGCGGCGATCGCCGCCAAACGCGGCAAGAAGGTCGAGGAGATAACCGGCTGACACCGGCGCCCCGGGCGGCGGCGTTCCCGCCGTCCGGAGTGTCTAACGTTGAGACTGGCGATGAGCACCAAGAAGATACGCGTGAAACTGGTGAAGAGCCCCTTCGGCACGGGCAGGCGGCACATGGCGTGCGTGCGCGGCCTGGGGCTGCGGCGGCTGCATCAGACGCGCGAGCTGCCGGACACCCCGGCGGTGCGCGGGATGATCCGCCAGGTCAGCTACATGCTCAAGTACGAGGAAATCTGATGCGTCTCAATACGCTCAAGCCCGCCCGCGGCTCGAAGTCGGCGCCGAAGCGCGTCGGCCGCGGCATCGGTTCCGGGCTCGGCAAGACCAGCGGCCGCGGCCACAAGGGTCAGCACGCGCGCGCGGGCGGCTATCACAAGGTCGGCTTCGAGGGCGGCCAGATGCCGTTGCAGCGGCGGCTGCCGAAGCGCGGGTTCCGTTCCATGATCAGCGCCACGACGGCCCAGGTGCGCCTGAGCGATCTCGTGCGGATCGAGGAGAGCGTGATCGATCTCGCGGCGCTGAAGAAGGCGAACGTCGTTCCGGCGCAGGCGCAGCGGGCCAAGGTCTTCCTCGCAGGCACGATCGAACGCGCCGTGACCCTGAAGGGTCTCGGCGCCACCAAGGGAGCGCGCGCCGCCATCGAGCAGGCCGGCGGCAAGGTTGAGGAGTAATGGCTAGCCCAGCAGCGCGCATCGGCGGTCTCAGCAAGCTGACTGATCTCAAGCAGCGCATCCTGTTCCTGCTGGGTGCGCTGCTCGTGTTCCGCATCGGCACCTTCATTCCGGTGCCGGGCATCAACCCGGTCGCGCTGGATCAGCTGTTCGAAGGGACGCAGAGCTCGATCGTCGGGCTGTTCAACATGTTCTCGGGCGGGGCGCTCGAACGGTTCTCCGTGTTCGCGCTCGGGATCATGCCGTACATCTCGGCCTCCATTATCATGCAGCTCATGTCGTCGGCAGTACCGTCGCTCGAGCAGCTGAAGAAGGAAGGCGAGTCGGGGCGGCGCAAGCTCACGCAGTACACGCGTTACGGCACGGTGGTGCTCGCGACCGTGCAAGCGCTCGGCATCGCCATTGCCCTCGAGAGCCAGCAGGCGGGCGGCGTGCCGGTCGTGATCGCACCCGGCATCGGGTTCAAGGTACTGACGGTGGTGACGCTCGTGACGGGCACCATGTTCCTGATGTGGCTCGGCGAGCAGGTCACGGAACGCGGCATCGGCAACGGCATTTCCATGATCATCTTCGCGGGCATCGTCGCGGGGCTTCCGGGCGCGCTCGGGCAGACGCTCGAGCTCGTCGGCCGCGGCACGTTCCAGCCCCTGTTCGCGCTGGTGCTGTTCGCGCTCGCGATCGGCGTCACCTGGTTCGTGGTCCTGATGGAGCGGGCGCAGCGGCGCATTACCGTGAACTACGCGAAGCGCCAGCAGGGCCGGCGCATGCTCGCCGGAGCGAGCAGCCATCTGCCGCTCAAGATCAACATGTCCGGCGTGATTCCGCCGATCTTCGCCTCGAGCATCATCCTGCTGCCTTCGACCGTTGCCAGCTGGTTCGGGCAGGCGCAGGAAGTGAGCTGGCTGCGCGATCTCGCGACCACGCTGTCGCCCGGACAGCCGGTGTACGTGCTGCTGTACGCGGGCGCGATCGTGTTCTTCTGCTTCTTCTACACGGCGCTGGTCTTCAATCCGAAGGAAACGGCGGAGAACCTGAAGAAGTCGGGGGCGTTTATTCCGGGGATCCGGCCGGGCGAGCAGACGGCGAGCTACATCGACGGCGTGATGACGCGCCTGACCCTGGTCGGCGCCATTTACGTGACGCTGGTCTGCCTGCTGCCGGAGTTCCTGATCGTGAACTGGAACGTGCCGTTCTACTTCGGCGGCACGTCGCTGCTCATCGTCGTGGTCGTCTGCATGGACTTCATGGCGCAGGTGCAGGCACACCTGATGTCGCGCCAGTACGAGAGCCTGCTGCGCAAGGCGAATTTGACCGGCATGGGCATTTCAAGGTGAGAGGGCGAGGCTGGGAGATCGTCGGGGTGTGAGCGTTCTCAACCCGCGCCTCCGAACTCCCGACTGCAAAGGGGTAGATCATGAAAGTCAGGGCATCAGTCAAGAAGATGTGCCGCAACTGCAAGATTGTGCGGCGCAAACGGGTCATCCGGGTGATCTGCTCGGACCCCACGCACAAACAGCGGCAGGGGTGAGGCGGGGACTGCCGGCCGAACGGGCGAGCCAGGAGGGCGAGCTCCCGGGACCGGTGGGGTTCGCCGGCGACGGCGGCACGGAAGGCGCCCGGACCGCCCGGGGGCAGCGGACGGTAACGTTGATTTTTTCCTTTTAGAAACGTAAATTTGCGCGCTTTCGCGCGCGGGCAGGGCCCAGGAACATGGCGCGTATAGCCAACATCAACATTCCGAACCAGAAGCACATCGAGATCGGCCTCACGGCGATCTACGGTATCGGACGCTCGACCGCGCGGCAGATCTGCGCCGCCGTCGGCGTGCCGCCTTCGACCAAGGTGAAGGATCTGACGGATGCGCAAATCGAGCAGCTGCGCGCCGAAGTCGCGAAGCGCACCGTCGAGGGCGACCTGCGCCGCATGGTTTCGATGAACATCAAGCGGTTGATGGACCTCGGCACCTACCGCGGGATGCGCCATCGCCGCGGCCTGCCGGTTCGCGGTCAGCGCACGCGCACTAACGCGCGCACGCGCAAGGGACCGCGCAAGGGCGTGATCCGCAAGTCGAGCAGCTGATAGACGAGCACAGCGAGTTATGGCAGAGACTGCAGCAGCACCCAAGTCCAAGAAGCGCGCGAAGCGCAGCGTTTCCGAGGGCGTCGCGCACATCCACGCGTCGTTCAACAACACCATCGTGTCGATCAGCGACCGCCAGGGCAACGTGCTGTCGTGGGCGACCTGCGGCGCGGCGGGCTTCAAGGGCTCGCGCAAGAGCACGCCGTTCGCCGCGCAGGTGGCCGCCGACAAGGCGGGGCGCGCCGCGCAGGAGTACGGGGTGCGCAGTCTCGAGGTGCGGATCAAAGGGCCGGGGCCGGGCCGCGAATCGGCCGTGCGGGCGCTGCACGCGCTCGGGTATGAGATCAGCAACATCGTCGACGTCACGCCGGTGCCGCACAACGGCTGCCGTCCGGCGAAGCGGCGTCGGGTGTAACGGGGGAATCGAGTGGCGCGGTATATCGAAGCGAAGTGCCGTCTCTGCAGGCGCGAGGGCGGCAAGCTGTTCCTGAAGGGCGAGAAGTGCTTCACCGACCGGTGTCCGGTCGAGAAGCGCGCGTACGCGCCGGGACAGCACGGGCAGCGGCGCAGCCGGCCCTCCGACTACGGTCTGCAGCTGCGCGAGAAGCAGAAGCTGCGGCGCATCTACGGCGTTCTTGAGCGTCAGTTCGAGAACTACTACGCGGAGGCGTCGCGGCACAAGGGCTCGACCGGCGTCGACCTGTTGAAGCTGCTCGAGAGCCGGCTGGACAACGTCGCGTACCGCATGGGCTTCGGCATTTCGCGCACCGAGGCGCGCCAGCTCGTGCGCCACAACGCGGTGCTCGTGAACGGCAAGCGCGTGAACATTCCCTCGTACCAGGTGCGCCCGGGCGATGTGGTCGAGATCGCGCCGCGCGCGCGCGAGCAGCTGCGCATCAAGGCGGCGCTCGAGGCCGCCGAGCAGCGCGGCTTCCCGGATTGGGTCGAGGTCGACACCAAGGCGATGAAGGGCACGTTCAAGGCTCCGCCGGAGCGCTCGGACCTGCCGGCCGACATCAACGAGAGCCTGGTGGTCGCGCTCTATTCGAAGTAGCCGGTTTGCTGCCGCGAGGAGCGCCGGCACAGGCGCGCCCGGCGGCCGGCTTCCGCTGTCGGCGTGTATCTTATGGGCCGCGTTGTTTCGCGGTTGCCAGTAGTTGAGAAGTGACACGAGGACGGACCATGCAGAGTTCCGCTACCGAATTCCTGAAACCGCGCAACGTCAACGTCGAGACGTTGTCGCCCACGCACGCGAAGATCACGCTCGAGCCGCTCGAGCGCGGCTTCGGCTACACGCTCGGCAACGCCCTGCGGCGGATCCTGCTGTCGTCGATGCCGGGCGCCGCGATCACCGAAGTCAAGATCGACGGCGTGCTGCACGAGTACTCCACCATGGAGGGCGTGCAGGAGGACGTGATCGAGATCCTGCTCAACCTCAAGTCGCTCGCTCTGCGCCTGCAGGGGCGCGACGAGGCGGTGCTGCGGCTGAGCAAGCGCGGTCCGGGCCTCGTGACCGCGGGCGACATCCAGCTCGAGCACGACGTCGAAGTGGTCGATCCCAACCACGTCATCGCGACGCTCACCAAGGACGTGACGCTCAACGCCGAGCTCAAGGTCGTGCGCGGCCGCGGCTATCAGCCGGTGACCGCGCGCGCCCAGAGCGACAGCCGCGCGATCGGCGTCATGCAGCTCGATGCCTCGTTCAGCCCCATCCGCCGGGTGTCCTACGCGGTCGAGAACGCGCGCGTCGAGCAGCGTACCGACCTCGACAAGCTCGTGCTCGACATCGAGACCAACGGTTCGATCGATCCGGAGGAAGCGGTGCGCCGTGCGGCGAACATCCTGCAGGATCAGATCTCGATCTTCGTCGACCTGAAGAGCCCGGATCAGCGCGAGGAGACGAAGAAGGAGCCCGAGATGGATCCGCTGCTGCTGCGGCCGGTCGACGATCTCGAGCTCACCGTGCGCTCGGCGAACTGCCTCAAGGCCGAAAACATCTTCTACATCGGCGATCTGATCCAGCGCACCGAGTTCGAGCTGCTCAAGACGCCGAACCTCGGCAAGAAGTCGCTCACCGAGATCAAGGACGTGCTCGCGCAGCACGGGCTGTCGCTCGGCATGAAGCTCGAGAACTGGCCGCCGCCGCAGCTGAAGGACAAGCTGCACCGGCCGCCGCAGATCTAACGGGGTTCGACCATGCGTCACCAGAACAGCGGCCGTAAACTGAACCGCACCACCGCGCACCGGGAGGCGATGCTGCGCAACATGACGGTGTCGCTGCTGCGGCACGAGCAGCTCAAGACCACGCTGCCGAAAGCGAAGGAGCTGCGGCGCGTGGCCGAACCGCTGATCACGCTCGCGAAGACGCCGAGCCTCGCG
>DASVBY010000071.1:0-5950 GCA_036381895.1 Burkholderiales bacterium | reverse complement strand
CCCGACGCCATTCCGCGCCCCGAGCGCCGCCTGCGCCTGACCGAGAAGCTCAAGGCCTCGCGGCACCTGCTGCCGGTGGTGGCGCTCATTCTTGCCGTGCTCGGGTCGATCTACACCGGCATCGCGACCGCCACCGAAGCGGCGGCGCTCGGCGTCGTCGGCGCGCTCATCGTCGCGGCCGCGCAGGGGGCGCTCTCGTGGCGCACGTTCGTCGAGAGCCTCCTCGGCGCGACGCGGCTCTATTGCATGATCGCGCTGATCCTCGCCGGTGCCGCGTTCCTCACGCTCGCCATGGGTTATATCGGCCTGCCGCGTCATCTCGCCGAATGGATCGACGGCCTCGGGTTGTCCCCGCTCGCGCTGATCCTCGCGCTCATGGTCTTCTATATCGTGCTCGGGTGCTTCCTCGACGGCATCTCGGTGGTGGTGCTCACCATGGGGGTAGTGCTGCCGACCGTGCAGGCGGCGGGGATCGATCTCATCTGGTTCGGCATATTCCTGGTGCTCGTGGTCGAGATGGCGCAGATCACGCCCCCCGTCGGGTTTAACCTGTTCGTGCTCCAGGGCATGACGGGCAAGGAGATCACCTGGATCGCGCGGCACGCGGCTCCGCTGTTCGCGCTGCTGATCGCCGCGGTCCTGCTCATCTACTACTTTCCGGCGCTCGTCACCTGGCTGCCGCGGCAGATGATGTGACCGCAGACGATAGTGATCGCTGTGCAAGGAGAGGTGTCGCTTATGGACGATACGCAAGTGCCCTCGTACCTGTCTCGCGAACGGCTCGGCCCCTGGGAAACCTTTCTCGCGCAGATCGACGCGGTGGTGCCGTGGATCGACGCGGAGCTGCAGCCCTGGATCGAAACGCTGCGCCGGCCGAAGCGCGTGCTGATCGTGGACGTGCCGATCAAGCTCGACAGCGGCGTGATCGTGCATTACGAGGGCTACCGCGTGCAGCACAACGTCTCGCGCGGCCCCGGCAAGGGCGGCGTGCGTTACCACCCGAGCGTCACGCTCGCCGAGGTGATGGCGCTCGCGGGCTGGATGTCGATCAAGACCGCGGTCGTGAACCTCCCCTACGGCGGCGCGAAGGGCGGCATTCGCGTCGATCCGAGGAAGCTCTCGCGCGATGAGCTCGAGCGGCTCACGCGGCGCTACACCAGCGAGATCAACATCCTGCTCGGGCCGGACAAGGACATTCCCGCGCCGGACGTCAATACCGACGAGCAGGTCATGGCGTGGATGATGGACACCTATTCGATGAACGAAGGCCGCACGGTCCCGGCCGTCGTCACCGGGAAGCCGATCGCGCTCGGCGGCAGCCTCGGGCGGCACGATGCGACCGGGCGCGGGGTCGTCATCGTGGCGCGCGAGATCGGCCGGCGCCTGTCGCTGCCGCTCGCCGGCGCGCGCGTCGCGATCCAGGGTTTCGGCAACGTCGGCGGCGCCGCCGCGCGGCTGTTCGCCGAGCAGGGTGCGGTCGTGGTCGCGATCCAGGACGAAACCGGCACCGTGTACAGCGAGCGCGGGATCGACGTCGCGGCGCTGCGCGCGTACCAGCGCGCGCACCGGACGCTGCGCGGCTTCGAGGGCGCCGAGACCATCGAGGACGCGGAGTTCTGGGAGCTGCCGTGCGAGTTCCTGGTGCCGGCGGCGCTCGAAGGGCAGATCGACGCGCACAATGCGGCGCGCATCCGCGCGCGCGTCGTCGTCGAGGGCGCCAACGGTCCGACCACGACCGAGGGCGACCGGATACTCGAAGAGCGGGGCGTCGTCGTGGTGCCGGACGTACTCGCGAACGCGGGCGGCGTGACCGTGAGCTACTTCGAGTGGGTGCAGGACATCTCGAGCTTCTTCTGGACCGAAGCGGAGATCATCACCCGTCTCGATCGCATCCTGACCGAAGCGTTCAGGGCGATCTGGGACATGGCCCAGCAGAAGCGCATTTCGCTGCGCACCGCCGCGTACGTGGTCGCGTGCCAGCGGGTGCTCGCCGCGCGCGCCGAGCGCGGCCTCTACCCCTGAACCGGGCCTGTCAGGCCGGCTTCAGCGCCGGGACCATGCGCGCCTCGCGGATCGGCAGGTTGAGCACCGCGGCGGCCGAGGCGAGCACGATGTCCGCGTACCACATCCACGCGTAGCTTCCCTGCTGCACCAGCGCGATGCCGCCGAGCCAGGCGCCGAAGAAGGCGCCGGTCTGGTGCGTGAGGAGCGTCAGGCCGAAGAGCGTCGCGAGATAGCGCGCACCGAAGAGCTTGCCGATGACGCCGGCGGTCGGCGGCACGGTCGCCAGCCACGTGAGCCCGAGGCCGGCGGCGAACAGGTAGAACGTGAGCGGCGTCTTCGGCGCGGCCAGATAGGCCGCGATCAGGAGCGCGCGCGAGCCGTACATCCAGAAGAGCACGTACTTGCCGCGCCAGTGCTTGAGGCTCCAGCCCGCGAGCAGGCTGCCGACGATGTTGGCGAGCCCGATGATGGCGAGCGACCAGCCCGCGACCCGCGTCGGGAGGCCGCACAGCTCGACCTCGCCGGGCAGATGCGTCACCAGGAACGCGATGTGGAAGCCGCAGGTGAAGAAGCCGGCGTGCAGCAGCAGGTAGCTGCGGTCGCGCAGGGCCTGGGCGAGCGCGCGGCGCAGCCCGCCGTCGCGAGCGGTCGTCGCGGCGGGCACGGCCGCCGCATGCCGCTCCTGCGCCGGGCGGCTGCGCAGCCCCAGCGCGAGCGGCAGCGCCGCGAGCGTGACGGCGGCGAGCGACCACATGGCGCCGGCCCAGCCGAACAGCGAGATCAGCTTCTGGGTCGCCGGGGCGAAGACGAACTGCCCGAACGAGCCGCCGGCGTTGATGATCCCTGAAGCCATGCCGCGGCTCTCCGCCGGTACGCGCTGCGCCGTCGCCCCGATCAGGACCGAGAAGCTCGCCGCGCCCGTGCCGGCGGCCGAGAGCAGGCCGAGCGAGAGCACCAGACCCCATTCGCTCGTCATGAACGGCGTGAGTCCCGTGCCGAGCGCGGCAAGGGCCACGCCGGCGGCCAGCACGCGGGTGTAACCGTAGCGGTCGGCGATCGCGCCGGCGACCGGCTGCACCGCTCCCCACACGAACTGCGCCACCGCCATGGCGAAGCTGATGCTCACGATGCCGAGGCCGGTCGTGGTGTTGAGCGGCGACACGAACAGTCCCATCGACTGGCGCGCGCCCATGGTCACCATGAGCACGGCGGCAGCGAGCAGGGTGATGCCGAGGAACGCGTGGCGGTGGGTCATCGGATGGGCTCAGTTGTCGTCGGGAAGTACGGGCTTCAGCCGCGCGAGCGCAGTGTCGAGGTGTGCGTGCAGCGCCGGCACGAAATCGCGCCCGAGCGTCTCTGCGAGCGCCGCCTGCGCCGCTCTCCAGTGCCCGCGCGCGCGTTCGCGTACGCGCCGCCCGGCGGGCGTCAGCGCCACAAGCCGCTGGCGCGCGTCCGCGCCGGAGGTCTCGCGCACCCAGCCGGCGGCGATCAGCGGCTTCAGTTTGCGCGTGAGCGTGGTCCGGTCCATTTCGAGCCGCCGCGACAGCGCGCACAGCGCCTGCGGTTCGGCGCTGAGGTGCGCGAGCACCGAGTACTGTCCGAGCTTGAGCCCGGGCAGGCGGCTCTCGTAGAAGGAGGTGATGCGGCGGGCGAGGCGCCGCACCGTCGCGCCGGTACAGGCGAGCGGCAGTACCGGCGCCGCGGGCGCGCCGCGGCCGGACTCGGGGGCGCGCCTAGCCATGAGGAGGAAATACGTGCATATGCACGCAAACTACCCGAGCCGCCGCGGGGGCGCAAGCGCGACCGCGCGCGGGGGAGGCGGTGCCGGCTACGCGCAGTCGGGTTCGCCGGCGGGCGGCGCGGGCTGCGGATCGAAGCCGAAGCGGCGCGGCACGTCGGCGCGCCGGATCGGCGCGATGCGCAGGCGCTGCCCGCAGAGCGACGCCTCGATCGCTTCGCCGTCCGCGACGGCGAGCAGCGCCGTATCGAGATCCGCGCCGGGCGGAAGAACGAGGCGATCGAGCACGGCGGGCAGGTCGCGGTCGGCGATGACGCCGATGCCGAGGTCGGCCTCGAGGAGAAGGTGGTTGTGGTCGTCGAGGTGCAGCCCCCGGAGCGCGGCGGCCGCGGCGCCCGTGTGCGCCGTGAAGCCGGCGGCGCGGTCGTCCAGGCGGTAGACGAGCGGCGTGTACTCGAGCGTCACGAACACCTGCTGCGGGCCGTTCTGCACGTACCAGCGGCCGCGATCGTCGGCGAGGTAGTTGCGGCCGAAGAAGGCGGCGATGGCCGGGTGCGTCGCCCGCTCGAAGCCGCCGTTCCTGTTCTTGATGAGCCACTCGCCGCGCCGGTCGAGGCGCAGCCAGCCGTAGACCGCCGGCACATTGGGCCAGCGCCGCATCGCACGCAGTACGACTTCGTCCATTCCTGAAAGCTCCGCGGGCCTGACACCGGCGCTATTCTGCGCCGCCGGCCGCGCGCGGGCCAATCCCGACCGGGACTGCGGCGGCTCGCGCCGCGCGGAGTTATACTTGCCTGGCAATCAATCTTCGCGGAGGTCCCATGAGCGCCGTTCCCCAGTCCGATCAGCCCGTGCTGCTGCGCTCCGACCGCGACGGCATCGCCTGGCTCACGATGAACCGGCCGCAGCAGATGAACCTGCTCACCAGCGAAATGCTCGACGCCCTGCAGACGGCGTTCGACGAGATCGCTGCGGATTCCTCGGTGCGGGTGGTGGTGCTCGCGGGGGCGGGCAAGGGCTTCTGTGCCGGGCACGACCTCAAGGAGATCCGCGCACTCGGGGAGCAGCCGAAGATCCGCGCGCTGTTCGACAAGTGCAGCCGCATGATGATGACGATCCCGAAGCTGCCGCAGCCCGTGATCGCGCGCGTGCACGGCGCCGCGGCGGCGGCCGGCTGTCAGCTGGTGGCGCAATGCGATCTCGCGGTCGCCTCCGATAGCGCGAAGTTCACCACCCCCGGGGTCACGTGGGGCTTCTTCTGCTCGACGCCGGGTGTTGCCGTCGGCCGCAACCTGCAGCGCAAGCACGCGCTCGAGCTGCTGCTCACCGGCGACATGATCGACGCGGGCCGCGCGCTGCAGTGGGGGCTGGTGAACCGGGTGGTGCCGGTGGAGCAGCTCGACGCCGAAGTCGAGAAGCTCGCGCACCAGCTCGCCGCGAAGCCGCCGCGCACGGTGGCCGCCGGCAAGCGCGCGTTCTACGAGCAGATGGACATGGGGCTCGAGCGCGCCTACGCGCACGCGTCCGAAGTCATCGCCTGCAGCTTCGCGGACGAGGAGGGCCGCGAAGGCATGGACGCCTTCATCGAGAAGCGCAAGCCGAAGTGGGCGGAGTAGCGTTCCCTCAGGCATTCGTCCTGCCGGCCTGCGTCGCTTCGGCCACTTCGTCGAGCCGGCCGGTCTTCACGTCGTAGATGTAGCCGTAGATCGGGATGTCCGGCGGCACCAGCGGGTGCCGGCGGATGCGCGTCACATCCTCGACGACGCTCTTCGCGTTGTCGCTGAAGCTGAGCCAGTTCACATAGTCGCCTTCGCCCGAACCCGGTCCCTCGCCGGTGTCCTGCCAGCCCTGCGGCGTCAGCGTCGCGGGCTTCAGGCTGCGGGCGAGGAGATTCCGCATCACTTCGTCCGTGAAAAGCTCCATGCCGCAGCCGGTGTGATGGATCACGAACCATTCGCGCGTTCCGAGCAGCTTGTAGGAAATCACGAGCGAGCGGATGGCGTCGTCGGTGGCGCGCCCGCCGGCGTTGCGGATGACGTGCGCGTCGCCTTCGGCGACCCCGGCGAACTTTGCCGGATCGAGGCGTGCGTCCATGCAGGTCAGGATCGCGAAGCGGCGCGCCGGAGGAAGCGGCAGCTTGCCCTTGTCGCCGAAGCTTTGCGCGTAGCGTGCATTCGCGGCCAGTATTTCGTCCCGTATCCGTGTCAT
>DASVBY010000070.1:0-13463 GCA_036381895.1 Burkholderiales bacterium | reverse complement strand
TACGACATCGTGCACTGCCACTTCGGGCCGAACGGCGACGACGCCGCGATTCTCGCGGAGCTCGGACTGCTGCGCGGCAGGCTGGTGGTGACGTTTCATCTCTACGACGTGCAGCTCGGCATCCGCACCAACGGGCGCGCGTACCGGCGGCTGATACGCGCAGCCGACGCCGTGCACAGCATCTCGGAGTTCAATCGCGGCTGGCTCGAGTCGTTCGGCTTCCCGGCGGCGCGCATTCATCATCAGCCGATGGGCATCCGGCTCCCGCCGGCGCCGCCGGCCGCGAAGCGAGCCGCGAACGAATGCGTGACGGTGGCGACGGTGGCGCGCCTCGCGCCGGTGAAAGGCATCGACGTGGCGCTCGCGGCAGTAGCGGAGGTGCTGCGCGAGCGGCCGGGTTTGCGGTTGCGCTACCGGGTGATCGGCGGCGGGCCGCTCGCGCCGATGCTCGCGCAGCGCGCGCGCGAGCTCGGTCTCGGCGGGACGGTGGAGTTCTGCGGGCCGCAGGACCAGGCGGCCGTGCGCGAGGTGCTCGCCGGTGCGGATCTCTTCCTGCTGCCGAGCTTCGCCGAGGCGCTGCCGATCGCGATCATGGAGGCAATGGCGCACGGGCTGCCGGTGGTGGCGACCGACGTCGGCAGCGTGGCCGAGCTCGTGCGAGACGGAGAGACGGGCGCGCTGGTGCCGCCGGGCGACGCCGGGGCGCTGGCGCGAGCGCTGCTCGACCTCCTCGACCGGCCGCAGGACTGGCCGCGGCTCGGCGCCGCGGCGCGCGAGCGCGTCGCGCAGCGGCACGACATCGAGAAGCTGAGCGACCGGCTCGTCGAGCACTACGCGGCGCTCGTGAGCGGTACGCCGCCGGTGGCGAGCGCCGCGCGCTTCGCAGCCGTGGGATAGGGAAGGGGCGAGCAATGTCGCAGGTTCAGGATCGTATTGTCTCGGACACGTCGCGCGCCGCCGCCGATGTCCGGCGCACTCCGGACGCTCCGCTCGTCAGCGTCGTGATTCCGACGTGCAACCGCGCGGCGCTCGCGCGACGGGCGATCGAGAGCGTGGTGCGCCAGAGCTACGCCAACCTCGAGATCATCGTGGTCGACGATGCGTCGAGCGACGGAACCGGCGGGATGGTCCGTTCGCTCGCCGATCCGCGCATCCGCTATCTGAGGCACGAGGAGCGCCGCGGGGGTTCGGCGGCGCGCAATACGGGCATCCGCGCTGCGACCGGGGCGTTCATCGCGTTCCTCGATGACGACGACGAGTGGGAGCCGGACAAGACCGAGGAGCACCTGCGTGCGCTCGCCGGGTACGACGCCGTCCTCTGCTCGTCGAGCGCCGCCGAAGAGGCGGAGCGCGCCGGCGCGGCGCCGACGCCGGTCCGGCCGGAGGACTTGCGGCAGAGCCCCTATGCGAAGGGCGGCGCGGGAGTGCTCATGGCGCGCACCGATGTCATGCGCGACGTCATGTTCGATGAGTCGCTGCCCAAGTGCCAGGACTGGGACGTCTTCATCCGCATCGCCTGCAGGTACCGCCTCGGGTTCCTCAATCGTGCGCTCGTCAAGTACAACGATGGAGACCACGATCGCATCACCAACGTCCTGATCGCGCTGCCGTTCGCGGATCTGGAGCGCCGTCTCGTCATGCTCGACAAGCACAAGGACTTCTTCGGCGCGAGGCTGCATCGGCGGCACGCCTGCCGGATGCTGTTGTACGGGGTGTTCAGGCGCAAGGATACGCTCGCGCACATCGCGCGTACCGCCCGACGACATGGATTGGGCACGGCCATGGGCGTGCTGCTGCGCCACGTATGGCACAAGTGCCGGACGGCCGTGCGGCACGCGCTTCGTGCCCGGGGTGGCTCCGGCCCGCGAACGCGCGCACTGACGCGGTGATGTCTCGCGAAACGCCGTTGGTAAGCGTGGTCGTTCCGACGTTCAATCGCCCGGGGCTCGTGGGGCGCGCGATAGCGAGCGCGCTGGCGCAGACCGTTTCCGACATCGAGGTGATCGTTGTCGACGACGCGCCGTCCGAGGAGACACGCGCAGCCGTGGGGCGCATCGGTGACAGGCGCGTCAGATACCTGGCGCATGAGCGCAACCGGGGGCCGTCCGCGAGCAGGAACACGGGAATCGCGGCCGCGCGCGGCCGGTTGATCGCGTTCCTTGACGACGATGACGAGTGGCTGCCGGCAAAGATCGAGAAGCAGCTCGCTTGTCTCGACGGGGAGCGGCTCGATGCCGTTGCCGGAATCGGGTTGATCGACGGGAAGGTCCCGCTGCGTTGCTGGCGATCGCGCGTGACGCTGGACGAGCTGCGCCGGGGCAACCGCTGGGGTTCCTGCACTTTCATCGGCCGGGCCGAGGCGGTGCGGGAGGTGCTGTTCGACGAGGATCTGGCAGTGGGTGAGGACTGGGATTTCTACATCCGCTTCGCACGGAAGTATACGATCGGGTGCCTGCTCGAGCCGCTGTTCATATACCACCAGGCGGGAACCGATGCGGCTTCGAACCGGCTGCTTCGCGGCGCACGGACCATGTCGCCGCTGGAGCTCGAGCGACGCATCGGCGTACTGCGCAAGCACCGCGAGTTCTTCGGCGAATGGTGGTACAGGTTCCACCTGGCGACGAGCCTGTTGTCGCATATCGGATCGCGGCCCGATAAGGTCCGCTACCTCCGCTATGCCATCAGACGCTGCGGGCCGCTGCCGGTGGCGGCGGTCGTGTGCGACAAGTTGAGTTGGCGGCTGCACGCGCTGCGTTCGCGTGGCGCGCTGCACCCGCAGAAGCAGCCGCTCGCGAGGACGCAGGGATGAAGCGCACCGTGCTGGTCGTTCCGGGGTTCGTGGCGGACACGTATTGCGAGATCGAGCAATCGTACGTCGAGCTCAGCGCGGCGGCAGGAAGCGGCCTTCAGTTCGTCTGGCTCGTCCCGGAAATCGACTGGAAGTACAACAGTTTCAAGAATCCGGCGAACCGCCGCGCCATGGATCGACCGGCCTGCGTCCCGCATCTCGAGCGGCACGGCGTTCCGGTGGTCGTCGGCAACATCTCGAAATACAACCCGGTCCGGAACTATCTGGTGTTTCGGCGCGTGTTCCGTCAGTTCGACGTCGATGCCGTGTATACCCATTTCGGCTTCGAGCGGTTCTGGGCGACGTTCTTCGCGAAGCTGTGGGGAAAGACGACGATCTGGAATGAGCACTGGAACTCATTGAACACGCGCTACGTTCTCGCGAAACGCATCTTCTACCGGTTTTTCGTCGACGAGTTCATCGCCGTGTCGCGGTTCATTCAGAGCACGCTCCCCCGAGGCAAACCGGCACACGCGATTCCGAATGCCGTTGCCGAGGATGCGCGCAGCCCGTCGGCCGAGGAAGGGCGGTCGTTCCGCCGGCAGCTCGGCATCGACGATCGGGCGCAGGTCGTGCTGATGGTTGCGGGGTTCCGGCCCGAAAAGCGCCATGGGTTGGCGCTCGATGTCTGCGAGCGAGTGCGGGCCCGACTGCCGTCGACCGTATTCGTGTTCGTCGGCGACGGCGTCACGCGTGCGCGCTTTTTGAGCGAGGTACGGGCGCGTGGTCTCGAGGGGTGTGTCGTGGCCCCGGGGCACGTCGAGAACGTCGGCGATTACTACCCCATAGCGGACGTATGTATGTTGACATCGTACAACGACGGGTTCGGCTACTGTGTCATCGAATCCATGCGGGCGGGGCGGCCGATGATCGCGTTCGCGAACGGCGGGCCGGGCGAAATAATCCGGTCGGAGGAAACGGGCGTCCTGATACGGGACGGCGACGTCGTAACGTTCGCGGAGCGCCTCGTCGGACTCCTCGAGGATCCGGCATTGCGCAAGCGTCTCGGCGAAGCCGCGCGGGAGGTGGTTCGCCGGGAGTACAGCCGGGAGGCGTGGGCACGACGGCTGAACGGCGTGCTCGAAAGTATCGTCGACCGCCACCGCAAGCAGGGCTCGGGAGGAGGGCAGTCGAAGCGCGCGGTTGGCTCGAGTCCCGGGCGCTAACCACGAAGGGGCGGTGCGATCGTGGAGCTTTTCCTCATCAAGGTCGCCGCTTTCGCCCGACCTCTTGCGTCGCTCGAATATGCGGAGACCGTGTTCGAGCTCGTCGGCAGCGCCCTGTTCCTGGTGTTGTTGGGCGCGTTGCTGATGCGCATGGCTACGACCAAGGCTGTCGGTCTGAGTCTGATCGATCTCCTCGTCTTTGCTTTTACGCTGTGGTGCCTCGCTATCTACGTCGTGTACTACGACTCGGCCCGCATCAAGGACGTCGCGAAGCTGCTCATCCCGCTCCTGACGTACATCGTAGCGAAGAACATAGTGCAGACGCGGCGCGACTATCGGTCGTTGCTGATCTGGATGTTGCTGGGCTTCGTGCCGCCGATCGTGCTCAGTGTCGCCCTCATTGCGACGGGGCACGGCCTCGATTACGTCAGCTACTGGACCGACCTGCCGCGATGGGAGGGTGCGTATGTCGGGGCGCACAGCATGGGCCACAGCATGACGCTGTTCCTGATGGCGCTGACCGTGTACTGGGCGACTGCCGGCGACGGGGATCGAATCGGCGTATTCGGAACACGCAATCCCGCGTTCGTCGCCTGTGCCGCGCTCGTTGCGGGACTCAGTCTGTACTGCCTGTACATGAGCCAGGTGCGGTCGGCGGTGCTCGGGCTGCTTACGTTCACGGCGACATATCTGTACTTCGTACGCCGCGCAATGCTCGTTTACGGAGCGATCGCGGCGGCGCTCGTGGCGGCAGCGACCGTGCCGTACTGGCTCCCTGCTTTGCTTCCCGAAGTGGCGATGATGCGGCAGGGCATCGAGCTCGACGTCATGGACCTCGGTTCGGACAGGCCGCGATACTGGCTCAACGATCTGATGGTCTTCGCCGATCTTCCGTTGGACCGGAAGCTGGCCGGCGTCGGCATCGGCGCCATTGCGGAACACAGCATCGGGCCGCGCCTCTACGGGCACAACGACTGGCTGCAGATACTCACGCAAACCGGCCTCGTCGGCCTCGTGCTGTTTCTCGCGCTCCAGGTCGCCGTGCTGCGGCGCATCCTGCGCAGCCACGCGGAAGAGCGCCCGCTGTTCCTCGCGCTCTTCTGCGCCGTGAATGTCATGATGCTGGTGAGCAACAGCTATGTGTGGAGGATTCAGGTGTCGCAGCTCTACTACATGATCCTCGCGTTCATAGAGATTCGGGAACCGCATCGGCGAGGCGCCGCAGCGCCTGCCTGGCACGCAGGGACGATCGCGGCTTCCGCGGCGCGTTATCGGCCGACTCCCTGAATGAGCATCTTCGAGCACCCCCTGTACGCGAAGAGTCCGATCTGGATCCAGGAGCGGATCATCGGTGCACGCGCGCGCGTACGCCGATCGATTCGCGAGGGGAGGCGGTTTCGGCGGACGCAGGAGGAGGTTGGCGCGACCCAGTGGTACGACCCCGCCGCGCTCGAGGAGCTCGCCTGGGAGCGGTTCCGGCGAGTGCTGGCGCATGCCTCTCGGTACGTCGAGTACTACCGGGATTTGGCGGCGGCGCATCGCCTCGACGCCTCGCACGTCCGTGATCGCCGCGACATCGAGCGTCTGCCGCTGCTCGACAAGGCGGCGGTGATGCGCCTCGGAAGCCGCCTCATCGCCAGTGATTACCGCGGGCCGCAGGTGCCAATCAATACCAGCGGCTCGACCGGTTCGCCGCTGCAACTGCTGCAGACGGTCGAAGCGGTCGTGTGGGAGAACGCTTTCGTGTGGCGCCAGCTGGCCTGGGCGGGATACCGCAGGGGCGAGCCGCGCGCGTGGATTCGGGGCGACCTCGTCGTTCCGTACGTGCAGTCGACGCCGCCCTATTGGCGCCTGAACCGCGCCGAGCACATGTTGATGATGTCTTCGTATCACCTCGCGCCCGCGACCGTCGCCGCGTACGTCGAGGCGCTGGAGCGGTTCGATCCCATCGTCATTCAGGCCTACCCGTCGTCGATTGCCTTCATTGCGCGGTACCTGTCTAGCGCCGGAAGGGAGTATCGGGGGCGCCGGCTGCGCTCGGTGGTAACGAGCTCGGAGACGCTGACGCCTGCGGACCGGCGCGCGATCGAGGGCGCTTTCGGCTGCCGCGTGTTCGACTACTACGGGAGCGCGGAGCGCGTCGCGTTGATACAGACGTGCGAGCATGGAACGTATCACGTGGCGTCGGATTACTCGCTGTTCGAGCTGCAGCCGCGGGAGGGCGGGCTGTACGAGATCGTGGGAACGGGATTCTTCAATCGATTGATGCCGTTGATCAGGTACCGCACCGGGGATCTGGTCGAACCGGAGGACGCGGCGCGTGCGTGCGCCTGCGGGCGGGCGTTCCCGATCATGAAGCGCGTGATCGGCAGGACGGACGACTATGTGGTTACCCCGGACGGACGGCTGGTGGGCAGGCTCGACCACGTATTCAAGGGAGTGAGCGGTATTGCGGCAGCGCAGATCGTGCAGGAGAGCGTCAACGAGATCGTAATCCGGGTCGTGCCGTATCAGAACTTCGCGCCGGAGCACCGGCAGCGGCTGGTCGAGCAGACGCAGCAGCGGGTCGGTTCCGGGATGCGGGTGCACGTCGATCTGGTCGACGATATTCCGCGCGGACCGAACGGCAAGTTTCGTGCGGTCGTGTGCAAAGTGCCGTTACCGGCCGAAGCCGCGGCGCCGGCTTCAACGATTCAATGAAGTCTCCGGGCGCGCGTGCGCGGGGCAGGCCGGTGCGGGCTCGTGCCCGCACTGTCGTCGTTCTCAGTACCTCGCATCGAACGCGCGGCGGTATAGGGTCGGTCATCGATACGTACCGTGCCTGCGGGCTGTTCGAACGGTGGGGCATTGTGCACATCGTTACGCATGAGGACGGCTCGCTGGCGCACAAGCTGGCGATTGCGCTGCGCGGGTTCGCGCTGTTCTCGGCGATGCTCGTTTCCGGCCGCATCGGCCTCGTTCACGTGCACTCCGCCTCGAACGCGAGTTTCTGGCGCAAGAGCGTTTTTATCGGACTTGCGAGGCTCGCCGGGAAGCCCGTGATCTTTCACTTGCACGGCGGGGGGTTCATCGGGTTCTACCGCAGTGCGGGGCCGCTGCGGCCTCTGATCGACCGCGTGCTGAACCAGTGCGCGGAAATCGTCGTTCTGACCGCGGAGTGGAAGGCGAAGATCCAGGAGATCGCAAGGAACAGCCGGATCAGCGTCGTCGTCAATCCCGTTCCGCCGGCGTGCCTGAGGATCGTGCCCGATCGGAAGCCCGATTGCGAGGTGGTGCTCTTCGTGGGCCGCCTGGAGCCGGCCAAGGGGGTGTTGGACCTGCTCGCTGCGGTTCGCAGGATCGAACATCGATTCCCGCGGCTGACGCTGCGGCTGGCGGGCGACGGCGATCGGGAGTGGGTGGCGAGGGAGGCGCGCAATCTCGAACTTCGGAGCCGCGTGGAGTGCCTTGGCTGGATCTCCGGAGAGAGAAAGCATCGCGCTCTCGCGGGCGCGACCGTGTTCGTACTGCCTTCCTATGTCGAAGGTCTGCCCGTCGCCCTGGTGGAGGCGATGGCGGCCGGGCTGCCGGTCGTTGCGACGCGTGTCGGCGGGATACCCAGCGTCGTGAAGACGGAAGAGAACGGGTTCGTCGTGGAACCGGGCGATATCGACGCATTGGCGACCGCGCTGGCCCGTGTGCTTCGGGACGCGCCGTTGCAGCGGCGCATGGGCGCACGGTCGCGAATCACGATCGAGAGGGATTTCTGCCCGGAGAAAGTGATCGCGCAGATCGAAGCGCTCTACAGACGCTACGGTATGGAATCGCGGATCACGGAAAAGGACGTCTCGCCTAACCCCGAAAGGGGTTAGGCGAGACCGGCGGGATCACTGCGCGTTGTCGATGCCTACGCCCGGTCGCGAAGCGAACGTCGCGGGGCAGGCGTATGCTTCCGGGCTGCCGGTGTGCGGCCGGGCGTAAGGTATGACTACCAGTTCCGGAGAGGTGGCGAGCTTGCGCCAGAAGGCATAGGGGCCGCGCACCGCCTGCCAGACCACCGATCCGTCGGCGAAGGTGCAGCCGAGGCTGGTGCATGCCGCCGGCTTGGTGTCGGCGGCCGTGGTTCCCGCCTGGATGGCGCGGTAGACGTAGCAGTCGGGATCGTCGAGAGCGCTGCAGGCATCGGGTGAGCTCGATGTACGCATCAGCTCCCCAGCGGCGAAGCCGGCGGAGGCGGTACGCAGCCTCGGCGCGACACCGATGTAGTGGCCCTCGGAGCTATGGGCCGTCGCATAGTACGCGTTGCTGTTGTACTCCGTCCCCGAACCCGGCGTACCTCGCCGCGGCTCGGAAT
The DNA here is from genome assembly GCA_036381895.1 of Burkholderiales bacterium. Taxonomy (GTDB): domain Bacteria; phylum Pseudomonadota; class Gammaproteobacteria; order Acidiferrobacterales; family Sulfurifustaceae; genus JACQFZ01. The sequence continues at coordinate 5,116 of DASVBY010000070.1, read as the reverse complement.
CCATGATCACGTTGCACCGCAAATCGCTGTCGTTGTCGCTGGTCGAGGTCACGAGCCAGGACCGATTGGTGCCGGTGCCGCGCGAGTCGATGACGGTGTTCAAGTAGAACTCGTTGGCGCGACGATAGTTCCACACGACGGCGTGCGTGCCGAAGGAGGATCGGTACGTACGGAACTTCCACAGGATGTTGCCGATGACGCTGTGATTGTCCAGGCGCACCTCGGTGTTGTATCCGGTGGTCGTGATTCCCTGCTGCGAGTCAAAGAGGATGTTGTCCTTGATCAGGAACCAGTCGGCTCCGGTGTAAGGTCTTGGCGTCCCCGGCCCGCCGACGCTGGTGGCGATGAGCGAGCCTTCCGCCCCGCCGGCGTCGCCCGAGACCCGTGCATCGAGCGGGCGGCCGCCCCAGATGCGATTGTGGATGATGCGCACGGGCTTCGACTGCGACCCGCCCTGCTTGAAGTTCAATACGTGCTCGCCGCTGCCGCACGAACCGTTCGGCGTGTGGTTACCGCTGCAGTCGGTGTAGGTGGCCGGCGACCAGTAGATGTCGTTGTTCTCGATTACGGTGCCGGGCGCGCCGTTGGACGAGCTTTCGTTCACATAGATGTTCTTCGTGCAGTCGTAAAGCTCGTTGTTCACGATGCGGATATCGGAGATGCCGTTGACGAGCTGCACCGCGTAGCTCTCCGACGACGGCGCCAGGCGGCATCCGCCGACTACCGAATTCTGCAGCGTACTGTTGCTCGCGTTCCAGAACGTGATCATGCCGGCGTAGGGGTAGCCGCCCGCCGTTGCATAGATGCGATTGATGATCACGTTGTTCGATCCATTGCGGACCTGGAACGCGTAATTGGAGCCTTTCACGTTGAACGTAAGGCCGTTCACGAACCAGAAGTCCTGCCCGTTGCTGTCGATCGACTTCAGCGTCGCGCGCTCGGCCGGAGAGCGTTTCCACGGTTCCTCGTTGATCGGGTCCGCGGACGCATGCCGGATCACCTTGTACGAGCCCGACTGTCCGCTGGACCGCAGCACCAAGGTTCCTCTGTTGGTGTAATCGCCCGGCGCGAGACAGATCACGTTCTTCGACCAGTTGATCGCGCTCCAGTCGTTGAGCGGCGTCGTTTGCGGGGTGATCACCTGCTCGCACTGGCGCGTCGCCAGGTACGCCACGTCGACGTTACAGGCCGGATTGCCCGCGCGGCACTCGTATTGCGCGACATAGCCGTTGCGATCCGCCGCGTTCGCCGAAGCGGGCAGCAGCGCCAGCAGACACACACCTGCAGCTGCGCTTACAGACATCGGGTTCGGTATCAAGTCTCGATCTCCGTCAGACATCACCATGGTGTCTGCAGGGAATTATGGCTTCCGGCTATGCGCGTTCAATTGGCTCTCGGACAGTAGTGGTTACATCGTCGATAAGCGGAACACATGTTAGACTCGAACTGCATCGCACACGCGCTTTCGACGGGCAGACGAGCGGACGAATCGAAGCGAACGGCGGCAGTGCGTGCGGAAGCGATGTACGGCACAGGGAGCGGTGCAGGATATGCAACGTCGCGAGACGTGCAACAGCAATCGACGGCTGCCGCAGGGACGCGTAGCCGAAGCGACTCGCGGACTGCGTGGGGGGCAGCTGCGCTGGTACTGGAACCGGCTGCGCTGCATGTCGCCGCTGGAGGTCGCGTATCGCGCGCGGCAGTTCGTGGTCGCGCGCGCCCAGGCCGCGGGCTGGGGCACGGCGATGCACGTGCCCGCGGCGAGTTTCTCGGCGCGCCCGCGGCCGTTCGTCGCGCTCGAGAACGGCGTTCCGGCCGAACCCTATATCGCCGCGGCGGAACGCGTGCTGCGCGGGCACCTGCCGGTGTTCGCGCTGGAATACGCGTTTCAGGACCTCCCGGCCTGGAACCGGGATCCGAAGACCGGCCGGCGCGCGCCGCTCGCGTTCGGCAAGTTCCTCGACTACCGTGATCCCGCGCTCGTCGGCGACATCAAGTATCTGTGGGAGCCGAACCGGCACCTGCACCTGGTGACCCTCGCGCAGGCGTACGCGCTCAGCGGCGATCGACGCTATCTCGACGGCGTCCGCACCCACATCGAATCGTGGCTCGATCAATGCCCGTATCTCTCCGGGCCGAACTGGTGCAGTTCGCTCGAGCTCGCCGTCCGGCTGATCAACTGGAGCATCGTCTGGCAGCTGCTCGGCGGTCTCGACTGCCCGATGTTCTCCGGCCGCAGGGGGCAGCTCTTGCGCGAGCGCTGGCTGGCGGCCGCGTATCAGCACATGCACTTCATCCGGGGAAATCTGTCGCGCTACTCCTCCGCCAACAACCATCTGATCGGCGAGCTCGCGGGCCTCTACGTCGGCGCGCACACGTGGCCGTACTGGCCCCAGACGCGAAAGTGGCGGCAGTACGCCAAGCGGCACCTGGTGCGCGAGTGCGAGCTGCAGAACGGGAGCGACGGCGTCAACCGCGAGCAGGCGATCGCCTACCAGCAGTTCGTGCTCGACTTCCTGCTGCTCGCGGCGCTCGCCGGCCGCGCCAACGGCGACGACTTCCCGGTCGCCTACTGGAAGCGCGCCGAGCGGATGCTCGAGTTCATCGGTGCGGTCATGGACGCGTGCGGCAACGTGCCCATGATCGGCGATGCCGATGACGGCTATGTCGTGCGGCTGTCGCAGGAAGAGCGGTTCTGTCCCTACCGCTCGCTGCTCGCGACCGGCGCGATTCTCTTCAATCGGCCGGACTTCAAGTTCAAGGCCGGCGCGCTCGACCACAAGAGCCGCTGGCTGTTCGGGGAGGCGGGCGCCGTCAAGTACCGCGAGATCAACGCCGATCGCCCCCGCTGGCCGCGTCAGTTCCGCGAGGGCGGCTACTACGTGCTCGGCGCGGACTTCGATACCGAGAGCGAGGTGCGCATCGTGGTCGATGCCGGTCCCCTGGGCTACCAGCGCATCGCGGCGCACGGACACGCCGACGCCCTGGCATTCACGCTGTCGATCGGCGGCCGCGAGTTCCTCGTGGACCCCGGAACCTATGCCTACCATACCGAGCGCGAGTGGCGCGCGTACTTCCGTGCGACCCGGGCGCACAATACCGTGTGCGTCGACGGTGTGGACCAGTCGGTGCAGGGCGGCAGTTTCCTGTGGCTGCAGCACGCGGGCGCGAGGTGCACGTGCTGGGAGATCGGCGAGGACTTCGATCGCTTCGCCGGCGAGCACGACGGCTACCGGCGGCTCGCGGATCCCGTGACCCACCGTCGGGAACTCGCGTTCGACAAGAAGCAGCGGTGTCTCGAGGTGGTCGACTGGCTCGACTGCGGCGGCGCGCACGTCGCCGAACGCTGCTGGCACTTCGCGGAGGACGTGGAAGTGCGCGTGGAACCGGACGGCACCATCCATGCCGCGAAGGCGGGATGCGTGCTCAGGCTGCGGCCGTGCGAGGCGGTGAGCACGCGTCTGCACTATGGCGAGACGCCTCCGCGCGGCGGCTGGGTGTCGCGGCGCTTCGACGTGAAGGTGCCGACGCACACGGTGGTTTGGAGCAGCGAGATCGCGGAATCGACGCGACTGCGCGCCGTGCTCGAATGCGTGCCGGCGCAGCGGGCGGCCGAGGATCCGCAGCTCGCGGCCGCCGGCAAGTCGGAAGTGACGGGAGGGCGGTTGTAGACCGCCGCGCGCCGGCCGCGCGCGAATCGGAGCGCGTCCATAGGTAGCAATCCCGATACTCGCGGCCGCGCGAAGCGGGCGAAATAGCGCTCAACAACAACGCCACGAATGGCGCAAAACCTCATAGGGACATGAGAGTAAGCATCTTCGGACTCGGATACGTCGGCGCCGTGTCGGCGGCGTGCCTCGCGCGCGCGGGACACGCGGTGATCGGCGTCGATCCGGCGGAAATCAAAGTCGATCTCATCAACCGCGGCCGCGCGCCGATCATCGAGGAGGACTTGGGCGCGCTGATCGCCGAAGCGGTGGCGGCCGGGCGCCTGCGCGCCACGACGGACATCGCCGAGGCGATGCGCGCGAGCGACGTCTCCCTCGTCTGCGTCGGCACGCCCAGTCTGCTCAACGGCGGGCTCGACCTGAGCCACGTCCGGCGCGTGTGCGAGCAGATCGGGCGCGAGCTGCGCCGCAAGTCCTCGTTCCATACGGTCGTCGTCCGCAGCACCATGCTCCCCGGCTCGATGCGCGGGCTGGTCATCCCGGCGCTCGAGGAGTTCGCGCGCAGGCGCGCGGGCACGGAGTTCGGCGTATGCATCAACCCGGAGTTCCTGCGCGAAGGCAGCGCGGTGCACGACTTCCATCATCCGCCGAAGACGGTCGTCGGTGAGCTCGATGCCGCGAGCGGCGACGCCGCGCTCGCGCTCTACGCGCACATCGACGCACCGGTGGTGCGCACGGACATCGAGACGGCCGAGATGGTGAAGTACACCGACAACGTCTGGCACGCGCTCAAGATCGGCTTCGCCAACGAGATCGGCAACGTCTGCAAGGCGCTCGGGATCGACGCGCACAAGGTGATGGACGTGTTCTGCCGCGACACCAAGCTCAACCTCTCGCCGTACTATCTCAAGCCCGGGTTCGCCTTCGGCGGCTCGTGCCTGCCCAAGGACGTGCGCGCGCTGCTCTACAAGAGCCGCACGCTCGATCTCGAGCTGCCCATTCTGAGCGCGATCCTTCCGAGCAACGAGCGCCAGATCGAGCGCGGCCTCCGGATGATCCTCGAGCAGGAGCGGCGCCGTGTCGGGGTGCTCGGCTTCAGCTTCAAGGCCGGCACCGACGATCTGCGCGAGAGCCCGATGGTGGAGGTGATCGAGCGGCTGATCGGCAAGGGCTACGAGCTCAAGCTCTACGATCGCAACGTGCGGCTCGCAGGGCTCGTCGGCGCCAACCGCGACTACATCCTGAACCGCATTCCGCACATCTCGCGGCTCATGGCGGACACGAGGCGCGAGGTGCTCGACTTCGCAGACACGGTCGTGATCGGTACGCACGACCAGGAGTTTCGCGACGTTGCGCGGGAGCTGCGCGACGAACAGGTGCTCATCGACTTCGTTCGCGTCACCGACGTACGGGCGCCGAACTACCATGGCATCTGCTGGTAAGCCGCG
>DASVBY010000069.1:0-48535 GCA_036381895.1 Burkholderiales bacterium | reverse complement strand
GCCCGCGATCAGCGCACCGACCAGCGGCGCGATGGCAAGCACTATCAGAAGGTTCTGGCTGATCACGCTTGCACCTCGATACGAATTTCCCGGGGGGCCGCGCTTAGGGAGGCGCGGCATCGCTTGCAACGATGTGGCACTTCGTTCTCCCTGTCGCTAGTAACGGAGCGAATCGATTTCGTCGACGTTGATCGTGCGACGGTGGCGGAACATCAGCACGACGATGGCCAACCCGATGGCCGATTCGGCCGCCGCCACCGTCATGATGAAGAACACGAACACCTGTCCCGACGGATTGCCGAGGAAGCGCGAGAACGCGACGAAATTGGTGTTGACCGCCAGCAACATCAGCTCGATGCACATCAACAGCACGATCACGTTCTTGCGATTGATGAACAACCCTGCGATCGAGATGCAGAACAGCACCGTCGCGAACACGATGTACCAGGAAAGGGGAATGCTCACGACTGCGGCTCCTGCCGGATGGGTTCGACAGCCGCGGCCTTCACGGTGGCCATCTTGACCATGCGCACGCGGCCCGGTGCACGGGTCGCCGATTGCGCGGCCGGATTCTGGCGCTTGGAGAAGCTGCGCACGCGCAGCGCCAGCACCACCGCCGCGATGAGGCCGACGGTCAGGATCAGCGCCGCGATCTCGAACGGCAGCAGGAAATGCGTGAACAGCGCGGTGCCCAGCCATTCGATGTTGGAGACGCCCGCAGGATTGGGGCCGGCCGGCACATCGAAGGCCTTCACGCCGATGATGCCCAGCATCTCCACCAGCATGATCACCGCCGCACCGATGCCGATCGGCAGGTACTTGATGAACCCCTCGCGGATCGGCTCAAACTCGATGTCCAGCATCATCACCACGAACAGGAACAGCACCATCACCGCGCCGACGTACACGAGCACCAGTGCGATCGCGAGGAACTCGGCCGCGAGCAGCAGCCACACCCCGGCGGCGCTGAAGAACGCGAGCACCAGGAACAGCGCCGACTTCACGGGGTTGCGCACGGTGATCACCATGGCGGAGGCGAACACCAGCAACGCCGCGAACACGTAGAAAACGAACTGTTTGAATTCCATTATTCGTGGATTCGCTCCGCACCGCCGAGGAAGCGGAGGACGAGGCCGCCGCCACCGGTCCGTTGCGTCATGGTTCTCCTCGATCCCCCCTGCATCGCCTGCGGTGCAACACCGTGGCTACCGATACTTGGCGTCCGCGGCGCGGGCGGCCGCGATCTCTTTCTCGAAGCGCTCGCCGAGCGCGAGCAGCTGCTCCTTCTTGATCACGTGGTCGCCGCGCTTCTCGAAATGAAACTCGTTGAAGCCCGTTTCGACGATCGAGTCGACGGGGCACGACTCCTCGCAGAAGCCGCAGTAAATGCACTTGAACAGGTCGATCTCGTAGCGCACGGTGCGGCGCGAGCCGTCCGCGCGCACGCCCGATTCGATGGTGATCGCCCCCGCCGGGCACACCGCCTCGCACAGCTTGCAGGCGATGCAGCGCTCCTCACCGTTCGGGTAGCGGCGCAACGCGTGCAGCCCGCGAAAGCGCGGACTGGTCGGGGTGCGTTCGTCCGGATACTGGACCGTGACCTTGGGCCGGAAGAGATGCCGCCCCGTGACGAGCATGCCGCGCAGCAGCTCGATCAGCAGGAAACTGTTGAAGAAGCGTTTCAGCGATTGCATGGCGATCAGTGGACGATGAAGCCCCAGGGCGTGAAATGCACCACGCCGATCAGCACGATCCACACCAGTGTCACCGGAATGAACACCTTCCAGCCGAGACGCATGATCTGGTCGTAGCGGTAGCGCGGGAACGTCGCCCGGAACCAGAGGAAGCAGAACAGCAGGAAGCTCACCTTCGCGAGCAGCCAATGGATGCCGCCGCCGAGGAGCGCGCCGAGCACGGGCACGTCCGGGACCCACGCGGCCGGCAGCGGCGACAGCCACCCGCCGAGGAACATGATCGACGCAAGCGTCGATATCAGGATCATGTTGGTGTACTCGGCGAGGAAGAACAGCGCGAACGCGACCCCCGAGTACTCGACGTGGAACCCGGCGACGATCTCGGACTCCCCTTCCGCCACGTCGAACGGCAAGCGGTTCGTCTCCGCGATGCCGGCGACGAAATACACGACGAACAGCGGCAGCAGCGGCAGGAAGTACCACTCGATGAAACCCCAGGCGCCGGCCTGCGCCAGCACGATCTCGCGCAGGTTGAGGCTGCCCGCCGCCATGAGCACACCGACGATGGCGAAGCCCATCGCAATCTCGTAGGCCACCATCTGCGCCGCCGAGCGCATGCTGCCGAGGAACGCGTACTTCGAGTTCGACGCCCAGCCGGCGACGATGACCCCGTAAACGCCCATCGACGTGAGCGCGAGAATGAAGAGCAGGCTCACGTCGATGTCGGCCAGCACGAGCGTGTCGGTGAACGGGATCACCGACCAGGCGACGAACGCCGGCGCGAGCGCGAGCAGCGGCGCCGTGATGAACAGAAACCGATTGGCGCGCGTCGGGACGATGATTTCCTTGGTGAGCAGCTTGACCACGTCCGCGATCGGCTGCAGCCAGCCGCGCGGCCCGACGCGGTTCGGTCCGACGCGCACCTGCATATAGCCGATGACCTTGCGCTCGGCGAACGTGAGGTAGGCGACCGCCAGAATCAGCGGCAGCATGATCGCGACGATCTTCGCGACACTCGCCGCCGTGAACTGGGTCCATTCGGGCAGGCCTTCCCAGGCCGATAGGAACAGCTCGGTCATGCCGGTACGATGCTCGCAGGGCCGTGGGCCCCGAGCGCATACGTCTCGGGATACCCGGACGGGATGAGCACACAGCCGTCCGGCACGCGTGCGTCGATGCGCACGGGGAGCCGCGCCTCGCCGGCGACGGTGCGCACGATCACGGTCGCGCCCTCATCGAGGCGGAAGCGCCGCGCTTCGCCGGCGTTCAGGCGCGCCGCGGGCGGCGGGTTGTCGGCCGTGCGCTGCAGCGCCGGAGCCCGCCGCACGATCGGATCGACGGCGTAGAGCGGTACCTCCGCGATGCGCAGGAGCTGCCCGTCCGCGAGCGGGGTGCGCACCGGCGCGGGCAGCGCGCCCGCCTCGCCCGCTGTCGGCTTGAACATGGCCGGGAACCCGAGCTCGGCGCGAACCTCCTCGAGGGTGCTGAACTGGAAGCCGCCGAGGCCGAGGCGATCGCCCAGCACGCGCAGGATCTTCCAGCCGGGGCGCGCCTCGCCGAGCGGATTCACGGCCGCCTCGAAGCGCTGCACGCGGCCTTCCGTGTTGACGAAGCTGCCGTCGGTCTCGCTGAAGGGTGCGAGCGGGAGCAGCGCGTGCGCGTAACCGATAGCGCGGCTGCGGTAGGCCGAGGGCTTGAAGCTCGCGAACATGGCGACGAAATCCGCCGACTCCATGGCCTTGGCCGCGAGCGCCCCGTCGAGCACATCGAGCTCGGGCTCGACGCCGTAGAGGAGGTAGCCCTTGCGCGGCTCGCGCAGCATGTCCATGGCGTTGCGCCCCGGCCCCGCCGGGGCGCCGAGCGGACCGCGGTGCGGCACGCACCCGGCGACCCAGGCACCGGCGCCGTTGCCTTCGGCGAGGACGCCGAGCGTCGCACCGGCGCGTTCGGCGATGCGCCGTGCCAGCGCGCGTAGTCCCGCCGCCTGGGGATGACCCGCGGCGAACGGTCCGAGCAGTACCGCCTTGCGCGGCGCCTGCGTCAGGATCTCGGCAATGCGGCGCGCTTCCGCGCGCGGCGTGAGCCCGTCGATCCAGCTCGCCTCGACCGGCCCCGCACGCAGCTCGGCGACCGCTTTCGCGACCTCGGCGGCGGCGCCGTACATCTCCTCCGGCTTGCCGATGAGCTTGACCGCGACCGGCATCGCGAAATCCCAGTCGAGCGGGTTGATCGCCATGATGCGCGCCCCGCGCTTCGCCGCCTTGCGCAGCCGCACCCCGAGCAGCGGCTGATCCTTGCGCGGGTTGGCGCCGATCACGAGCACGGCGTCGAGTGTCTCGACGTCGGCGATGCCGACGCCGAGCGCCGGAAAGAGCGGCGCCTGCGCGTCGTCGGAAAAATCGAGCTGCCGCAGACGATGATCGACGTTGTGCGAGCCGAGGGCGCGCACGAGCTTCTGGAGCAGATACAGTTCCTCGAGCGTCGCGATCGGCGACGCGAGCGCCCCGAGCGCATCGGCCCCGTGCGCCTCGAGCACGCGCCGCAGGCCCTCGACCGTGTACTCGAGCGCGGTCGGCCAGTCGACTTCCTCCCAGCGGCCGCCGCGCCGGATCATCGGCGCCCGCAGCCGCTCCTCGGAGTTCAGCGCCTCGTAGCTGAAGCGATCGCGGTCCGAGAGCCAGCACTCGTTCACCGTCTCGTTGACGCGCGGCAGCACCCGCATCACCTTGCCGCGCAGCGTCTGCACGTCGATGTTGGACCCGAGGCAGTCGTGCGGCGCGATCGACGCGTGGTGGTCGAGCTCCCACGGGCGCGCCTTATACTGGAACGGCTTCGAGGTGAGCGCGCCGACCGGGCAGATATCGATGACGTTGCCGGACACTTCCGAATCGACGCTGCGGTCGAGGAAAGTGCGGATCTCGCTGTGCTCGCCGCGATTGAGCACGCCGAACTCCATTACGCCCGCGATCTCCTGCCCGAAGCGCACGCAGCGCGTGCAGTGGATGCAGCGCGTCATGAACGTCGCGATGAGCGGACCGATGTCCTTGTCCGGCACCACGCGCTTCGGCTCCCCGTAGCGCGAGTCGTTGGCGCCGTAGCCGAACGCCTGGTCCTGCAGCGGGCACTCCCCGCCCTTGTCGCAGATCGGGCAATCGAGAGGGTGGTTGAGCAGCAGAAACTCTATCACGGCGTTCTGCGACAGCCGTGCCTTCTCCGAGCGCGTGTATACCTTCATGCCCTCGGCCACCGGAGTCGCGCACGCGGGCATCGGCTTCGGCGCCTTCTCCACCTCGACGAGGCACATGCGGCAGTTGGCCGCGATCGACAGCTTCGGGTGATAGCAGAAGCGCGGAATGTAGATGCCGGCGGCATCGGTCGCCTGGATCAACATCGAGCCCTTCTTGGCCTGGATCTTGCGGCCGTCGACTTCGATGGTGACCGTGTCCGCGGCCGGCGGAGTCGCAGGCTGCTCTTTCGCGCTCATGGATGTCCTCGCGTCTCGGGCAGGCACGCCCGATGGTCCACGTGGTACTGGAACTCGTCGCGGAAATGCTGCACGAAGCTGCGCACCGGCCAGGCGGCCGCCTCGCCGAACGCACAGATGGTCCGGCCCTCGATGCGCGACGCCACGTCGTCGAGCAGGTCGAGGTCCTCCGGCCGGCCGCGGCCGCGTTCTATGCGATCGATCACGCGCGCGAGCCAGCCGGTGCCCTCACGGCACGGCGTGCACTGTCCGCAGGATTCGTCGTAGTAGAAGTGCGAGATGCGCTGCAGCGCCCGCACCATGCAGGTGGTCTCGTCCATGACGATGACCGCGCCGGAGCCGAGCATCGAGCCCGCTTTCGCGATCGAATCGTAGTCCATGGTGAGCTCCATCATGATGCGGCCCGGCAGTATCTTCGCCGACGAGCCGCCGGGAATCACCGCCTTGACGCGGTGCCCGTTGCGCACGCCGCCCGCGAGCTTGAGCAGCTCTGCGAACGGGGTGCCGAGCGGCAACTCGTAGTTGCCCGGGCGATTGACGTGCCCCGAGATCGAGAAGATCTTCATACCGCCGTTGTTCGGCTTGCCGAGCTCGAGGAAGTGCTTCGCACCGTGCCGCAGGATGTACGGCACCGACGCCAGCGTCTCGGTGTTGTTGATCGTGGTCGGCCGGCCGAACAGGCCGACGTGCGCCGGGAACGGCGGCTTGTAGCGCGGCAGCCCGCGCTTGCCTTCGATCGACTCGAGCAGCGCCGTCTCCTCGCCGCAGATGTAGGCGCCGGCGCCGAGGCAGGTGTACAGGTCGAAGTCGACGCCCGAGCCCAGAATGTTCTTGCCGAGCAGTCCCTCGGCGTACGCCTCCTTGAGCGCCGCCTCGAAGCGGTTGTACGGCTCGATGAACTCGCCGCGCAGGTAGTTGTAGCCGACGGTCGCACCCATCGCGTAGCCCGCGATCGCCATACCCTCGATGACAGCGTGCGGGTTGAATCGCAGGATGTCGCGGTCCTTGAAGGTACCGGGCTCGCCCTCGTCGGAATTGCAGACGATATACTTCTGTCCCGGCGCCTTCGGATTCATGAAGCTCCATTTGACGCCCGTCGGAAAGCCCGCGCCGCCGCGGCCGCGCAGCGCCGCCGCCTTGAGCTCCTCGACGATGCTGGCGGGATCCGGGCGTTCGCGCAGCACCTTCTCCCACATCGCGTAGCCCCCGACCGAGCGGTAGCTCGCGAGCAGCCACGGCTTCTCGAGCGCGGGGTCGGGCAGACAGATACGTTGCGGTGCGGATGACATGGCGATTCGTCGGCTACTTCAGGCGCGCGAGCAGCGCGTCGATCTTCTCCGGCGTCAGGTTCTCGTGGTACTCGCCGTCGACCATGAGCGCGGGTGCACCGCCGCAGGCGGCGAGGCATTCGGCCTGCTTGAGCGTGATGCGCCCGTCGGGCGTGGTCTCGCCCACCTTGATCCCGAGCCGCTGCTGCAGGTACTCGAGGATGCGCTCGGACCCGCACAGCCAGCAGGAAATGCTGTTGCACACGTAGAGCTTGTGGCGCCCGACCGGCGCGAGGTCGTAGAGGCTGTAGAAGGTCGCCACTTCCTCGACCGCGATCGGCGGTATCTCAAGGTACTCGGCCACGGCTTCCATAAGCTCCGGCGTGAGCCAGCCGCCGTTCTCGCGCTGCACGATCGTAAGCGCCGCGAGCAGCGCCGCACGCTTGCGGTCCGGCGGGAACTTCGCAATCCAGCGGTCGATCTCGGCGCGCACGCCGGCGGAGAGGCGTTCGGCCGCATTCGGTCTAGGCTGCGTCCCCATCAGCGGTCGATCTCCCCGAACACGATGTCCTGGGTGCCGATGATCGCGACGAGATCGGCGATCATGTGTCCGCGCGCCATTTCATCGAGCGCCGCCAGGTGCGCGAACCCCGGCGCCCGGATCTTCACCCGGTACGGTTTGTTCGCCCCGTCCGACACCATATATATGCCGAACTCGCCCTTCGGCGCCTCGACCGCGGCGTATGCTTCGCCTTCGGGCACGCAGTAACCCTCAGTGAAGAGCTTGAAGTGGTGGATCAGCGCTTCCATGTCCGCCTTCATTTCCTCGCGCCGCGGCGGCGCCACCTTGTGGTCGTCCACCATTACCGGACCCGGATTGCGCCGCAGCCACTCCACGCACTGGCGGATGATGCGGTTGCTCTGGCGCATCTCCTCGATGCGAACCAGGTAACGGTCGTAGCAGTCGCCGTTCACGCCGACCGGGATATCGAAGTCGACCCGATCATAAGCCGCGTACGGCTGCTTCTTGCGCAGGTCCCACTCGACGCCGCTGCCGCGGAGCATCGGGCCGGTGAACCCGAGCGCGATCGCGCGCTCCGGCGGCACCACGCCGATCCCCACGGTGCGCTGCTTCCAGATGCGGTTGTCGGTGAGCAGGGCCTCGTAGTCGTCGATGTATCCCGGGAAGCGCTCGGTGAAGTCCCAGATGAAATCGAGCAGCGAACCCTCGCGGTTGGCGTTGAGTCGCGCAACCTCCTTCGCGTCGTGCCACTTGGACGGCTGGTACTTCGGCATGCTGTCCGGCAGGTCGCGGTAGACGCCGCCCGGCCGGTAATAGGTCGCGTGCATACGCGCGCCCGAAACCGCCTCGTAGCAGTCGAAGAGATCCTCGCGCTCGCGGAAGCAGTACAGGAACACCGTCATCGCGCCGATGTCGAGCGCGTGGCTCCCGAGCCAGAGGAGGTGGTTCAGGATCCGCGTGATCTCATCGAACATGGTGCGGATATACTGCGCCCGGATCGGCGGCTCGATGCCGAGGAGCTTCTCGATGACGCGAACGTAGGCGTGCTCGTTGCACATCATCGAGACGTAGTCCAGCCGGTCCATGTAGCCGATCGACTGGTTGTAGGGCTTCGACTCGGCGAGCTTCTCGGTGGCGCGGTGCAGCAACCCGATGTGCGGGTCGACGCGCTGAATCACCTCGCCGTCGAGCTCCATCACGAGCCGCAGCACCCCGTGGGCCGCGGGATGCTGCGGCCCGAAGTTCATCGTGTAGTTGCGGATCTCAGCCACGGGCGAACCCCTCGTCGCGGATGACGCGCGGCACCAGCACGCGCGGCTCGATGGTCACCGGCTGATACACGACCCGGCGCTTGGTCTCGTCGTAGCGCATCTCGACGTAGCCGATCAGCGGGAAATCCTTGCGGAACGGATGACCGATGAAGCCGTAGTCGGTCAGGATGCGCCGCAGGTCCGGATGGCCCTCGAACACGATGCCGAAGAGATCGAAGGCCTCGCGCTCGTACCAGTTCGCCGACGGCCAGACGTCGACCACCGAGGCGATGCGCGGCAGCTCGTCCTCGAGGAGGGCGCGCAGCCGCACCCGCCGGTTGTGCCTGAGTGAGAGCAGGTGGTAGGCCACCGCGAACCGCGGACCGCCGCGCGGGCCCTCGCGCGCCTCCTGCCGATAGGTCTGGTAGTCGACGCCGCAGAGATCGATCAGCTGCTCGAACGCGAACGCCGAATCGTCGCGCAGCGTGCGACACACGGCGACGATGTCCTCGCGGCGCACCTCGAGTGTGAGCTCGCCGTGCGCGATCCGCGTGGCGGCAATCGAATCCCCGAATTTCTCGACGGCCTGCGCGGCCATCGCCTGAAGTGCTTCGCTCATTCGGATGTGGACACCTACCGCGCGATCGTGTAGGTGCGCCGGATCTTTTTCTGGAGTTGCAGTATTCCGTACAACAGCGCTTCCGCCGTGGGCGGACAACCGGGAACATAGACGTCGACCGGCACGATGCGGTCGCAGCCGCGCACCACCGAATACGAGTAGTGGTAGTAGCCGCCGCCGTTGGCGCACGAACCCATCGAGATCACCCAGCGCGGTTCGGACATCTGGTCGTACACCTTGCGCAACGCCGGCGCCATCTTGTTCACCAGGGTACCGGCGACGATCATCACGTCCGACTGACGCGGACTCGGGCGGAAAATGACCCCGAAGCGGTCCATGTCATAGCGCGGACCCGCGGCATGCATCATTTCGACCGCGCAGCAGGCGAGTCCGAACGTCATCGGCCACAACGACCCGGTCCGGGCGGCGTTAATCAGCTTGTCCGCGGTGGTAGTGACCCAGCCGCGCTGCATTCCGCTCGGCTGGGCTACTCCCACTCGAGCGCTCCCTTCTTCCATTCGTAGATGAACCCGACGACGAGGATGCCGAGGAACAGCATCATTGACGCGAAACCGAACGGCCCGATCTCCTCGAGCACGGTTGCCCAGGGGAAGAGGAATGCGATCTCGAGGTCGAAGATGATGAACAGGATCGCCACGAGGTAGTAGCGCACGTCGAACTTCATGCGCGAATCCTCGAACGCCTCGAAGCCGCACTCATAGGGGGAATTCTTCTCGGGATCCGGGCGATGCGGGCCGAGCAGCCGGCCGAGCGCGAGCATCACGATACCGAGCCCGAGCGCCATGACGATGAATATGAGGATGGGGAGGTAATTCTGCAGCACCGGGGACCGAGTGATAGCCCGAAAGCGTGCGCGAGTCTACGCACCCGGTACCCCAAAATCAAGATAAAAACGGGGGAAAATTGCGCAACTCGCGGGCGCTCGGGGGCGCGAGCGGGTCGCCCCCGCCGCGGCTGCGCACGACGCAGCCGCCTCTCGCCTCCTTCCCTGCGTTTCCGCCCGCGCCCCGAACCGTGGGGCGCCATGGCGCGCGGTGCGCGCGCTACAGGATCTTCGTCTGGTAACCGGGCGCGTGGCGCGCCTGGTGTTCCGTGAGGCGCCGTACGAGCTGCGTACGGTTCGATACCCCGAGTTTGTTGAAGATCTCCGTCACGTAGTGCTTGACCGTGTTCTCGCTGATGCCGTTGATGCAGGCGATTTCGGCGTTGGTCTTGCCGAGCCCGACCCAATGCACGACCTCGCGCTCGCGCGGGGTGAGCGATTCGAGACAGACCGAGAAGCGGTCCTCGGCGCTGATCGACTGTATCGCACGGCAGAAGGTCTCGTGCAGCAGCGGCACCAGCTCGCAGAGCGCCTGCGCCGCCCGCGCATCCGCGCTCCGCGGCATGCGAAACAGGCTATGGTAGGTGCCGCCTGCGCGCTCCAGATCCCATACCGCGTGCGCGAGCACATTGCGCAGCTTGTAGCGCCGGAAGCTCTCCAGCCACTCGGGCGGCGTGTCCGGCCACGGATCGGCGCCATCGAACAGGACCGGCCGTTCGGTCGCGAGCCAGCGCCGCAAGATAGGCGTGTCGATGGCGCCCGCACGGTTGCGGATCGACTGGACGTGTTCTACGGGAAAATCGACGAGGACGATGACATCGAGGCCGACGCCGCCAGCGTGGCGGTGGCCCCAGCCGCTGATGAGCGCCTCATGCGGCAGGACCCGTCGCAACTGCTCCCTGGTCCACTCCTTGTACTCCTCCACCGTACGCACGGCGCCGGCGGTCCTGCGCAGCAGATCCCAATCCATCCCTCCCCCCATCCTTGCCCCTGGGACGAACGCGACAATACCAAACCTTCCCGGGCGGCCTTGTCAAGGCGGGGGGCGCAAAAAAGAGGCGCGCACCGCTTTGGTGCGCGCCTCCGGAGCTACTCCCTCGAATATGGTGCCGAAGGTGGGACTCGAACCCACACGGCTTGCGCCACTACCCCCTCAAGATAGCGTGTCTACCAATTTCACCACTTCGGCCAGGGCGCGCAATTAAATCACGAGCGCGCGCCGGACGAAACCTATCGCGGCACCTCCGGAACCGGCGGGCTGGCCGGAGTCTCGGGCGCCGGCGGCACCCCCGGTTCGGCCGGCGACGGGGCCGGCGGGGTCAACGGCGTCGTGACGCTGCGCTCCGGCGCGGGGGTCGCCGCGAGGTACGCAAGCGCCAGGTTGGCCGCGAAGAACACCGCCGCCAGGATGGCGGTGGTGCGGGTCAGGAAGTTGGCCGTGCCGCGGCTGCCGAAGAGCGTCTGCGAGGCGCCGCTGCCGAAGGCGGCGCCCATGTCGGCGCCCTTCCCTTGCTGCAACAGCACCAGCGCCACCAGCCCGATGGCGGCCAGCACGTCGATTACGATAATCAGTTCGCGCATGGCTTTTCCATCATCGTGTCGCGCGCACCGCCGCGCGACAGATCGTCAGGAACTCCTCGGCGTTGAGCGACGCGCCACCGATCAGCCCGCCGTCGATGTCCGGCTGGTCGAACAGCTCGCGCGCGTTCGTACCTTTCACGCTGCCGCCGTAGAGTATCCGCACCTGAGCGGCCGCTCGCGCATCCCGCGCGCCGATACGCTCGCGCAGGAACCGGTGCACTTCCTGCGCCTGTCCCGGGCTCGCCGTGCGCCCGGTGCCGATTGCCCACACGGGCTCGTATGCAATGACCGCGCGCGCCAGGCTCTCCACCCCGTTGCGCTCGAGCACCGCCGCGAGCTGCCGCTCGACCACCTGCTCGGTCCGCCCCGCCTCGCGCTCCTCGAGCGTCTCGCCGACGCAAAGGATCGGGACGAGGCCCGCGGACTGCGCCGCGGCGTACTTCTCGGCCACCACGGCGTCCGTTTCGCCGAAGAGCGTCCGCCGCTCGGAATGGCCGACGATCACGTACGTGCAGCCGAAATCGCGCAGCATCGGGCCCGATACTTCGCCCGTATAGGCGCCGGCCGGGTGCGTGTCGAGGTTCTGTCCGCCCCAGCCGACGCGGCCGGATGCCCGCAGCCGCTCGGCCACCTCCGGGATCAGTATGAAGGGCGGACACACGACCACCTCGACGTCCGCGGCGGCATCGATCCCTGCGAGAATGCCGCCAACGAGCTCCGCCGCCGCTGCGCGCGTTCCGTTCATCTTCCAGTTGCCGGCAACGAGCGGACGTCGATTCATGCTGCGGTTCCGCGAAAAGGCGCGATGTTAACGAGCACGCAAAGCGAATGCAATTTGACGCAGTCTCAGGCCCCCGCGTGCTCGGCCGCCCGGCGGACGACATCGGCGAGCTGCTGCGACAGGCGCTCGACCTGGCGGCTGTCCGCGCCCTCGACCATGACGCGTATCACCGGCTCGGTCCCGGACGGCCGCAGCACCACCCGCCCCTGGCCGTTGAGCTCGCGCTCCACCTCCTCGACCGCGCGCTTCACCGGCGTCGAGCGGTTCGGGTCGAAACGCCGGGTCATGCGCACGTTGATCATGCACTGCGGATACACGGACATCCCCGCCTTGAGCTCCGCGAGCGTGCGCCCGGTGCGCACGATGGCAGAGAGCACCTGCAGCGCCGCGATGATGCCGTCGCCGGTCGTGAGCTTGTCGAGGCAGATGATGTGCCCCGAGGTCTCGCCGCCGAGATCCCAGCCCTGCTCGAGCAGCGCGCTCATGACGTAGCGGTCGCCGACCGCGGCTCGCACGAACGGGATCCCCTGCGCCCGGCACGCCGCCTCGAGCCCGAAGTTGCTCATGAGCGTTCCGACGATGCCCCCGCGGAAGACGCCGCATTCGCGCCGATCCATGGCGATGATGTAGAGCAGCTGATCGCCGTCCACCACCGCCCCGCCTCCGTCGACCATGATCACGCGGTCGCCGTCCCCGTCGAGGGCGATGCCGAGGTGCGCGCCGTGCTCGAGCACGGCGCGGCGCAGCGTCTCCGGGTACGTAGAGCCGCATTCGCGGTTGATGTTGAAGCCGTCGGGCTCGTTGGCGATCGCGACGACGTCGGCCCCGAGCTCACTGAAGACGAGCGGTGCGACGTGATAGCCGGCGCCGTTCGCGCAGTCGACGACGATGCGCAGGCCCGCGAGGCTCGCGCGGTGCGGAAAGGTGCTCTTGCAGAACTCGATGTAACGCCCGCCAGCGTCGTCGTAGCGCTTGGCCTTGCCGAGCGCGTTCGACGACACCATGCGCAGCGGCTGCGCCATCTCCGCCTCGATCGCGGCTTCGACCTCGTCCGGCAGCTTGGTACCGTCGGCGGAGAAGAACTTGATGCCGTTGTCCTGGTACGGATTGTGCGACGCGCTGATCACGATACCGGCGCGGGCACGCGCGGTGCGCGTCAAGTAGGCGATTGCCGGCGTCGGCATGGGTCCGAGCAGCCGGATATCGACGCCGGCGGCGGAAAGACCGCATTCGAGCGCCGACTCGAGCAGATAGCCCGAGACACGGGTGTCCTTGCCAATCAGGATCTTGCCCGGATCGGCCGCCGTCCGGCCGAGCACCCGACCGGCCGCCCAGCCGAGCTTGAGGACGGTCTCGGGCGTGATCGGCTCTTCGCCGACGCGCCCGCGCACGCCGTCCGTGCCGAAGTAGTTGCGCTGGGTCATGGTTCTTGTCCCCTGCGGCTTCCGTTCACCGTCCGGGTACATTCTAGTCGCAGCGCCGCACACCGGCGTAGGCCGCTCCCGCGCGCGCTCGCCTCGTCGGTCAGATTTGCCGCCGGCCGTCGTCGCGGCCGCGGCAGACCCACAACGGGAAGCGGAAAGAAAAAGGCGCAGGGGTCGAACGGAAACCGCTCGTACCCCTGCGCCTTCAGGCGCGTCGGGTCAACTCGTGCTCGCGCCGGGGGCGCCGAACGAAGGCTTCACGCGCGGCTTCGCCTTCGGCCGCTTCTCGCCCTCGCTGTCGCCGCCACCCGTCGCACCCCCGAGGCCCTCGGGCGGCCGCGGGTCGCGCCCGGCCATGATGTCGTCGATCTGGTCCGCGTCGAGCGTCTCCCACTCGAGCAGCGCCTTCGCCATCTTCTCGATCTTGTCGGCGTTCTCCTCGATGATGGCGCGGGCGCGCGCGTACTGCTCGTCGATGATACGCCGGATCTCGCGGTCGACCTGCTCCGCGACCGAGTCGCTCATGTTCTTGTGCGTCATGACATCCCGACCGAGGAACACCTCGGACTGGTTCTCCCCGTAGACGCGCGTGCCGAGGGCGTCGGACATGCCCCAGCGCATGACCATGTTGCGCGCGATGTCGGTCGCACGCTCGAAGTCGTTGGCCGCGCCGGTGGTCATCTGCTTCATGAACACCTCCTCCGCGATGCGCCCGCCCATGAGGACCGCGATCATGGAGAGCAGCGACTCGCGGTCGTGGCTGAACCGGTCCTCGGTCGGGAGCTGCATGGTGACGCCGAGCGCGCGGCCGCGCGGAATGATCGTCACCTTGTGCACCGGATCGGTGTTCGGGAGCATCTTGGCGACCACCGCGTGCCCGGACTCGTGGTACGCGGTATTCATGCGCTCCTTCATGGGCATCACGATCGAACGGCGCTCCGCACCCATGATGATCTTGTCCTTCGCCTTCTCGAAGTCCTCCATGTCCACGAGGCGCTTGTTCGCGCGCGCCGCGAACAGCGCCGCCTCGTTGACCAGATTCGCGAGATCGGCGCCCGAGAAGCCGGGCGTGCCGCGCGCGATGATGCTGGTATCGACGTCCTCCGCGACCGGCACCTTGCGCATGTGCACTTTCAGAATCTGCTCGCGCCCGCGGATATCGGGCAGCGGCACGTACACCTGCCGGTCGAAGCGGCCGGGACGCAGCAGCGCCGGGTCGAGCACGTCCGGGCGGTTGGTGGCCGCGATGACAATGACGCCCTCGGTGCCCTCGAAGCCGTCCATCTCGACCAGGAGCTGGTTCAGCGTCTGTTCGCGCTCGTCGTGGCCGCCGCCGAGACCGGCGCCGCGCTGGCGGCCGACCGCGTCGATCTCGTCGATGAAGATGATGCAGGGCGCGTGCTTCTTCGCCTGGTCGAACATGTCGCGCACCCGCGAAGCGCCGACGCCGACGAACATCTCGACGAAATCGGAGCCCGAGATCGAGAAGAACGGCACCTTTGCCTCGCCCGCGATCGCCTTCGCGAGCAGCGTCTTGCCGGTGCCCGGCTGCCCGGTCATGAGCACACCCTTCGGGATACGGCCGCCGAGCTTCTGGAACTTCGACGGGTCGCGCAGGAACTCGACCAGCTCCTGGACCTCCTCCTTCGCCTCCTCGACGCCCGCCACGTCGTCGAACGTGGTCTTGTTCTGATCCTCGGTGAGCATGCGCGCCTTGCTCTTGCCGAAGCTCATCGCGCCCCGGCCTCCGACCCCGCCCTGCATCTGCCGCATGAAGAAGATCCAGACGCCGACGAGCAGCAGCAGCGGGAACCAGTTGATGAAGATCGTGAGTAGCAGCGACTGCTCCTCCTGGGGCTTGGCGTCGAAGGTGACGCCGTACTCGAGGAGATCGTTGACGAGTCCGGGGTCGCCCGGGGAATAGGTCGTGAACGGCTCGCCGTTCTTGTAGCGGCCGACGATCTCACGCCCCTGTATGGTCACCCGATCGACCTCGCTCGCCTTCACCTTCTGGATGAATTGCGAGTACTCGATGGTGCGTGCCGCCGGCTGCCGGTTGCCGAAGTTGTTGAAGACCGACATCAAGACGACGGCGATGACCAGCCACAGGAGCAGATTCTTCGTGAGATTGTTCAAGGCAGACCTCGAGTCAAATCGTATCCCTTGTGAACGCGCGCCTCCGGGTATTCTGCAACGCCGTCGGCGCAATTACAGCACGGGTCCTCAGGCCCCCGCTGGCCGCTTTCCGATGAATCCCCGGGCGAGAAGATAGACCTCGCGGCTCTGCGCGCGCGACGCCCCTGGTTTTCGCGCGGCTACGTTCGAGAACGCCGCGCGCAGCCGCCGCATGAGCTCCTCGAAACCGCTGCCATGAAACGCCTTTACGAGCAGCGCGCCCCCCGGGTGCAGCACGTCCTCGGCGAGGTCGACCGCGAGCTCCGCGAGCGCGGCGCCGCGCGCCTGGTCGGTCGCGGCTATACCCGTCATATTGGGGGCCATGTCGGAAATCACAAGATCCGCGCCGTGGGAAAGCCGCTCCTTGACCAAGTCTAGCACCCTGGGGTCCGTGAAGTCCCCCTGGATGAACTCGACGCCCGCGAGCGGCGCGAGTGGCAGCAGATCGACCGCGACGACCCGCCCGCGCGGGCCGACCCGCTTCGCCGCGTACTCGGACCACCCGCCGGGCGCGGCGCCGAGATCGACCACGGTCATTCCGGGGCGCAGCAGCTTGTCGCGCGCGTCGATCTCGGCCAGCTTGAAGTGAGCCCGCGAGCGGGCGCCCTCCTTCTGCGCGCGCTTGACGTACGGATCGCGAAAATGGCGCTGCAGCCACGCCTGGCTGCTCTTTGAGCGAGACATAGACAGGATCCGGAATACGGAATACGGGCCGAGCAGCGCCCGGCTCGCCCCGTACCCCGCCGCGCGTATCGACCCTAGACGTACCGGATATCGAGAATCTCGTACTCGCGCACGCCGCCCGGTACCTGCACTTCCACTACGTCGCCGAGCTCTTTGCCGATCAGTGCGCGCGCGATCGGCGAACTGATCGAGATCTTACCCTGCGCGATGTCCGCTTCATAATCGCCGACGATCTGGTAGGTGACCTTCTGGCCGCTGTGGCCGTCGTGCAGATCGACCGTGGCGCCGAAAACCACGCGTCCGTTGGCGTTCACCGTCTTCGGGTCGATGATCTGCGCGCTCGCGAGCTTGCTCTCGAGGTCCTTGATGCGCGCCTCGAGCAGCCCCTGCTGCTCCTTGGCGGCATGGTACTCGGCGTTCTCCGAGAGATCGCCGTGCGCGCGCGCCTCGGCGATCGCCTGGATGATGCGCGGACGCTCGACGGTCTTCAGGCGCGTCAGCTCCGCTTCGAGCTGCGCGGCGCCCGCGACGGTAATCGGCATCTTGCTCACGCGTTGGTCCCCCCGTGCAGTTCCTGTAGACGGCTCACCCGCAGTTCCTGCATCTGTCCGTGCGCTTCGCGCGCCGCGCGCGCCGCCGCGAGCGTGGTGAAATTGGTGACGCGGTGCTGCAGCGCCTGCCGGCGGATGGCGTAGGAGTCTTCCAGACTCTGCTTGTCCGACACCGTGTTGATGATCATATCAATCTCGTCGTTCATGATCATATCGACGATGTGCGGACGTCCCTCGGACACCTTGTTGACGCTGCGCACCGCGATGCCTGCGGCGGCGAGCGCCGCCGCGGTGCCGCGCGTCGCGAGGATGTCGAACCCGTTCTCGGCGAAGTAGCGCACGATCTCGACCACGCCCTGCTGGTCGGCGTCGCGCACACTCACGAACAGGCGCCCGCGGCGCGGGATCTCGGCACCCGCCGCCAGCTGCGACTTGGCGAACGCCTCGCCGAACGTGCGCCCGACGCCCATGACCTCGCCGGTCGATTTCATCTCCGGCCCGAGCACGGTGTCGACGCCGGGGAACTTGATGAACGGGAACACCGCCTCCTTGACCGAATAATAAGTCGGCACCACCTCGCCGGTCACCCCCTGCTCCTTGAGCGTGCGCCCGACCATGCAGCGCGCCGCGATCTTGGCGAGCGGACGCCCGGTCGCCTTGGAGACGTACGGCACGGTGCGCGAGGCGCGCGGGTTGACCTCGAGGATGTAGACCTCGCCGTCCTTGACCGCATACTGGATGTTCATGAGGCCGACGACGTTGAGCGCCTTGGCGAGCTGTACCGTCTGGCGCCGGAGCTCGTCCTGCAGCTCGCGCGAGAGGCTGAACGGCGGCAGCGAGCACGCCGAATCGCCCGAGTGCACGCCGGCCTCCTCGATGTGCTCCATAATGCCGCCGATCACGACGTCGGTGCCGTCGGCCACGGCGTCGACGTCGACTTCGGTGGCGTCGCTCAGGAACCGGTCGAGGAGCACCGGCGAGTCCTCCGAGACCACGACCGCATGGCGCATGTAGTGCTCGAGGTCTTCGCGCGTATGCACGATCTCCATGGCGCGGCCGCCGAGCACGTAGGAGGGCCGCACCACGAGCGGGTAGCCGAGCTTCTCGGCGGCTCGCACCGCGGCCTCGATCGTGCGCGCGGTCGCGTTCGGCGGCTGGCGCAGCTTCAGCTTCTTCACGAGCTTCTGGAACCGCTCGCGGTCCTCGGCGACGTCGATCGAGTCCGTGCTCGTGCCGATGATCGGCGCCCCCGCCGCCTCGAGCCCCTTCGCGAGCTTGAGCGGCGTCTGGCCGCCGTACTGCACGATCACGCCCGCCGGCTTCTCGAGGTCGATGATCTCGAGCACGTCCTCATGGGTGAGCGGCTCGAAGTACAACCGGTCCGAGATGTCGTAGTCCGTCGATACGGTCTCGGGGTTGCAGTTGACCATGATCGTCTGATAGCCGTCCTCGCGCAGCGCGAGCGCGGCGTGGACGCAGCAGTAATCGAACTCAATGCCCTGGCCGATGCGGTTCGGACCGCCGCCGAGCACGATAATCTTCCTGTCGGCGGTCGGCGCCGCTTCGCACTCCTCGTCGTACGTCGAGTACATGTACGCGGTGGTGGAGGCGAACTCGGCCGCGCAGGAGTCGACGCGTTTGTACACCGGCCGTACGCCGGCCTCGTGGCGCAGCGCACGCACCCTGGATTCGGTCGTGCGCAGGAGCGTCGCGAGCCGGCGGTCGGAGAAGCCCTTGCGCTTCCAGGCGCGCAGCTCCGCGGCGGTCGGCGTGCGCTTCGCGCGCTTCGCGATATCGCGCTCGATGTCGACCAGCTCCGCGATCTGCGCCAGGAACCACGGATCGATGCGCGTGAGCTCGTGCACCGCCTCGACGCTCATGCCGAAGCGGAAGGCATCCGCGATGAACCAGACGCGGTCGGGTCCGGGCACGCGCAGCGCTTGCGTCAGGCGCTTGCGCGCGTCCTCGGGATCGGTCCCCGGATCGAGCTTCGGGTCGAGGCCGTAGGTGCCGATCTCGAGCGAGCGCAGCGCCTTCTGCAGCGACTCCTGGAACGTGCGGCCGATCGCCATCGCCTCGCCGACCGATTTCATCTGGGTGGTGAGCGTCGCGTCGGCTCTCGGGAACTTCTCGAAGGTGAAGCGGGGGACCTTGGTAACGACGTAGTCGAGCGCCGGCTCGAACGAAGCCGGCGTGACGCCGCCCGTGATCTCGTTGCGCAGCTCATCGAGCGTGTAGCCGACCGCGAGCTTCGCCGCAACCTTGGCGATCGGAAAACCGGTCGCCTTCGACGCGAGTGCCGACGAGCGCGACACGCGCGGATTCATCTCGACCACCACCATGCGTCCGTCGACGGGATTGATCGCGAACTGCACGTTCGAGCCGCCGGTATCGACGCCGATCTCGCGCAGCACCGCGATCGCGGCGTTGCGCATGAGCTGGTACTCCTTGTCGGTCAGCGTCTGCGCCGGGGCGACGGTGATGGAGTCGCCGGTGTGCACGCCCATCGGGTCGAAGTTCTCGATCGAGCACACGATGATGCAGTTGTCGTTGCGGTCGCGCACGACCTCCATCTCGAACTCTTTCCAGCCGATGATGGACTCCTCGATCAGGAGCTCCTGGGTGGGCGAAGCCTCGAGGCCGCGCTCGCAGATCGCCACGAACTCGTCCTTGTTGTAGGCGATGCCGCCGCCGGAGCCACCGAGCGTGAACGAGGGGCGGATGATGGCCGGGTAGCCGATCATCGCCTGCACCTGCAGCGCCTCTTCGAGCGAGTGCGCGATCGCCCCGCGCACCGTCGCGAGCCCGATCGACTCCATCGCCTTCTTGAACAGCTCGCGGTCCTCGGCCTTGTCGATCGCCTCGCGGGTCGCGCCGATCATCTCGACCCCGAACTTCTCGAGCACGCCCTCGCGCGCGAGATCGAGCGCGCAGTTGAGGCCCGTCTGCCCGCCCATGGTCGGCAGCAGCGCGTCCGGGCGCTCGCGCTCGATGATCTTCGCGACCGTCTCCCAGTCGATGGGCTCGATATAGGTGGCGTCCGCCATCTCGGGATCGGTCATGATGGTCGCGGGATTCGAGTTCACCAGGATGACCCGGTAGCCCTCCTCCTTCAGCGCTTTGCACGCCTGGGCACCCGAGTAATCGAACTCGCATCCCTGGCCGATCACGATCGGGCCGGCACCAATGATCAGGACGCTCTCGATGTCCGTGCGTTTGGGCATAGTTCGTTTTCGGGGACGAATTACGGAAACGAGGTAGAGCTACGAGGCGCGCGCCGCTTCCGCTACCTGCGCCCCGCAACCTGCGTCCTGCATCAGCTGG
The DNA here is from genome assembly GCA_036381895.1 of Burkholderiales bacterium. GTDB lineage: Bacteria > Pseudomonadota > Gammaproteobacteria > Acidiferrobacterales > Sulfurifustaceae > JACQFZ01. Next base: position 28,333 of record DASVBY010000069.1, on the reverse strand, counting down.
ATGAACCGGTCGAACAGCGGGAGGATGTCGTGCGGCCCCGGGCTCGCTTCGGGATGGCCCTGGAAGCAGAAAGCCGGGACGTCGGTGCGCTCGAGCCCCTGCACGGAACCGTCGAAGAGCGACCGGTGCGTGACGCGCAGGTTCGGCGGCAGGCTCGCCTCGTCGACGGCGAAGCCGTGGTTCTGGCTGGTGATCATGACGCGCCCGGTGTCGATCTCGAGCACCGGGTGATTGGCGCCGTGATGGCCGAACTTCATCTTGATCGTGCGCCCCCCGGACGCCAGCCCGAGCAGCTGCTGGCCGAGGCAGATGCCGAAAATCGGGATGCGTGCCGCGAGGAGCTCGCGGATTGCCTGGATCGCATAATCACAGGGCTCGGGATCGCCCGGGCCGTTCGAGAGAAACACACCGTCCGGCCGCAGCTTCAGCGTCTCCGAGGCCGGCGTGGTCGCCGGCACCACCGTCACGCGGCAGCCGCGGTCGACGAGCATGCGCAGGATGTTGCGCTTGACGCCGTAGTCGTACGCGACCACGTGAAACCGCGCCGCCGGCGCCGCGCGATAGCCGGTGCCGAGCTGCCAGCCGCCCTGCTCCCAGACGTACGGCTCGCGCGTGCTCACGACCTTCGCGAGGTCCATGCCCTTGAGTCCGGGGAACGCGCGCGCTGCCGCGAGCGCCTTCTGCTTGTCGAGCTTCTCGCCCTTCTCGGCCGCGAGGATGCAGCCGTTCTGCGCACCCTTGTCGCGCAGGAGCCGCGTCAAACGCCGCGTGTCGATCTCGGCGATACCGACGATGCGATGGCGTCGCAGGAAATCGGACAGGCTCTCGGTCGCGCGGAAGCTGCTCACGCGCGGCGGCAGATCGCGGATGACGAGCCCCTCGGCATAAGGCCGCGCGGACTCCATGTCCTCCGGGTTCACGCCGGTATTGCCGATGTGTGGATAGGTGAGCGTGACGATCTGCTTATAGTAGGAGGGATCGGTGAGGATCTCCTGATAGCCCGTCATGGCCGTGTTGAACACGACCTCGCCGACTGCCTGCCCTGGAATGCCAATCGACTCCCCGTAGAACAGAGAGCCATCTTCCAGGGCCAGCAGTGCGGACGGCATCAGTACGTTTTCCTCGCGCGCGAGCGCGCCAAAGCGGGAGCGGACCTCCGCTCCTGCTTTGGCGCTGTAGTTGGTGGAATCCCGCGAGCCGTTATTCTACGGGATGCGGCCGGCGGAGATCAACGACGACGCACGCGGCAGCCGATGCACCTCGCTGCAACCCGCGGCGCTGCAGGCGACGGTTCGAGAACCTGCCGATCTGCTGCCCGCGAAGCTCGAACCGCCGCCCTGCTCCTCCGACACGATCGCCGTAAAGCGCCCGCATCGACCCGCTCGTTCGACCAGTGGAGCACGAGGAGAGATCGCGCGACGGCGTGATCGCCCGCCGATCCGATGCCTGGTTCCCGCCGGGGCCTCAGCGCAAGCCGAGCACGTCCTGCATGTCGTAGAGGCCGGGGCTCTTGTCGGCGAGCCAGCGCGCGGCCCGGATGGCGCCGTCGGCGAACGTACGGCGCGATTCGGCGCGGTGGGTGATCTCGACGCGCTCCCCGGCGCCCGCGAAGACTACCGTGTGATCGCCGACGATTTCGCCCGCACGCACCACTGCGAAACCGATGCCGCCCGCGGGCCGCCGTCCGCTGCGATCGGGCGGCAGCTGTTCGGCCTCGAGCGTGCTGCCGCGCGCGGCCGCGATCACTTCGCCCATGCGCCGGGCGGTCCCCGAGGGCGCATCGACTTTGTGGCGGTGATGCGCCTCGACGATATCGACATCGAACGACGGACCGAGCACGCGCGCTGCGATGTCGAGCAGCTTGAAGCAGAGATTGACGCCGACGCTCATATTGGGCGCGAACACGACGCCTATGCGCTGGGCGGCTTCGGCGATGCGCGCGCGCCCGGCGGCATCGAAGCCCGTAGTGCCGATCACCATGCGCCGCCCGGCGGCCACGCAATGGGCCAGATGCTCGAGCGTCGGCTCGGGCCGCGTGAAATCGACGAGCACGTCGAAGTCGACGCCGGCAAGGTCGGCGCGCACCTCGACCCCGAGCGGCGCGATCCCCGCGACCACGCCGGCGTCGGCGCCGAGCGCGGACGAGCTCGGGCTCTCGATGGCGCCGCTCAGCGCCACCCCCTCCGTTTGCGTCGCGGCCTCGATCAGCGCGCGCCCCATGCGCCCGGCGGCGCCCGCTATGGCGATGCGTGTCATGCGAGTCCTCGGCAGAAGCCAGGAGAATAAGCCATTTTCCGGAACGCCACCATTCCCGCCGGTTTCCGGTTAAACTCGCCTCGATGGCAGCGTCCGCCTTCTTCATCCTCGCGCACCTCCTCGGCGGGGCGCTTGCCGGGTCCCTGATCGGGCTCGAACGCACCTACCACGGGCGCCCCGCCGGGTTTCGCACGCACGTGCTGGTATGCACGGCGTCGAGCCTGCTCATGCTCCTCAGCACCGCGGAAGCGGCGCGGCTCTCGGGCCTGCCGGCCGAAGCGCTGCGCGTCGATCCTGCGCGCATGGCGCAGGGCATCATGACGGGGATCGGTTTTCTCGGCGCCGGCGTTATCATGAAGGATCGCTTCACGGTCCGCGGCCTCACCACCGCCGCCTCCATCTGGATGACGGCGGCGATCGGGGTCATCATCGGCTCCGGCTTCTACTATGCGGGGGCCGCCGCCACGCTGCTCACGCTCGCGACCCTGTCGCTGTTTCGCTGGCTCGAGCGCATATTTCCGTCGTTCGTGTTCGCGCGCCTCGCGATTCGCTTCGTGCGCGAAGCGGCGCTCACCGAGGACACGCTGCGAAGGCTCGTCGAGCAGCACCGCGGGCGGGTGACGCGGACGGTTTACCGGATGAGCGGCGAAGGGAAGTACGTCGAGTACGAGATGACGATACGCACCCGCGACGTCGCGCACTTCCGCACGCTCGCGGGCGAGCTCGCGAAGCTGCCGCAGGTGGTCGAGTACGCGCTGACGCCGGCGGGCGAGAAGTGAGGCGATCCGGGCCGCGCACCGCCTCACGAGGTGGCGCTGAAAAAACCCTTCAAGCGCTCGAGCCAGGACGACTCGCGCGGATTGTGCCGGTCCCCGCCGCGTTTGAGCGACTCGTCGAAGCGGCGCAGCAGTTCCTCCTGCTCCTTGGTGAGATTCACCGGCGTTTCGATGCTCACGCGGCAGTAGAGATCGCCGACGCGCCCGCTGCGCACGTTGCGCACGCCCTTGCCGCGCAACCGGAAGGTCTTCTCGCTTTGCGTCCCCGGCGGGATCTTGATGAGCGTCGGACCATCGAGCGTCGGCGCCTCGAGCTCGCCGCCCAGGACGGCGGTAGCGAAGCTGAGCGGCATCTCGCAGTAGAGGTCGTCGCCCTCGCGCTTGAAGATCGGATGCGGCTTCAGGCGCACCTGCACGAACAGGTCGCCGCGCGGCCCGCCGCGCTCGCCGGCTTCGCCCTCGCCCGCGAGGCGGATCATATCGCCGTCGTCCACTCCCGCCGGCACCTTCACCGACAGTGTCTTGGTCCGCTCGACGCGTCCTTCGCCGCGGCAGGTGGGGCACGGGCTGGTGATGCGGCTGCCGGCACCGCGACAGGTCGGGCAGGTCTGCGTGATGGAGAAGAAGCCCTGCTGCATGCGCACCTGACCCTGGCCGCCGCAGGTGCGGCACACCGCAGGGGTGGTCCCGGGCCGCGCGCCCGTACCGCCGCAGGTGTCGCAGGTATCGCTCGTCGGCACGCGGATCTTGACCTCCGTGCCGTGCACCGCCTCCTCGAGCGAGAGCTCGAGGCTGTAGCGCAGGTCGGCGCCGCGGTGCGGCTGATTGGCGCGGCGCCCGGTGCCGAAGATGTCGCCGAACACGTCGCCGAAGATGTCGGCAAAGTTGGCGGCGCCGGCACCGTAGAAGCCGCCGCCCGCGGCGGCGGCCGCCGGGTCGACTCCCGCGTGGCCGAACTGGTCGTAAGCCGCACGCTTCTGGGGATCGGAGAGGACCTCGTAGGCCTCCTTGACCTCCTTGAAGCGCTGTTCGGCGGTCTTGTCGTTCGGGTTGCGGTCGGGGTGGTACTTCATCGCCAGGCGCCGAAACGCCTTGGTGATCTCCGCTTCGGACGCATTGCGCGCCACACCGAGCGTTTCGTAGTAGTCGGCTTTCGCCATGGCCACCCTGATTGCAAATAACAACGAATCGAACCGCCCCGCCCTTGCGGCAGGGGACCACGCGGAGGCGATGTTACCGTCGCCTCCGCTCTTGCGCTCCTTCGGGCGGAACGGAGGAGGGGCGCGACCCGACGCGCGGTTCGGCGCGGCGGGTTACTTCTTCGCCTTGTTCTCCTTCACCTCCTCGAACTCGGCGTCGACCACGTTGTCCTTGTCGCCGCCGGCCGCTTCGCCGCCGCCCGCCTGGCCGCCGCTCTCCTGCGTCGCCTTGTACATCTGCTCGGCTAGCTTGTGCGATGCTTCGAGCAGCGCCTGCGTCTTGCGCTCGATGTCTTCCTTGTCGTCGGTGCGCACCGCCGCCTCGAGGTCCTTGATCGCCGCCTCGATCCGCTCCTTGTCGGCCGCCGCGACCTTGTCGCCCGCCTCCTTCAGGCTCCGCCGCACGTTGTGCACGGCGGCATCCGCCTGGTTGCGGGCCTCGGCGAGCTCGCGCGCCTTGCGATCCTCCTCGGCGTGCGCCTCCGCGTCCTTGATCATGCGCTGGATCTCTTCCTCGGTCAGGCCCGAGCCCGCCTTGATCTCGATCTTGTTCTCCTTGCCGGTCGCCTTGTCCTTCGCCGACACGTGCAGGATGCCGTTCGCGTCGATGTCGAACGTAACCTCGATCTGCGGCACGCCGCGCGGCGCCGGTGGAATACCGGTCAGGTCGAAGCGCCCGAGGGACTTGTTGCCGGCGGCCATTTCGCGTTCGCCCTGGAGCACGTGCACCGTCACCGCCGTCTGGTTGTCGTCCGCGGTCGAGAACACCTGCGTCGCCTTGGTCGGAATCGTCGTGTTCTTCGGGATGAGCTTCGTCATCACTCCGCCGAGCGTCTCGATCCCGAGCGACAGCGGCGTCACGTCGAGCAGCAGCACGTCCTTCACTTCGCCGCCGAGCACGCCGCCCTGGATCGCCGCACCGATCGCGACCGCCTCGTCCGGGTTGACGTCCTTGCGCGGCTCCTTGCCGAAGAAATCGCGCACCACCTGCTGCACCTTGGGCATGCGGGTCTGGCCGCCGACGAGGATCACGTCGTCGATGTCCGAGGGCTTCAGCCCCGCGTCCTTGAGCGCGATCTTGCACGGCTCGATGGTCTTGAGGATCAGGTCTTCGACCAGCGACTCGAGCTTCGCCCGGGTGAGCTTTATGTTGAGGTGCTTCGGACCCGAGGCGTCGGCCGTGATGTACGGCAGGTTGACCTCGGTCTGCTGGGTCGAGGACAGCTCGATCTTCGCCTTCTCCGCGGCGTCCTTCAGGCGCTGCAGCGCGAGCGGATCCTTGTGCAGATCGATGCCGTTGTCCTTCTTGAACTCCTCGGCGAGGTAGTCGATGACGCGCTTGTCGAAGTCCTCGCCGCCGAGGAAAGTGTCGCCGTTGGTCGAGAGCACCTCGAACTGGTGCTCGCCGTCCACTTCCGCGATCTCGATGATCGAGATGTCGAACGTGCCGCCGCCGAGGTCATAGACCGCGATCTTCGAGTCGCCCGGCTTCTTGTCCAGGCCGAAGGCGAGCGCTGCCGCGGTCGGCTCGTTGATGATGCGCTTGACCTCGAGCCCGGCGATGCGGCCGGCGTCCTTGGTCGCCTGGCGCTGCGAATCGTTGAAGTACGCCGGCACCGTGATGACCGCCTCCTTCACCTCGTGGCCGAGGTAGTCTTCGGCGGTCTTCTTCATCTTCTGCAGCACGCGCGCGGAGATCTCCGGCGGCGCCATCTGCTTGCCGCGCACCTCGACCCAGGCGTCGCCGTTCTTGGCGCGCACGATCTTGTAGGGCACGAGCTTGACGTCGCGCTGGACCACGTCCTCCTCGTACTTGCGCCCGATCAGGCGCTTCACCGCGTAGAGCGTGTTGTGCGGGTTCGTGATCGCCTGGCGCTTGGCGGCCTGGCCGACGATGACTTCACCCTCCTCCGTGAACGCCACGACCGAGGGGGTGGTGCGGTCGCCTTCGCTGTTCTCGATGACCCGCACCTTGGTCCCTTCCATGATCGCGACGCAGGAGTTGGTCGTACCGAGATCGATACCGATTATTTTCGCCATCGTACTGTCCTCGAATGTGGCCGTGTGCCTCAGATGCCAGCGTTAATGGGGTTGCGGTGCGCCATTTCAAGCCTCCGGTTCGCCCTCGGGGGCTCCCCCCGCCGCCTCGCTCGGCGCCTTGGCCACCACCACCAGCGCTGGGCGCAGCACGCGCTCGTGCAACAGCGCCCCTTTCTGCATCACGCTCACCACGTGGTTCGGAGGGACTTCGCGGCTCTCCACCATGCTGATCGCGTGATGCTTCTCCGGGTCGAACTTTTGCCCGGTCGGATCGATGATGGTGAGGGCGAACTTGCGAAACACGTCGTCCATCTGCTTGAGCGTCAGGTCGAGTCCCTCGTGCATCTTGGCCAGGGCCGACTGGTTCTCATGATCGATATTGACCGCGCGGGCCAGCTCCAGGCTGTCGCGTACCGTGAGCAGCTCGGCCGCGAAGCGCTCGATGCCGTACTTGTGCGCGTTGGCGACGTCGATCTCCGCGCGCCGGCGGGCATTCTCGGCGTCCGCCCGTGCTCGCAGGAACTTGTCCTGGTTCTCGGCCGCCTGGGCCTTCGCCGCCTCGAGCTCGGCCTTGAGCCGCGCGATGTCCTCGACGGGCGCAGCAGCCTCGGTCGCGCCGTTGCCCGGCTGCGCAGCCATCGCCGCCTCGGCGGCCTGCTCCGCGCTTTGCCTACGCTCGGATTCTTCAGACATGCGTAACCCCTGCTCTGCCAGTCAACGACCCGAGCTATGGGGTTAGGAACGGGATCTTTCAAGCCGCGGCGGCTGGGCCACCTGCGCCGTGAGCGCGGCGCTGAGCAGCCGTGCCGTGATGTCCACGATGGGAATGACGTGTTCGTAGGCCATGCGCGTCGGCCCGATCACGCCGAGCGTCCCGACCTGCCGCTGATCGACACTGTAGGCGGCCGTAACGATGCTGCAATCCTCGAGCGCCTCGTACCCGGACTCGGCGCCGATGAAGATCTTGATGCCCTTGACCCGCATCGCCTGATCGAGGAGGTGCAGCAGGTCGCGTTTCGCGGTGAATGCCTCGAAGAGCCTGCGCAGCTTGCGGATATCGTTGAGCTCCGGCACGTCCATCAAGTTCGACTCGCCGCTCACGAGCAGCTCGTCGTCGTTGCCGTCCGTTTCGAGCGCCCGGCGGGCCATGGTGGTGGCGAGCTCGATGACCCGCTGCAGGTCCGCGCTCGTCTGCTGCATGTCGCTCACGAGCGCACGCTTCACGTCGGAGAGCAGCATGCCCGTGTAGCTCTCGTTGAAATAGTTCGCCGCCTGCTCGAGTTCGGCCGCGCTGTACTCGCGGTCCGCGACGATCACGCGGTTGTCGACGCGGCCGTCCTCCGTGACCAGAATGACGAGCAGGCGCCGCCCGGAGAGCGAGAGAAAATCGATGTGCCGGAACCTCACTTGCTCGTCCCGATGCGGCACGAGCACGACGCCCGCGAGCTTGCTGATCTCCGACAGCAGATGCGAGGCGTTCTCGATCAGCTGCTGCGGGTCCTGGTCGGCTGAGAGCTCTTCCTTGAGGAAGCGCACCTGCTGCTCGTCCAGCGGACGCACCTTAAGTAAGGTATCGACGAACAGCCGGTAGCCCCGCTGCGTGGGGACCCGGCCGGCGGAGGTATGCGGGGAGCTGACGAGGCCCATCTCCTCGAGGTCCACCATCACGTTGCGGATGGTGGCCGGGCTCAGATCGAGTCCGGCGTATCGGGCGAGCGTACGCGAGCCCACCGGTTCGCCCTCGGCGATGTACCGCTCGATCAGAGTCTTGAGCAGAACTTCCGCGCGCGGGCTGAGTTGCATGGTCGCTCCAAGGTCCCGTCTTGCGCGCCGCCGCAGGCGCGCGGGCGAAAACGGCGGGGATTGCGGGGAAAATTTAGCACTCTGGGGATAGGAGTGCCAAGCAGTCCGCCTGGCGCCGGTCGGCGCGCCATACTGGCCGCTCTATCCCGCGCGTGCTAGGTTATCGCGCCACTCGTCCGGGCTTTGCATGAAGCGCTCCCCCATCCAGACCGTCGGCCTGTTCGGCAAGTATCAGGACGACACCGTGGGCACGCATCTCCTGCGACTCGCCCGCTTCCTCCAGGCCCGCGGCCTGCGGACACTCGTCGACGAGGACACGGCGCCGGTGCTGCCCGAACCCGTCGGCCCGGTGCTGCCGCTCGAGGCGCTCGGGCCGCAGGCCGACGTCGCGATCGTGATCGGGGGCGATGGCACGCTGCTGCACGTCGCGCGCAATCTCGCCGAGCACGACGTGCCGGTCATCGGCGTGAACCTCGGACGCCTGGGGTTTCTGACCGACATCCCGCTCGCCGACATGGAGCGCGACGTCGGCCGGATCCTGGCGGGCGAGTTCCAGGCGGAGCGCCGTCTGCTGCTGCATGCGGAGGTCTACCGGGGCGGACGCCAGATGCTCTCCGCGCGCGCCTTCAACGACGTCGTGCTCACCAAGGGCGAGCTCGCGCGCCTGATCGAGTTCGAGACGTACATCGGGAATCAGTTCGTGAACAGCGCCCGCGGCGACGGCATCATCGTCGCGACGCCGACGGGCTCGACCGCCTACGCCATGTCGGCCGGCGGCCCCATTCTGCACCCGACGCTCTCCGCGCTCGTGCTGGTGCCGATCTGTCCGCACACGCTGAGCAACCGGCCGATCGCCATTTCGGCCGACTCTACGATCGAGATCGTGCTCGTCGGACCGACGGCCGGACGGGCCTACGTCACGTTCGACGGGCAGCTCAACTATAACCTCGTGGACGGCGATCGCATTCGCCTGCGCCGCGCCAATCACACGGTCGAGCTGCTACACCCGCTCGCGCGCAATCACTACGACGTGCTGCGCGAGAAGCTCGGCTGGGGAGCGAAGTACTGATGCGGTATTACGCGAACGAACCGCCGGGGATTGCGCCTCCGGTGCGCCCGGGGAAGTTTCCGCCGCGCGTATAGCGCGTTGCCACGAACGCCGAGCATGCTCACGTCGCTCCATATTCGCGATTTCGCCATCATCCGCGCGCTCGATCTCGAGACCGCCGCCGGCCTGACCGTGCTCACCGGCGAGACCGGCGCCGGCAAGTCGATCCTGGTCGACGCGCTCGCGCTGGTGCTCGGCGGCCGCGCGGACAGCGGCGTCGTCCGCCACGGCTGCGCGCGTGCCGAAGTGTCGGCGAGCTTCGCTCTCGATGCGAAGTCGGACGCGGCGCGCTGGCTGGAGGAGCACGAGCTCGATGCCGACGGGGACTGCGTGCTGCGGCGCGTGATCGACGCGGAGCGCGGCTCCAAGGGGTTCATCAACGGCCGGCCGGTGCCGATCCAGTCCCTGCGCGAGCTCGGCGAGTTCCTCGTCGATATCCACGGGCAGCACGAGCACCAGTCGCTCCTGCGGCGCGACGCGCAGCGCCAGCTCGTCGACGACTACGCCGGCCTTGCGGAGGCGGTCGCGGAGGTCGCGCGCCGCTACGAGGCGGTGCGCGGCCTCGACGAACGCATCGCCGCGTTGAGCCGCGAATCGGCCGACCGCGGGGCGCGGCTCGAGCTGCTGCGGCACCAAGTGAAGGAGCTCGAAGCACTGAACCTCAAAGCCGACGAGGTCGCGGCGCTGGAAGAGGAGCACGCGCGCCTCGCGAACGGCGCCGAGCTCCTCGAAGGCGTGCAGGCGGCGGCGCAGGCGCTCTACGACGACGAGGAGACGGCCGCGGCGCGCATGCTGGCGCAGGTCGCCCGCCGGCTCGAAGGGCTCGCGCAATACGATGCTAAGCTCGGCGAGATCGCCGCCCTCGTCAACGAAGCCGGCATCCAGATCGACGAGGCCGCGAAGCGGCTGCATCACTACCTCGGCGATCTCGACCTCGATCCGGCGCGGCTGCAGTGGCTCGATCAGCGACTCGGCACGATCCACGATCTCGCCCGCAAGCACCGGGTCCGCGCCGAAGAGCTGCCGGCGCTGCTCCTGCGGCTGCAGGCCGAACTCGCGGAGACGGAGGACTACGACGGCATGCTCGCGCGGCTGCACGAGGAGCTTCGGGCCGCGCGCGGACGCTACCTGGAGGCGGCGGCAAAGGTGACCGCCGGGCGGCGCCAGGCGGCGAAGAAGCTCACGCGCCTCGTGAGCGAGCGCATGCAGGAGCTCGGCATGGCCGGCGGGCGCTTCGAAGTCGCGCTCACGCCGCTTCCCGAGGACGAGCTCAGCCCGCACGGGCGCGAGCGCATCGAGTTCCTGGTGAGCACGAACCCCGACCAGCCGGCGCGGCCGCTCGCCAAGGTCGCCTCGGGCGGCGAGCTCTCGCGCATCAGCCTGGCGCTGCAGGTGGTCGCCGCCGCGAGCGGGCGCATTCCGACGCTCATCTTCGATGAAGTGGACGTCGGGGTCGGCGGACGCGTCGCCGAGATCGTCGGCCAGCAGCTGCGCGCGCTCGCCGCGAGCCGCCAGGTGCTGTGTATCACGCACCTGCCGCAGGTGGCAGCGCTCGGCATGCACCATCTGCGGGTGGTCAAGCAGGCGGTCGACGGCGCCACCCAGGTGGAGGTGCAGCCGCTCACGTCGGCCGAGCGCGTACACGAGATTGCGCGTATGCTGGGCGGGGTCGAGATCAGCAAGAAGACCATCGCCCACGCCGAGGACATGCTGAACCGTGCTGCCGTCTGAATCCAGCGCCCCCGCCGCCGCGGCGCCGCTCGTCCGGCCCGCGGCGATCGGCGACGTCCCGTACATCCACTACCTCGTCGAGAGCTACGCCGCCCAGGGCAATCTGCTGCCGCGCACGATGAGCGAGCTGTACCGGCATCTGCGCGATTTCTTCGTGCTCGAAGTGGACGGCAGGGTCGTCGGGTGCGGTGCACTCGAGATCTTCACCGAGGCCCTCGGCGAGATCCGCAGCCTCGTCGTCGACGACGCACACAAGGGCAAGGGTTACGGACGGCTGCTGGTCGAGCGGCTGCTCCAGGAAGCGCGCCGCATCGGGCTGCGGCGCATCATGGCGCTCACCTACGTGCCGCAGTTCTTCCACAGGCTCGGCTTCACGACCGTGCCCAAGGAAACGCTGCCCGAAAAGGTGTGGGGCATCTGCGTGAAGTGCTACAAGTTCAATCACTGCGACGAGATCGCAGTGCTCAAGGAGCTCCGCGACGCTCCCTAGCGCCGCTCGCCGGCCGGCGGCCCGGCGTCGAGCTTCCTTTCCCGCCTGCGCGTAGCGCGCTCCCTTCCATCGGTGAAACGCGCCGGCGGCGGCGATATCCTGCCCCCGCCATGGGCGCTCGACGAGCTCCGGATGCTGGTGCGGGTGCGGAAGACCTGCGCACGCACGGCGGTCACGGAGGGCCGGATACTGTCGAGACTGACCGTAACGATCGGCGCGACCGGGTCTGGACGATGGTCCTCGCCCCGGGGCTCGGCCGCCTGGCGATACGCGCCCGCCCCTGAACGCCGCTTCGCAGCCGCTAAACCGATCCCCGCCCTCCCCCGACTCAGTGGCGATCGAGCCGGGCGTTGTGGCTGTCTTCTGCTATGGGTTATATACACGACCCTGGTCCGCACAGGGCTTCTCGGCAGTCTCGGGTGGGCACGGTTCGTCAACACGCGCCCGGGTTATCCGCGTCTTGGGGGGAAGAATCATGATTGTCAAACTACTCGCTTCGCTCAACACGGGAGTGCGCGCCGCGCTCGTTTGCTCGGCGGCCGCAGCCCTCACCGGCTGCCTCGCCACCACGCCGAACATGGGCGGAAGCAGCGGCAACACGGTAACCGGCGCCGCCGCGGGCAGCACCGCGGAAAACGCAAACAGCCAGCTCGAGCGCTGCAGCGAACCGTTCGGAACGCTCGCTGTGGTCGAGGACCAGAGCGCGCCCTGGTTTCATGAGCTGCGCCGGCACAAGCTCGGCTCGACGGTCCCCGTGCTGCGCATGATGATCCAGCAGTCGAACTGCTTCGTCGTGGTCGAACGGGGACGCGCCATGCGCAACCTGGAGCAGGAGCGTGCGCTCGCCCGCAGCGGCGAGACACGCGAGGGCAGCAAGTTCCACAAGGGCCAGCTGGTCGCGGCCGACTACACCATGAGCCCGAGCATCAACTTCAGCGCGAAGGGTACCGAAGGCCTGCGGCTCGGCGGACTCGGGAGCATCGGGCGCACGCTCGCCGCCGTCGGCGGCAGCGTCAAGGCGAACGAAGCCTCGACCACGCTGATCCTCGTCGACAATCGCTCCGGCGTGCAGCTCTCGGCCGCCGAAGGCAGTGCCAAGAACTTCGACTTCGGCTTCTTCGGGGCCGGCTTCGTCAGGAGCCTCGCCGGCGGCGCGAGCGGCTACGCCAATACACCTCAGGGCAAAGTGGTGACCGCGGCGTTCGCTGACTCGTACAACCAGATGGTGCGGGCGCTGCGCAACTACAAGGCGCAGGAGGTCAAAGGCGGCCTCGGCAAGGGCGGCCGACTCGGGGTCGGGAAATAAGCCCGGCGCGGTGCGCTCCGAAGCCGCGCGACGCCGCAAGGCGCGCGCGGCTTTTCTTTGTCCCAGGTTCGGCCGGCGATCGGCGGCACGAGGCGGACACTTCGATGCGAAAGCTCGCGCGGCTTCTGGTGGCACTCGAGCGGCGGTACCCGCTCAGTATACGGCAGCGAATTGCTCGGAATCGGCGCTGTCGGCGAGGGCACGCCGATCGGTGCCGTCTTCGTTGATGCTGTAAAGATCCAACTGAGACACCGGCGCGAGCGAGTCGTGCGTGCTGTAGACGATCCGCCCGCCGGACATGATCGCCACCACCGACTCGAACCCGGGCGTACTCGCGAGCAGCGTCTCGCCCGTACCGTCGAGATTGATGCTGTAGAGATCCACATCGGTGCCGCTCAACCGCCGGTCGAAGACCAGGCGCCCGCCGGGCGTTTCGCAGCTGTCGCCGGGGCAATTCAACTGCTCCGTCTCGGGCGTCTGCGTCAGGCGCACCTCGTTCGTTCCGTCGGCATTGACGAGATAGAGATCGGTCTGCCCGCCGTCGAAGCGACCGAACACGATTCGGCCCGCGGACAGAAATCCTTCGAACATCTCACTGTCGGAAGAGCCGGCGAGCAGGACCGGATTCGTTCCGTCGGCATTGACGATGTACAGGTCCGCCTGGCGCGTGAACACGACGCGCCCGTCCGCCATAGCGCCGGCGTAGAGCTCGTTGTCCGGCGAATTGGCGAGCGTCGCGAGACCGGTGCCGTCCGCCCTGATGCTGAACAGATCGTGTGCCGCGCCGTCGAAGCGCGAAAACACGACGCGGTCGCCGGCGACAATGGCGTCGAAGCTCTCGGATACGCCGGAGAGGTTGGCGATCGGTTTGAAATCGCTGCCGTCATCGTTCACGCTGAAAAGATCGCCGCCGCTCGAGATGATCACGCGCCCGGAGGAAGTAATGCCGCGCACGAGTCCCGCCGTGGCCATGAGCGTCTGTTCATCGGATCCGTCCTCCTTGACGCTGTGGATGCCGTTCGACCGGGAGAACAGCGCGCGGCCGCCGGGCGTCATTCCGAAGTAGTCCATGACGTCCGCCGCAAGCAGCACTTCGCCGGTGCCGTCGGCGCCGATAACGTAGAGATCGGTACGGCTCAACCCGAAATCGTGGCGCTGGAATACGACGCGTCCGCTCGGCGTCACGGCCGGAACATGCGTCAGATTGACCACCTCGCTGTTCGGCGTGTCACCGAGCCCGACGACCCCGGTGCCGTCGAGCTTCACGCTGTAGAGGTTGTTGTCTCCGCTGCCTGTCGTGCGCATGAAGATCACGCGCCCGTCGGGCGCGAGGCCGGCGAAGATTTCGCTATCGGCGCTCGCGGCGAGCGTCGCGAGCGCGGTCCCGTCCTCCCGCACCGCGTATATGTCCTCCTGCAGTCCGCCCGCCTTGCGCATGTACACGACCGTCTGGAGCGACGGCACAGGGCCCGCGCCCGCACCACCGCCGCTGACGCCGCCATCGCCCCCTCCACCGCAGCCGGCGAGCAGGAGCGACATCGACAGAATGGCCGGGTTTCGATTCCTCATGGGAGCTCTTCCTCCGTTGTCAGGCAAGGCGCCGGGGCCGGATGCGACAGGACCAGCATGATGCCGCCGAGAATACCGAACGAGGCGAGCGGCAGCCGCCAAGCGAGCGGTTCGGCGAGCAGCACGACGCCCGCGCACGCGGCGAGCACGGGCACCGAGAGCTGCACGGTGGCGGCGCGCGTGGCCGTGAGTCGTGCGAGTGCCGCGTACCAGACGACGAAACCGAGGCCGGAGGCGACGGCGCCCGAGGCGACGGCGAGCATCAGGCCGCGCCACGAAAGACCGATGTGCGCGAGCGAGAAGGCGGTGACGAGCAGCGCGAGCGGCACGGCGCGCAGGAAGTTGCCCGCGTTCGCGAGCAGCGGATCGGCCGCGGTGTGCCCGCGCAGACAATAAAAGCCCCAGGCGACGCCGGCCACAGCCATGAGCATGGCACCCGCGGGAGGTGGCGCGGCCAGGCCCGGCGACAGCAAGTAAATGAGGCCGGTCATCGCCAGGGTGAAACCGATCCACCCGCGCGGCGCAAACATCTCGCCGTTGCGCCGGCCGGCGATCAGCATCGTGAGCTGCACGGTGCTGAACAGAATCAGCGCGCCGGTGCCGACCGTGAGCGAGGCGTACGCGAGCGAGAACGCGACCGCGAACACGCACAGGATGGTCGCGGACAGCCAGTCGCCCTGCTTCGGCAGCAGGTTCTTGCGCGTGATCGCGGCGATCGCCCAGAGCGTCAGGGCGCCTGCGGCGAGCCGGACCGTCGTGAAGCTCGCCGGATCGATCGACGCGTCGACGAGCGCGGAACGCGCGAGCAGCGAGTTCGCTGCGAACGCAACCATGGCCACAGCGGTCAGCAGGCAGGTTCTCATCCCGCACCGGCGACGCTCGACGCCCGTCGTCGCGACGCCCTCGTTCCGGTTCGACGCCGCGACGCGCAGCGGCGGGAGCGGCTCGAAAGCTGCGCCGGGCGCGCGCGACCGGACGTCGCCGATCGGGCGCGAGGCGACCGGCGTCGAAAGGAGGGCCGTGCGGCGCTGCGGTGCGTGCAGACTGCAGGCCGTCCACGCGCGCGACCAGGAATCGAGGATCGGTGCTTCGTTCATCTCCCTGCCTCCTTGCCGGATCGCGGGGTCACGAACTCCTGCCGTCGTTGCTCTGCGCGGCACTCTAGGAAAACGGGGGCGGGACGGTAAATTAGCGCTTGGTCGCTAGACCGGTCTTAAGCCTACCGTCGGAAAGTCAGGACCGGCCGCGTGTGCTCGAATAGGCGTGCGAAGAGATGAGCCGACGTGAAGCTTCTGATTGCGGATGATCACGCGCTGTTCCGCGAAGGCATGCGCCACCTGCTCGCACAGCTCGATGACGCCGTCGAGGTGATCGAGGCGGGCAGCTGCGCCGACCTGCTCGCGGCGGTCGAAGCGCAACCCGACATCGAGCTGGTGCTGCTCGATCTGACGATGCCCGGCCGTGACGGCTTCGTTGCTCTCGAGCTGCTCGCACGGGAACACTCGCGCCTGCCGGTCGTGGTGCTCTCGGCTTCGGAAGATCGCGCCGCCATGCAGCGCGCCCTCGACGGCGGCGCCGTCGGGTACATCCCGAAGACGAGCAGCGCCGCGGTAATGCTGCATGCGCTGCGCCTCGTGCTCGCGGGAGGCATCTACGTGCCGCCCGCGCTCGTGCACCCGGCGCCGCTCGCCTGCGGGGGCGCGGCGCCGAAGGCTGCGGACGGCTCGGCGCTCACGCCGCGGCAGCTCGAGGTGCTCGCCTGCGTCATCGAAGGCAAGTCGAACAGGGCGATCGCCGCTCAACTCGGCCTTTCGCGCGCGACCGTGAAGGCGCACATTACGGCCGCGTTCAAGGCGCTCCGCGTCAGCAACCGCGCACAGGCGGCGGCCGTCGCGAAGCGACTCGATCTGCGTCGACGCGCCTCGTAGGGCCCGATCGTCGACCGTATCCGGTTCGACACCGCCGGCGCGCCGCGCCGGCGCCTGCCGCCTCGTCGGTACGCGCGCTCGTCAGCGCACCGCGCTTCGCGCCGGCGCCCGGGGCCGCGCGTGGCCGAGGAAAGCGCGCAGGATCGCCGGCGCGACGGGCTTGTGCGCGAGCTGATGTCCGCTCGCCTTCGCTTCGCGCAGACGCTCCGGCGCGGTGTCGCCGGTCACGATGAGCGCCGGTATACGGCGGTCCCAGTGCGCACGCAGCCGCTCGATCGCCTGGACGCCGTTGCGGCCGTCGCGCAGCCGGTAGTCGGCAATGATCGCATCCGGCGCGCGCGGCGCCCCCCGGACGCGCGCGAGCGCTTCCTCCTCCGATCCGGCCAGCACCGCTTCGCAGCCCCACTGCTCGAGGAACAGGCGCATGGCCTCGCGCGCCGCGGCTTCATCGTCGATGACGACCACGCGCAGTCCGCTGAGGTCGCCGTACGCACCGCCGTCCGCCTCGTCGGCGTCGCGCGCGATCGCATGTTCGTCGCCGGCGGGGACGGTCACCCAGAAGCGCGAGCCCCGGCCGGGCGCCGAGTCGAGGCCGATCGGATGTCCGAGGAGCCGCGCCACGCGCTCGACGATCGCGAGCCCGAGCCCGAGGCCCTTGGTCCGGTCGCGCTCGGGATTGCCGAGCTGATGGAACTCCCCGAATATGGCCCGATGCTGGCTCGCGGGAATGCCGATCCCGGTGTCGGCGACGTCGATGCGCCAGTGTTCCCCGAGTCGCACGCACTCGATGCGTATGCTGCCCTGCTCCGTGTAACGCACGGCGTTCGCCACGTAGTTGCGCAGGATGCGCTCGAGCAGCGCCGGGTCGCTGCGCACGACGACGGCGTCGTCGACCGCGCCGCACAGCTCGAGCCCCTTGGCCTGCGCTTCGGGCGCATAGTCGTTGACGAGAACCCGCACCAGATCGTTCAAGCGGAAGTGCCGCCAGGCGGGCTGCACGACGCCCGCGTCCAGGCGCGAGACGTCGAGCAGGACGTCGAACATCTTCTGCAGCGCCGCGACCGATTCGCCGATGCTGCCGACCACACGGCGGGCCTTCGGGCCCTCGACCTCCGCCTCGAGCGCGGCGGTGAACAGGCTCAACGTGTGCAGCGGCTGCCGCAGGTCGTGACTCGCCGCGGCGAGAAACTTGGACTTGCCTATGTTCGCGCGCTCGGCTTCGTCCTTCTGGCGCGCGAGCTCCGCCATCAGGTCCACGTTCTCGAAGCGCAGCTTCAGCGTCTCGACCAGGGCGCGGTTGTTGAGCCGGGCGTAGAACGACACCGTAACCGCGAAGATCACGAGCAGGGCGCCGAGCCCCGCGTGCACGCGGCCGCCCTCGGCGAGAAACATCGCCGCGAGCGGAAGCAGCGACAGCGGCAGGTAGCCGAAGAACGCCGGAAGGTGCGCGGCGAGCGCGACCGCCGAGCCGATGCCGAGCCAGACGAACACGACGAGCACCAGCAGCTGGTATTCGAATGCGGCCGGGGGATAGAACAGTGCCCCGCCCGCGCCCCACAACGTGCCGGACGTGGATGCGCTGAGCGTCGCAAAGCGCAGCCAGCGCGGATGGGCCGGATCGCTCGTGCGCCGAAACGCGAAGAACGTCCAGAGGCGGAACGCCGTCAGCAGCAACTGGGCACCGAACCACGCCGTCAGAACCGCCGGCGACACCACGCCCCACAGCATGAAAACCAGGAATCCGCCGACGACGATCGCGACCAGCTGACCCGGGATCGCGCCGTAGAAGAGCCTCGTCTGCGCCTCGCGCAAGCGCAGAGAGGCCGGACGCGGGTCCCCGTCGGGCCCGGACGGCGGCGCAGCCGCCGCGACGGTCGCTGCGCCGATCGCGCCGTTGCCGGGAAACCCGATATGGCGGCCCGATGTCGCCACGCTAGTGCTCTGCCCCGTCGGCCTGCACGATGGCCGCGATCGCCGCACGCAGCCCGCTCGTTTGCACCGGCCAGTCGATGCGCAGCCAGTCGCCGCTTCCCGCCTTCCCGGCCGCGGGACGGTCGGCGATGAGAATCGTCGGCAGGCGCGCGTGGCCCGCATGCACCTCATGCACCCACCTGACCCCTACTTCCGGATTGCCGAGCGGCGCGGCAACGATCGCGAAGCTCGGGACCGCCCCGCCCGCGGCTCGCAGCGCGCCTGCCGGGTCGGCTGCGGCGATGACTTCGAAATTCCAGGCACGCAGCAGCGCGGACAACCCTTCCCGCATGAGGCGGTCACGTTCTATGAGGAGGATCGTGTGGGGCGATTTCACGCGGCGGGCATAGAGATGGTTACGGCTGCGACTCTACCGGTCGGCCACGCCCACGCCATTGGCCGATGGTCTTAATACCCAGGTCGAAAGCCGGCCCGGGATTCAGTATTCTGGACGGCCGGAGCAAGGACCGCCGTGAAAATCCTCATCGCGGACGACCACGCGCTGTTCCGGGCGGGCATGCGGCACGTACTGACCCAGCTCGGGCAGGACGTGGAGATCATCGAAGCGGGCGATTGCGACCAGGCGCTCGCGCAGGCGGCCGCTCACGCCGATGTCGGTCTGGTGCTGCTCGACCTCCACATGCCCGGCAAGGACGGTTTCGCCGCCCTCGAAACGTTCTCCCGCCAGTACCCGGCGCTGCCGATCGTGGTGCTCTCCGCGTCCGAGAACCGCGCCGACATGCAGCGCGCGCTGGACCAGGGCGCCATGGGGTTCGTGCAGAAATCGGCCACGGCGTCCGTGGTGTTGAGCGCGCTGCGGCTGGTGCTCGCGGGCGGCGTCTACGTCCCGCCGGCCATGGTGCAGCCCGCCGCCAGCGCTCCCGCCCCGCGCGCCGCCGGCGATACCGCCGGACTCACGCCGCGGCAGCTCGACGTGCTCGCCTATGTTCTCGAAGGCAAGGCCAACAAGGTCATCGCCGCCGAGCTCGGACTCACCGAAGCCACGGTCAAGGCGCATATCACCGCAGTCTTCAAGGCGCTCAAAGTGACGAACCGCACCCAGGCCGCCTTGGCGGCGGAGCGGCTCGGGCTGCGTCGTGCGCCGCGCTGACGCGGTGCGCGCGAGGGTTCGAGCGTCGCCTAGGACGCGCGGCGGACCTGGCGCGCGTTGCGCAGGAACGTGCGCAGCACCGCCGGCTGCACCGGCTTGTGCACCAGCGGGTAGCCGCTCGCCTTCGCTTCACGGAGCCGCTCGGGCGCGGTGTCGCCGGTCACGATGAGCGCCGGAATAGTGCTTCCGAATTCTGCGCGCATGCGGCCGATCGCCTGCACGCCGGTGCGCTCCTCGCGCAGCCGATAGTCGACGACGATCGCCTGCGGCGCCGCGGCCGCGGCGCGCACGGCGCTCGCGGCCTCCTCTTCGGACCCCGCCGCGAGCACGCGGCAGCCCCACTGCTCGAGGAGCGTGCGCATACCTTCGCGCGTGGCGCGCTCGTCGTCGATGACCAGCACGCAAAGGCCGGTGAGATCGGCGCGCGTCTCCGTCGCCGGCGGCGCATCGCTCACGACCCGCGACGGATCGCCGAGCGGCACGGTAACGGAGAAGCGCGCGCCCTTGCCGGGCGCGGACTCCACCGCAATCGGGTGGTGCAGCAGCCGCGCGATGCGCTCGACGATCGCGAGCCCGAGCCCCAGGCCTTTGGTCCGGTCGCGCTCGGGGTTCCCGAGCTGGTGGAACTCCTTGAAGATCTCGCGATGCTGCGAAGCGGGTATGCCGACGCCGGTATCGGCAACGACGATGCGCACGTGCGGCGGCGCAGGCTCGAGCTCGATGCGCACTTCGCCGCGCTCGGTGTAACGAATGGCGTTCGCGACGTAGTTGCGCAGGATGCGTTCGAGCAGCGCGGGGTCGCTGTAAACGACGAGCTCGCACGGAGCGCACGCGAGGCGCAGGCGCTTGTGCTCGGCTTCGGGCGCGTGGTCGTTGACGAGGCGCGCGAGGAGCTCATCGAGCCGGAAATGCCGCTGCTCCGGCTGCATCACGCCCGCGTCCAGGCGCGAAATATCGAGCAGCGCGTTGAAGAGCTTCTCGAGCGCGCCGACCGAAACGTTGATGTGGTCGACGATGCGGCGCACTTCCGGATAGGTGATGCGTTCGTCGAGCGCGGAGGTGAACAGGGTGAGCGCGTGCAGCGGCTGGCGCAGATCGTGGCTCGCGGCCGCGAGGAACCTCGACTTGCTCACGTTCGCACGCTCCGCCTCGTCGCGCTGCGCGCTCAGCTCCCGCACCAGGTCGAGGTTCTGGAAGCGCAGCCGCAGCGATTCGCCGATGGTGCGGTTGATGGTGCTCGCGAAGAAACTCAGGCCGCCCAGGTACGCAAACGTCATGACGCCGAGCGCCGTATGGATCGGCTCGGCCTCGAACAGCAGGCGCACGCCGATCGGGATCAGCGAAACGGGGAGGAACGCATAGAAGGCCGGCATGTACGTGGTGAGCGAGGAAACCGCGCCGGCGCCCATGCCCATGAGAATGAACAGGATGAACAGCTGGTACTCGAGCGAATCGGGCGGGAACAGAAACGCGCCCGCCGCCCCCCAGAGCGCACCCGAAGCGGCCGAGCAGACGACGGCACCGCCCGCCCAGACGCGCAGCCGCTCCTCGGGGGCGGGCGCGCGCCGGTACGCCGCGTAGAAGCCGGCGCGCAGCGCCAGTGCGGCGATGGCCGCCACACCCCAGGCGAGCAGCGCCGCGCCCGGCGCCGCCTGCCAGAGCCCGTAGATCATCGCCGCGCCGACGACGGCGTTGATCACGAGCAGGACCGGCTGGTACCGGTAGATGACCTTGATGCGTTCGTTCAGGATCTCGCGCGCACGGGCTTCGGTGATCGCCAATCCCGCGACGTCCTGCGGTGAGGATCGCTTCATAGAGCCCTCCTTGCCGCTGCGCGGCGCGCGACTCTTTCACCGATACGAACGCAACCCTCGGAAGCCGCCTAGTATCGCGCAAGCGCCGGCCAGGACAAGCGTCCGGGCTCAGCCCGCGCGCTCGCGCCGGCGCAGGTTGCGCAAATACGTGCGCAGCATCGCCGGCTGCACCGGCTTGTGCGGCAGCGGATAGCCGCTCGCCTTCACCACCCGCAGCCGATCGACCGCGGTATCGCCGGTCACGATCAGCGCCGGAATGGTCCGCCCGCGCTCGCGCTGCACCCGCTCGATGGCCTGAATGCCGGTGCGGCCATCGCGCAGGCGGTAGTCGGCGATGATCGCGTCCGGCCCGCCCGGCGACTCGCGCGCGCCACGCCGCCTCCCCCTCGCCGCCCGCGACCAGCGCCTCGCATCCACAGCCCTCGAGCAGCAGGCGCATGCCCTCGCGCCGCAGATCTCCCGGTGATGCGCCGCCGGTATGCCGATGCCGGTATCGACGACATCGATGAGCAAGGCGCCGTCCCGCGCCGCGGTTTCGACCGCGACCACGCCCGCTTCCGTATAGCGGATCGCGTTCGAGATGTAGTTGCGCAGAATGCGCTCGAGCAGCGCCGGGTCGGTGTATACCACCTGATCGCCGCCGCGCACCTGCAGCGCCAGCCCCTTGGCGCGCGCATCCGGCGCGTACTCGCGCTCGAGGCGCTCCAGCATCGCGCCGAGCCGCACGTGCGCGCGCTCGGGCCGCAGGACGCCGGCGTCGAGCCGCGAGATGTCGAGCAGCGCGTTGAACAGCTTCTCGAGCGCCTGGACGGACGTCTTGATGTTCGCGATGACGTCGCCGATCTCCGGGTAGCGGTTGCGCTCGTCGAGCGTCGAGGTGAACAGCGTAAGCGCGTGCAGCGGCTGGCGCAGATCGTGGCTCGCCGCGGCAAGGAACGTGGATTTCGCGATGTTGGCGCGCTCGGCCTCGTCCTTCTTGCGGCTCAGCTCCGCGATAAGATCGTTCTTCTCGAAGCGAAGCTTGAGGGTCTCGAGCACGGAGCGGCCGATCGTTCGGCCGAAGAGCGCGAGCGCGGCAACGTAGACGAACCCCATCGCCCCGAGCATCCGGTGGAAGCGGTGGGGCTGCAGCAGCAGGAACACGTTCATGGGCACGACCGCGACCGGAAGGAACACATAGAACGCGGGGAGGTACGCGCTGAGCGAGGTCACCCGCCCGCCGTCAGGCTGACGAGCATGAGCAGGATGAAGAGCTGGTACTCGATCGATCCCGCCGGGAACAGCACGACCGCGCCGATACCCCAGACGGCGCCCGTGCAGAGGACGCCGACGACCGCGTACGCCGCCCAGCGCGGATGCGAGCGGTCGGCATCCGGCCGGTGGTACCGCCGGTACCAGAAGGCGCGCAACCCGACGGCAGCGACGAGCGCCGCATACCACGCGAGCAGCGCCGCGCGCGCGGCGACGCCCAGAGCATGACGACGAGGCCGGCGCCCGCGAGCAGCAACCCGCCGAGCACGGGCAGTTATTGATAGAACAGACGGATCTGCTCGTCGCGGATCGCGCCGGCATGCGCGTCGGACGAATCTCGGGTACTACCGGGGGAACGCTCGGCCGCTCTCGAAAGTCCGTCGCCGGGCGTCACGTTCGCCGATGTAGCGCGCTCAGTCCTGCTTCGAGCACTTCCCGCGCTTTCTCATGCCCTCGCAGACGCCGTAGAGATACAGCGAGTGGTCGTCGATGACGAAACCCGCCTTCTCGGCGACGCTGCGCTGGCGCTGTTCGATCGCGGGATCGAAGAACTCAAACACGCGGCCGCATTCCAGGCAGACCATGTGGTCGTGGTGTCCGCCCTGATTGATCTCGAACACCGAGCGGTCGCCCTCGAAGTTGTGCCGGATGACGAGGCCGGCCGCCTGAAACTGCGTGAGCACACGGTACACGGTGGCAAGCCCGACCTCCTCGCCCGCCTGCCGCAGGCGCTGATACACCTCCTCGGCCGTGAGGTGCGGATGCTCGGCGGACTCGAGGATCTGCAGAATCTTCAGGCGCGGGAGCGTCGCCTTGAGCCCCGCCTTCTTGAGGTCCGTGCTCGTTTCCCGTGCGCGATCCTGGCTCATCGTGATGAACGGTGCTCCCGCATTCGGTATCATGCGGCAGTTTAATGCAGTACCGGAAGCAAAGCCAAAGTATGCCAGCCCTCGCCCGCCTGGGTCTGATTCTGCTGCTGCTCGCGCTCGCCGGCGGCTGCGTGCAGCCGTACCGCGTCGCCATCGAGCAGGGCAACGTCGTCACGGACGAGATGCTCGAGAAGCTCAAGCCCGGCCTCACCCGGAGCCAGGTGCGGTTCCTGCTCGGTACGCCGCTCATCACGGACCCGTTTCATCCCGAACGCTGGGACTACGTGCACGTATTCAAGGAACACGCCGGGGCGCCGGCCAGGACGCGCAAGCTCACCGTGATTTTCGAGGGGGATACGCTCGCGCGCGTGGAAGGCGATTACGCCGGCCGGGCCACCGCGCGCGACGACGACGGGAGCGCACCCGCGGAGCAGGTGCCGGCGGCACCGTCCGACGATGCGCACGCTAGGGTTGCTCCCCGCGAGCCCGGCGCCTTCGCATCTCCTTAGGATCGGTCCGAAGCGGCCGGTAAATCTCGACCCGATCGCCGTGCGCGACCGGCTCCGAGAGCCGCACCAGCGTCCCGTAAATGCCGACCGCCTGGCGCGCCAGGTCGATCTCGGGAAAGCGCGCGAGCAACCCCGAGGCGGCGACCGCCTGCGCGACCGTCGCGCCGGTGCGCAACACGACGCCGACCACCGCCTGCTCCTCGGGGGTAGCGTACACGACTTCCACCGTGATCTGCTCCGCCATCAGCTCTCGTGTCCGGATCTCGCGGTGCCCGATTCTGCGCGATGCGGGAAGCGAATGCCAACGCGGGTGGCGCTTCGGGCTGCGGGGCGAAGGGCGGCGCGCCGCTAAGGCGCGAGGCGGCGGGGACCGTAGAGCTGCACCGCGCGCCGGTGAAACGCATCGACCATCTGATTGGCGATGCTGCTGAACACCGGATTCAGCACGGCGGCGACGAGGCGGCTCGCCACCTCGAACTCGAGATCGAGCTCCACCTTGCAGGCCTGGGCATCGAGCGCGGTGAACCGCCAGTAGCCGTGCAGATGCCGGAACGGCCCTTCGAGGAGGCGCATTTCCATCATCTTGTCCTTCCGCAGCAGATTGCGCGTGCTGAACGTCTTGTGGACGCCGTGATACGCAATGGTGATCGCCGCCTCGACCGCGTCCTCGCCGCGGCGGAGCACCCGCGCGCCGCCGCACCAGGGAAGGAACTGCGGATACGCCTCGATATCGGCGACGAGCGCGTACATCTCTGAAGCGCTGTAGGGGACGACGGCGGAGCGGCGGATCGCGGCCACGGCTACAGCCAATAAAGGGAAAAGAGCAGCACGACCAGCAGCGGCGGCGCGAGCAGCCGCAGCAGCCACAGCCACGCGTCGAACGCGCAGGGCGACTGCATCGCGAGGTCCGCCCGCGCGTCGTCGGGCTTCAGCATCCAGCCCGCGAACACGGCCATGAGCACTGCCGCGAGCGGCAGCATGAGCTCCGCGCTGAGCGACTGCAGCACGTCGAAGGCGCCGAGCTGCTTCTCGACGCCGAATACGCTGAACGAGAACGCCGCGTAGTTGAACGAGAGCACGGTCGCGAGCCCGAGCATCCAGGCGCCGGCGGCACTCGCGGCGACGGCGCGCAGGCGGCGGGCGGCGAACCGCTCCTCGAGCCAGACGACCACGGGCTCGAGCAGCGCGATGCCGGCGAGGAGCGCAACCACGACGAGCAGCCCGAAAAGCAGCGCGAGCAGCCAGCGGCCGTGAGGCAGATGGTCGAACGCGAGCGGCAGCGCCTGAAAGAGCAGCGTCGGTCCCGAAGCGGGCGCGACCCCGCCGCCGAAGAGCACGGCGAACACGACGAGCGCAACCGCGATGCTCGTGAGCACGTCGAGGCCGACGACGGTCATCGTCGCGCGCGGAATCGAGGCGTCGGCCTTGAGGTAGGCGCCGTACATGAGCGCCACGCCGGTGCCGAGGCCGAGGCTGAAGAACACCTGCGCCGCGGCGGTGAGCCAGGTACGCGGCGTGAGCTTGGCGAAATCGGCGGCGAAGAGATGGCGCGCCGCATCCCCGAGCCCGCCGATCCATGCCGCATAGACGGCGAGCACGAGCAGCGCGGCATAAAGCGCCGGTGCGAGCCAGCGTGCGGCGGGCTCGAGTCCGCGGCGCACGCCGCGCGCGACGATCGCGCCGGTCGCGAGCACGAACATGCTGTGCCAGAAGAGCTGCTTCTCGGGGTCCTGCACGAACGCCGCGAAGCGGTTGCCGAGGCCGTCCGCGGTGAGGCCTGCGAGCCCGCCGAAGAGCGCGCGCACGGCGTAGGCCATGGCCCAGCCGGCGATGACGCTCAGATACGAGAAGGTGATGAACCCCGCGACGACGGCGAGCGCGCCGACGAGCGCCCATTGCCGGCCGCTCCTCGTGGGCGGCGCGAGATCGGTAAAGGCCTTGACCGGCGAAGCGTGCGTGCGCCGCCCGAGCATCACCTGCGCGATGAGCAGCGGCGCGCCGAAGAGGAACGCGAGCAGCAGATAGATGGTAATGAACGCCCCGCCGCCGTTCTCGGCCGCAATGCCGGGAAAGTACCAGAACGTTTTGAA
The DNA here is from genome assembly GCA_036381895.1 of Burkholderiales bacterium. Classification (GTDB taxonomy): domain Bacteria; phylum Pseudomonadota; class Gammaproteobacteria; order Acidiferrobacterales; family Sulfurifustaceae; genus JACQFZ01. The sequence continues at coordinate 2,512 of DASVBY010000069.1, read as the reverse complement.
ACCGACGGCGGAACCGGCGAGCGCGAGGACGAACATAATGCTGCTCGACCAGCGTTCGGCGCGTGCGGCCGCGGCCGGGGCCTGTGAAGGAGCGGCGGGCGCGGCGGCGACGGGAGCCGCAGCCACGGAACGAATCCGGCGCTGACCGCGTGCGGACATGGATGGCGCTCCCTGGTTTACGTTGGTGTCATCGGCGGTGGCGGCGGAATGTGGCACACGCGTCCGGCGGCTGTCCATAGCGGCGGCGACGCCGCTCGACGGCGCAAAGCGAAACGCACGCCAGGACCGCGTCCGAGCTAGGTCGAACCGGTACCGGGTGGTGCGCCGCAACACGCGGCGCCGCGGGATTGAAGGTCCGGTTGAGCGCAGCCGACCCAGCCGGCGTTCATCTGGAAGCGCCGTGGGCCGGCGACGTTCAACGCGAGCAGCGCAAGAACGCTTCCGTTCGAGGGGCGCCTTTAACCGGCATCGGACTCAGCCGAGCGCCTTCGCGAGCTTCGTCCAGAGCCGATCAGCTTTCGTTTTCCCCAGCGCCGCTTCGAAGAGATCGCGCCGCGACATTACGTAGTCGCGCAGCTCGGCGAGCGATACGCACTCCTCGGCCTTCTCGCAGGTGAGGCTCCCGTCCGGCCCGAGCGCCTCGTAGATGAGCGCCGACACTTCGGCCTTCGCGGCCTCCAGTTTCTTCCCGGCCGGCTCGGCCGAGGTGATGAAACCGTCGCGCTCGAGCTGCTGCAGCATCTTCGGCACGTCTCCCAGCCGCGCGTACTCGCGCGCGAGCTCCGCTACCGTGCGCTTGCCGTTCACCAGCAGGAGTATTGCCCGCAGGCGCTGGTCGAGCTTGTGGCGCCGCGTTTCGATCTCCTCCACCCCCTTGTCGGTCTTCGCGAGTATCGTCTGCAAGTTCACGGAACCCCCCGTCATCACGCCCTTACGGAAGGAATATAGGCAACGAAGCCCGCGGATGCCGGACAGGATGCCTGCCTGCCCGTACAATACGCCCGCCATGAAAGCCCGCCGCGAGACCAAGCCAAACACCCAGATCGCCCAGAACCGCAAGGCCTGGCACGACTACCACCTGGAGCAGAGATACGAGGCCGGGCTGGCGCTCCAGGGCTGGGAGGTGAAGGCGCTGCGCGCCGGCCGGGCGCAGCTCAAGGAGGGGTACGTCGCCATCGACCGCGGCGAGGCCTGGCTCCTCGGGGCGCACATCGCACCCCTCCCCTCGGCCTCGACCCACGTGCAGCCCGACCCCACCCGGCCGCGCAAGCTCCTGCTGCACCGCGAGGAGCTCAACAAGCTCATCGGCGCCGTCGAGCGCCGCGGCTACACGCTGATACCGCTCTCGCTCTACTGGAAGCACGGGCGCGCTAAGGTCGAAGTCGCGCTCGCCCGCGGCAAACAGGCGCGCGACAAACGCCAGGACATCAAGAAGCGCGAGACCGACCGGGATATCAGCCGCGCCCTCAAGACCAGACGCTGATTCCGGCAGCCGCTGCCAGGGCCCCGCGCCCGCACCTTTCGCGCGTTTGCCTGTTTTCGGTATCCGCGATGGTCGCCCGCTGACCTTGTAATAGGTGGGCGCAGTCCCTACTATCAGTCGAACCGGGGGCGACTTGGCTTCGACGTGGGTCGCGAAACCTCTGGAGCATGCCGAGGTGCAGATTTCCTCGTAAATCCAGCTGCAAACCAATAGTTGCCAACGACGACAACTACGCTCTGGCGGCCTAAAACCCGCTAGCCCTTCGCCCAGTGTTTTGCCCGTGGGCCGGGAGTGAAGGGTCGATCACACGGGATCGCGTCGCTTCGTGCCTGTTGGAGCGGCGTTAAACCGATAGCAGGCTAAGCCTGTCGAGGATCCAGTCTGTCGGAGCCTGGCAGGTCAAATAAAGGACAGACTACGCATGTAGAACCGGAGACGTAGGGCTTGCGGACGCGGGTTCGATCAACACCACGGTCGCCTCTGCCCGTAAGGGCAGAGTGAAAACGGGGCTCATTCGGCGAACCCTGCGCCGTCCGGAAGGACGGCATGGCAACGCCGAGGGGTAGCGCGGGGCCAACCGGCGCTGCCCTGTAGAGACTCATAGACGCGCTGATGTCGAAACGGCCGAGCGCGCACTAGGATCGGTCGGCACGACCGATAACACGCCCCGCATCCGGCAAACCGGATGAAGGCATAGTCCAGCCCGCATCGAAAGATGCGGAACCAGCTGTCCCGCCGCCTCCACCAAGCACGAAGGGCCAACCGGAAACCGGTTGGCCCTTTTCTCGTTCATTCCTTAAAAGACAGACATTCGGGCCTCCTTACCGAAGCGAGACACCGCCGGGTGACATCCGCAGCGGCGTGCCAAGCGGCAAGACCAGGGCCGCCATCGTGTCGCATGGCTCGAGATTCAACTCGATGCCTCGCACGCTTCGACTTCCTTCGGGTTTGTCGCCGCTCGCCAAAGACTAACGAGCCGACAGACGTCGCGACGTAGGCGCGCGTCATGAAAACAGGCGAACGGCCCCG
>DASVBY010000068.1:0-2638 GCA_036381895.1 Burkholderiales bacterium | reverse complement strand
CGAACCAGGGCGACGGCTGGACCGTCGCCGTGAACGCGCTCGAGCGCGTCGCACGAGGCGAGACACGGCCGGCGCAGGCGCGGCTCATCGCGCTCGCCGCGCAGCTCGGCGCGCGCACGGCCGAACTGCACCGCGCGCTCGGCGCGGCGAGCGCAGATCCGGCGTTCGCGCCGGAGCCGATCACCGCTTCCGATCGCCGGCGCTGGCGCGACGCGGTCGACGCACAGGCGCGCTGCGCACTCGCCGGCGTACGCGAAGCGCAGGCACGGCTCGACTACGGCGCCGCGGTGCTCGGCCGGCGCCTGCGCGCGCTCGCGGCCGAGATCGACGATCGCGTCGCCGCGCTCGCCGGCGCGCCGCTCGAAGCCGTGCGCACACGGGTGCACGGCGACTACCATCTGGGCCAGGTGCTCGTCGGCGGTGCGGACGTCTACATCATCGATTTCGAGGGCGAGCCGATGCGACCGCTCGCCGAGCGTCGCGCGAAGCAGTGCGTGCTGCGCGATATCGCCGGGATGCTGCGCTCGTTCAGCTACGCGGCCGCCGCGGCGCTGCGCGGTGGCGCGGGTGGCGGATCCGAGAAAGTGGCGGCGCGCCTCGATGCCGCGGCGAGCGCGATGTCGCAGGCGTTCCTTCAGATCTACGCCGACGCCATGCATGGCTGTCCGAGCTTTCCCCCCGCGCCGCAGGCGCGGCGCGTACTCGAGCTGTTCCTGCTCGAGAAGGCGCTGTACGAGATCAACTACGAGCTCGCCAACCGGCCGGACTGGGTCGCGATTCCGCTCGCCGGCGTGCTCACGCTGCTCCGCGGGACACCGGCGGACGGGGATGGGTCGGCGTGATTCCTCGATCGCCGGACACCGCCTTGATTCGCGCGGCCGCGGCACTGAACCTCCGCGCGCCGCCAGGAGAAACGCACGCCGGCGAGAGCCGTCGATTCGGGCGTCGCGCGGGAGCGCCCCGCGAAAACGGATCCCGACGGAGCGCGGCGGGTGTCGCGGCGATGACGGATGGCGGGCCCGGCAGGGTTAGCCGGGCTTTCGCGAATGCACTTAAGGCGCGCTCGCGCCGGCGAACGGGCTGGTCGCGAGGGCCGGCCCTGGACTTTTGCGCGAAGCAGAACGCGTAGCGCAAAAGCGAACCGCAGGTCCTAATCCGCGCTGACGATGGCACGAGCGGTCGCGTGCGACGCGTGGATGCAGACAGCGGGAGAGAATGGTGGGCCCGGCAGGACTCGAACCTGCGACCTAGGGATTATGAGTCCCCAGCTCTGACCAACTGAGCTACAGGCCCTCGTTCGACGGACGGCGTCTTCGCTTTTCCTGACACGCCTCCTCGCCCGAGGCGGCGCGGAAACGAAGCCGAGGCAGCGCTCCAAAAAAACAACGGGCCGGTATTGTAAACCGGCCCGCTGCCAGCTACTAAGTGGCGACGCCCTCAGTCGAGGAAGCTGCGCAGGTGCTCCGAACGGCTCGGATGCCGCAGCTTCCGCAGCGCCTTCGCCTCGATCTGGCGGATGCGCTCGCGCGTCACATCGAACTGCTTGCCGACCTCCTCGAGCGTGTGGTCGGTGTTCATGCCGATGCCGAAGCGCATGCGCAGCACCTTGGCCTCGCGCGGCGTGAGCGTGTTCAGGATCTCCATGGTCGCCCGCTTGAGGCCGGCGCCGGTCGCCGCATCCGGCGGCGCGACCGTGTTCACGTCCTCGACGAAATCGCCGAGATGCGAATCCTCGTCGTCGCCGATCGGCGTCTCCATCGAGATCGGCTCCTTCGCGATCTTGAGCACCTTGCGGATCTTGTCCTCGGGCATGTCCATGCGCTCGGCGAGCTCCTCCGGCGTCGCCTCGCGCCCCATCTCCTGCAGCATCTGCCGCGAAATACGGTTCAGCTTGTTGATGGTCTCGATCATGTGCACCGGGATGCGGATGGTGCGCGCCTGGTCGGCGATCGAGCGCGTGATCGCCTGGCGAATCCACCACGTCGCGTAGGTCGAGAACTTGTAGCCGCGGCGGTACTCGAACTTGTCGACCGCCTTCATCAGCCCGATGTTGCCTTCCTGGATCAGGTCGAGGAACTGCAGGCCGCGGTTGGTGTACTTCTTGGCGATCGAGATCACGAGCCGGAGGTTGGCCTCGATCATCTCCTTCTTGGCGCGCATCATCTCGCGCTCGCCGTCCTGCACGGTCTTGACCATGCGGCGATACTCGAAGATCGGCGCGCCGCAATGGTCGGACACCGCCTTGATCTCCTCGCGGATCTTCTCGATCTCGGGCCCGCGCTTCCTGGCGAAGTCCTTCCAGCCCCGGCCCGGCAGCTTGCCGACCTTGTCGAGCCAGGTGGGGTCGATCTCGTGCGTCAGATAGTTGTCGAGGAAGTCCTGGCGCGGGATGCGGAAGCCCTCGGCGAGCCGCAGCAGCTTGCCCTCGTGCATCATCAGCTTGCGGTTCAGGTCGTAGAGCGCGAGCTTGAGCTGCTCGATGCGGTTGGCGTTGATGTGCACCGTCCGCACCAGCTCGACGATCTTCTTGCGGTGCTTCTCGTAGCTTCTCTCGAACTCGGCGCTGGGCTTCTGGCCGCGCGCCAGCGTCGACAGGCGCCGGTTCTGCACCTTCGACATCTCGACATAGACCTTGGCG
>DASVBY010000067.1:0-34321 GCA_036381895.1 Burkholderiales bacterium | reverse complement strand
CGAACGCCTCGTAGGCGCGCACGATCTTCGCCACCAGCGGGTGGCGCACCACGTCCTTCGAGGTGAAGAAGGTGGCGCTGATGCCGTCGACGCCGCGCAGCACCTCGAGCGCGTGGCGCAGGCCGGAGCGCACGTTGCGCGGCAGGTCGACCTGGGTGACGTCGCCGGTGATCACCGCCACCGAGCCGAAGCCGATGCGGGTCAGGAACATCTTCATCTGCTCGACGGTGGTGTTCTGCGCCTCGTCGAGGATCACGAACGAGTCGTTGAGCGTGCGGCCGCGCATGTAGGCCAGCGGCGCGATCTCGATCACGTTGCGCTCGATCAGCTTGGCCACCTTCTCGAAGCCGAGCATTTCGTACAGCGCGTCGTACAGCGGGCGCAGGTAGGGATCCACCTTCTGGCTGAGGTCGCCGGGCAGGAAGCCGAGCTTCTCGCCGGCCTCGACGGCCGGGCGCACCAGGATCAGGCGCTGCACGCGGGTGGCGGTGAGCGCCTCCACCGCGCTGGCGACGGCGAGGTAGGTCTTGCCGGTGCCGGCGGGGCCGACGCCGAAGTTGATGTCGTGGGTGGCGATCGCGTGCAGGTAGCGCGCCTGGTTGGGGCCGCGGCCCTTGATCACGCCGCGCTTGACCTTGATCGCCACCTCCTGCGCGCCCTCGGCGGCCTCGGCCTGGATGGCGTCGATGCCGGATTCGGCCAGGTAGAGGTTGATCTTCTGTCCTTCCAGCGTTTCGTGCGCGGTGGTGTCGTAGAGATCGCGCAGGACCTTGGCCGCGGCCTTGACCGCGCGTTCCTCGCCGATCACGCGGAACAGGTTGCCGCGGTTGTTGATCTCGACGCCGAGGCGCAGCTCGATCTGCCGCAGGTGCTCGTCGAACGGCCCGCACAGGTTGGCCAGGCGCGCCATGTCCTCGGGCTCGAGCGCGAGGTCGCGCTGGGTGAGGAGGTCGGTCACGCCGCCGCCTCGCCGGCCAGGCGCACGCGGCCGCGCAGCGAATTGGACAGCGCCTCGGTGATGGTCACGTCGACGAACTGGCCGATCAGGCGCGGGTGGCCGGCGAAGTTGACGTAGCGCATGTTCTCGGTGCGCCCGGTCAGTTCGTTCGGGTCCTTCCGGCTGGGGCCTTCGACCAGCACGCGCTGCACGCTGCCGACCATCGCCTCGCTGATGCGCCGCGCGTTGGCGTTCAGCGCCTCCTGCAGGCGCGACAGCCGTTCGTGCTTGACCGCGTCCGGCGTGTCGTCGGCGAGGTTGGCGGCCGGCGTGCCGGGGCGGCGCGAGTAGATGAAGGAGAACGACTGGTCGAAGCCGACCTCGGCGACCAGCTTCATGGTCTGCTCGAAGTCGGCGTCGGTCTCGCCGGGGAAGCCGACGATGAAGTCGGTGGAGACGGAGATGTCCGGCCGCACCGCGCGCAGCTTGCGGATCTTCTGCTTGTACTCCAGCGCGGTGTAGCCGCGCTTCATCGCCGCCAGCACGCGGTCGGAGCCGGCCTGCACGGGCAGGTGCAGGTAGTTGGCCAGCTTGGGCACGTCGCGGTAGGCGGCGATCAGGCTGTCGCCGAACTCGACCGGGTGCGAGGTGGTGAAGCGGATGCGGCCGATGCCGTCGAGCTGCGCGATCGCGTGGATCAGCAGGGCGAGATCGGCGACGCCGCCGTCGTGCATCGGCCCGCGGTAGGCGTTGACGTTCTGCCCGAGCAGGTTGACCTCGCGCACGCCCTGCTCGGCCAGCGTGGCCACCTCGGCCAGCACGTCGTCGAACGGGCGGCTGATCTCCTCGCCGCGGGTGTACGGCACCACGCAGTAGGAGCAGTACTTCGAGCAGCCCTCCATGATCGAGACGAACGCGGTCGGGCCCTCGGCGCGCGGTTCGGGCAGGCGGTCGAACTTCTCGATCTCGGGGAAGCTGATGTCGACCTGCGGGCGGCCGCTGGCGCGGCGCGCCTCGAGCATCTGCGGCAGGCGGTGCAGGGTCTGCGGGCCGAACACCAGGTCGACGAACGGCGCGCGCCGGACGATCGCCTCGCCCTCCTGGCTGGCCACGCAGCCGCCGACGCCGATCACCAGCGCCTTGTTGGCGGCCTTCAGTTGCTTCCAGCGGCCGAGCTGGCTGAACACCTTCTCCTGCGCCTTCTCGCGGATCGAGCAGGTGTTGATCAGGATGACGTCCGCCGCGGCCTCGTCGTCGGTCAGTTCGAGGCCGTGCGCCGCCTTCAGCACGTCCGCCATCTTGGCGGAGTCGTACTCGTTCATCTGGCAGCCGTGGGTCTTGATGAACAGTTTGCCGGGCATGGGAAATCGGGAATGGCGGCGAACCGCGCAGTTTACGCCGCCCCTGCGGATGCCGCCAGCGCGCGGCCGGGAACGTGAACCGGGTCGCTTGGCAGGCCGGCGGCGGCGGCGCACACTGCGCCCGCCATGCAAGCTGCCGTCCGCCAGGGGGAAAGCGGCGGCCGTCCGGGCCGGCCGTTGCCACGCCGCGCGCGCCTCGCGCGCGGGCTGCTCGGCTGCATCCTGCTGCTGGGCGGCGGCTGGCTGCCGGCGCATGCCGCCGCGCTGTACCGCTGCACCGGCCCGCAGGGGGAGACCGTGTTCGCCAGCCGTCCGGACGGCTACGGCGGATGCCGCGCCGTCGCCGAGGACGCCGGCGCCGCCGCGCCCGCGCCGACGGCGGCCGCGCCCGCCCGGCCGGGGCGCTGGCAGTACCGCGACCAGCCCGCGCCGGGAGGGGCGCGCGCGACGGCGCCCGCCGCGCCCGCGGCCGGGCAGGCCGGCGCGGCAGCAAAAACGGCGCGCGTCCTGCGCGGTTCCGTGTATCGAGTGACCCGCCCCGACGGCAGCGTCGAGTACACCAACATCGAAGCGCGCGCGCACGGCGGCACGGTCAAGGTGCTGTTCACCTACATCGCCACCTGCGCCGCCTGCGACGTGCATTCGGCCATCGACTGGGCGCACACGCCGCTCAAGCTGACCGCCTACCGCGACGAGATCGCGCGTGCCGCCGCGGACTCGGGCGTCGATGCCGGCCTGCTGCGCGCGATCATCCACGCGGAATCGGCGTTCAATCCCTACGCGGTGTCGCGCAAGGGCGCGCAGGGCCTGATGCAGCTGATGCCGGGCACGGCCGGCGAGGTCGGCGTCGCCGACGCGTTCGACCCGGCGCAGAACATCCGCGGCGGCGCGCAGTACCTCGCGCAGCTGCTGCAGGCCTTCCACGGCGACGAGCGTCTGGCGGCGGCGGCCTTCAACGCCGGCGCAGCGGCGGTGCGCAAGTACGGCGGCGTGCCGCCCTACGACGAGACGCAGGTCTACGTGCAGCGCGTTGCGTTACTGGCGCGGCGCTACCGCGAGGCGCTGGGCCTGGCCGGCGCCGGCGGCAGCCCGGCGCAGCGCGCGGCTTCCGCGCTGCCGTGACGCGCTTCGCTCAGCCTTCGCCCAGCGAGGCGTGGCGCGGGCGCTGCGCCAGCACCAGCGCGGCGCGGAACGGCGTGCCGTCGCGCAGGCCGGAGAGGGTCACCGCGGTGCCGGGCTTGAGCGCGGCTTCACGGTTGCGCAGGTCGGAAGGGTCGAGGATGTCGTGCTCGTCCAGTCGCAGCAGCACGTCGCCCGGCCGCAGTCCGGCCTTGGCGGCAGGGCCGCCGATATAGACGTCCAGCACTTCCGCGCCGCGCGGGGCCGCTGGCAGGCTGCTGTCGGCGGCGATCGGCACGCGGCCGAAGTCGGCGCCGATCCAGCCGCGCGTGACGCTGCCGTGGTCGAGGATCTGCTCCAGCACCGCGTTCGCCGTGCGTACCGGGATGGCGAAGCCGATGCCCTCGGCGCCGCTGGCGCGGCCGAGCATCGCCGTGTTGATGCCGACCAGCTCGCCGCGCGCGTTGATCAGCGCGCCCCCGGAGTTGCCGGAGTTGATCGCCGCGTCGGTCTGGATGAAGTCCTCGTAGGTCGACAGGTTGAGCTGTCGGCCGATCGCGCTGACGATGCCCATGGTCACCGTCTGGCCGATGCCGAAGGGGTTGCCGATCGCCAGCACCACGTCGCCGACGCGCGGCGGCTTCGGCGCCGCCACCGCCACCGCCGGCAGGCGGCGGGCGTCGATCTTCAGCACGGCGAGGTCGGTGTCGGCATCGGTGCCGATCACGCGCGCGCGCGCCACGCGGCCGTCGTACAGCAGCACCTGGATGTCGTCGGCGCCGGCGATCACGTGGTTGTTGGTCAGCACGTAGCCATCGGCGCTGGCGATCACGCCGGAGCCGAGGCTCTGCTCGCGGCGCTGGTAGGCGGGGCCGAGCGCGACGCCACCGAACAGCCGGCGCAGCAGCGGGTCCGGGAACACGCGCAACTGGCGCTCGGTGACCAGCTTGTTGGCGTAGATGTTGACCACCGCGGGCGCGGCGCGGGCCACCGCGTCGGCGTAGGACACCGGTCCGTCGTCGCGCTTGGCCGCCGCAGGCGGCGCGGCCGCGACCGCGCCGGCGAGACCGAAGCGGGCGCGCAGGGCGGCGCCGGCCTGTGGCCAAGCGAACGCGATCACGAACGCGGCGGCGAGGCCGACGGTCGCGAAGCGGATCACGAAGCTCAGCGCGCGTGCGAGGCGGGTCATCGGAGGCTGCGTCGCGCCGCGCGCTTGATTGTGCGCGGCTGGGGCAGTCGCTAAACTACCATGATTTTTGGGGTCCGCCCTAACCGCAATTCCGTTGCAATTCAGCGTTCCGGAGAGCCTGATGGCGAACGAAGGTGTCAATCAGGGCCGCCGCCGCTTCCTCACGGCCACTACCGCCGTCGTCGGCGGCGTGGGGGTCGTGGCGGCGGCCGTGCCGTTCATCAAGTCGTGGGAGCCGAGCGCGCGCGCGAAATCCGCCGGCGCCCCGGTGATGGCCGACATCGGCAAGGTCGAGTCCGGCCAGATGGTCACCTTCGAGTGGCGCGGCCAGCCGGTGTGGGTGGTCAACCGTAGCAAGGAGCAGCTCGCCGCCCTGGCCAGCCAGGATCCGCGCCTGAAGGACCCGAAGAGCGACAACACCGAGCAGCAGCCGGACTACGCCAAGAACGAGTACCGCTCGATCAAGCCCGAGTGGCTGGTGCTGGTCGGCCTGTGCACGCACCTCGGCTGCGTGCCCGACTACTTTCCCGAGCTGAAGCCGGAGCCGTTCGACCCGGCCTGGAAGGGCGGCTTCTACTGCCCGTGCCACAAGTCGCGCTACGACATGGCCGGTCGCGTCTACGACGGCGTGCCCGCGCCCGCCAACCTGCGCGTGCCGCCCTACCACTTCGTCTCCGACACCCTGATCCAGATCGGTGTCGACCCAGCCAAGGGAGCAGCGTGATGGCGACCGCGCACGTGACGATCAAACCGCGCAACCGCGTGTTGGCCTGGATCGAGGAGCGCCTGCCGATCCTGTCCTTCACCGCCTCGCACACCAGCGAGTACTACGCGCCGAAGAACTTCAACGTGATGTACTACTTCGGCTCGCTGGCGCTGCTGGTGCTGGTGGTGCAGCTCGTGACCGGCATCTTCCTCACGATGCACTACAAGCCCGACGTCAACCTTGCGTTCGCCTCGGTCGAGTACATCATGCGCGACGTCGATTGGGGCTGGCTTATCCGCTACATGCACTCGACCGGCGCGTCGCTCTTCTTCGTGGTCGTATACCTGCACATGTTCCGCGGGCTCATGTACGGCTCGTATCGCGGTCCGCGCGAGCTGCTCTGGATCATCGGCGTGGTCATCTTCGTGGCGCTCATGGCCGAGGCCTTCATGGGGTATCTCCTGCCGTGGGGCAACATGTCGTACTGGGGGGCGCAGGTCATCATCTCGCTGTTCGACGCGCTGCCGGTGATCGGTCCCGGCCTCGCCGAATGGATCCGCGGCGACTTCGTGGTGTCCGACGCGACGCTCAACCGCTTCTTCGCGCTGCACGTGATCGCGGTACCGCTGGTGCTGGTGCTGCTCGTGTTCATCCACATCGTGGCGCTGCACAAGGTCGGCTCGAACAACCCGGACGGCATCGAGATCAAGGAGAAGAAGAACGCCAAGGGCATCCCGGTCGACGGCATTCCGTTCCATCCGTACTACACCGTCAAGGACCTGGTCGGGGCGACCGTGTTCCTGATCATTGCGGCCGCGATCGTATTCTTCGCACCCGAGATGTGGGGCTGGTTCCTCGAGCACGACAACTTCATGCCGGCGAACATTTTGCAGACGCCGACCGAGATCAAGCCGCTCTGGTACTTCACGCCGTTCTACTCGATCCTGCGGGCGACGACCGAGCAGATGGTCGCATGGGTGCTGACGCCGCTGGTCGTGCTCATGACGCTGCTCACGGTCTTCAGCGTCCGCACCGGGCGCAGCCGCCTGATCGCGCTCGCGGTCGGGGTGCTGCTGCTGATCGGCTTCGCTACCATCGAGGCAAAGGTCTGGGGCGTGGTGCTCATGGGGCTTTCGATCGGGCTGCTGTTCCTGCTGCCCTGGCTCGACCGCGCGCCGGTCAAGTCGGTGCGTTATCGCGGCTGGATGTTCAGGGCGGCGCTCACCTTGTTCGCGGTCGCTTTCGTGCTGCTCGGCTATCTCGGCACGCAGCCCGCCTCGGGCATCAACGTGATCCTGGCGCAGCTTGGCGCCGTGGTCTATTTCCTGTTCTTCCTGCTGATGCCCTGGTACACCACTTTCGACAAGACCCGACCGGTGCCGGAGCGCGTGACATGGAAATGAAACGGCTGCTCTCGTGTGTCGCGCTCCTGCTGCTGCCGCTCGGCGGGGCGCATGCCGCGGCCAACGGGCCGTACAGCTGCGGCCAGATCGAGTGCGACCGGGTCGACATCGACCTCGGCGACCAGGCGTCGCTGCAGCGCGGCGCCCGGATCTTCGTGAACTACTGCCTTTCCTGCCACAGCGCGTCGTACATGCGCTACAACCGCATGGGCCGGGACCTCGGCATCTCCGAGGAGCTGGTGAAGGAGAATCTCCTGTTCGCGGCCGACAAGGTGGGCGACCCGATGAAGGCGGTCATGCGCAGGGAGGACGGAGCCGCCTGGTTCGGCACCGCGCCGCCGGACCTCACGCTGGTGACACGCTGGCGTACCCCGGACTGGGTCTACACCTACATGCGCAGCTTCTACCGCGACAGCAGCTCGCCTTCGGGCTGGAACAACGTCGTGTTCGCCAACGTCGCCATGCCGCACGTGCTCTACGAGTGGCAGGGCGAACAGCGCCCGGTCTACGACGACAACCACCGCTTCGTGCGCTTCGAGCTCGAGCGGCAGGGATCGCAGACGCCGCAGGAGTTCGACCGCGCGATGCGCGACCTCACCAACTTCCTCGTCTACCTGGGCGAGCCCGCGAAGCTCGAGCGCTACCGCATCGGTGTCTGGGTCATCCTGTTCCTGCTGGTGTTTCTGGTCGTTGCCTACCTCCTGAAGAAGGAGTACTGGAAGGACGTCCACTGAGAGCTGCCGCGGGGGCGTACCGTCGCCCGCGCGTGTCGTTCTGTTATCGAACCTGGATCGCGTGCACATGAATGCGGAACGAATGATCGAGGGCATGGGCACGTCGCCGATACGCAAGCCCATCATGACGCTGTACGCGGGCAAGACCGATCCGTACAGCCACCGCACGCGCATCGTGCTGTTCGAGAAGGACGTCGAGTGCCAGATCATTGAGGTCGATATCGCGAAGAAGCCGCGCGAGCTCGCGGACCTGAACCCCTACAACCAGGTGCCGACCCTGGTCGATCGGGAGCTCGTGCTGTACGAGTCGAACATCATCAACGAGTATCTCGACGAGCGCCTGCCGCATCCGCCGCTCATGCCGGTCGACCCCGTGTCGCGGGCGCGCGCGCGGCTGATGCTGCTGCGTTTCGACCGCGACTGGTACAGTCTGCTGCCGGACATCACCGGCAACGACAAGAAGGCGGCGCAGCGCGCCCGCACCATCATCCGCGACGGCCTGTCCGTGATTTCGCCGGTGTTCAAGGACCAGGCGTTCGTCCTGGGCGAGGAGGTGAGCCTGGTCGACTGCGCGCTCGCGCCGCTGCTCTGGCGCCTCGACCACTACGGCATCGAGCTGCCGCGCCAGGCGAAGCCGATCCTCGACTACGCCGAGCGCATGTTCGCGCGCAAGTCTTTCAAGCTGAGCCTCACCGACACCGAGAAGGAGATGCGCAAGCGCTGACCGCACGGACCGGTGCGCCGCCGCCGCGATGACTCCGCTCAAACTCTATCTGGTGCGCGCCGTCTACGATTGGGCCGTGGAGAACGGCTTCACCCCGCACATCATCGTGGATGCCGGCGCCCCCGGGGTGCGCGTGCCGGCCGGCGCCGCGCAGGACGGCCGCGTGGTGCTCAACGTGTCCCCGCGCGCCGTGCAGGGACTGGTGCTGGACGAGCAGGGGTTCGCGTTCTCCGCGCGCTTCGGCGGCCAGCCCTTCGGCGTCGAATGCGCCCTCGCCGCGGTGCGTGCGATCTACGCGCGCGAGAACGGGCAGGGCGTGGCGTTCCCCGAGACCGAGGAAACTCCGCCGGGCCCGGAGCCCGAGCGGCCGCCGCCCGCGCCGCGCAAGGGGCCGGTGCTCAAGCGCATCAAGTAAGCACCGGCTCCCCGGCGTGCGATAATCCCGGGCGGCAACGCCGAGCGAGGAGCGCATGATCCGGGTGCTGCAGGCCGACATCACGACGCTTTCGGTCGACGCCATCGTCAATGCCGCCAACGAAACGCTGCGCGGCGGCGGCGGCGTCGACGGCGCGATTCACCGCGCCGCGGGCCCCGAGCTCACGGCCTACTGCCGCCGTCTCGGCGGGTGTCCGACCGGCGAGGCGCGGATCACTCCGGGCTTCAGGCTCCCCGCCAGGTGGGTCATCCATGCCGTCGGCCCCGTGTGGCGCGGCGGGCACGCGGGCGAAGCGGCGCTGCTCGCGAGCTGCTATCGGCGCGCGTGCGCGCTGGCGGTCGAGCACGGCGTACGCACCATCGCCTTCCCCTCGATCAGCACCGGTGCGTACGGCTATCCGAAGGCGGAGGCCGCACGCATCGCGCTCGACGCGCTGCGCGCGTACGAGCCGCAGTTCGATGAGATCATCGCCTGCTGCTTCAGCGACGCCGACCGCGTGCTCTACGAGGAGCTGTTGCGCGCTCCGCGGTAGCCGGCCGCGGCTGGAGCAGGCACGATGAGGCTTGAACGGCACCCCCGCAACGACTACGGGCACGAAGTGCGCGCGCACGCCTCGCCCCTCGTGCGCGGCGCTTTTCTCGCCCTCGGGACGCTTTGCGTCGTCGTTGCGGTCATCGGTGTCGTGGTGCCGGTGCTGCCGACGACGCCCTTCCTGCTGCTCGCCGCGGCCTGTTACGTGCGCGCCTCCGCACGCTTCTACAACTGGCTGCTCAACAGTCCGGCGTTCGGCCCGCTGGTGCTCGAGTGGCGCCGGCACCGCAGCATCCCGTGGCGCACCAAGATCACCGCGATCGTGCTGATGAGCACGACCCTCGCGGCATCGATCGTGTTCTACGTCGACAACGGCTATGCCCGCGCGGGACTCGCGCTGCTCGGTGTGGGTCTCGCGGTCTGGCTCTACCGGATTCCGTCGCGCGATCGGCCGCGCCCGAGCGGTGCCGCGCCCGAACGCTGAGGCGATGTGCCGCCGGCCCGGGTGCCGGCCTAAGCGCCGCGAATCCGGCGGATGAGCGCCGTGGTCGAGCGCTCGAAACGAAACGGGATCGAGTGGACCTGCCCGCCGTAGGAGCGCACGAGCTCGTTTCCGACGATGCGCTCGACCGGCCAGTCGCCGCCCTTCACGAGGTGATCCGGCCGCACGAGCACGATCAGCTCGAGAGGCGTGTCCTCGTCGAACGGCGCGACGAGCGTGACGCTCTCGAGCGCGGCGAGCACCGCGAGGCGGTCTTCGAGCGGGTTGATCGGGCGGCCGGCGCCCTTCCCGAGGCGGCGCGCGGAGGCGTCGCTGTTGACGCCGACGACGAGGCTCGCCCCGAGGGCGCGCGCTTCCTCGAGATAGGTCACGTGACCGCGATGCAGGATGTCGAAGCAGCCGTTGGTGAACACCAGCGGCCGCGGCAGCGGCGCGATCCGCGCGGCGAGCTCGGACCGATCGTGCACGATCTTCGCGCTTGCGGGGGTCAATCGAGGTACTCGAAGAGCTTGACCACGCGCGCAACGCCTCCGACCTTGGCTGCGGCGGTGCTCGCGGTGTCGGCCTCGGCGCGCGTCACGAGGCCCATCAGGTACACGACGTCGTTCTCGGTCACGACCTTCACGCGCGTCGAATCGATGTTCTCCGTATGCATCAGCCGCGTCTTGACCTTGGCGGTGAGCCAGCCGTCGTGGGTGCGCGCCGAGAGCGCCGAAGGCGGCGCGATGCGGATCTCGTTGACGACGCGGCGGATGCCGTCGATCTCGCGCACCTTGGCGAGCACGCGGTCGCGCAGCTCGCTGGTCGGGGCCTCGCCCGTGAGCAGCACGATGCCGTTCATGCTGGTCACGTTGATGTGTACTTCGCTCGCCAGCGCCTGGTCCGTCCGGATCGCGCTGCCCGCCTTGAGCTCGATCGCCTGGTCGTCCACGAACGCGCCGACGGTGCGCCGATCGTGCGCCGCCACCGCGGCCGTACCGGCGCCGGCAACCATGAGCGGCGCGCACCCCTGCGCGAGGGCGGCGATGGCGAGCACGAGCAGCGGTCGCGCGGCTGCCGTCGTCAGCGCGCGCCGAAGAGTTGCTGGTCGATCAGGTCGCACAGGCAGTGGATCACGAGCCCGTGCACTTCCTGGATGCGCGCGGTGGAAGCGGCGGGCACGCAGATGTGGATGTCGTCGGGGCGTAGCATGCCGGCGAGCTTGCCGCCGTTGCGGCCGGTGAGCGCTACGCACGCGGCGCCGCGCCCGCGCGCCGCTTCCACGGCGCGCAGCACGTTCGGCGAGTTGCCGGAAGTGGTGATTCCGAGCAGCACGTCGCCGGGACGGGCGAGCGCATGGACCTGCTTCGCGAAGATCTCGTCGAAGTGGTAGTCGTTGCCGATCGAGGTCAGCGTCGAGGTGTCCGTCGTGAGCGCGATGCACGCGAGCGGCGGCCGCTCGCGCTCGAAGCGGTTCAGGAGCTCGGCGGAAAAGTGCTGCGCATCGGCGGCGGAGCCGCCGTTGCCGCACGCGAGGATCTTGCGCTCCGCGCGCAGCGCCTCGGCCATGCGCGCGGCCGCGGCGGCGATCGGCGCCGCGAGCGGGCCGACCGCGTCGCGCAGCGCCTGGATGCTGTCGGCGAAATGCTGCTGCACGCGCGCCACGAGCGCGTCGGCAGCCGGCGCGGCGGCACTCGTGCTCATCGCGCCCTCAGAAGGCATTGCGTAGCCATTCGATCCGTTCTCCGGCGTCGGTAGCGGTGATCGCTACGATATCAAAACGGCAGGGGCTGTTGCAGGCCCGGCGGTCGTGCTGCAGGAAGTGCTCTGCCGTCGCGCGCAGCCGCTGCTGTTTGCGCCGGTCGACCGACTCGGCCGCAGTGCCGAAGTCCTCGCGCCCGCGGAACCGCACCTCGACGAAGACGAGCGCATTGCCGTCGCGCATGACAAGGTCGATCTCGCCGAAGGGGCTGCGGTAGTTGCGCGCGATGACGCGAAGGCCGGCCCGCTCGAGGTAGCGCGCCGCCGCCCGCTCGGCCGCCGCACCGTCGCCGCGGCGGGCCTCAGTGCGGCTGCCCATTCAGCAGGCGCGGCACGCCGTTACGGAACTGCGCCCAGGCGAGCTGGCGATGCAGGCGTCCGTCGGGATCGAGGCTCAAGCCGCTCGTGACGCCGGGGTACCGCGCCGCGCTGTCGGTGCTGATGCGATTGAGGTGCGGCAGGATCGCGTAGCTGTCGACGCCGAGGGCATACAGCCGGTCGAGGTCGGTACCGACGTACGGCCAGTCGCCCTGCAGCGTGCGGCGCAGTTCCGCAATGCGGCCGTTCTGCACCAGCATCCACGGCATGTCGCCGAACTGGATCCCGTCGAGGTCGGCATCGTGCACCGGGTCGGGCTTGCCGGTGTAGATGTGCGAAGTCGCGTACACCGGCAGGTGCCGCGCACGATGGTAGTTGAGCTGCGGCTTGATCAGCCGGGCGCTGCGCGCGGTGGCCGCGAGGAACACGCACTCCACGTCGCGCCGCGGGCGCGCCTCGAACCTGAGCGGGCGCCCGATCTGCTTCTCGATCATGCGCCGGCGCGCTTCACTCTGGTGGATGTTGAGGAGCCGCTTGACCGGCTCGGCGTAGTCGGTATCGCCCTCGGAGTACGCTTCGCTCGCGAGCACGAGGCCGCCGAGGCGCTGCCAGTACGTCGTGAACGCGTTCATCAGCCGCTCGCCCCAGGCGCCGGCCGGGTACAGCACGGCCGCCTGCCGGCAGCCGTCGAGGTAGGCGCGCTCGGCCGCCTGCCGCGCCTCCTGCTCCGGCGGCAGGCCGAACTGGAACAGGCGCGCCGCGCCCGCGGGCTTCTCGTCGGTGTGGCTCAGGAGCAGCGTCGGTACGGAAAGGCTCGTGTTGCGTACGATCGCATCCGCGGCCTCGCGCCCCAGGGGCCCGACGACCACCTGCGCGCCTTCCGCGACGGCGCGCTCGTACACCTGCGGCGCGAGCGTCGGGTCGGGACCGAGGTCGTAGATGGTGACGCGCGGGCGCTCCGCTTCCGGAGTGCGCGCATGCATCGCGAGGAAGCCGTCGCGCAGGGCCTCGGCCGCGACCGCGTAGTCCGAAGTGAGCGGCAGCAGCAGTGCGATGCGTTCGATGCGGCCGGTGAAGATCGGTGCGCCCAGCGCGAGCGTATCGAGCAGCTCCTGGCCCGCGGGGTGCTCCGGGTAGCGTGCGCGCCACTGCGCGATCGCGTGGTTCGTCGCGACCGCATTGCCGCTGTGCTCGCGTGCCGCGAGCATCAGCTCGATCCAGCCGGCGAGCAGCGGATCCGCGGTGGCGAGCTCGGCACGCAGCCGCTCCGCCGGCACGGATTCGAGCGTGCGCCAGAGGGCCATCTGGTTGTCCGCAGCCGCGCGGCCCGCGAGGTAGCGGTCGCGCTGCACGTACTGGCGCGCGGCTTCGATCGGCCGGTTGAGTGCGAGCTCGGCCTGGGCGCGCGCCTCGTGCAGATCGGCGAGGAGGGGCGGATTGAGCTGCGGGACGCGCGCCGCCTCGTCGAGCCGCGCAAGCGCCCGCTGCGGCTCGCCTTCGGCGAGCGCGAGGCGTGCTTCGATGACGCGGGTGCGTGCGCCGACCGCGGGATCGATTCCCTCCGTCGGGATCGCCTCGAGCTTCTGGCGCGCGGTCTGCGTCTGCCCGCCACGAATGAGCGCCTCGACCGCGCTCAGGAGGTACTGCTGCTTGAGCGGCGGCTCGGCGGTCTGCGCGAGACGCTCGTACTCGCGCGCGGCGACGAGGTACTCGCCGGTGATCTCGGCCTCCTGCGCGCTCTCGGCGGTCGCGCCCTCGGGTGCCGGCTCGGGCGCGCGCGGCGGGCCGGCACAGCCGGCAAGGAGCGCGAGGAGCGCCAGGATGCTCCAGACCCGCATGTTAAGATTCGGCGTCGGCGGCATCGGCCTTGGGGGCAGCGTGACCAGCGGGACTCTCTACGTCGTGGCGACCCCGATCGGCAATCTCGAGGATCTGTCGGCGCGCGCCGTGCGGGTGCTCGGCGAAGTGGATCTGATCGCGGCGGAAGATACGCGGCACAGCGGCAAGCTGCTGCAGCATTACGGAATCCGGACCAAGGTTGTCAGCCTCCATGAGCATAACGAACGCACGCAGACGCCGCGGCTGGTCGAAATGCTGCGCGCCGGCAAGTCTATCGCACTCGTCAGCGATGCGGGTACCCCTTTGGTGAGCGATCCCGGCTTCCAGCTGGTGCGTGCCGCGCGTGCGCAGGGAGTGCGCGTCTCGCCGCTGCCCGGTCCCTGCGCCGCGATCGCTGCGCTCTCGGTCGCGGGTCTGCCCACGGATCGCTTCGTGTTCGAAGGGTTTCCGCCGGCGCGCGCGTCGGCGCGCCGCGCCGCGTTCGCGGCGCTCAAGCACGAGCCCCGCACGATCGTGTATTACGAGAGCGCCCATCGGATCGTCGACTCGCTTGCCGACATGGCGGCCGAGTTCGGCGACGAGCGGCCGGCGGTGCTCGCGCGCGAGCTGACGAAGAAGTTCGAGACGATCTGGAGCGGTACGCTCGGCGAATTATGCGCGCGCGTCGCCGAGCCGAATGAACGGCTCGGGGAGTTCGTGGTGCTGCTCCATGGCGCGCCGGCCGCCGCGCGCGCCGCACACGAGGCGGATGCGGAACGCGTGCTCCAGCTGCTGCTCGAGGCGCTGCCGCTGAAGGAAGCGGTGGCGCTCGCGGCGCGGATCACGGGCGCGCCGAAGAACCGTCTCTACCAGCGCGCGCTCGCGCTGAAGGCCACGCCGGCACCCGGGACCTGACGGGGCCGGACTGGTACAATGCGAGCCGGAGTTGGCCAGACAGCCGCTCCGCGCCCACGCTTCCCGGCATGCCGCCGGGCCGCGCGAGGCGCGGGGAGGAAAGTCCGGGCTCCACAGGGCAGGGTGCCAGGTAACGCCTGGGCGGCGCGAGCCGACGGAAAGTGCCACAGAAAACATACCGCCGATGTCCGCGGCGACGCGGGCAGGTAAGGGTGAAAAGGTGCGGTAAGAGCGCACCGCACGGGTGGTAACATCCGTGGCAGGGCAAACCCCACCCGGAGCAAGGCCGAATAGGGGAACCATGGTGTGGCCCGCACCGTTCCCGGGTTGGCCGCTAGAAGCGCCCGGCGACGGGTGCTCCAGATGAATGGCTGTCCACGACAGAACCCGGCTTACCGGCCGACTCCTACTCTTTCACGTTAACTTCTCCATTTAATCTGCTGTTTTCTATCGCACTCGCTGCCCGATTTCCGGGCTGCAATGTCTCTCTGCTTGTCCTCTTTTCGCGCCGCCTCGCGCGCTTCCCCATTCGTCGCGCGATGAACGCTCTAACTTTTTGTCTTTTCTGCATTTATTCAGCGACTATTCGCAACATTTCCTTGACACTGTTCGCGCGCCGTCACTATAGTGTGCGTAAGTGGGAAATAGTGGAACTTTGTGGATCAAAGCGGGAAAGAGCGGCGACTGATGTTCCGGGGAGTCAACCCTTTGCAGCTCGACAGCAAGGGGCGCCTCGCCATTCCAACGCGCTACCGCGAGGCGCTGGTGCGCGAGTGCGGCGGTCAAATGGTGCTGACGGTCGATCGCGACGGCTGTCTGCTGCTCTATCCGCTGCCCGAATGGGAAGAGATCGAGCGCAAACTCGTACGGCTGCCGAGCTTCAACAAGCAGGCGCGGCGCCTGCAGCGGCTGCTCATGGGGCACGCGACCGAAGTGGAGCTCGATGGCGCCGGACGCATCCTGGTGCCGCCGCCGCTGCGCGAGTTCGCGGGGCTCACCAAGGCCGTGGTGCTCATCGGTCAGGGCAACAAGTTCGAGCTGTGGAGCGAGGAAGCGTGGAGCGCGCGCCGTGCCGAATGGCTCGCGCAGAGCGATGACGACGGCGAGCTGCCCGCGGATCTCGAATCCCTGTCGCTGTAGCGCGCGTCCCGCAACCCGCTCAGGTTACGCCGTCGCAGGAACCATGCCGCCGGCACGGGCCGCGGCGCTGCTGGGCTGGAGGAGCGTGAGTGCGCGCACCCATGTGCCTGTACTCCTCGACGAGGTGATGCAGGCGCTCGACATCAAGCCCGACGCGATCGTGGTCGACGCCACGTACGGACGCGGCGGGCACGCGGGCGAGATCGCGAAGCGCCTCGGCGACCGCGGGCGCCTGCTGCTGCTCGATCGGGATCCGGAGGCGATCGCCGACGCACGCGCCCGCTTCGGCGCCGACGCGCGCGTCGTAATCGAGCAACTGCGCTTCTCGCGCCTGCGCGCAGCCTGCGACCGCCACGGTTTTACCGGCCGCGTCGCGGCGCTGCTCTTCGATCTCGGCGTGTCGTCGCCGCAGCTCGACGAGGCGCGCCGCGGCTTCAGTTTTCGCCAATCCGGTCCGCTCGACATGCGTATGGATCCGAGCCACGGCCGCCCGGCTGCCGATTGGGTGAACACCGCCGACGAAGCCGAACTCGCCGAGGTGATCCGCACCTACGGCGAGGAGCGCCACGCGCGGCGCATTGCGCGCGCGATCGTGCGCGCGCGCACCGGGACCCCGATCACGGAAACGGCGCGCCTCGCCGAGCTCATCGCCGGCGCCGTGCCGGCGCGCGAGCGCCACAAGGATCCGGCCACGCGCACGTTCCAGGCGATCCGGCTGCACGTCAACGAGGAGCTCGCGGAGCTCGACGCCGCGCTCCCGCAGGCGGTCGACGTCCTCGCGCCCGGCGGGCGGCTCGCGGTCATCAGCTTCCATTCGCTCGAAGACCGGCGTGTCAAGCAGTTCCTGCGCGCCGCCTCCGAGCCGCCTGCGGTGCCGCGCGGGCTGCCGGCGCCGCCGGCCTTCGCGCCGCGGCTGCGCCGCATCGGGCGCGCGATCCGCGCGAGCGAGGCCGAGGTCGCGCGCAATCCGCGCGCGCGCAGCGCCGTGCTGCGCGTCGCCGAGCGCGTGGGGGTGGCTCATGCCTAGGCGCCTGCTGCTGCTCGCCGGCGCCGTGCTCGCGACCGCGATCGCCGTGATCGAGCTGCGCCACGAGAGCCGGCTGCGGTTCGCCGAGCTGCAGACGCTGCGCGCCGAACGCGACGCGCTCAACACCGAATGGGGCCGGCTGCTGCTCGAGGAGGGCACCTGGTCCGGGCACCGCCGCATCGAGAGCATCGCGCGCACGCAGCTCGACATGCGCCTCCCGGGGCGCGAGCACATCGTCGTGATCCGCGCGGAGGCGGCGCCGTGAGCGGCGGGCGTTCCGCAACCGTGGCGGCGGTGCGCGCACGCCTGGTGCAGGCGGTGCTGTTCGCGGGCCTCGTCGCGCTCGGTGCACGTGCCGCGTATCTGCAGGTGGTGAGCGCCGACTATCTGCAGACGCAGGGGCAGGCGCGCCACACGCGCATCGTCAAGGACAACTCCCACCGCGGCATGATCCTCGACCGCAACGGTGTGCCGCTCGCGATCAGCACGCCGGTCGATTCCGTCTGGGCGCACCCTGCGACGGCGCTCGCCGAGCGCGCGGCGCTCGGGCGCCTCGCGCGCCTGCTCGATATGTCGCCGGGCGAGCTCATCCGGCTGCTCGAGCGCAGCCGGGGACGCGAGTTCGTCTACTTGAAGCGCCACGTGACGCCGGACGTCGCGGAGAAGGTGACGGCGCTCGGGCTTGCGGGCGTGTCGCTGCTGCGCGAGTACCGCCGCTACTACCCCGCGGGCGCGGTCACCGGCCACGTGATCGGTTTCACCAACATCGACGATCAGGGGCAGGAGGGCCTCGAGCTCGCCTACGACGAGTGGCTGCGCGCGGCGCCGGGCACCAAGCGGGTGCTGAAGGACCTGCGCGGCAATGCGGTGGAGGTGGTCGAGAGCATCCAGCTTCCGGTCCCCGGGCGCGATCTCGTGACGAGCCTCGACCGGCGTATTCAGTACCTCGCGTACCGCGAGCTCAAGGCGGCGGTCGCGCGGCACGGGGCGCGCGCCGGCAGCGCCGTGGTCCTCGACGCGGCGACGGGCGAGGTGCTCGCGCTGGTCAACGAGCCCGACTTCAACCCGAACAACCGCGCCGATCGCCGCGGCGAGACGTTCCGCAACCGCGCGGTGACCGACACCTACGAGCCCGGCTCGACGCTCAAGCCTTTCACCGTCGCGGCGGCGCTCGAGAGCGGCAAGTTCTCCTCCGATTCGATGATCGACACGCGTCCGGGAATGCTGCGCGTCGGCGGCAAGACCATCCGCGACGCGCACAACTACGGCGTCATTTCGGTCGCGCGCGTGATCGAGAAGTCGAGCAACGTCGGTGCGAGCAAGCTTGCGTTCGCCATCGGACGCGAGCGCCTGTGGAACATGCTGCGCCGCGTGGGCTTCGCGCAGCCGACGGGCAGCCGGCTGCCGGGGGAAGTCGCGGGTGTGCTGCGCCCGGCGTCCACCTGGATGCCGATCGAGCAGGCGACGCTGTCGTACGGCTACGGCATATCGGTGACGGTGCTGCAGCTGGCGCGCGCGTACGCAGTGCTCGCGAACGGCGGCGAGCTGCTCCCGGTCACGCTCGTGCGCCAGGAGCAGACGCCGCGAGGCGTGCGCGTCATGTCGGAGGGCGTGGCGCAGGCCGTGCGCCGGATGCTCGAGCTCGCGGTCGGGGCCGAAGGAACCGGGAGCACCGCGCGGGTCGCCGACTACCGCGTCGCCGGCAAGACCGGCACGGTGCACAAGCTCGGCGCCGACGGCAGCTACGCGAGCGACGAGTACGTCTCCTGGTTCGCCGGGTTCGCGCCGGTCGAACGGCCGCGGCTCGTCATGGTGGTGGCCATCGATTCCCCGCGCGGGGGCCGCTACTTCGGCGGCGACGTGGCCGCTCCGGTGTTCAGTCGGGTCATGTCGGGGGCGCTGCGCCTGCTCGACATCCCGCCCGATGCGCCGCGCCCGCCGGTAACGCACTTCGTCGCCGCCGGACGGGAGGCGCGGCTATGACCGGCATGCGGCTGAGCGCGCTGCTCGAAGGCATGGCACCCGTCGGGGCGCACCGGGACTGCGTCGTGCGCGGCGCGACGCTCGACAGCCGTGCGGTGTCGCCGGGCACGCTGTTCCTCGCCCTGCCCGGCGCGCGCCACGACGGCCGCCGCTACATTGCCGATGCGATCGCGCGCGGCGCGGCGGCGGTGCTGTACGAGCCGGAGGGCTTCGATCCGGGCCCGCTCGCGGTGCCCGCGGTCGGCGTTCGCGGTCTGGCCGCCCGCACCGGCGCGATCGCCGCGCGGCTCTACGGCGCGCCGTCGCGCCGGCTCCGCGTCGTCGGCATCACCGGCACGAACGGCAAGACCACGTGCAGCCAGCTCCTCGCGCAGGCGCTCGACCGGCCGCCGCAGCGCTGCGGCGTCATCGGGACGCTCGGCTACGGCTTCCCCGGCGCGCTCGAGCCGGGCCTGCACACCACGCCCGACGCGTGCCTGCTGCAGCGGCTGCTCGCCGAGTTCCGCGCGGCCGGTGCGGCGTACGTGTCGATGGAGGTGTCGTCGCATGCGCTCGCACAGGGCCGGGTGGAGGAAGTCGCGTTCGCCGCCGCGGTGTTCACGAACCTCTCGCGCGACCATCTCGACTACCACGGCGACATGGACGCCTACGGCGCGGCGAAGGCGCGGCTGTTCCGGCGCGAAGGGCTCGCGGCGGCGGTGGTCAATCGCGACGACCCGTATGGCCGCCACCTGATCGATATCGCCGCCGCCCACACCCGCGTCGTGACCTACGGGCTCGACGGCGGCGACGTGCGCGCCGCGGCGCTCGAATGCGCACGCGAGGGACTGCGGCTGCGCGCGGCGACGCCGCACGGCGACGTCGAGATCGCGGCGCCGCTCCTCGGACGCTTCAACGCGGCGAACGTGCTCGCCGTGCTCGCCACGCTGCTCGCGCTCGGCTTCGAGCTCGAGGACGCGGCCGCGCGGCTCGCGCAACTGCGGCCCGTGCCGGGACGCGTCGAGCGTTTCGTCGCAGCCGATGACCGGCCGCTGGTCGTCGTCGATTACGCGCATACTCCCGACGCCCTCGCGCAGGTGCTCGATGCGCTGCGCGCGCACACCCGCGGGCGCCTCTGGTGCGTGTTCGGCTGCGGCGGGGACCGCGACCGCGGCAAGCGCCCGCAGATGGGTGCGATCGCCGAGCGCCTGGCCGACGTGGTGATCCTGACCGACGACAATCCGCGGCACGAATCGGGCGATGCCATCATCCGCGACATCCTGGGTGGCATGCGCACGCCGCCGCGCGTGATCCGCGACCGCCGCAGCGCGCTCGCCGCCGCGATCGGCGAGGCGGAGCCGAACGACACCGTGCTCGTCGCCGGCAAGGGACACGAGGACTACCAGCAGATCGGAGACACGCGCCAGCGCTACAGCGACCGGGCGACGGTGCGCGAGCTCCTGGGGATAGCCGCATGATGTCGCTCGCACTGCTCGCCGACGTGCTCAAGGCCCCGCTCGTCGGGCGCGACGCGCGCTTTACCGGCGTGAGCACCGACACGCGCACGCTCGCGCCGGGCGATCTGTTCGTGGCGCTCGCCGGCCCGCGCTTCGACGGGCACAGCTTCCTGCCCGAGGCGATCGCGAAGGGCGCCGCGGGCGCGCTGCTCTCGCGCGCGCTCGAGACGCCGCTGCCGCACGTGCGCGTGCCGGACACGCGGCGCGCGCTCGGTCAGCTCGCGGCGTTCTGGCGGCGGCAGTTCACGCTCCCCGTCGCCGCCGTGACCGGCAGCAACGGCAAGACCACGGTCAAGGAAATGATCGGGTCGATTCTGGCCGAGACCGGTCCCGGGTGCGTGACGCGCGGCAATCTGAACAACGACATCGGCGTGCCGCTCACGCTGCTGCGCCTGCGCGCCGCCGACCGCTACGCGGTGATCGAGATGGGCATGAACCATCCGGGCGAGATCGAGTATCTGTCGCGCCTCACCGCGCCGACCGTGGCCGTCATCACCAACGCGGCCGAGGCGCATCTCGCCGGCTTCGACAGCGTCGAGGCGATCGCGCGCGCGAAGGGCGAAATCTTCGCGGGCCTCGCGGCCGACGGCGTCGCCGTGCTCAACGCCGACGATCCGTTCCACGAGCTGTGGCGGCGCCTGGCGGCGCCGCGGCGCTGCGTGACCTTCGGGCTCGAGCGCCCGGCCGACTTCACGGCGGACTACCGGCTGGACGACCGCGGCAGCGCCATCCGAATGAAGACGCCTGCGGGGGAGGTCGACATGCGCATTGCGGCGCTCGGGAAGCACAACGTCATGAACGCGCTCGCCGCCGCGGCCGTCGCGGTGAGCGCCGGCGCCAACCTGCGTCAGGTGGCGGCCGGGCTCGAGAAGCTGCGCGCGGTCGCGGGCCGCCTCGAGGTGAAGCCCGGGTTCAGCGGCGCACGCGTCATCGACGACACCTACAACGCCAACCCGGGCTCGCTCACGGCCGGGCTCGAGGTGCTGAAGAGCGCGCCGGGCGAGCGCGTGCTGGTGCTCGGCGACATGGCGGAGCTCGGGGACGCGGGCCCCGATATCCACGTACGCGCCGGGAAGCTCGCGCGCGATCTCGGTATACACCGGCTGTACGCGCTCGGCGAGCTGAGCGCGCTCGCGGTGGCGAGCTTCGGCGAGGGCGGGCGCCACTTCCGCACGCCCGCGGCGCTGATCGACGCGCTGGTCGAGCGCATGCACGCCGGGATGGTCGTGCTGGTGAAAGGCTCGCGCGTCATGCAGATGGACCGGATCGTCGCGGGCATCATCCGCCGCGACGAGGGAGAGGCGCCGGGGCCGGCGGCACCCGCGCGCGCTGCCGACCGATGACAACCGCCGCCGGCATGGGAGGCACCTGATTGCTGTACCACCTGTTCGACAGCCTCGCGGACGGGATCTCCGCCTTCAACGTATTCCGCTACCTGACGCTGCGCGCGATTCTCGGCGTGCTCACGGCGCTGATCGTGTCGCTCTGCATCGGTCCGTTCGTCATCCGCCGGCTGGTGTTCCGGCAGCTGGGGCAGACCGTGCGCCAGAACGGCCCGCAAACGCACCTCGCGAAGGCCGGAACCCCGACGATGGGCGGAGCGCTGATCCTGATCGCCGTGTTCGTCGCGACACTGGCGTGGGCCGATCTCACCAACCGCTTCGTGTGGGTGGTGCTGCTCACGACGCTCGCCTTCGGCGCGATCGGCTGGGTCGACGACTACAAGAAGATCGTCAACAAGGACCCGCGCGGCATCGGCGCGCGCCAGAAGTTCTTCTGGCAGACCGTCTGCGGCCTCGCGGCGGCGGTGTTCCTGTACGCCACCGCGAGCGCACCCGCCGAAACCGAGCTGCTCGTGCCGCTGTTCAAGAACATCGTGGTGCCGCTCGGGCCGTTCTTCATCGTGCTCGCCTGGTGCGTGATCGTCGGCAGCAGCAACGCGGTCAACCTCACCGACGGCCTCGACGGGCTCGCGATCGTGCCGGCGGTCATGGTCGCGGGCGGCCTCGGCATCTTTGCCTACGTCATCGGCAACGCCAACTTCTCGAGCTATCTCAACTTTCCCTACATCTCCGGCGCGGGCGAGGTGCTCGTGATCTGCGCCGCGATCGTCGGCGCGGGGCTCGGCTTTCTCTGGTTCAACACCTACCCGGCGATGGTGTTCATGGGCGACATCGGTGCGCTCGCGCTCGGTGCGGCGCTCGGTGCCATCGCCGTCGTGGTTCGCCAGGAGGTGGTGCTCTTCATCATGGGCGGGCTGTTCGTGATGGAAACGGTCTCGGTGATGCTGCAGGTGGCGTCGTTCAAGCTCACGGGCAAGCGCATTTTCCGCATGGCGCCGCTGCACCATCACTTCGAGCTCAAGGGCTGGCCCGAGCCGCGGGTGATCGTGCGCTTCTGGATCATCTCGCTGATGCTCGTGCTGATCGGGCTGGCGATGCTGAAGATTCGATAGACATGAACGTGAATCGCGGAGGGTGCACGGAAAGGGCGAGCGGGGCTGCTCGTTCTTTTGCTTCCGCGCCCGGTGCGTTCAGCGGTTCAGGGTGATGGCGACAGCGGCAACGATGGCGGCGACAGCCAGGAAGCGTGCGGTGGTCGTGGGCCTCGGGCTCACGGGCCTCTCGTGCGTGCGGCATCTCGTGGCGCGCGGCTACGACGTGCGCGTGGTCGACTCGCGGCGCGAGCCGCCGAACGTCGCGGCGCTCGGCGCAGAGTTCCCCGGCGTGCCCGTGCACGCGGGCGGCTTCGCCGCGGACTGGCTCGCGGCGGCGGAGCTCCTCGTCGTGAGTCCCGGGGTAAGTCTGCGCGAGCCGGCGCTCGCGAACGCACTCGCGGCCGGCGCCGAGGCGGTCGGGGACGTGGAGCTCTTCGCGCGCGAGGCGCGGGCCCCCGTCATCGCGGTCACCGGTTCGAACGGCAAGAGCACCGTGACCTCGCTCGTCGGCGTCATGTGCAGGACCGCCGGGCTCGACGCGCGCGTCGGCGGCAACATCGGCGTGCCGGCGCTCGCGCTCCTCGGTTCGCGCGAGCCGGACGTGTACGTGCTCGAGCTGTCGAGCTTCCAGCTCGAGACCACGCGCAGCCTCGACGCGCGCGCCGCGGTCGTGCTCAACCTGACGCCCGACCACATGGACCGCTACCGCGACCTCGCCGAGTACGCCGCCGCGAAGCAGCGCATCTTCCGCGGCAGCGGCGTCATGGTGCTGAACGCCGATGACGCCGCGGTCCGGGCCATGGCGCAGCCCGGCCGCGAGGTGCGCGGCTTCACGCTCGGCGGGCCGCGCCCGGGCGCCGACTACGGCGTGCGCGTGCGCGCGGGGGAGACCTGGCTCGTCTGCGGCGACGAGCCGCTCCTTCGCGCCTCCGAGGTACCGCTGCCCGGGCGGCACAACCTCGCGAACGCGCTCGCCGCGGCGGCGCTCGCCGACGCGCTCGGCGTGCCGCGCGCCGCGCAGCGCGAGGCGATCCGCGCGTTCCGCGGGCTGCCGCACCGCACCGAGCGCGTGGCCGAGATCGGCGGCGTGCGCTTCATCAACGATTCCAAGGGCACCAACGTGGGCGCCACGGTCGCGGCGCTCTCCGGCATGGAGGCTCCGGTCGTCTTGATCGCGGGCGGCGACGGCAAGGGCCAGGACTTCGCTGCGCTACGCGCCGCGTGCACCGCGCACGCGCGCGCGGTGGTGCTGATCGGGCGCGACGCCGGGCGCATCGAGGCGGCGCTCGCCGGTGCGGTTCCGACGCAGCGCGCGGCCGACCTGCGCGAAGCGGTGGTCGCGGCGCGCACGCTCGCGCGCCCGGGCGACGTCGTGCTGCTCTCGCCGGCCTGCGCGAGCTTCGACATGTTCCGCGACTACGAGCATCGCGGCGAGACGTTCCGCGCCGTGGTGCAGGAATTGTCGGGGGAAGCATGAGTCATGAGCCGCCAAGGACGCGCAGGAAGGAAAGAACTGTCTTCATTCAAGACGCGGCGTCTGCTGCGCCCTTGGCGGCCGGTACGGCCCTAGAACGATGGCGATAGCGTCGACTATGGCAGCGAACGTCAGGCAGCGCGCACTCACCGCCGGCTTCCCGCGGGCCGCCGGGCGGCCGCGCGCCGCCTGGGACTACCGCCTGATCGGCGCCGTGCTCGCGCTCGCCGGGCTCGGGCTCGTGATGGTGCATTCGGCCTCGGTCGATCTCGCGACGCGCGCGCACGGCAGCAGCCTCTACTTCCTGCTGCGCCATGCGGCCTATCTCGCGCTCGGCGCGGCGCTCGTCGCGCTCGTCGTGCGCACGCGCGTGCGCTGGTGGGAACGCGCCGGGCCGGCGCTGCTGCTCGCGGGGCTGGTGCTGCTGCTGCTCGTGCTGATCCCCGGGCTGGGATTGCACGTCAACGGCAGCTCGCGCTGGCTGCGGCTCGGCGCGTTCACGGTGCAGCCCTCGGAGCTCATGAAGCTGTTCGTCGTCGTCTACGTCGCCGGCTACCTCGTGCGCAAGCAGGAGGAACTGCGCCGCTTCACCCAGGGCATCCTCATGATCGGCATCGTGGTCGCGGCGATCGGCGTGCTGCTGCTGCAGGAGCCGGACATGGGCGGCCTCGTCGTGATCTGCGCGACCGTGCTCGGGATGCTGTTTCTCGGCGGCATCCGCTTCTGGCATTTCCTGCTCGTCGTCGCCGCGGGCGCAGGCGGCATGGCGGCGCTCACCCTGATCGCGCCGTACCGCATGAGCCGCGTCGCGAGCTTCCTCGATCCGTGGGCGGACCCGTTCAACTCGGGCTTTCAGCTGGTGCAGGCGCTGATCGCGTTCGGCCGCGGCGAGTGGTTCGGCGTGGGCCTCGGAGCGAGCGTGCAGAAGCTTTCCTACCTCCCGGCCGCACACACCGATTTCCTGATCGCCGTGATCGCCGAAGAGCTCGGGCTCTTCGCCGTGCTCGCGGTGATCGCGCTCTACGGCCTCGTGCTCGCACGCGCATTCGCGATTGCGCGCCAGGCCGAGGCCGCCGGACAGCTCTACGGCGCGCGGCTGGCCCAGGGGCTCGGACTGCTGCTCGTGCTGCAGGCGATGATCAATCTCGGGGTCAACATGGGGCTGCTGCCGACCAAAGGGCTGACGCTGCCGCTCGTGAGCTACGGCGGCTCGAGCATCATCGCCTGCTCGATCGCGGTCGGGCTGCTGCTCCTGATCGACCGCGAGTCGCGCGGCTTCGTTTGGGGGCGCCCGTGAGTGCGGCGGCCGGCGACATGCGCGGGGGCGTGCTGATCATGGCCGGCGGCACCGGCGGGCACGTGTTTCCGGGGCTTGCGGTCGCGCGCCGGCTGCGCGCGGCGCAAGTGCCCGTCACCTGGCTCGGCACCCGCGAGGGGCTCGAAGCGCGCATCGTGCCCGCCGCGAATCTCGGCATCGAGATGGAATGGATCACGATCCGCGGCGTGCGCGGCAAGGGCGTGCGCGGCTGGCTGCTCCTGCCCCTGCGGCTCGCGCGCGCCATGGCTCAGGCCTATGCCGTGATGCGCCGGCGCCGCCCGCGTGCGGTGCTCTCGCTCGGCGGCTTCGTCGCGGGGCCGGGCGGCCTCGTCGCGTGGCTCGCGCGGGCGCCGCTGCTGATCCACGAGCAGAACGCGATCCCGGGCATGACCAATCGCTGGCTCGCGCTCTTCGCGCGCGAGGTGCTGACGGGGTTTCCGGGGACCTTCGGGGCCGCCGCCCGCGCGCGGCACGTCGGCAATCCGGTGCGGGCGGAGATCGCGGCGCTGCCGCTGCCCGAGGAGCGCTTCGCCGCGCGCGCCGGGGCGTTGCGGCTGCTCGTCGTCGGGGGGAGTCAGGGCGCGTCTGCGCTCAACCGCGTCGTGCCCGAAGCGGTACAGCGGCTGCGCGCGGCCGGAACGGCGATCGAAGTCTGGCACCAGACGGGGCGCGATGCCGCGGCGGCAGTGGCGCAGGCGTACGGCGCCCTGCCCGCACGCGTCGCGGCGTTCATCGACGACATGGCGGCGGCGTATGCCTGGGCCGATCTCGTCGTGTGCCGCGCGGGCGCGATGACCGTCGCGGAGCTCGCGGCCGCGGGCGTGGGCTCGGTGCTGGTGCCGTTCCCGGCGGCGGTCGACGATCACCAGACCGCGAACGCGCGCTTTCTGGTGGATCGCGGCGCGGCCGTGCTGCTGCCGCAGGCGGAGCTCACGGCCGAACGCCTCGCCGACGTGCTGCAGCCGCTCGCCGCGAACCGCGGCGTCCTGCTGCGCATGGCGCAGGCCGCGCGCGCCGCGAGCATGCCCGACGCCGACGAAACGGTCGCCAACCTTTGCCTCGAGGCCATGCATGCCTGAGCGCGGGAACATCGGGAGAAAGCCATGCGCGGTCGCGTGAAGCGCGTGCACTTCGTCGGCATCGGTGGTGCGGGCATGTGCGGTATCGCCGAGGTGCTGCACAACCAGGGCTATCAGGTCGCGGGCTCGGATGCGCGCGAGAGCGCGAACACGCACCGGCTGCGTCAGCTCGGCGTGACCATATATATCGGTCACGCGCCGGATTACGTCGCGGGGGCGGACGTCGTCGTCGTGTCTTCCGCCATCGGTGCCGACAATCCGGAAGTCGCCGCGGCGCGCGCCGCGAAGATCCCGGTGATTCCGCGCGCCGAGATGCTCGGCGAGCTCATGCGGCTGCAGCGCGGCATCGCGGTGGCGGGCACGCACGGCAAGACGACGACTACGAGCCTGATCGCGAGCTGCCTCGCGGAAGGCAACCTCGATCCGACGTTCGTGATCGGCGGGAAGCTGAACAGCGCCGGCGCCAACGCCCGGGTCGGACGGGGCGAGTACCTCGTGGCCGAGGCCGACGAGAGCGACGCCTCCTTCCTGCACCTGCAGCCGCTGATCGCCGTCGTCACGAACATCGACGCCGACCACATGGACACGTACGGCGGCGACTTCGAGCGGCTGAAGAGCACGTTCGTCGATTTCCTGCACAACCTGCCGTTCTACGGGCTCGCGGTGCTCTGCATCGACGATCCGGTGGTGCGCGAGCTCGTGCCGCGGATCCACAAGCCGGTGCTGACCTACGGCACCGACCCGGACGCCGACCTGCGCGCGCTCGAGATCGAGACGCGCGGTCTGACGATGCGCTTTCGGGTCGCCGGCCGGATGCTCGACGGCCTCGAGATCACGCTCAACCACCCGGGGCGCCACAACGTGCTGAACGCGCTCGCGGCGATCGGGGTCGCGCGCGAGGTGGGTGTGGCGCCGGCCGCGATCGTGCGCGCGCTCGCCGAGTTCTCCGGCATCGACCGGCGCTTCCAGGTGAACGGGCGCATTCCGCTCGAGGGCGGCGATGCGGTGCTGGTCGACGACTACGGCCACCATCCGCGCGAGGTGGCGGCGACGATCGCCGCGGCGCGCGCGGTCTGGCCCGAGCGGCGGCTCGTGGTGGCGTTTCAGCCGCATCGCTACACGCGCACGCGCGACCTGCTCGACGATTTCAGCGCGGTGCTGAGCGAAGTCGACGTGCTGCTGCTGACCGAGGTGTACCCAGCGGGCGAGAAGCCGATCCGCGGCGCCGAAGGCCGTGCGCTTGCGCGCGCCATCCGCGCGCGCGGGCGGATCGACCCGATCTTCGTCGCCGACGTGCAGCAGCTGCCGGCGCAGCTCGCCGCCGTGGCGCGCGCGAACGACGTGCTGCTCACGCTCGGGGCGGGCAACATCGGGCAGATCGCGGCCGCGCTGCCGGCGGCGCTGCAGTCGCGGAGGGCGGGATGATGGTGCATAGCGGCAATCCACCGACCACGCCTACGTCGGCGCCCGGCGCTAATGGCGCGGGCGGCGCCGCGCCGCGCGGCCGGCTGCTCGTGAACGAGCCGATGGCGCGGCACACGAGCTGGCGCGTCGGCGGCCCGGCCGATCGCCTGTACGTGCCGGCCGACATCGACGACCTCGCCGCGTTCCTGAGGACGCTGCCGCCGGAGGAGCCGATCCATTGGGTCGGCCTCGGCAGCAACCTGCTGGTGCGCGACCGCGGCGTGCGCGGCACGGTGATCCTCACGAGCGGTGCGCTGAGACGGATCGCGCTGATCGATGACGCGCGCGTGCGCGCCGAGGCCGGCGTGCCGAGCGCCAAGGTGGCGCGCTTCTGCGCGACGCAGGGGCTCGGCGGCGCCGAGTTCCTCGCCGGCATTCCGGGAACCGTCGGCGGGGCGCTCGCGATGAACGCCGGCGCCTTCGGCGGGGAGTTCTGGAACCTGGTCGAGGCGGTGGAAACGCTCGATCGGCGCGGCGAGCGCCGCACGCGTCCGGCGTCCGAGTACGCGGTCGGCTACCGCTCGGTGAAACCGCCGGCGACGGAATGGTTCGTGGCGGCGCACTTGAAGCTCGCGCGCGACGAGCACGCGCAGGCGCGTGCGCTCATCAAGTCACTGCTCGCGCGCCGCGGCGCGACGCAGCCGACGCAGCTGCCGAACGCGGGCTCGGTGTTCAAGAACCCGCCGGGCGATCACGCCGCGCGTCTCATCGAGGCCGCCGGCCTGAAGGGTGCGGCGGTCGGGGGCGCCTGCGTGTCGGAGCTGCACGCGAACTTCATCGTGAATTCAGGCAACGCCACCGCGGCCGACATCGAGGAACTGATCGAGCACGTGCGTACCACGGTCGAGCGGCGTTTCGGCGTGCGTCTCGAAACCGAAGTGCGGGTGATCGGGGAGTAAGGAACATGGAACCGCGGATGAGCGCAGCGTGCTCCGGCGGACACCGGGGACTCGCGGTGAGAGAGGCGATATGACGGACTTCGGAAAAGTCGCGGTGCTCATGGGCGGACGTTCGTCGGAGCGCGAGATCTCGCTCCTGAGCGGCAACGCCGTGCTCGCGGCGCTGCGCCGGCGCGGGATCGACGCGCACGCCTACGATCCGGCCGAGCAGCCGCTCGAGGACATCCGCCGGCTCGGCTACACGCGCGCCTTCATCGCGCTGCACGGGCGCTTCGGCGAGGACGGCACGGTGCAGGGCGC
Organism: Burkholderiales bacterium; assembly: GCA_036381895.1. Taxonomy (GTDB): domain Bacteria; phylum Pseudomonadota; class Gammaproteobacteria; order Acidiferrobacterales; family Sulfurifustaceae; genus JACQFZ01. The sequence goes on along the minus strand of DASVBY010000067.1, from coordinate 5,271 downwards.
GCTTGAGGTGCTCGGGGTGCCGTACACGGGCAGCGGCGTCCTCGCCTCGGCGCTCGCGCTCGACAAGTGGCGCACCAAGCTCATCTGGCAGGCGACGGGCATCTCGACGCCGCGGCACGTGCTGCTCGACGCGAACGCCGATTTCGCCGCCGTCGCCCGCGCGCTCGGCCTGCCGCTCATCGTGAAGCCCGCGAGCGAGGGCTCGACCATCGGGCTCGCGAAAGTGCGCACGGCGGACGAGCTCCCGGCCGCGTACGCGGCGGCCGCGAAGCATGACGCCGTGGTGCTCGCGGAGGAGTTCATCGAGGGGCAGGAGCTCACCGCGTCCATCCTCGACGACGAACCGCTGCCGCTGATCCGCATCGAGCCCGCGGTCGAGCTCTACGACTACCAGGCGAAGTACTTCTCCGACGATACCCGGTACTTCTGCCCCAGCGGCCTGCCCGCCGAGCAGGAGCGTGCGATACAGCAGCAGGCGCTGCAGGCCTACCGCGTGATCGGCTGCCGCGGCTGGGGGCGGGTCGACGTCATCCTGCATCCGAGCGGACGGCCCTATTTCCTGGAAGTGAACACGGCCCCGGGCATGACCGGCCACAGTCTGGTGCCGATGGCGGCGCGGCAGGCCGGGATCGACTTCGACGAGCTGTGCGTGCGCATTTTGCGCACGGCGGGGGCGCGCGAATGAGCGGGCGCGCTCCGGCCTGGCTGCTGCTGCGGCTCGCGGGCGCGCTGCTGCTCGTCGTCGGGCTGTTCTACGCCGCCGACTGGGCGCTGCGCGCCGAGAACTTCCCCGTGCAGCAGGTGCGTTTCGAGGGCCCGTTCAAGCACGTGACGCAGCAGGAGCTCGAGGCCGTCGTGCTCGAGCACGTGCGCGGGAACTTCCTGCTGGTGGACCTCGAGGCGATCAAGCAGCGGGTGGAGGCCCTTCCCTGGGTGCATCGCGCGTCGGTGCGCCGGCAGTTTCCGGACAAGATCACGATTCGCTTCAGCGAACAGCAGCTCGTGGCGCGCTGGGGCGAGGAGGCGTGGGTGAACGCGAGCGGCGAGGTCGCGCGCGTACCGGGCGCCGCCGTCGCCGAGGATCTGCCGCGGCTGGCGGGTCCGGACGGCAGCAGCGCGAAAGTACTCGCCGCTTTTCGTGATTTTCGCGCGGCGCTCGCGGCCGGGGGACTCACGCTCCTCGGGCTCGAGCTCGCCCCGCGGCGCAGCTGGACGCTCGAGCTCGAGGCGGACGGCGGCCACCGCCTGACGCTCGTGCTCGACGACGCCGATCCGCGCGCGCGCCTCGAGCGCTTCGCGCGCGCATACCGCTCGACGCTGGCGGCGCAGGCCGAGGCGATTCGGCGCGTCGACCTGCGTTACACGAACGGCTTCGCGGTGGAGTGGCAAAGAGGGGGAAACGCGCGCGTCGCGCGTACGACAAGGCCGGGCAACGAGGGCTGAAATGGCGAAGAAAGACGACGCAAATCTGGTGGTAGGACTCGATATCGGCACGTCGAAGGTGCTCGCGATCGTCGGGGAGATCGGTGCGGACGGCGACGTGGAGATCATCGGCGTCGGGCACCACCCGTCGCGCGGCATGCGCCGGGGCGTGGTGGTCAACATCGAATCGACCGTGCAGTCGATTCAGCGGGCGGTGGAGGAGGCCGAGCTCATGGCCGGCTGCGAGATCCATTCGGTGTACGCCGGCATCGCCGGCTCGCACATCGCGAGCTTCAACTCGCACGGCATCGTCGCCATCAAGGACAAGGAGGTCGGCCCGGGCGACGTCGAGCGCGTGCTCGAGGCGGCGCGCGCGCTCGCGATTCCGGCCGATCAGAAGCTCCTGCACATCCTGCCGCAGGAGTTCATCATCGACAAACAGGACGGCATCCGCGAGCCGATCGGCATGAGCGGCGTGCGCCTCGAGGCCAAGGTGCACATCGTTACTGGCGCGGTGAGCGCCGCGCAGAACATCGTGAAGTGCGTGCGCCGCTGCGGCCTCGAGGTCGACGACATCATCCTCGAGCAGCTCGGCTCGAGCCTCTCCACCCTGACCGAGGACGAGAAGGAGCTCGGCGTGTGTCTGATCGACATCGGCGGGGGTACGACGGACATCTCGGTGTACACCGAAGGCGCCATCCGCCATACCGCCGTGATTCCGATCGCGGGCGATCAGGTCACGAACGACATCGCGATCGCGCTGCGCACGCCGACGCAGCACGCCGAGGACCTCAAGCAGAAGTACGGCTGCGCGCTCACGCAGCTCGCCGCCCGCGACGAAACCATCGAGGTGCCGAGCGTCGGCGACCGCGCGCCGCGCAAGCTCTCGCGCCAGATGCTGGCCGAGGTGATCGAACCGCGGATCGAGGAACTGTACGGGCTGGTGCAGGCGGAGCTGCGCCGCAGCGGCTTCGAGGACGTGCTCGGCTCGGGCATCGTCATCACGGGCGGTTCGAGCAAGATGGAGGGCATGGTCGATCTCGCGGAGGAGGTGTTCCACATGCCGGTGCGGCTCGGGGTGCCGCAGTACGTCGGGGGGCTCAAGGGTGTAGTGCAGAACCCGATCTTCGCGACCGGCGTCGGGCTCGTGCTCTACGGCGCCCGCGCCCGGCAGGGCAAGGGATACGCCCCGCGTGCCGCGACCGGCGGGGCGAAAGCGCTGCTCACCAGGATGCGCGGCTGGTTCGAGGGGAACTTCTGAGGCGTTCAACGATTAACAACCACACTGGAGGCGCTGCAATGTTCGAGTTAATGGATACCTACGGGCAACAGGCGGTAATAAAAGTCATCGGCGTCGGCGGCGGCGGCTGCAACGCCATCGATCACATGGTGAACGCCGACATCGAGGGGGTCGAGTTCATTGCCGCGAACACCGATGCCCAGGCGCTGAAGCGTTCGCAGGCGAAGACCGTGCTGCAGATCGGCGCGAACCTGACCAAAGGCCTCGGCTGCGGCGCCGATCCGACGGTCGGGCGCCAGGCGGCGATCGAGGACCGCGAGCGCATCGCCGAAGTGCTGGCGGGCTCCGACATGATCTTCATCACCGCCGGCATGGGCGGCGGCACCGGCACGGGCGCGGCGCCCGTCGTGGCGCAGGTGGCGAAGGACATGGGCGTGCTCACGGTCGCAGTCGTCACCAAGCCGTTTCCGTTCGAGCTCAAGAAGCGCATGGCGGTGGCGGAGCAGGGCATCCGGGAACTGTCGGAGTACGTCGATTCGATCATCACCATCCCGAACGAGAAGCTCCTCACCGTGCTCGGCAAGGGGGCGACGATGCTCGAGGCGTTCAGCAAGGCCAACCAGGTGCTGCAGAACGCGGTTCAGGGGATCGCCGAGCTCATCACCCGTCCGGGCCTGATCAACGTCGACTTCGCCGACGTGCGCACGGTCATGTCCGAAATGGGCATGGCGATGATGGGTTCGGCGTCGGCGACCGGCGAGGGTCGGGCCCAGGAGGCGGCCATGGCCGCGATCTCGAGCCCGCTGCTCGAGGACATCAACATCTCGGGCGCCCGGGGCCTGCTCGTGAACATCACGGCGGGTCTCAGCATGTCGATCGGGGAGTTCGAGGAGGTCGGCAATACCATCAAGGAGTACGCGGCGGAAGACGCGACGGTGGTCATCGGGACGGTGATCGACCCGAATCTGACGGACGAGCTGCGGGTTACGGTGGTCGCGACCGGCCTCGGCCAGGAAAAGCGCAAGCAGCCCTACAAGCTCATCAAGACCGGAACCACCGGGGCCGCCGACTACGAGGCGCTGGACACCCCGACGGTAATCCGACACCGGCGCATCGACCGGGGCGGCGAGCGGGTGGCGGCGGGCGGCCTGGAGCACCTGGATATTCCGGCCTTCCTTCGGAAGCAGGCGGACTGAGGTGCGGATCGCGCCCGCTCATCGGCGGCGACCCTGCGCTAGGGGAAATACCCACGAAAAGCGACTGGACAGGGTGAACTATTTGTCCTTAAATTGGTTCGAAACCGTTGTTTTTCGATAAGGTTGGGCTGCCTCGCACCCGTCTTGCAGCCAGCGGGTCATGGTGCCCGCGAGCAACGCCGCGGGAACGTTGCGTTTTCCAAACGCCTGTCGCTCGAATAATACAAGAATGGATTGATGATCAAGCAACGCACGCTCAAGAACGTCATTCGCGCGACCGGCGTAGGCTTGCACACCGGGGAAAAAGTCTATCTGACACTGCGTCCCGCCGCCGCGGACACCGGAATCGTCTTCCGCCGCATCGATCTCAAGGAACCGGTAGAGATCCGGGCCTGCCCCGAGAACGTTTCCGACACGCGCCTCTCGACCACGCTCGAGTGGCAGGGGGTACGCGTCTCGACCGTCGAGCATCTCATGTCGGCCTTCGCCGGTATGGGCATCGACAATGCGTACGTCGATCTCACCGCGCCCGAAGTGCCGATCATGGACGGCAGTGCCGGGCCGTTCGTGTTCCTGATCCAGTCGGCCGGCATCGTCGAGCAGAGCGCGCCGAAGCGCTTCATCCGCATCAAGCGGCCGATCAAGCTCACCGACGGCGACAAATGGGTGGCGTTCGAGCCGTTCGAAGGCTTCAAGGTCTCGTTCGCGATCGACTTCAATCATCCGACGTTTCGCAATTCCACGCAGCACGCCTGCGTCGACTTCTCCACGACCTCCTTCGTGAAGGAGGTCAGCCGCGCGCGCACGTTCGGCTTCATGGCCGATCTCGAGTCGCTGCGGCAGTCGGGCCTCGCACGGGGCGGTGGCGTCGACAACGCCATCGTGCTCGATGACTACCGCGTCCTGAACGAAGACGGGCTGCGCTACGAGGACGAATTCGTCAAACACAAGGTGCTGGATGCGATCGGGGATCTGTACCTGCTCGGACATCCGCTGATCGGCGCCTTCAGCGCCTACAAGTCGGGTCATTCGTTGAACAATCAGCTGCTGCGCCGGCTGGTCGCCACGCGCGACGCCTGGGAGATCATTACCTACCACGACAACGAAGAAGCGCCGATTGCCTTCATCAGGACGCTTCCGGCGACCTGATGTTGTCGCGCCCGTTGTCGGGCGGTCGCGGGTGTCCGGCGGCGAGCGAGCGAGAGCACCTTTGACGAGAACCGGATGAACGTCATCCTCGTGCCAAGCGGAACGGGAAGCGGCAGAAGCAGCTCCCTCCCCCACCGCCACCTCCTCCTGATCCTCCTGATCGGCGGGCTCGTCCTGCCGGTCTTCCTCGGGGTCCTCGCCTACCGGATCAACGCGCTCATCGAGCGCCACGGGGCGACGCCTGAGCTCATCCGCCGCTATGGC